>NZ_JBFRYC010000003.1:0-555552 GCF_040892615.1 Thioclava arctica
AGTGAAGCTGACACTCATATCATCGGACCGAAATCCTAATGAGCCGATATGCTACGGTTAAACGTCGAAATCGACCAAACCGCCCACATATCTCTTCAGATAAATAGCAATGTCAAAGAGCACAGAGACAAAATAAACCGGCGACACCTCAATCTCTTGGGGCGCGACCTGCAAACCTTACTCCAAATTTTGTTTCGCTTTTCAGCACCTTGCAGCACTTCCGGCTACCGTCGCTGCGTCGTTTGCTGCTTCGGTGAGGGGGGTTCTACGGATACTCCCCGACCTCCGCAACCACTTTTTTAAAAAACTTCCACATTTCCGCAAAGAACCACTTAGTCCTTTGAAAAATAACGACCTTACCTTGTTAGATTCTTTGTCTAACCGGTCCATTTTCGCGCTTACGCAAGAATCTTTCGCAAAATACCCGACTCAACGAAACCTCTGAACGCGCATTCCGCCGGGTCAGCGGAATCGGGGGGCCAAACGAAGCCCCAAAAGCAGCAATACCGCTGCCAACCACAGCCAGCCCTGAGTGGAGATCACCTTCATCTGTAGCAGATAATGAATCACCCCCAACAGCACGGCAGGGTAAACCAGCCAATGCAGCTTGCGCCAATTGCGGCCCAGCTTGCGGATCGAGGCATTGTTTGAGGTGATCGCAAGCGGGATCAGCAGGATGAAGGCGCTGATTCCCAGCAACAGGTAGCGCCGCTTCACGAGGTCCGACAAGGCCTGCGCCCACAGCATGCTCATATCCAGAACCGCCCAAGCCGTCAGATGCAGGGCTATATAGAAGAACGCGAGCAACCCGATCGCGCGACGATAGCGGATCAGATTGAGCCCCAGCCAGCGCCGCGCGGGCGTAATCGCCAATCCGCCCACAAGAAACCACAGCGCGATCTTGCCCAGCCGATGCTCGATCCCTTTCACGGGATCGACTCCGATTCCCCCGGTGAAGGTCAGATAGACCACCCAGGCCAGAGGAATCAGCCCTGCGAGATAGACAACCCAACTGGGCACATGTCGCAACGCACCATTGATCGGGGCCGACAGGCTTGCGGTGGTCATCAGTAATTCTTCCGCAGGTCCATGCCGGTATAGAGGCTCGCGACCTCATCCTCGTAGCCGTTGAACATCAGCGTCGGTTCGCGCCCGGCAAACAGCCCTGCGCCCACACGCCGTTCGGTGGCTTGCGACCAGCGCGGGTGATCCACCTTGGGGTTCACATTGGCATAGAAACCGTATTCGCGCGGCTGAAGCTGATTCCACGTGGTGCGCGGCATCTTGTCGGTCAGCGAGATCTTCACGATGCTCTTGATCGACTTGAAACCATATTTCCACGGCACGATCAGCCGGATCGGAGCGCCGTTCTGGTTGGGCATCTCTTCATCGTAAAGCCCGGTCGCCAGAATCGTCAGCGGGTTCATCGCCTCGTCGATCCGCAGGCCCTCGACATAGGGCCAGTCGATACCGCCCTGTTTCTGCCCCGGCATTTGCGAGGGACGCAGCAAGGTCTGCATCGCGACGTATTTCGCTCCGGGCTGCACGCCCACGCGGTTCAGCAGATCCGCCAGCTCAAACCCGATCCACGGCACGATCATCGACCACGCCTCGACACAGCGAAACCGATAGATGCGCTGTTCCAGCGTCACCGGCTTAAGAATATCATCCAGCGCGTAATTGCCGGGCTTATCTACCAGCCCGTCAATCTCGATGGACCACGGGTCGGTCACAAGCTGCTTCGAATAGGCCGCCGGGTCGGTCTTATCCCAGCCGAATTCGTAGAAATTGTTGTAATGCGTGATGTCTTTAAGCGTATTCGGCGCAGCATCAGTCGAATATTTCGATGGCGCTGCATTGATCTTGGCCAAGGCCGGCCCCGCAATCGCACCCAGCGCCATCGCGCCTGCGCCCGCCATGATCTGGCGACGGTTAAGGAAATCGACCTTTGGCGTCACGTCGGCCCATGTTGGGTCACCGGGTCTGATCTTGCGCATGGAAATACCTCCTGTAGGCCCACACTATGAGTGCGGGGCGTGCCCTGTGCATCCCTTTTCGCAAGAGGGGGCGACATTGTTACCCCTAGGCATAAAGAAAAATACGCGCCAAACTCGGGATTGGATCACTGGGCGCCATCCGGCGTGACCCGTGTGGGAGATAAGGGAGACACAGATGAAACATCTGATCAGCGCCGCAGTTGCGGCGGCATTCATGCTAGGTGCGCAGGCTGCTTCGGCACAAGAGGCGCATACTTGGACCACCGAAGACACGTTCGACAACGTCACCTTTGCGGTACAAAACGCGATCGTCGGCGCGGGGCTTGTGGTTGATCACGTCAGCCATACCGGCGACATGCTGGAACGCACCAAAGACGCGGTGGGCGAAACCAAGACCCTGTTTACCGGCGCAGATATCTTTTCGTTCTGCTCGGCCAAGGTGTCGCGCGAGGTGATGACCAGCGACATCACCAATGTGCAATATTGCCCCTATACGATCTTTGTCTATGAGACCCCCGAAAACGCGGGCGAGATCACGGTCGGCTTTCGTGACTATCCCAAGGACACGATGGACCCGGTGACCGATATGCTGACCGGGATCGTCAAAGACGCCTTGATGATCGACTAAGCGGCGCGCGCGGGATTTACAGGTGCATATTCAAATGCGCCTTGATCCTGCGCGCTTCGATCTGGCTGTTGCGGGTCTGGCGCAGGGTCTCGACCATCATCGCGGTGAGAAACCCGATATTGAGCAACCCGTTCGCCGCCGCCATGCCCCCCAGAATACGCCAGTCATGGCTGAGAAGAATGTCGCCATAGCCCAGCGTCGTATAGACGACGAGCGCGAAATAGACCGCCTCTTCCATCGTGTGAAAGATATCGAGCACGCGAAAGCAGGCCGCCCAAGCCCAGACGCTGGCCGTCACCATCCCCAGCGCCCATAGCGCGGACGCCATCACCAGAAGCAACATCTTGGGCCCGTGCGGCTCACGCATCACCCAGCGGGCAGAGCGCACGAACATCGCCTCCATCGCCCAAGCTGTCGTCGCAGCGAAAGAAACCGTGATCAGCATCATCAGCGATCCGATAGCGATCTGGTGGAGCATGGTAATCCTTTCGACAGCAACGGTCCCAGCTAGGCGCGCAGCCCGTCTCGCGTCAAGCGCCGCAGTGCCGCACTGGACAGAGCGGCATCCAAGCCCTATTTCGGGGCGACCATGGCAAAACATTCTGATCCCAACTCCAAGCTGATCGCCGAAAACCGGCAAGCCCGTTATCACTACGCCGTCGAGGATACGCTCGAGGCGGGGATCATGCTCTATGGCTCTGAGGTGAAATCGCTGCGCACTGGCCAGACCAATATCGCCGAAAGCTATGCCTCGGTTGAAGATGGCGAGCTGTGGCTGATCAACAGTTATATCGCAGCTTATATGCAAGCGGGGCATTTCGGCCACGAGGAACGGCGCAAGCGCAAGCTACTGGTGTCCAAACGCGAATTGTCCCGGCTGTGGAACGCCACCCAGCGCGAGGGCATGACGATCGTGCCGCTCAAGATGTATTTCAACGACAAGGGCATCGCGAAACTGCTGGTCGGAATCGCCAAGGGCAAAAAGCTGGCCGATAAACGCGAAACCGAGGCCAAGCGCGACTGGAACCGCCAGAAACAACGGCTGCTCAAGCAGAATCAATGAGCTGAGGCGCGGTTTTGGGCGCCCTGCCCTTGCGTCCCCTGCGGTGCTGAGTCTAATCAACTCTGACCGATAGAGAGAGGCGCACCGCGATGGACAACCCGAAAACGCTCGTATCGACGGACTGGCTTGCCACCCATCTGAACGATCCCGATCTGCGGATTCTGGATGGCTCGTGGTTCTTGCCCCAGATGGGTCTGGACGCCAAGGCGACCTATGATGCCAAACATATCCCCGGCGCGCGCTTCTTCGATATCGACGAGATCGCCGATAACCGTTCGGATTTGCCGCATATGGCGCCGCCGACCGAGAAGTTCATTTCCCGGATGCGCGCGATGGGTGTGGGCGACGGCCATCAGGTCGTGGTCTATGACCAACACTCGATGTTATCGGCCCCGCGCGTGTGGTGGCTGTTCCGGCTGATGGGCAAGACCGATGTGGCCGTGCTCGACGGCGGCTTGCCAAAATGGGAGGCCGAGGGCCACCCGCTTGAAGACATGCCGCCGATGGTGCGCGACCGTCACATGACCGTGCAGCGCCAGTCGGGTCTGGTGAAAGACGTGACGCAAGTGGCCCATGCCTCTAAGCTGGGTGATTATGCGATCATCGACGCGCGCGCGCATGGCCGTTTCATCGGCCAAGACGCTGAACCCCGCCCGAACCTGCGCAAAGGCCATATCCCCGGATCGCGAAACGTGCCGTGGGAGAGCCTTTTGACGCCAGAGGGCACGATGAAATCCCCCGAGGCCCTGCGCAAGATTTTTGAAGGCGCGGGCGTCGATCTGTCCAAACCCGCGATCACCACCTGTGGATCTGGCGTGAGCGCGGCCATTCTGGCCCTCGCGCTGGAGCTGATCGGCAAGTCGGATTGGGCCCTCTATGATGGATCATGGGCCGAATGGGGCATGTATAACGACCTCAAGGTCGCAACCGGAGACGCATGATGCTGAACAATCTCAAACCGCAAGCGCCGGATAAAATCCTCGCGCTGATGGGCGAATATCGCGCTGACCCGCGTGACAAAAAAGTCGATCTGGGCGTCGGCGTCTATAAAGATGCCGATGGCAAAACCCCGATCATGACCGCCGTTCACAAAGCTGAAAAACAGGTCTGGGACAGCGAGACCACGAAATCCTATGCGGGCCTTGCCGGCCAGCCCGAATTCCACGCCGCGATGGCGGAAATGGTGCTGGGCAAGGGTTACCCTGCCGACCGTCTCGCCTGCTTGTCCACCGTGGGCGGCACTGGCGCGTGCCGGATGGGCTTTGAACTGGCGCGCATGGCGCAGCCCGAGACCACGGTCTGGGTGTCTGATCCGACATGGCCGAACCACCTGTCGATCCTGAACTTCATGGGGCAGGCGTTCAAATCCTATCGCTATTTCGATGCCGCCAGCCGAAGCGTCGATTTCGACGCGATGATGGCAGATCTGAAAGCAGTCAAGAAAGGCGACATCGTGCTGCTGCACGGCTGCTGTCACAACCCGACCGGCGCGAACCTGACGATCGAGCAGTGGGGCGCGGTCGCAGACCTTCTGGAACAGACCGGCGCGATCCCGATGATCGACCTCGCCTATCAGGGCTTCGGCGATGGGCTGGAAGAAGACGCCGCTGGCACCCGTCTGATTGCGTCGCGCCTGCCTGAGGTGCTGATCGCGGCGTCCTGCTCCAAGAACTTCGGGATTTACCGCGAGCGCACCGGCTGCCTGATGGTTCTGGGCGATGCGGCCACGCGCGCGGTGACGCAAGACGTGCTGTCGTACCTCAACCGCCAGACCTATTCCTTCCCACCCTATCACGGGCAGGCGTTGGTCGCGCGCGTGCTGACCGATCCGGCGCTGCGCGCGGAATGGGAGGCCGAATTGGAAGAGGTCCGCACGGGCATGTTGGACCTGCGCAAACAGCTTGCCGATGAATTGCGGCGTCTGACCAACTCGGATCGCTTCGACTTCGTGGCCGAGCATCGCGGCATGTTCTCGCGCCTCGGGGCCACCCCCGAGCAGGTCGCCAAGATGAAGGCCGAAAACGGGATTTATATGGTCGGCGATTCGCGCATCAACATCGCCGGGCTGAATACAAAATCGGTACCGCTGCTGGCGCGCGCCTTGATCGACGCGGGCGTCTAAGGAACCTACAACCAAGCTTGACGATTTAAGACGGAGGCCTTCGGGCTTCCGTCTTTTTATTTGGAAAATTTTTCATTTTACCCTTGAAATAGTAAGCAAGCTTATAATGTAAGGGCTTATGATATACGCATTGATCCGGAGCCCGCTATGTCCGAACAAAGCCTAGGTTTCCTGTTGCATGACGCGACCCGGTTGATCCGGCGTCGCTTTGAAAAACGTGCCAATGAGCTGGGTTTGACCACCGCGCAATGGCGTCTCTTGGTCTATCTCAAGCGCGAAGGACCGCTGGCACAGGCGCGTCTGGCCGAGTTGCTCGAGATCGAGCCGATCTCGGTGTCGCGCCTTGTCGACCGGATGGAAGAGGCCGATTGGGTTTTGCGCAAGCACGATTCCAACGACCGGCGCGTCAAGCTGATCCACCCCACGGCGAAGACCCGTGCTGCCTTTGAAGAGGCGCATGACATCGCAGAAGCCATTTACGCCAAAGCCCTCAATGGCCTGTCAGACCGTGCGGTCAAACAGGTCATGAGTTCCCTGAACAAGATAATCGAAAATCTCTCCGATGAGGAGAGCCCCTCCCAGAGTTCCGAGGCCAATCATGAGTGACGCAACAGAAAAAAAATCTGCCCCGAGCAATGGGCAAGACATCGAAACGAAAAAGAAAAAACGGCCAAAAACATGGCTGCTGGTCCTTGTGCCTGCGCTGATCGTGCTTGGCGGCGCGTATTATTGGCTGAGTTCCGGCGGATCTGAGTCCACCCAAAACGCCAACTTCCAGATGGCGCGCATTCCGGTGGCCTCACAAATCTCGGGCCGGGTGACGAAGGTGTTCGTTTCAGAAAACGAGCATGTCAAAAAGGGCGACCCGCTGTTCGAACTCGACAAGAAACCCTATGAATTGGCCTTGGCCAAGGCTGAGGCCGGACTGTCGATGGCCAAGCTTCAGGTCGAACAGCTGCGCGCCTCGTATAAGGCGGCGTTGGCGGATGAAAAACAGGCTTCTGACAATGCAGACTACCAAGCCAAGCAGCTTGCCCGGCAAGAATCGCTGACCAAATCGGGGGCTGCGACGCAGACATCGCTTGATGCGCAGCGCACGACCACAATCGCGGCCCAAGACACGCTTGCCGCCGCCCAGCAAAAGGTTGCAGCCGCCAAGGTTGCCCTTGATGGCAATCCCGACATCGCGGTCGAGGATCACCCCACGGTGAAAGCTGCAATCACCGCCGTGAACGATGCGAAATATAACCTTTCGCAAACCGAACTGTTCGCGCCAGCCGACGGCGTCATCTACCAAGCCGGCTCGTTCAAGCCCGGTGAAATGGTTGGCGCGGGATCAAGCCTGTTCACGCTGGTTGATACCACCGATGTCTGGGTGATCGCGAATTTCAAGGAAACCGAGCTGACCCATATGGGCGCGGGGCAATCCGCCACGGTCACGTTCGACGCCTTCCCCGGTCGCAACTACAAAGCCACGGTCGAAGCGGTCGGCGCAGGCACCGGGGCCGAGTTCTCGATCCTTCCGGCGCAAAACGCGACCGGCAACTGGGTGAAGGTGACCCAGCGTGTTCCCGTGCGGCTGCGGCTCGCGAAAGGCTCGGACTTGACCGGTTTGCGCGCGGGTCTTTCGGCGACGGTGAATGTGGATACCAAGGTCAAATCGAATCTCGCTCAACTCATCGGCGATAAGGCTCAGGCCACGCCCGCGGCTCAGGGGCAATAAGCTATGGCCGAGGCTGCCACGCAGAGCCCGCAGGCCAATCAGCCAAAGGCGATCGACCCCTATAACGTGCCTCATCGCGGCCTGATCATGGCGGCGCTGATGCTGGCGGTGATCATGCAGGTGCTTGACACCACCATCGCCAACGTGGCGCTGCCCGACATGCGGGCTGATCTTGGCGCGTCGACGGACACGATCAACTGGGTTTTGACCTCGTATATCGTGGCCGCTGCGATCATCACGCCGATGTCGGGCTGGCTGTCCAACCAGTTTGGACGGCGCGAGATTTTCATGATCTCGGTGGTTGGCTTTGTTGTGTTCTCGATGTTGTGCGGGGCTGCATGGTCCCTCAACACGATGGTTGCGTTTCGCCTGGTTCAGGGCGTGTTTGGCGCTGCAATCGTGCCGCTGGCGCAGAACTTCATGCTCGATATCAACCCGCGGGAACGCCACGGGCAAGCCATGGCTATGTTTGGCGCAGGCATCATGCTGGGGCCGATCATCGGGCCGACGCTCGGGGGCTATCTGACCGAGTCGCTCAACTGGCGTTGGGTGTTCTATATCAACGTGCCGCTGGGGATGATCGCAATTGCGGGGGCGTGGTCGTTTCTGCCCGAGATGCCCAAGCGCAAGATCAAGTTCGACTTCTTCGGCTTTGCGGCCCTTGCCGTGGGGATCGGGGCGTTGCAGTTGATGCTTGATCGCGGTTCTGACGTCGACTGGTTCTCGTCGGTTGAAATCTGGATCGAGTTGGCGCTGTCAGTTTCCGGGTTCTGGATTTTCGTGGTCTGGATCTTGGGGGCAGAGCGACCCTTCTTGGACCCGCGGATGTTTCTGGATCGCAACCTGTCGATGGGGCTGCTGTTCATTTTTGTCGTCGGGATCGTCTTGCTGGCATCGCTTGCGCTCCTGCCGCCAATGCTCTCCAGCATCTACGGCTATCCAACGCTGACTATCGGGTTGGTGATGTCGCCGCGCGGTGTCGGGGCGATGATCATGATGCTGCTGATCGGGCGGCTGATGAAATTTGTCGACCTGCGCATTCTGGTGGTGGTCGGGCTGTCTTTGACCGCCTACTCTCTGCATATGATGTCCACTTTCTCGCCGCTGATGGGGGCAAAATGGTTCGTCATTTCGGGGATCGTTCAGGGCTTTGGTCTGGGCTCGGTCTTTGTGCCGATTTCGACGCTCACCTTTGCCACGCTCGAGCCGAAATTTCGCGGCGACGGAACGGCGCTGTTCAGCCTTGTACGCAATATTGGCTCGTCGATCGGGATCTCGATCGTGACGGCGCTGCTGACCCATATGATTGCGGTCAACCATTCCGAGCTGGCCTCGGGGATGAACCCGCAGAACCTGCAAGGGCTGGCCTCGGGCAGCTCTTCACTGGCGCATTATGGGGAAACGGCGGTCTATGAGGTGCTGAATTCGCTGACGACGCAACAGGCTGCGATGATCGCGTATCTGGATGATTTCAAGTTCATGATGTGGATCACGATCGCTGCGATCCCGCTTGTCGTGTTCTTGCGCAAACCCGATTACTCAAGCTCTGCCCCACAGAAAGGCGTCGCAGCTGTGACTGCGGAATAAGCGCCTTACCCTCACAACGCAAAAGGCCCGGAGCGAACTCCGGGCCTTCTTTGTTGATCTTATCGCGTCTTAGCTGTGATAGGCGCTTTCGCCATGTGCCGTAAGGTCGAGACCCTGACGCTCATCATCGGCGCTGACCCGGATACCGGTGATCGCCTTGACGATGTAGATAATAACCAGCGACCCGATACCCGACCAGACGATGGTCAAGAGAACCGCTTTGATCTGGGCGAAGACCTGCGCACCCATGGTGCCAGCTTCGACCACAAAGCCCGTGCCACCAAGCGAGGGGGCGCAGAGGATACCGGTCATGATGGCACCGACGATACCGCCAACACCGTGGACACCGAAAGCATCGAGGCTGTCGTCATACTTGAACTTCGACTTGATGGCGGTGACGAAGAAGAAGCAGATCGGAGAGACAAGAAGGCCCAGGAAGATCGCGCCAACCGGACCGGTGGTGCCACAAGCCGGGGTGATCGCGACCAGACCCGCAACCATGCCCGACGCAGCCCCCAGACCCGAGGCCTTGCCGCGCACCCATCCTTCGACGATCGACCAAGAGACGACCGCAGCAGCCGTAGCCACGAAGGTGTTGAGCATCGCAAGCGTCGCATTCGCCGTCGCTTCGAGGTTCGAGCCAGCGTTGAAGCCGAACCAACCGACCCAGAGCATCGCAGCGCCAGCCATCGTCAGCGTCATCGAGTGCGGAGCCATGTTCTCTTTGCCCAGACCGAGGCGCGGACCAAGGACGATTGCCCAGACCAGACCGGCGATACCAGCGTTGATGTGAACCACGGTGCCACCAGCAAAGTCGATAGCGCCCCAGTTGAAGATCAGACCGGCGCCGTCCCAAACCATATGTGCGATCGGGAAGTAAACGAAGGTCACCCACAAGATCATGAACAGCACGATGCCCGAGAACTTAGCGCGCTCGGCAAAAGCACCCACGATCAGCGCGGGGGTGATGGCTGCAAAGGTCATCTGGAACGCGATGAAGACATATTCCGGCAGCACGACACCATCGGTGAAGGTCGCTGCGGTCGAATCCATCGTCACGCCCGAGAGGAAGATTTTCCCCAGACCGCCCCAGAACGGCGATGTGCCGCCACCGAAGGCAAAGGAATAGCCCCACAGCACCCAGACGATCATCACGATCGACGCGATCATCGTGGTCTGCATCAGAACCGACAGCATGTTCTTGGTGCGCACGAGGCCACCGTAAAACAGCGCCAGACCCGGAATGATCATGAACAGAACCAGCAACGAAGACGTCATCATCCACGCCACGTCGCCCTTGTCGATGACTTCAGCCGGGGCCGCAGCATCCTGCGCCAGAGCCGGAAGGCCAGCAAGGGCGAGAACCCCGGCGAGACCTGCAATTTTAGAAAGGTTTTTCATTGTCCTACTTTCCCTCTGTCGCGTCTCAGAGCGCGTCGTCATTGGTTTCGCCCGTGCGCACGCGCACTGCCTGCCCCACATCGAGCACGAAGATTTTGCCGTCGCCGATCTTGTCGGTCTTGGCGGCCTTGAGGATCGTATCGACGACCTCGTCTGCCAGGCCGTCCGCAACCACGATTTCCAGTTTCACCTTGGGCACGAAGTTCACGGCGTATTCCGCGCCGCGATAGATTTCGGTGTGACCCGACTGAGCGCCAAAGCCTTTGATCTCGGTAACCATCATACCGCGCACGCCGATGGTGGTGAGCGCTTCGCGCACCTCCTCGAGCTTGAACGGCTTGATTGCTGCAATGATGAGTTTCACTGTCGTCCCTTCCTTGTTCAGCACATCTCAATGTCGTGAGCGATCGACACCATCTGGCGTCAGAAGGCCAAGTTCGCTGCACGCGCACAAGGAAACAGAGGCAGAGAGATCGGGAAGCTTGCTAGTAATCTGCCTAATAATTATACATTTTAGGCGTATCGGCTAATTATTGGGCGAAATGTGAAACTGAAACGTGAATTTATGCGGGTCCACATCCTGTGAAGCTGCGTGTAAATTGGCGCCAACGAAAACAAGGCAGCGGATCAGGCAAATGACACAGAAGGGCGGACGACGCGGGTCGTTGGTAGCGGATAAGCGCTACGCCACGTCGAAAAATACGAGCCCCTCGAAGACGCCGAAACCCCGCAAACCACGCGGGCAAAAACCGCGCCCGCCCCGGCGCGGTGGGTTCAGCGGCGCAATCGCAGGGATGGTGCGGTTTATCTGGCGCCTCCTCTGGGGGGCGTTCTGGCGTTTTTCCATGGTGATCGCGCTCGTTGTGGGCGCGGCGACGCTGTATTTCTATTCGACGCTGCCTGACTACACGAAGCTTCTGGATGGGCGCACCCGTGGGTCGGTCACGATGCTTGACGATCAAAACAAGGTCTTTGCCTGGCGCGGCGAAACCTATGGCGGGCTGATTGACGCCAAAAACGTCTCGCCCCATCTACGCAACGCGGTGATCGCGACCGAAGATCGCCGTTTTTACCACCATATCGGGATCAGCCCGCGCGGCATCGCCTCGGCGATCGCGATCAACCTCAAGGATGGGCGCGGCCCGTTTCAGGGCAATGGTGGTTCGACGATCACGCAACAGGTAGCAAAGCTTTTGTGCCTTGGTGTGAAGTTCGACCCAAAGCAATGGAAAAACGAATCCGCCTATGAAGATGATTGCCGCTCTGGCGGGCTCAAGCGCAAGATCAAGGAAGTGCCCTATGCCTTTGCGCTGGATCTGAAATATACCAAAGACCAAGTTCTTTCGATCTACCTCAACCGGGCCTATCTGGGCGCCGGGGCGCGCGGATTTGAGGCCGCATCCGAGCGGTATTTCGGGATTTCGGCCGCCAATGACAATCCGCAGCAAGCTGCAATGCTGGCGGGTTTGCTCAAAGCGCCAAGCTATTACGCGCCCACCAACAGTCTTGAGCGCGCTCAGGCGCGGGCGGAAACCGTGCTGATGTTGATGCATCAGCAACACTATCTGACGGACCGGCAATATCTGGATGCCAAGGCCAATCCCGCCACTCTGAGCGAGGCTGCGCAACGTCGCGCGGGGGGCTATTTCGCCGATTGGCTGATGGATACGATCCCCGATTTCCTGTCACGCGGCACGACCGAAGATGTGGTGATTCACACGACTTTGGATCAGCGCATCCAATCCGCCGCCGAAGAGGCGATGCAGTCTGTCTTTAGCGATAAGGTCGCCAAAGACAGCACCGCCGAGGCTGCGATCGTCGTGATGTCGCCCGATGGGGCCGTGCGTGGCATGGTGGGCGGGCGCGCAACCAAGGTGACCGGCGCGTTCAACCACGCCACGATGGCGCAGCGCCAGACCGGCTCGACCTTCAAGCCCTTTGTCTATGCCACCGCGCTGGATCTGGGCTACACCCCCGATTCGATGGTCGATGATGCCCCGTTGACCGTGAAGATGCCCGGCTCCCCGGACTGGACGCCGCGCAACTATGAACGCAACTTCAGCGGCCCGATCACCCTGACCACCGCGCTTGAGCATTCGGTAAACGTTGCAACGGTGCGTGTCTCTGAGGCGGTGGGGCGCGAGAATGTCATCAAGGTCGCCGAGGGGCTTGGCTTTGCGCAGAACCTGCCAAACCTGCCCTCGGTCGCTTTGGGGGTCGGGGAATCGGATCTGCTGGACATGACGGGTGCCTATGCGGGCATCTTGAATGGCGGCTCTTCGGTGACGCCCTACGGGCTGAATACGCTTACGCTCAAGGGCGATAGCAACCCGCTGTTCAGCAAACCCGGCGGCATTGGCGAGCGCGTGATCTCGGAAAAATCGGCGCGCGAGTTGATCTATATGATGCGTCAGGTTGTGCTGCATGGCACGGGCGGGCGGGCCAATATCAAAGGCTATGAGATCGCTGGGAAAACTGGCACGACGCAAAGCTCGCGGGATGCCTGGTTTATCGGGTTTACGGCGGATTATGTCGTGGGCGTCTGGATGGGCAATGACGACAACACGCCGCTGAAGGGCGTCACGGGCGGTGGATTGCCCGCCGAGATCTTCCACGAAACGATGGCGCGCGTGGAAGACGGCCAGCCCGCCAAACCACTGCCGATGGCGCAGCCCTCGGATTGGCAGGCAGAGACGCAGCAATATTCGGGCGATTCGCAAAGTGCGGGGCAACTGCCCGAGCAAAGCGCGCAACCCCAGCAGCCTCAGCCCCAAGCACAACGCCGAAACCCGTCTGATTCGATTCTCAAAAGCCTGCTGGGCGTGTTTGGCGGCAATCGAAACTGAGGCGTGACGGCGCTTTGATATGACAACGCCCGATGTCTCCACCGGGCGTTGTCATATCAGCCGTCGGGCAAGCCCTAGCCAGCCGTTTTCAAATCTTGAATCACTGCGTCGATGTTACCGCGACGGCGATCAAGCATCGCACCAATTTCGGCGCGCTCAGAGGCCAGCATGTTCACGCCCTCAACGATCAGGTTGAAAAACTTATCTTGGCCAGACCGATCCGAGACCTGCCAGAGCACCTCGAACGGCGCTTGGCCCTTGAGGATCGCCGTGGTTTTCACCTCATAGAACGTCTTGATCGCACGCGCGCCCTTCACCTCGAATTGCGCGCCGATGAATTCGCGGAACCGCTTGCCATATTTGCGCGAAAGATAGCCCTGATAGGCCTTTGTGAAGGCGGCCATCTGCGCAGCACTCGCCTGACGCGCCGCGACCCCCAGCGCCGAGCGGGCGATCACGTTCACATCCGCATATTTCGAGAAAATCCGCTCGAACATGGCATAAAGCGCGGGGCCCGTCTTGCCAGATCGGATGGCTGCGTTGGTATCGGTCACGGCGCGCTCAATCAGCGCCCTCGCCTGTGAATCATTCAGCGCAAAAGCCTGACCCGGCACCATCGCCCCGGCCAGCCCGGCAACCCCGGCCCCCAAAATGAAACGTCTATTGTAACGCAGGGTCGTCATAGGGATCATAGGCTGCGGCATCGTTTCTCTCCTCGCCGTTAAGTTCGAAGCGCCGGTTTTGCAAATACAACAGGCGGCTTTGCGCATAGCTATCGGCGCTGTCATGCAACACCGAATCGACGGTAGCGCTATATTTCTTGCGGGTTTCGACGCGCGCGCCCAAGCGGAACGCCTTGGCTACCAACCGCGGATCGGGGTCCAGCGCGTTGAGCGGATCAATCACCAGATCAACCACCTTGCCCAGTGCGTCACGCTCCGTCGAGGGGCCAAAGATCGGCAGTTCCAGATAGGTGCCCTCACCCACCCCCCAAACATGCAGCGTTTCGCCGAAATCCGTAGTGGACTCGGGAAGCGAGAACCTGGTGCCAGCGGGGTCAAATATGCCACCCAGACCCAGCGTCGAATTGATGATGAAGCGGAAGGTATTCTTGATCGCCGGTTCAGGGCGGCCTTGCAAAAGCGAATTGAGAACCATGCTTGGCAGGCCAAGATTGTTGCCCACATTGCCAATCGCATGCCCCACCGGCCCCACGGGGGGACGGGTATCATCCGGCGAAGGCGCGCGAAACAGCACGCTGTCCGCCTTTTTGTTGAACGCGTGGGTTTGGCGATTTGACGCCTCGTATGGATCGTTGATGCCGCTACCGCGCGGGGCGGGCCCACAGCCGGCAAGACCTGCGGCCATGCTCAGGATCAACGTCGCAATCCCGAGTGTCCTTATGCCAAGGCGCTGGGTGGTTGTACCTGTCACACGATCCCCTTTCGAACCCTACCGCCAGAGCAGCACGGGGTGCCCCGGCCCTTTGACATAATGCGCGCAGCCCTCACTCGCAATGAAAAGGGCTGTGCAATTCTGGAACTCCGCAGTCGCGCTGCCTGAATTCAAAGCGCGTTCAGCAGCGCCTGGGTGGGCCAACCATCGGCAGGCAGGCCCAACCGTTTCTGTTCGCTTTGGACGGCGGGGCGCGTTTTCGCCCCTAAAATCCCGTCAACCTTACCCACATCATAACCACGCGCCGTCAGCTTTTGTTGTAGCGCCGACATCTGAGCACTGCTTAGCCCCGCATCGGGATGGCCGGGGTCAAGGCGCGGCGCGCCTTCAAGCCGGGTCGCGAAATAGGCCGCCGAGGTGACATAGACAAAGCTTTTGTTCCACTCAAACAACACGCGGAAATTGGGATAGACCATAAAGGCCGGCCCCTTGCGCCCCATCGGCAGCAACACCGATCCTGGCAACCCCTGCGCCAGCCTCCCGCTGCGTGCGCGTACACCCATCCGCGCCCAATCGGCGGTGGAGGCTTGCGTGTTCAACCCGGTTTTGGACCAATCAAGCGTGGCGGGCAGCACGATCTCTTGCATCCACGGCTCACCTTTGCGCCAGCCCAGATCGTGCAGCATCTTGGCCCCCGACATCAGCGCATCCGGCGCAGAGGTTTTCAGCCGTACATGCCCATCGCCATCGCCATCCACCCCGTTGCGCAAGATGTCATCAGGCAGCATCTGCACTTGCCCGATCTCTCCGGCCCAAGCGCCTTTTTCGCGCTGGGGATCAAAATCACCCCGTTGATACAGTTTGGCGGCGGCGATCACCTGCGGGCGAAACAGCTCGGGGCGGCGGCAATCATGGGCGAGCGTCAGCAACGCGTTGCGGGTGTTGAAATCGCCCTGCACCTGCCCAAAATCGGTTTCAAGCGCCCAAAACGCCAATAGCACCCCGCGCGAGACGCCGTAGTCCCGCTCAATCCGATCAAAAGTCGATTTGTAGCGCTTGGCGTTGCGTGCCCCGTTGGTGAGGCGGTTCTGACTGATCACCGCGCTGGAAAATTGCAGGAAATCTTTGCGAAACACGCCCTGCGCGCGGTCAGCCCTCAGCACTTTTGGGTCTTGGCGCGCACCATTGAGAAAGGCATCGGCCTGCGCCGCGCTCAGGCCAGCGGCACGGATATCGCTGCGGATGCCACTGAGAAACCCAGACCAACTCCCTCCGCATTGTGCCATCACGGGCGCGGCAAGAATCGACAAGCTGAGGGCGAGAATCGGCAGGCGCATGAGCAGACTTTCTTATGAGATTATCGAGAGGCTAACGCGCACTCACAGGTCCGACAACAGCCAAGACGTTGCAAATACAGCACTCCATGCAGGTGCGGCATAAGATCGGACAAATGGTTAACTTGAATTTTACATTCGCGTGAGCAGCATAGAGTGCGGGGATGCTGCTGGAGGCTGTGATGGAATTTCTGCCCAAGGAACTGCTCGAAGGGCTGCGTGTCGCGCAGAAACGCAAGTCGGCGAAAACATCGCGTCTGCGCGTCTTGGCGGATGGCGCAAGCTGGCGGGTGCTGCGCAGGTTCAAAGGCGGGTTTGCGCTTGATGCGGATCGGGTCAGTCATCTGCGGGGGTATGTCGATCTATATGACGGGTCGACCCATATCGCGACCTGCCTGATCATCGCCTCAGAGGTTGCTGACGGCGAGTTGATCTGCAACGTCAAACGCGAGACCGCCGTCGCCGATCGCGCGCCGCTCGATTTCGTGTTCGAAGGGCCCGAGATTGCAGGCTACCTGTCAAAAGCCTAAGGCGGGGCGCGCCGTTGCCCCCTGAATGGCTTTGGAAAAAGGCGCCCGAACGGGCGCCTTTCGTTATTGCAGATCACCAAAGGCGGCTTGCAGTCGGCCCACGGCCTCTTGCACCCGCGCGCGCGGGGTCGCGATGTTGAAGCGCAGAAAGCTCTCGCCCCCCCGCCCGAAGGTTTCCCCATGATTGGCCGCAATTTTCGCGTCTTTCTCGACGCGCGCCGTGAAGTCTTCAGCCGCCATTCCGGTGCCGGAAAAATCGACCCAAGCCAGATAGGTCGATTCCAGCGGCATCGAGCGCAGACCGGGGATCGCATTCACACCCGCGTCGAAAATATGGCGATTACCCTCAAGATAGGCGGTCAACGCGTCAACCCAAGCCGCCCCGTCTGGACTATAGGCGGCTGTCGCCATCGCCAGCCCAAAGCTGTTGGGCGAGATCCCCAGTGCCATCATCCGCGCGGCAAAGCGTTCGCGCAGCGCGGGATCGGCGATGATCACATTGCCCGTATGCGTGCCCGCAATGTTAAATGTCTTCGTCGTCGCAGTCATCATGACGACCGGTTGGTCAGGGCAAGCCACGGTCATCGGAACATGGGTGTGGCCGGGCATCACCAGATCGTGGTGAATTTCATCGCAGACCAGCAAAAGGTTGTGGCGGCGACAGAACGCGGCCGTGGTCTCTAGCTCTGATTGGCTCCAGACACGCCCGCCGGGATTATGCGGCGAACACAAGAGCAGCATGGTCTCGTTGCCCGTCATCTGCGCGTCCCACGCATCGAAATCCATCTCATAGCGGCCATCTTCCAGCGCCAGCGGGCATTCGCGCACCTCGCGCCCCGCCGCTTTGATGGTGCGCGCGAAGGCATGATAAACTGGCGTCATCAGCACCACGGCTTCGCCGGGCTTGGTGAAGGCGTCGACACACAGCCCCGTGCCATTCACCAGCCCATGGGTGGTGAAAATCCATTCGGGTTCGACCTGCCAGCCGTGGCGATTGGACATCCACCACTGAATGGCCGCGTGATATTCGCGCATATCGCCCCAATAGCCATAGACCCCATGCGCCGTCATCGATTCCAGCGCGCGCTGCACACAGGCAGGCGGGCGGAAATCCATGTCTGCGACCCACATCGAGATCCCGTCCTCGGGGGCTACGCCAAAAATCCCCTCCATCGCGTCCCACTTCGCAGAATGGGTTCCGATGCGGTCGATCATCTCGTCGAAATTGGGGGCGGTCATATGTCGGGCTCTCCTATGTTACGCGCGCAACAGAGCAAATCGCGCAGACAGGTTCAAACCCCGATTTGTCTCAGACACAATCGCGTGCCATTGCAAGGACGGAACAGTTCGCCTAAATCCCCTGTCATGACGCTAAGACAGATCCTGATCCATCCCGATCCGCGCCTGAAAAAGGTGTGCGACCCCGTGGCCGAGGTCACCGACGAGATCCGCAAACTCGCCGATGACATGCTTGCGACCATGTATGAGGCCCCCGGCATCGGGTTGGCCGCGCCGCAGGTTGGCGTGATGAAACGGCTGTTCGTGATGGATTGCGTCAAGGAACAAGACGCCACGCCCGAGCCGATGGTGCTGATCAATCCCGAGGTCAGCTGGGTCTCGGACGAAAGCAATGTCTACGAGGAAGGCTGTCTGTCCATCCCCGAGCAATATGCCGAAGTCACCCGCCCCGCCGAGGTGCGCATGCGCTGGCTGGGTCTGGATGGGCAAAGCCACGAAGAGCAGTTCGACGCGCTCTGGGCAACCTGCGCGCAGCACGAATTCGACCATCTCAACGGCAAGCTGTTCATCGACTATCTCGGTCCGATGAAGCGCAAGATGATCACCCGCAAGATGGAAAAGCTGAAACGCGAGCGCGCACGTGAAGCGGGCTCGAAGGATTTCCTTTCCTGATGGCCGTGCGCGCCTTCCTGCCTTATGACGACCGCCGCTTGCATCGCCCCGCCGAACCGGTCGAGGCGATCACCGAAACCGTTCGCATGATCTGGGACGACATGGTCGAAACGATGGATGCAATGCCCGGTGTCGGCTTGGCCGCACCGCAGATCGGGATCACCCTGCGTCTGGCCGTTGTCGACGCCTCGGACAAGCGCGGGCAAGCCGTGCGCATGGCCAATCCCGAGGTGCTGCATGCCTCGGTGCAGATGCGCAAACATGACGAGGCCTCGCCCAACCTGCCCGGAGTTTTCGCTCCGATCGAACGCCCGCGCGCCGTGACGGTGCGGTTTCTCAACGAAAGCGGCGAAAGCGAAGATCGCGATTTTGTCGGGCTTTGGGCGACCTCAGTGCAGCACCAGATCGACCATCTCAACGGTAAGCTTTACGTCGATCACCTGACGCCGCTTCGCCGCAAGATGCTGGTGCAAAAATCCAAGAAACTGGGGAAAGCCTGATGCGGGTGATCTTCATGGGCACGCCCGATTTCTCGGTTCCGGTGCTCGAGGCCTTGGCGCGCGACCATGATGTCGTCGCGGTCTATTCGCAGCCTCCGCGCCCTGCTGGTCGCGGCAAGAAAGATCGCCCCTCGCCAGTGCAGCTTTGCGCCGAAAAGCTGGGGATTGAGGTGCGCACGCCGCGCAATTTCAAAGCGCCAGAGGATCGCGAGGCTTTCTCCGCGCTCAATGCCGATATCGCCGTGGTCGTCGCCTATGGGCTTATCTTGCCGCAAGCGGTGTTGGATGCGCCCGCGAATGGCTGTCTGAACATTCATGCCTCGCTGTTGCCGCGCTGGCGTGGGGCGGCACCGATCCACCGCGCGGTGATGGCGGGCGATGCGCAGACCGGGATCTGTATCATGCAGATGGAGGCGGGGCTGGATACCGGCCCTGTGCTGCTGCGCGAAGCCACCAATATCGGCGCAACCGAAACCACCGGCGTGCTGCATGACCGGCTGTCGCAGATGGGCGCACGGTTGATCGTGGATGCGCTGGCGCAGATCGACAACCTGACGCCCGAGGTGCAGCCCGAAGCGGGCGTGACCTATGCCACCAAGATCGACAAAGCCGAGGCGCGCATCGACTGGTCGCGCCCCGCCGCCGAGCTGGTGCGCCATATCAACGGGCTGTCCCCGTTCCCCGGCGCTTGGGTCGCGATTGGAGACGAACGGGTGAAGCTGCTTCATGCCGCCTTGTCCGAGGGGAACGGCCCGGCTGGCCGCGTACTGCATGGGTTCACCATTGCCTGCGGCATCGGTGCTTTGGAGGTGCTGCAAGCCCAGCGCCCCGGCAAGCGCCCGATGGCCGCGCAAGATATTCTGCGCGGATTGGATTTGCCCGATACGCTGAACTGATCAAAGCGCCCGCTTAGATCCCCTGCACACTCCGCTTGCGTGTCTTGGAAAATTTCATCCCCGGTGTCGCCAACTTGTCGCTTGGACCGATCCAGGCATAGGCCAGCAGGCACGGGTCGAAATCACCTGTGGTGATGCGATGTTCATGCCCCGGCTTGTTCAGAATCAGCGAGCCCGGCGCAAACACCGCAAACTCGTTTTCCGACCAATCGCCCGCAATCGAGATATAGCTTTCCTCGATATCGAGATGGCTGTGCTGAGGATAGGTGGTGCGCGGCGCAAACAGCACGAAACCCAGTGTCAGGCGCTCTGACAGGATCGGACCTTGCGGGCCGAGCACCTCGCAATAGGCGTATTTCTGCGCCAAATGCTGTGGCACGCGCTCATACCCGTAATCCCATGTCAGCTGCGCGCTGGCGCGTTCCAACGCCCGGCTCATTCTGGCCATTGGGCCGCTCGCCGCGAGGTCGAAAGCACGCGGCAAATGTGCGGTAACCGGTTTGTTCACCGGCTGACGCGGCGCAATGAGCGGATTGGAATCGATCGTGTAGGACAGGCTGTCGCGCACCTTCTTTCGATGCCCGCGGATCGCCTTGCTGCCCCCTGCAGAGCCGCGCGCGTAGATGCCGTGGAATTCTTGCAACAGGTAGGTCCAAGCCGGGCAGTCACGCAACCGGGCCTGCCCCGGTTGCGCGGCCTCTATTTCGGTGGGCGGGTTGGTGTCGCTCATCGCCCCCCCCTCTTAGCCAAGCTCGGGGGCGACGGGTACGACGATCCGGCCGCGCACCTGCCCTTCGAGGAATTTCGGGGCCGTGGTGATCACATCCTTCAGCGCGACCTCGACCACCATCGATTCCAGCTTTGCCATGTCAAGATCACGCGCCAAGCGTTGCCACGCCTCGATTCGCCGGGGGCGCGGGCACATCACGCTATCGACCCCGGCAAGGGTGACACCGCGCAGAATGAAAGGCGCAACCGAGCTGGGCAGATCCATGCCGCCTGCCAGACCGCACGCCGCGACCGTGCCGTGATATTTCATCATCGAGATCAGATTGGCGAGAACCGTGCTGCCCACCACATCAATCGCGCCTGCCCAACGCTCTTTGTTGAGGGCGCGCGGCTTACCCGACAACTCCTCGCGCGCCACGATTGACGACGCCCCGAGCGATTTCAGATACTCCGCCTCGCTTTCGCGCCCGGTGACCGCAGCCACGGTGTAGCCCTTGGCCGCGAGCAGCGCGATGGCCACGCTGCCGACACCGCCCGAGGCCCCGGTCACAACCACTTCGCCGCTCTCGGGCGTCACGCCATTGGCCTCAAGTGCCATCACGCACAGCATCGCAGTGTAGCCCGCCGTGCCGATCGCCATCGCCTGACGCATCGAGATTCCCTCGGGCAGCGGCACCAGCCACTCGCCGCGCAGATGCGCGCGCGCACCCAGCCCGCCCCAGTATTTCTCACCCACACTCCAACCGTTGAGAACAACGCGGTCGCCGGGCGCATAATCGGGATGCAGGCTTTCGCGCACGATCCCGGCCAAATCGATCCCCGGCACCATCGGGAAGCTGCGCACAACCGGCGCGGCCCCGGTCAATGCCAGCGCATCTTTGTAATTCAGCGTGGAATAGGCGACATCCACGGCCACTTCGCCCTCGGCCAGCGGCGGCAGATCAATGTCGCGCAACGAAACGCTTTGGGTCTCGTCAGTCTTTTCAATCACGATGGCTTTGGTCATTGGGAACTCCGTCATTTCGATACGAGGCGCAGGAATCCGGCAGTAAATTGCCGCAGCGGCGCGGGGTTGCGTTCGAGTTTGGCGCGCAGGACCGCGCCTTCCCAGCCGGTCCAGAACAGCGCGGCAAGGATCTCTGGGTCTTGATCTGATGCGATCTCACCTGCGTCTTGAGCGGCACGCAGACAGGTTGCGGTCATGTCTTGCCAGCCCTCAAGCACTGCGATCAGCTTGGCGCGATAGTCTTCGGGCAGCGAGGTCATCTCTTGACCAAGATTGCCGATCAGGCAGCCGCGCCGAAACCCGAACCGGGCCATCCCGGCCTCGGCCATCGTGGCGAAGTCCTGCAAACGCGCCAGTGGCGTTAGGTCGGCTCGCCCCAGACTGCGCGCGATCTGGGCCCGAAAATACGCGTCATATTCCGCGATCAGCGCCATGCCATAGTCCGCCTTTGAGCGGAAATGATGATAGAACGCGCCCTTGGTCACGCCCGCATTCGCGACGACATCGTCCAGACGCACCGCGACATAGCCCCGTTCTGTCAGCTGCGCGAGCCCCGCGCGCAGCAACGCTTTGCGCGACGCCTGCGCATCAGGCGCAAGGGGCGGGCGACCACGGGGGCGGGGCTTGGCGGACGAGGGGTTAGAAGCACGCATGCATATTTAATATACCAGTCGGTATATTAAATAAAGCGGAGTGTATTGAGACCTTAGCATGGCGTCGCTGCGCGCGCCCGAAACCGTCATGAAAAAGGGGCGACCAAGCCGCCCCTTTTGCCTTAGCGAAACCCGATGGCACCGGCCAAAAGCTGTGCCACGGTTGCCTGAGTCAGATAGCCCGTCGCAGGCAGCCCGCCGGCTGTTTGATAGCGCCGGATCGCGCGGCGGGTTTCGGGGGTGAAGGCGCCATCAACCTTGCCCGGCTTCAACCCCATCTGCGATAGCCGTTGTTCCACCAACTGCCGCGCTACACTGGGCAAACCCAAGGCGTCTTCGGTTGCCTTGGCTTGGGCCACCTGTGCGCTGTCCTGGTTTTCCTGCTGCAGTTCGGAGATGCGGGCCTCGGCCTCGGCTTGGAAGGCGGGTTTGTCGCGACTTGAAAGATACTCGCGATAGGCCGCGACCGTGTCGGCCTTGCGCGCAGCATCCCAATCCCCACGATCCGCCGATTGCGCATCCGCCCGACGTGCGGCCTCAATCGTATCAAGCCGCTCTTGCGCCAAATCCGCAAACAGCCCATCGGGATATTTCTTGAGATAAGCGCGCAGGCCCGGCTCATCCCCGGCCTTGCCCGTTTGCTCCCAATAGGCGCGATCCTGCGTGTCAATCTCTGCCTGACGCGCCTTGGCTTCGGCATCCAGTTCGGCAGAACGCTTTTCGCCCTGCGCAGACAGTTTGGTCAGCTGCTCGGAGCTTAGATAGGATGTGCCATCAAACCCGTTTGCCTGCTGCCAACGCGAAATGGCGCTGCGCGAACCGGGGCCGAATATCCCGTCAACGCCCTTCGGGTCAAACTGAAGGATGGTCAGATTCTGCTGCACCTCGCGGCGCTGATCGCGCGACAGGTTGAGTGCCTTTTCGACCGCCTTGGCCTGCAACTCGGGTTCCGCCTTGAGCGTCGCGATGCGCGCCTTGGCATCCGCCGCGTTTGCGCCATTGGGATAGCGCTTGAGATATAGCTGATAGGCGTCAATCGTGTCTTCGGAGCTCGCGAGATCCCAATAAGGCGAGGCAGGATCGGCGGCGGGCGTTTTGACCGGAGCAGGTGAAGGGGTGTTCGGCTGGCTTTGCACATTGATTAACGCACGTTCCGGCATCGCAAACCCCGAGGCCGTCAGCCCCGCTTCGCGCGCCGCCTGAGCAAGGGGCATGCCGGGTTGCACCAGCGCGCCGCCCATAACGGCAGCCACTTGTTTGGGCTCTCCACGCAGGACGCTCACGCCCTGAGGAATGTCGAGCGTGCCAATGCCCGGCATCGTCAGCCCGGACATGCCCGTCTCGGGGTCCGGCGCGCCCAACAGCAACACCGCTTTCCCCGGATGGGCCGCCAAAACGGTCATCACAGCGGACAGCGGCAAAGCCTCGCTGACCGCTTCGGGCAAAGTGGCATCGCGCGCATCCACGGGCAAAAACCACGTCTCGGAATTGCTGTGGACAAAGCGCCCAGACAACGCGACGACAACCGTGTCCGCCCCCTGCGACTCCGCGACAAAATCGCGAAAGCGCGCGCGGATCTCGCCCGCATCGGCATTGTCCTGATCGAAAACCGCGAACCCGGCCTGTTTCAAACCCGACTGGGCGGCAATCGAGGCATCCCCCGCTTTGACATCGCCCATTCGGTCGTAATTCGCATTGCCCAAGATCAGCGCCAAATCGGCCGCATTCGCAGGCACGGCAAGCGCCGCAATCGCGGCCCCCGTCAACAATAGTTTACGCATGCTATCCTCCGTCTCTCTAAACGGATTAACACAGAAGCACGCGTAAAAGTTCCTCAATCATAGCTGCGCTGGTCGTCAATGACCTTGCCATCATTGGGCAAAGCGCCCGGAGCAACCAGTTCGATCACCCCTTTCATCTTGAGTGCAGCGCGAATGCCAGCGTCGAATTGGGCTGCATCGCTGCTCTCGGTTTCGACCTGCACGGTCATCACATCCATCTCGCCCGAACGACTGGCAATGACGCGGGCCTTTTGCACCTGCGGATGGGCCGCGACAAAGGCCGCAACCTGTTCGGGGCGCACGAACATGCCCTTGATCTTGGTCGTTTGATCGGCGCGCCCCATCCAACCCTTGATGCGCATATTGCTACGTCCACAGGGGGAGGCCCCCTCCATCACAGCCGAAAGATCGCCCGTCGCAAAACGGATCAGCGGATAATCGGGGTTCAACGTTGTCACCACGACCTCACCCACTTCGCCGGGGGCGACCGGGTCACCCGTGCCGGGACGCACGATTTCGACGATCACGCCTTCATCGACGATCATCCCTTCCATCGCGGCACTTTCATAGGCGATATTGCCCAGATCGGCAGTGGCATAGCATTGCAGACAGGCGATGCCGCGATCGGCGTAAAGCTGGCGCAAGCTGGGAAAGAGCGCGCCCCCCGAGACTGTGGCCTTACGCAGCGCCAACCGCTCGCCCATCTCGTCGGCCTTCTCGAGGATGATACGCAGGTAATCGGGCGTGCCCGCATAGACGGTCGTGCCAATATCGGCGGCGGCACGCACTTGCAGCTCGGTCTGACCCGTGCCCGCAGGTAGCACAGCGGCACCCACCGCCCGCACCGCATTTTCAAACATCATGCCCGCGGGCGTCAGGTGATAGCCAAAGCAGTTTTGCACAATGTCACCGGGGCCCACCCCCGCAGCATGGGCAAAGCGCCCCAGCCGCCACCAGTCATGGCTGACATCGCCGGGCTCATAGATTGGGCCGGGAGATTGAAAGATATGGGCGAAAGCGGTCAGTGGTTTGGTGATTAGCCCGCCCAAGGGGGGCGCCCCTTTCTGGGCCGCGCCCAAATCGGATTTGCGCAGCACGGGAAGACGCGCCAGCGCCGCACGCGATGTGACTTGCGAGGCATCCACGCCCGCCAAATGCGCGGCCATCCCCGGGGCTTGCAGCGCCTTGGCGATCACGCCCGGAAGAGCGGCGGCCAAAGCGGCTTCACGCGCATCAGCCGATCGGGTTTCCAATTCGTCGAAATGCTTACCCATCTCTCGACCCTTTTCCTGTTATGGGCAAACTGCCCCCTGCCGCTCAGAACTTCTGCGCAGCAATTGTTCAATTTCAAAGACTTAAAGTCACGCCAGCCAGCGCTTGCGGCGACGATAGCTGCGCACATCGCGGAACGATTTGCGCCCGTCATCGCCAACGCCCAAGTAGAACTCTTTCACGTCCGGATTTTCACGCAGATCGGCGGCCGGGCCGTCCATCACGATGCGCCCGCTTTCCAGAATATAGCCGTAATGCGCGTAGCGTAGCGCGACATTGGTGTTTTGCTCGGCCAATAGAAAGGTCACGCCTTCATTCTCATTAACCGATTTCACGATCTCAAAAATCTGCTCAACCAATTGCGGCGCCAACCCCATCGAGGGCTCGTCCAGCAAGATCATCTCGGGGCGGCTCATCAGCGCCCGGCCCATTGCGACCATCTGTTGCTCGCCGCCCGAAGTGTAGCCCGCTTGCGATTTGCGGCGCTCTTTCAGGCGGGGGAAATAATTATAGACCATCTCAAGATCTGCCTGCACGGCGGCGCGGCCATCCTTGCGGGTATAGGCCCCGGTCAGCAGGTTCTCTTCAACGGTGAGGTGTTCGAAACAATGCCGACCCTCCATCACCTGAATCACGCCTTTGCGCACCAGATCCGCCGGGGCGCCATCTTCAACCCGCTCGCCACGGTAGATGATACTGCCCTTGGTGACCTCGCCGCGTTCGGATCTCAGCAGGTTCGAGATCGCCTTGAGCGTCGTCGTCTTGCCCGCGCCGTTACCACCCAGAAGCGCAGTGATCCCGCCTTTGGGCACGCTGAGGCTGACGCCTTTCAAAACAAGGATGACGTGATTGTAGATCACTTCGATATTGTTGACCTCAAGCAGGGCCGCATCGGTTTTGACGTCATCGAGCATGGGAAAAACTCCGAGGGGTTAGAGGTGGCTCCCGACCCGCAGGCCGGGAGCCAGTCTGTTATTTGCAGCGTTCCTCGATGCCGGATTCCTTGGCAAAAGCAGCCGAGTCTTCCGCGATCAGCGGATCCAGCACGTCCTTGTCAGACGTGATCCAATCCGAAGCTGCGTTCCATTTCTTGCTCGCCGCATCCCACTGGAAGACGCGCGCAGCCCCCGGACCACCGTGGTTTTCACAGCTTGCCTTGATCGGCTGCGAAAAGTCGGGCAGGCCAAGTTCGACCAAGCGTGCCTCGGTCAGATCGAGGTTTTCGAAACCGTCGCGCACCTCGGCTGCGTTCACCGCCGATTTGCCCGCCAGCTCCTGCGCCTTGCGGATCGCCTCAGAGATGATGATCGCCGCATACATGCCGCGCGAATACAGCATCGTGCCGACCTGATCGCCCGCACCGCTGGCTTTGCCCGTATCCACGACATATTTTTTCATGTCCGCGTAAACCGGGTAATCCATGCCAGTGCCGTGGAACGAAAGCGCCTTGTAGCCGGTCGCCTTGTCCCCTGCGGCTTGAACGTCATTTTCAGAGCCGGACCACCAGATGCCGATGAAGTTTTCCATCGGGAAACGGATGTTGACGGCCTCTTGAATGGCGACCTGGTTCATCACGCCCCAGCCATACATGATGACATAGTCAGGCTTTTCGCGACGAATTTGCAGCCACTGCGATTTCTGCTCTTGGCCCGGATGATCGACCGGCAAGGTAGACAGCGTGAAACCGTGTTTCTTGGACAGTTCTTCGAGCGTGCGGATCGGCTCTTTGCCATATGCCGAGTTGTGATAGACCAGCGCGATCTTCTTGCCCTCAAGCGATCCACCGTTCTGATCCATCAGGTATTTGACCGCGACCGAAGCGCCATCCCAGTAGTTCGCCGGGTAGTTGAACACCCATTTGAACACTTTGCCATTGGCCGCCGAGGTGCGCCCATAGCCGGGCGTATACAGCGTGATGCCATCTTCGGCCATTTTCGGGATCAGCTGATAGGTGATGCCGGTCGAGAGCGGGTTATAGGCCAGCGCACCTTCGCCCTTGGTGGCCTCGTAGCACTCCACACCTTTTTCAGTGTTATAGGCGGTTTCGCATTCGGGGCTTTTGATCATCTCGCCGCCAATCCCGCCATCGCGTTCATTCAGCAGCGTGAAATAGTCGTTAAAGCCGTCCGCGTAGGGAATGCCGTTCGCGGCATAGGGCCCGGTGCGGTAGCTCAGGTTCGGCACGACCAGTTCGGCCATGACCGGGGCAGCGCCTAGCGTCATCGCGGCGGCCACCAAGGCGGTTAGTGTCTTTCTCATATGCATCTCCTCCCAGAGAGTCAGTCGAATACCTTGCCGGGTTGATCCCGGTTCTTCGATGTTGGGCAGCGCCTTCGCGTCAGTGCGGGAAGGGCCAAAGCCGGAGTTTCTCTTTCGTGACTCGCCAAAGCTGCGCGATGCCATGGGGTTCGGCGATCAGGAACACCACGATCAGCCCGCCCACGATCATCAACTCGATATGCGCGGCCAGATCGGTCGGCCAACCCAGCGTTCCCACCAGCACGTTCTTGAGGAACACCGGCAGCAGCACGAGGAACGCAGCCCCCGCGAAAGACCCGAAGATCGAGCCAAGCCCGCCAATGATCACCATGAACAAGATCAGGAACGATTTCTGGATACCGAAGGACTCGCCCACCTCTGCCGCGCCCAGATAGACTGCAAAGAACAGCGCCCCTGCGATACCGATGAAGAACGAGGACACGGCGAAAGCGGTGAGTTTGGTGGTCAACGGGTTCACCCCGATGATCTCTGCGGCGATATCCATGTCACGGATCGCCATCCATTTGCGCCCGACGGTACCGCGCGTCAGGTTGCGCGCGACCAATGCCACCAGTGTCAGAATCACGAGGCAGAACATGTATTTCGCCATCGCCGAGGTCTGCGCGCCCGTCACAAACACGCCAAACACCGTGCGCTCGGGTGCGTTGATCTGGCCGGAGGCCGAGTAGTTGTAAAACCACGGCACCTTGTTGAACAGCCAGACTAGGAAGAACTGCGCCGCCAGCGTTGCGACGGCCAGATAGAACCCCTTGATGCGCAGGCTGGGCAGACCAAACACCACACCAACGGCGGCCGTGATGAGTCCCGCCAAAATGACGTGAATGAAGATCGACACTTCTGGGAACGCAGTCATCAGCTTGTAAACGGCATAGGCCCCGACGGCCATGAAGCCGCCCGTGCCAAGGCTCACCTGACCGGCATATCCCACCAGAATGTTCAGCCCGATCGCCGCAATTGCGTAGATCAAAAACGGCACCGCCACTGCGTTGGCCCAGTAATCATTGATGAAAAGCGGGATCACCCCGAAGGCCACGGCCAGCACGGCGTAAAACCGCAACCGATCGAATTTGATCGGAAAGGTCTGCCCGTCTTCACTATACGACGTCTTGAAATCACCAGCTTCGCGGTAAAACATTAGCCTCTCCCCTTATTTGGGAAGAGAGCGATCTCTTCCGTCAGCAGCCGCGTCGTATCCTGAGCCAAGCCCAAAGCCCGGCCCCGGCGCCCAAGGCGGCCAGTGCGATATTGATGGTTTGCAATTGTGACGCCTCTTCTGGCGGGGCCGCCAATGCGATCCAGCCGAAGGCAAGCGCGGCCCCCCAACCGATGGTGAATACGGTCGCACAGATTTTCATGGGCAACGGTCCTCCCTTTGCTCGTTACGCTCTCGCAACGACGGGCCTCCCCTGCCTTGACGCTACGATATGCGGCAGCTTGTCGCAGCCCCGCATCCCGATCAAGAAAATTCTCACAGCTCCGTGACATTGTTCAGACCCTCTCGATGATCTTTTCGCCAAACAGCCCTTGCGGACGGAAGACGAGGAAGACGAGCGCCAGCACATAGGCAAACCAGTTCTCGGTGGCGCCACCGATCATCGGACCGATCGAGAATTCGAACAGCTTTTCGCCAACGCCAATGATCAACCCGCCGACAATCGCACCGGGGATCGAGGTAAACCCGCCCAGCATCAACACCGGCAACGCCTTGAGCGCGATCAGGCTGAGGGAGAACTGAACCCCCGACTTCGTGCCCCAGATGATGCCCGCAACCAGCGCGACAAAGCCCGCAATCGACCAGACCAGCACCCAGATAAAGCGCAACGAGATGCCCACTGACAGCGCGGCCTGGTGGTCATCGGCCACCGCGCGTAAGGCGCGGCCCTGCTTGGAATATTGCGAAAACAGCGTCAGCGCGGTGACCAGCAAGATCGCGAGCAACGTCGCTACGATATCGAGATTGTCGATGAAGAACCCATAGCCGAACAAGCGGTCGGTCAGGCTCTCGATGGTTTCGTTGATGCCTTGGGGCAGGCCGACATCAAGCGTTTTGATATCAGCCCCCCACATCACATCGCCGAAGCCTTCGAGGAAATAAGCCATGCCGATGGTCGCCATGAACAAGATGATCGGCGCTTGGTTGACGAGGTGCTTGAGCACCAGCTTCTCGATCACGATCGCCAGCAGAACCATCACGACGCCCGTCAACAAAATCGCAATCACCGATGGCACTTGCCAGCCGAAATTGGTCAGATGCCCGCCCGTCATTGCGTTGATCATATGGGCGAACGGAACTTGGCCGTTCTGGATACCCACCAGCGTGAGCGCGGCAAACAGCGCCAGCACCCCTTGGGCGTAGTTGAAGATGCCCGAGGCCTTGAAAATTAGCACAAAGCCAAGCGCAACCAGCGAGTACAACACCCCCGCCATCAGCCCGTTCAGCGTCACTTCCATCGCATAGACGAGTTGATCAGGCATGATGCGCCTCCCCGGTTTGACCGCGTTGCGTTTGTGAGAAATCAGTCATGGGCCACCCCCAGATAGGCGTCGATCACGGCCTGATTGTTGCGCACCTCGGTCGGCGCGCCATCGCCAATCTTTTTGCCGTAATCCATCACGACGACGCGGTCCGAAATATCCATGACCACGCCCATATCGTGCTCGATCAAGACGATGGTGGTGCCGAATTCATCGTTGAGATCGAGGATAAAGCGGCACATGTCCTCTTTCTCTTCGACGTTCATTCCCGCCATCGGCTCATCGAGCAGCAAGATTTTCGGCTCGGCGGCCAAGGCGCGCGCCAGTTCGACCCGTTTTTTCAGCCCGTAAGGCAGGCGACCAACGGGCGTTTTGCGAATATTCTGGATCTCCAGAAAGTCGATAATCCGTTCTACCTTTTCGCGGTTCTCATGTTCTTCCTTGGCTGCGCCCGTCCACCACCAGCCGGCTTGCGCCAGAAGGCCCTTCTTCATCTTGGTCAAGCGGCCCGTCATGATGTTATCGAGCACCGACATCCCGTCGAACAAGGCGATGTTCTGGAACGTGCGAGCAATCCCAAGGCGCGCGATTTCATAGGGCTTCATCGGCCCGCGCTTGTAGCCCTTGAACCAAACCTCGCCCTCGGTGGGCACATAGAACCCCGAGATCACGTTCAGCATCGAAGATTTTCCCGCGCCGTTCGGCCCGATGATCGCGCGAATTTCGCCTTCGCGAATATCAAACGAGATGTTCTCGATCGCGGTCACGCCGCCGAATTTCAGCGTGATGTTCTTCAACTCCATCAGAACGCCACCAATCTGGCGGCCATCCGCGGTCATGTAACCGTCGCTCATATCGTTCATTCCGCGGCCTCCGCCATTGGTTTGATCGGCATGACCTTGGCATCCTCGATCCGCAACGTGGCCTTGATCGCGCCCTTACGGCCGTCTTCGTAGGTCACTTCGGTTTCGGTGTAGATGTCCGAGCTGCCGTCATAGAGCGCGCCGATCAGGTCGGCGAATTTCTCGGCGATAATGTTGCGGCGCACTTTGCGGGTGCGGGTCAACTCGCCATCGTCGGCGTCCAGTTCCTTGTGCAAGATCAAGAAGCGATGCACCTGACAGCCCGACAGGATCGGATCTTGCGCGACGCTCTCGTTCACCTCTTCGATATGCTCGCGGATCATTTCATAGACACGCGGATGACCGGCCAGCTCTTGATATGAGGCGTAGGAAATATTTTTGCGTTCGGCCCAGTTGCCCACTGCCGCAAGGTCGATATTGATGAAAGCCGTGCAGCGGTCACGGCCCGCCCCAAACACCACGGATTCCAGAATCGCGGGGTAGAATTTCAGTTTATTCTCGACATATTTCGGCGCGAACATCCGACCATCGGACATTTTACCAACGTCTTTGGCGCGATCGATGATGCGCAAATGGCCTGTATCGGGCTCAAAGAAACCAGCATCGCCCGTCGCCACCCAGCCCTCGGGATCTTTGGTCGAGGCGGTGCTTTCGGCATTCTTGTAATAGGCCACGAAAGTGCCGGGGCTGCGATAATAGACCTCGCCATTCTCGCCGATCCGCACCTCGACGCCGGGGCTTGGAACGCCCACGGTATCGGCGCGCACCTCGCCATCGGGTTGTTGCGTGATGAACACCGACGCTTCGGTCTGCCCGTAAAGCTGCTTCAGATTGATCCCGAGCGAGCGGTAAAAGCTGAAGATCTCGGGGCCGATCGCCTCGCCCGCCGTATAGCCGACGCGGATACGCGAATAGCCCAGCGTGTTCTTGAGCGGACCATAAACAAACAGATTGCCCAGCGCATAAGACAGCCGCTTGCCAAAGCTGACCGGCTTGCCATCCAGAATATCGGGGCCAATCTTGCGCGCGACCTCCATGTAGTGATCAAACAGCCATTTCTTGACCCGCCCGGCATCTTCCATGCGGATCATCACGGTGGTCAGCTGATTTTCGAACACCCGCGGCGGGGCGAAGAAATAGGTCGGCCCGATTTCGCGCAGATCGGTCATCATCGTCTCGGGCGATTCCGGGCAGTTCACGGTGAAGCCCGTCCAATAAGCCTGCCCGATGGAAAAGATGAAATCGCCCACCCAAGCCAACGGCAGATAGGCGAGAACCTCGTCGTTATGATCCAGATGATCGAAGTCGGAACTCGCCTTGGCGGTCTCGATGATATTGCGGTTCGAAAGCACCACGCCCTTGGGCTTGCCGGTCGTGCCCGAGGTATAAAGCATCACGCAAGTGGTGTCGTAAGTCAGCTCGGCGATGCGGCGATCCAGCTCTGCGTCATAGCGCGCATGGCCCGCACGCCCCTCGGCCTTGACGTCTTCAAGCGCGTTCATCTGCGAGTGGTCATATTTCCGCATGCCGCGCTTGTCGGTATACATGACATGGGTGATGTCTTGGATGCGATCACCGATCTCAAGGATCTTGTCGACCTGCTCTTGATCGCCCGCCACAACAAAGCGCGCACCGCAATGGTCCATCACGTAGGCCATCTCATCGGCGGCCGCGTCCTGATACAGTGATACCGGGATGGCACCGCACATCTGCGCCGCCACGATCGCCCAGTAATGCGCCGGGCGGTTGCGCCCGATAATCGCGATATGATCGCCACGCTCGACCCCAAGACTGAGAAACCCCAGCGCCATAGCGCGGATTTCATCGGCGGTCTCGGCCCATGTCCAGCTTTGCCAAATCCCGAATTCCTTTTCGCGATAGGCGGGATAGCCCCCGAAACGGGCTACGTTGCGCGCCAACAGCGCAGGAATCGATTGGGCAGACTCGTGCCCCTTCGTGACTGCCTCAGCCAAATTATCCTCCCTCGCGCCGGTTGACCGGCGTCCCTCTCCGCCCAAGGCGAATCCTCCGCGCCCAGTTCGGCATGGCGCTAGGCTCGCTGTCAAAGTTTTCGTGATGTTTTCGTGATTGTAACGAATTCTTACAGCGCGGCTCAACTTCGAAAAACGTAATTTGCGCAGGGCCCGGTGGGGTGTTAGCCATGATCACGCCAAGGGGGGAAACGGGTGGCTGAAAGCGCACATGACAGGCTGACACAGGCGGGGCTGAACCTGATTGCTCAGGCATTGTCGATCTTTGACAGTGATCTACGCCTGGCAGTGTCAAACGCGCCGTATAAGGAAATGTTCAACCTCCCCGATCCGCTGACCCAGCCCGGAGCCTCGTTTGAGGATACCGTGCACTATCTGGTGCAGCAGGGCGAATATGGCCCGGTGGACGATATCGAGGCTGCCGTGCGTGACCGCGTGGAAACCGCGCGCGCCTTTGCCCCGCATTACATGGAGCGCACCCGCGCCAATGGCCGCACAATTTCGGTTGAGGGCGCACCACTGCCGCAAGGCGGCTGGATCACCGTCTATACCGACATCACCGAGATCAAACGCCAAGAGGCGTTGCTGCGTGCCCGATCTGAGGAACTGTCCGAACAGGTGCTCGATCATGCCGAGGCGTTAGGCGCCGCCAACCGCGCTTTGGGCGCGACCAATGCCGCGCTGCAAGAGACCCAGCGCCAGCTCACCATCACCGAGGCGCGCACCCGACAAGTGACCGAGATGATGCCCGCGCATATCGCCCATATGGATCGCAATTTCGTCTACACGTTTTCCAATCGCAAACTGTCTTCGGTGATGCCCGGATCCCATGCCGATGTCGTTGGACAAGAGGCAAGCGATGCGCTGGGGGCTGCGACATTCGCCAAAATTCGCCCCGCGTTTGAACGCGCCTTGGATGGCGAGGCGAGCGTGATCGAGATTACGCATGACCCTTCGGGGCGGCGCATCCGCATCGCGCTGACGCCCGATCGAATTGGTACGGGCCCGGTGGGGGGCGTATTCATCCTGTCCACCGATGTGACCGATGAGGCGCAGGCGCGTGCCGCCCTTGCCCAGACTGCCAAGCGCGAATTGGCCGCCAAACTGTCGTCAGGGCTCGCGCATGATTTCGCCAATCTTCTAACGATCATTCTGGGGCTGCAAGGTCGGCTGGAGCGCATGGAAGGCCTGCCGGAAGACGCGCAAGACGCGATCCGCGCGACCTTGGGCGCGGCGCGGCGCGGCGGCACTTTGCTGGACCGCCTCGCCGCGATTTCCGGCCCGCGCGAATTGCGTCCGCAAGCCGTTGCCCTCGCCGATCTGTTTGACGATCTGGCCGCGATGGCGGGGCCGACCTTGCGCGAAGCGGTCCGCCTTGAGATCGCGATAGATGGGCTGGACAGCCCGGTCTTGCTTGACCCCGGCCCGTTGCAAGACAGCATTCTCAATCTGATCTTGAACGCCAATGACGCGATGCGCGACACGGGCGGGTGCATCCGCATCGCGGCCCATCCGGTGCGCGATACTTGGGTGGAAATCTCCGTCAGCGATGAGGGGCCCGGGTTTTCACCGACGGCGCTCAGCCATGCACTCGATCCGTTTTTCACCACCAAGGGTAGCGAGGGGTCGGGGCTGGGCCTGTCGATGGTCTATGATCAAACCAAGCTGGCAGGCGGCACGGTGCGGCTAACCAATACGCCTGAAGGCGCACGTGTGACGCTGCGCCTGCCTTTGCGCCCTGCGGCGGTGTCCACCACGCCGATGCTGGTGCTGTTGGTCGAGGATGACGAAGATATTCGCACCACGACCCGCGATATGTTGCGCGCGATGGACCACACCATCATCGAAGCGCGCAACGTGACCGAGGCGCTGGCCCTGATGGCGCTGCCTGATATCAATCTCGTACTATCAGATATTCAACTCGCCGGATCGCGCACAGGGGTGGACCTTGCACACGCAATCGGCGATCAGGTGCCAGTGATCTTGATGACGTCGCTGCCTCCGGGGGATGCGCTGCGCTTGGCGGCCCCCTGCCCCGTCATCCAGAAACCCTTTGACGCCGCACATCTTGGCGCGTTTCTTGCTGGACCCAGACCATGACCGCCGATCAACCCCATGTCGCGATCCTTGATGATGAGCCGGAAATTCGCCGGATGCTGTCGGATGCGCTGCAAGAGGCGGGGTTTCGCACCACCTGTTACGGACGCGCGACCGAGTTCGAGGCCGCGCTACGTCGCACCGCGCCCGATGTCTGCCTTGTCGATCTGGGTTTGCCCGATCGTGACGGGCTGGCGCTGGTGCATCGTCTGGCGCTGGAATCCGGGGCGGCGATCATCATCATCTCGGGGCGCGCGCAAGTGCAAGACCGGGTGACGGGGCTTGAGCTGGGCGCGGATGACTACATCATCAAACCCTTTGATCCCGCCGAGGTCGTCGCGCGCATTCGCGCCCGGCTGCGCAAGGGGCGTTCTGGGGCAGCGAACACGGCCAACAGCGCCAGTTTCGCGGGCTGGAAGGCGCATTTCGACCGCTATATGCTTGTCGATGAGACCGGACACGAGACCTCCTTCAGCCATGCCGAGGGCGAGGTTCTGCGGCTATTTCTCGAAAGCCCGAACCGCCTGATCAGCCGCGCGCAGATGCAGGAAAGCTTAGGCGGTGCGGCAGGCGACAGCTTTGATCGCGCGATGGATGTGCGGATCTCGCGCTTACGCACCAAGCTTGGGGAAGACCCGAAAAATCCCCGCCTGATCAAGACGATCTACGGCGCAGGCTATATCTTTTTGGGCGAGGTCCGCTGGAGCTAGGCTCACGCCAAGGCAACCCGAGCGCGCTTGCAGTTCTTGCATCTGCAGTGCCTTTTTGAGGCGCTGCGCGGTCGATTTCCGGAAATATGCGGCTTCCAAAGGCGTGAAGATTTTCAACGTCTCCAACCGCACCAAGGATTACCGCGTCACGCTGTTGATGGGCGACAATCTGGACGATTTCACCGATGTCGCAAAAGGTTCGGTCGCAGAACGCGCGGCCCTTTTCGTTAACCCTTTTTCGCTGGCAAAGGCCGCGCGTCTCTGATTCAGTTCACAAAACTGGGATGCGGGAGCACTGCCATGCTCAACCTCATATTGCACACGCCGAATACGCGGCGTTTCTACCGCGTTGAGATATCCGACAATCTGTTCGGGGAATACACAGTGCTGCGCGAATGGGGCCAGCATGGGCGCGCGGGTCGCCAATGCCTGCGCTGGTTTTCCAATCTGCGCGACGCGGTAAGCGTCGCCGAAACAGCCCGGCGCCACGCCCAGATGCGCGGCTATCGCCTCAGCGAAGCGGGGGCGGCCAAGGGCCGACCCTGATCGGCAAAAAGCCTATTCGCGGGGCTTTTTCTCGCCGTTTTTATCGTCGCGTTTGATCTTGGCGCGGATTTTTTCCAGCCGCTCTTTCAGCCGGGTACGACGGCGGTTCTGATAGGCGGTGATGATGGGTAGCGAGACATAATAGCAAATCGTCGCCGCGATGATCCCCGGCGCAATCCCCCCCACCAGATAGGGCAGCCAGACATCGGTGAAAAACCGCTCGAGCCCACCCCATTCCGCATGATCGGGCGTGAACATGGCCCAGAAATTGTGCAGCAAATCATGGCTGGCCGCCTGAAACGTGCGCAGCAAGCCCTCGGGATGCCCGCTATCCAGTCGCCCTCCAAGGATGTAGTGGCCCAGCTTGACCGAGAACACCGCGATGATGGGAAAGCTTATCGGATTGCCAAAAAAGGTCGCCAGCAATGCCGCCAAGATATTGCCGCGGATGATCCACGCGACTGCTGCGGCGGACAGAAAGTGAAACCCGAAGAACGGGGTGAACGACACCAACACCCCGGCCCAGACGCCGCGCGCAATGCGGTGGGGTCGATCTGGCAGGCGATTTACGCGGTGTTTGACGTATTGAAAAGCACGGCCCCACCCCGAGCGCGGCCAGACCGCCTCGCGCAGGTTCTCTAGAACGCTTCGCTTTTCGCGCCGCCTAAAAACCACGCTTCTCTCCCCTTCGCGCCGCCGAAACGGCTATGGCTTGCGTGACAATTCGCGGATTCTCGCCACTTGTGCAACATCGCTTTCCGCTTCGAGTGCATTAAGCAAACGGTGGATGTGCTCGGCATCGCACAGTTCGACCTCAACAAGAAGCGAATAGAAATCGGGCTTTCGATCAATGAATTTCAGATCCGAAATGTTGGCCTTTTGCTGCCCGATCAAGGTACAGATATGGCCCAAAACGCCCGCATCATTGGAAATTGTGACCTTGAGCGTCGCGGTGTAGGCGGGCGGATGGCGCCCGGTTTTCCAATGCAGATCGACCCAGCGTTCGGGTTGATCCTCAAATTCCTCAAGGGCGGGACAGTCGATGGCGTGAATAACCACACCCTGCCCACGATAGGTGATGCCAACGATCCGCTCTCCGGGCAGGGGCTGGCAGCAATTCGCGCGGGTGAACGTCTGATCCGCCTCAAGGCCCAAGACGGCGCGGGTCGGTTCGATCTCGCCTTCGTTCTGACGCGCCGCAAGTTCGGGATAGAGGGCGGCCAACACCTCTGAGGCCGCCATTTCCGCCGATCCGATCCGGGCAAGCACCTCATCTTCATCGGGCAGACCCAAGGTCTTGGCGGCGGTGCGCAGCGCCTTGTCCGTGACCTTGCGCCCGACATGTTCAAAAGCCACGCGCGCAAGTTCCGCCCCCAGCTTGATAAAGCGATCGCGATCTTCCTCGCGCAGGGATTTGCGGATCGCCCCCTTGGCGCGCCCGGTGACCACGATATCAAGCCAGGTCATCTGAGGACGCTGGCCAGCCGCGGTAATCACCTCGACCGATTGACCGTTTTTCAACCGTGTCCAAAGCGGTACGCGGATGCCATCGACTTTGGCGCCCACACAGCTGTTGCCGATGCGGGTGTGGATCGCATAAGCGAAATCAATCGGCGTTGCGCCCTTGGGCAGTTTGACCACATCGCCCTTTGGGGTGAAACAAAACACCTGATCGGAATACATCTCGAGCTTGACGTTCTCGAGGAATTCATCGTGATCGCCCTCGCCATCGCCCTCCGAAAACCGCTCATTCAGCGATGCCAGCCACTTCGCCGGGTCCACGGCAAAGGGGTTTTTCGCCCGCTCACCATCGCGATAGGACCAATGCGCAGCCACCCCGGCCTCTGCGACCTCGTGCATCTGGCGGGTGCGGATTTGCACCTCGACCCGCTTGCCATCGCGCCCCGAGACCGTGGTGTGAATAGAGCGATACCCGTTCGTCTTGGGCTGGCTGATATAGTCTTTGAACCGGGTCGGCACGGCGCGCCAACGGTGGTGGATCAACCCCAACACCCGGTAGCAATCCATTTCGGAGTCGGTGATGACGCGAAATCCGTAAATGTCGGAAAGCCGCGAGAAGGCGAGTTGCTTCTCTTCCATCTTGCGCCAGATCGAATAGGGGCGTTTGGCGCGCCCGAACACCATCGCTTCGATGCCCTCATCTTCCAGAAGCGCACGGATATCAGCGGTGATTTTCGGAATCACATCGCCCGTTTCTTTTTGCAGGCTGACAAAGCGGCGGATGATTGAGGTGCGCGCCTCGGGGTTGATGACCTTGAAGGCAAGATCCTCAAGCTCTTCGCGCATCCATTGCATCCCCATGCGCCCAGCAAGCGGCGCATAGATTTCCATCGTCTCGCGCGCCTTTTGCACCTGCTTTTCCACCCGCATCGAGCGGATCGTGCGCATGTTATGCAAACGGTCGGCCAGCTTGACGAGGATCACCCGCAAATCCTTGGACATCGCCATGAACAGCTTGCGGAAATTCTCGGCCTGCTTAGAGGCGGCGTTGGAGAGTTGCAGATTGGTCAGCTTGGTCACGCCATCGACGAGTTCGGCGATCTCCTCGCCAAACAGCTCGGTCACCTCAGTGTAGGTCGAGCGAGTGTCTTCAATCGTATCGTGCAAAAGCGCGGTGACGATGGTCGCATCATCCAGCCGCTGTTCGGTCAAGATGGCGGCAACGGCCACTGGATGGGTGAAATAGGGCTCACCGGAATGGCGCAGTTGACCGGCGTGCATTTCCAGCCCGTAGGCATAGGCCCGGCGGATCAGATCGGCATCTGTCTGCGGATTGTAGTTGCGAACGAGCGCGATCAGGTCTTCGACGTCGATCATGCGCGCCCGTTTCCGCCCCTATTGCTTATTCGCGGCCCTGCGCGTCCATCAGGGCACGCAACATGCGCTCTTCGGACATATCGTCTTCGACAGCGCGATCGGGGCTTTCGCCGCCCATCAGCAGGGACATCGAATCGTCTTCGGGCTCGTCAACCTCGATCTGGGTCTGGTTGCTTTCGATCAGGCGCTCGCGCAGATCATCCGCCGATTGGGTTTCGTCCGCGATTTCGCGCAACGCCACAACCGGGTTCTTGTCGTTATCACGCTCAACCGTGATCGAGGAACCAGCGGCGATTTCACGTGCACGATGGGACGCGAGCATTACCAGCTCGAATCGGTTCGGAACCTTATCGACGCAATCTTCAACCGTCACGCGGGCCATGGGCAACTCCAGTAGGACTTTCGATCGAAGGCCCTACTTAGGCGCTTGGGTCTACATTGACAAGCGCGCAATCGCGTCAAAACCCAGTCAAACCGGGCGTATTCCCGCTTTTTCGGAATCTGGCAGCGCCTCGAGCATCTGCGTGACCGTCCTGCCCGAGACGGGATGGCACCAGAGCGGCGCAATCTCGGCCAAGGGAATCAGCACAAAAGCGCGGTCCTGAAGTCGTGGATGGGGCAGGATCAGATTGTCTGGCGCTGCGGTTTGCTGCGCGTCCAGTGGCAGATCGCGCCAATGTTCATACTCAGATTGATCCGGCAACACAGCATCGCCATATGCAAGCAGATCGAGGTCAATCGCGCGCGCGCCCCACCGCGTTGATCGCTCCCGACCAAGCTGCGCTTCAATCTGATGAAACGCCGCAAGTGTGGCTTCTGCGCCAAGGGTGGTTTGCAATTTGCAACACGCGTTCACAAAGTCCGGCCCCGAGCCTTCTGGATATGCGGGTGTCCGCCAAAAGCGACTAACCGAAAGGACTGTAAAACCTGCATTTATTAACCGCAATACCGCAGCACAAAGCGTGTCGCGCGGGCCGCCCTGCGCCCCTGACAGGTTCGCCCCAAGGGCGCAAATCACTGACATGTCCATTTAGACAGGCTCCAAATTCCTTGCGTAATGCATATGTCAGTAGACATATCTCGTCGGCCCTGTTCTCTTGAGCAAGCGATATGATCAAATTCGTTTCGCGATCCAAGTGAACAAGGCGGGCACATCAGCACGAGGGTTGCATGTTTTACAAAGACGAACGTCTCGCATTATTTATTGATGGCTCAAACCTGTATGCCGCTGCAAAAGCGCTCGGGTTCGATATCGACTATAAATTATTGCGTCAGGAATTTGAACGGCGCGGCAAATTATTGCGGGCCTTCTACTATACTGCGCTTCTGGAAAATGAAGAATACTCACCGATCCGTCCGCTTGTCGATTGGCTAAATTACAATGGTTACGCAATGGTGACCAAACCTGCCAAAGAATACACCGATTCGATGGGTCGACGGAAAGTCAAAGGCAATATGGACATCGAGCTGGCCGTGGATGCGATGGAACTTGCGCCGCGCCTTGATCATATCGTGCTGTTCTCGGGCGATGGTGATTTCCGCCCGCTGGTTGAAAGTCTGCAGCGTCAGGGTTGCCGCGTTTCGGTCGTTTCAACGATCCGCAGCCAGCCGCCGATGATCGCCGATGAGCTGCGCCGTCAGGCCGACAACTTCATCGAGCTGGACGCGCTGCGCGATGTCATCGGGCGCCCGCCGCGCGAGCCGCGCGAAGAGGACTACCCCTCCGAGACTTGATCGCGTGTCATCGAAGTTTACGCTACAAGGCGCGTGCGGATTGCCCCGCACGCCCTTTTTCATTTGAGCGAACAGGACCTTTATGGCTTTAAGCGCCTCTTTGATCGGCCTGTTTGTCTCGGCAATGCTCGCCGCAACGCCGATCCCGATGCAATCCGAAATTCTGTTCGTCGCACTGCAAACTGCGGGCGGGGTTGCACTGTGGCAGATGATCTTGGTCGCGAGCATCGGCAATACGCTGGGCGCACTGATTACCTATGCTTTGGGCCGCGGCATGAACCATTGGAAAGACCGCAAATGGTTTCCTGCCTCAGGCAAACAGCTTGAGCGCGGACATCGCTGGCTGGACAGATGGGGCGCGCCTTTGCTGCTGCTCAGCTGGGCCCCCGGCGGTGATCTGATCTGCCTTGTCGCGGGCGTTTTGCGCATGAACCTGTGGCTGTTCTTGTCGCTCGTATTCATCGCCAAAACGGGGCGGTATGCGGCGCTGGCTTGGATCACCGCGCAAGCCCTGGCGCTGGCGCAATAAAAAGGGCCCACGCGGGGCCCTTTGGAACATCACGCTTTGACAGATGTTAAATCAACAGAACCTGCGTGCCAATCTTGGCCATCCCGAACAGCTCTTGGATATGTTCGTTATAAAGCCCGATACATCCGTTCGAACTTTTGCGCCCGATCTTGCGCGTGTCATGCGTGCCGTGGATGCGGTAATATTTCCACGACAGATACAGCGCATGGGTGCCCAGCGGATTGTCAGGTCCGGGCGGCACGTAGGACGGCCATTCGGGGTTGCGCCGTTTCATCGAAGGCGTAGGTGCCCAGCTTGGCCCCTCGACCTTGCGGATCACCTCTGTGCGGCCGCGTCGCGTCAGATCCTCTGATACTGGCACCGACGTGGGATACAACCGATAGATCGTTTGATCTTCCGACCAGTAATGCAGATCGCGCGAGGTCGTATCCACAAGGATCGCCCCATTGCGCAGCGTGCTGAAATAGGGCTGCCACTGGCGCGCCTGAAAGCTTGAGATATTGCGCCGCTGATTGGTATAGGCGTTGGTCTCGAATTGCTCCGCCCCGGCATCGGGCGTTTGGGCCCATGCTGGCAGCGCAAGCCCTGCACCGCTAAGTGCAGCCGCGCCGAGAAAAGCGCGGCGATCGAATTTGGTACGCGCGTTGGACATCATGCCCTCCGAATGTGGCGGAACTATTGGCGTCAGAAACCAGCATCAACATAGTGTGAGTACGGCGTTGGTGCAAATCAAACCCTGAAAGATGTGCCTTTCGCGTGACAGGAGGGTTTGCGCGGCCAAGGACGAACGTGTAAAGGGAAACGCAGCTTTATCAGGGGGCCCCCAAGACCATGCTGCGCGCCACTTTCCTTGCGATTTCCGCCACGCTCGCCCTAGCGGCCTGCGATCCTGTCGATCAACAACCCAAGCTTGGCCCCGATGGCCTGCCTTTGCCCAAGGTGTATTCGATCACCGGGCGCGAAGCGCAGGTGATCCCGCAGCGGGTTCTCGAATCGGTCAACTCGCTGCGCTCGGCGCGCGGGGCAGCCCCATTGGTGCTGAACGCCTCGCTCACCACGGCCGCGCTGGCCCATTCTAAGGACATGGCCGCGCAGAACCGGCCGTGGCACTGGGGGTCTGACGGCTCCTCGCCCCTCGAACGCGCGCAACGTGCGGGCTATACCGGCACCGTGCTGGGCGAGAATATCTCGGAGACCTACGAGACCGAGATGGAAACCCTGTCGGCATGGATGAATGTGCCCGACACCCGTGACGTGATCTTGAACCCGGCGGCGACGCAAATGGGCTTTTCGTGGTATCAGGAACCTTCGGGAAAAATCTGGTGGACGATGGTCACCGGCAACTAAATCAAAAGGGCCCCAACGCGGGGCCCTTTGCACATCATGGGAAGATAAAGATCGGCGTGTTCTCTCGCACCATCGCGTAGATCTCGCGGATTTCCTTGTCTTTCACAGCGATGCAGCCCGCCGTCCAATCACGCCCGCGCCCTTTATTCTTGCCATCACGACCATGAAGGAAGATATCACCGCCGGCCTTTTTGCCCTGAGCTGCGGCATAGGCCACCTGCTGCGGATTGGGATAGCTGATCCCGATCGACAGGTAATAGGCGGAATTCGGGTTGCGCCGGTTGATGTAATACAGCCCTTCGGGGGTCTTGCCGTCGCCCTCGAAATGCTTGGGGCCAATCGGGTCCCCGCCAAGGCTGATCTTGTAGCTTTCCAGCACCGTGTCGCCATGCAGCAGATACATCATCCGCTTGCCCTTGAAGACCTGAATCTGGGTCACTTGCGGCCCGCTATAGGATAAGAATTTGCTTGAATCGCCACAGGCGGCCAAAGCGGCAAGGGCGCTGGCGCCCAGAAATAGAGTTCTGCGGTTCATGATTTGCCTGTTCGCAACTGCTTGTTTTGTTCAGTCATACGCGATTTCCAAGGCCGATTCTAGCGGCTGAAACAGGCCGCGACCTCAACATGAGCAGAAAAGCGGAACTGATCGACGACCAATATCCGATCCAGCGTAAAGCCAGCATCAGCCAACGCCGCCGCTTCGCGCGCGAAAGTCACCGGATTGCACGACACATGCACCAACCGCTTGAGGCGCGATGCACAGATCTGTGCAACCTGCGCCTCGGCCCCGGCCCGGGGCGGGTCGATCACGACGGCATCGTAGCGGTCGATTTCATCGGACAAAAGCGGGCGGCGAAACAGATCGCGCACTTCCGAGGTCACGCGGTGCAGCCCCTTGGCCTGCCGCCAACCCAGATCAAGCGCCTCAATCATCGCCGTCGCGTTTTCAACCGCATGCACGCTTGCATCCTCGGCCAAAGGCAGGGCGAACGTGCCGCACCCTGCAAACAAGTCGGCAACCTTTGAGGCCCCGGTCACCGCCTCACGTACGAAGGCGACCAGCGCCGCCTCGCCATGCGCGGTCGCTTGTAAAAACGCACCCGGCGGCGGGGCAACTTTGGCCGCACCAAAGCTTTGGAGTGGCGCGCGCCGCGCGGCAATCACCTCACCATTCCAAGTGAGCCGCGCCAAGTCCCGGCGGCGGGCCAGATCGGCCAAGGCCTCGAATTGGGCGGGATCAGTGTCTTTTCCACCGGTCGCCGCGATATCAAGGCCGTTCTGCGACAGGCTCATTGCAAAGGCGACCTCGCCCTTGCGCGAGGCGCCAATCGCGGTGGCTTCATGCAAGATCGGGAGCGCTGCCAATAGTTCCGGCCGCAAGATCAGACAGCCCGGCACCTCGACCAGCGTGTCCGAGGCACGGGCGTGAAACCCGACCAACGTCCCCTTTTTGGTGCGCCGCCCTGCCAAAGTTGCGCGCCTGCGCGAGTGGAGCGGCGAGGTCGCGATCGTCATTTCGGGCACCGTGAGATTGCGCGCACTCAGCGCGTGGCGCACCACGTCAACCTTCCAGCCAGCCGTGAAAGCATCCGAGGCGTGCTGCATCACGCAGCCCCCGCAAGCCCGGTAATGCGGACAGGGGGCCGAGACCCGATCCGCACTGGGCGTGACGATCTTGGGCGCGGCGATCCGACCGGCTATCGGTTCACCCGACACGACCTCTCCGGGCAGCGCCATGGCGACATGCACGGTCCCCTCGGGACCATGGGCCACGCCATCAGCATGGAGCGAAAGTCGGTCGATCGTATATGTCATGGAAGTGCCATAGCGGGATGGGGCGGCACTGGGAAGGCCCTGTTTTGGGCTATTGCGCCGCTTGACTGTCCTCATCGCAATTCAGGAACCCACCGGATTGACGCGCCCAGTAACGGGCATACAACCCCTGCGCGGCCAGCAAGTCATTATGGCTGCCTTGCTCCACGATACGACCCTGTTCCAGCACGATGATGCGGTCCATCTCGGCAATCGTGGACAACCGATGCGCGATCGCAAGCACCGTTTTGCCCGCCATCACCCGATGCAGCGCCGATTGGATTGAGGCCTCAACCTCGGAATCAAGCGCCGAGGTCGCCTCATCCAGCACCAAAATCGGTGCGTCTTTCAGAAAGGCGCGGGCCAATGCGATCCGTTGGCGCTGACCACCCGACAGTTTGACGCCCCGCTCGCCCAGTTTGGCCTCATAGCCGCGGTTTCCCTCGTGATCTTGCATCGCGAGGATGAATTCATGCGCCTCGGCTTGTTTCGCCGCTGCGATCAGTTCGGCCTCGCTGGCATCGGGACGGCCATACAGGATATTTTCACGGGCCGAGCGATTGAACATCGCCGTCTCTTGCGTGACCATCGCGATCTGGCGGCGCAGGCTCTCTTGGGTGACGTCGCGAATATCGGTTTCGTCGATCAAAATAGAGCCTGTTTCAGCATCATAGAGCCTTAAAAGCAAAGCCACGAGCGTCGACTTCCCGGCCCCGGATGCGCCCACAATCCCAATTCGCTCGCCATCGGCAATGTGCAAATCCAGCCCCTCGACGCCCCCTTTTTCGCGCCCGTAGGCAAAGCCCACATGATCAAAGCGGATCGCCCCGGCCACCTGCCCAAGATCGCGCGCATCGGGGGCGTCGGTCAGCCCGTGAGGGCGCGCAAGCGTGCGCATCCCGTCCTCAGCCTCGCCGATATTGGTCCAAAGCCCCATCAGCGCATTCGACACCCAGCCCGACATTTGCGCCAGTCGGATCGCAATCGCCCCAGACGTGGCGATATCGCCCGCACTTGCCTGCCCGCGCGACCACAGCCAGATCGCTCCGCCAACCAAAATCACGGGCAGCAACCCGGAATACGCCATCTGGACGGTGCGATATAGGCTCTGAACTTGCCCAAAACGGATCGTTCGCGTGCGAAACGTCGACATCGCAGCAAGTGCCGAGCGATCCTCATACGCGGCATGCGCGAACAGCTTCACCGTCTTGATATTGGTGATCGTGTCAACGACTTGCCCGGTCACCATCGCCCGCGACGCGGCGCGCGCACGCGATCGCGCCCGGATTTGGGGTAGGAAAGCCCGGATCAGCACCCCAAGGCCAAGCGTCCAGATCACCAGCGCGAAGGCTCCCCACAGATCAATCCCGATCAGCAGCAAAACCGACCCCAGGATCGAGGCCAGCGCAAAGAGCGCGGTATTGATCACCTCGGAAACCGTGTCCGTCACTGCGCGCGCGGTCTGCATCTGCTTTTGCGCAATACGGCCTGCGAAATCATTGTCAAAGAACGTCACAGATTGCCCCATCGTCCAGCGATGCAGGCGCGACAGCACAAGCGGAAGAACGTTGGGAGCAATCAGCAGGTTGGTTGTCGCCGAACTCAGCGCGAAAGCCGCGGGCCGGATGATAAGATAGAAGCTCACGAACAGCACCAGAAGCCCTGCGTTCCGGGCAATCACCTCAGCAGGTGCGCTACCAAGGGCTGCGTCGATCACGCGCCCCAACAGCCAAGCCGAGACCACCTCCATCGCGCCAGCCAACACCGAGGCAGCCCCAGAAATCACGATCAGAGAGCCGGCGCCTTTCAGGCACCAGCGGAAAAATGCAGCAAGGCTTTGCGGGGGCGGGCCGTCGGCCTTTTGGAATGGATCAAACATGCGGGCTCGCTTTCACGACTGCAATATAGCCCCCGATCAGGCGGGGGAAAGCGCCGCCAAGATCACGCCAGCAGCTCGTCGCGGGTCAGCGTGAAATCTGACGCAATCCAGCGCGCCTCGATCTGGCGCAAACGCGCGCCCAGTTCCGGGCCTTGCAACGCTGGCATCAGATCGGCGCCCGTCACTGGAAAAACCTGATTTGCGCCGAAACAGAGCCTGTTTTTCCAGTTCTGTGGTAGTTCCTGACCGATCAGCGCGTGATGGAGCAGAAACGCATCCGCGCCCTCTTGGCCCCCCAATCTGTAGCCTAGAACCTCGGGGCGTTCGGGCGACACCATCGCCTCGCGCAATCGCGCCAACTGGCGCGCTTCGGCTTTGGACAGGCGCAGACGGTGCGCGACGTTGACACCGCCCAGCACGGCCAAACGCCGCATTGGATTGGCTGGGCGGTCCTCAAGATGGATCAGCGGGGCCAAAGCGCGCGCATCTGCGCCGGGCAAAACCGCCATCAGGATACCGGCTTGCGCCATCGCCGCGACAGCAGGTGCAGGATCGGGCGCAGCCAGCAGTTTTTTCATCTCAGCGCCGAGGCGTTCGCGCGAAAGCGTCTCTATTTCAGCGGAATTCGCCGCACAGGCAGCCAACCCTTCGGGATCAAGATCGTGGCCAAACCACGCGGTAAAGCGGAAAAACCGCAAGATCCGCAGATAATCTTCGCGGATGCGCGCCTGCGCGTCGCCCACAAATCGCACATGACGCGCGCGCAAATCCGCAATTCCGGTGCCGAGCGGGTCAAGCACCTCGCCATCGGCGCGCGCATATAAGGCATTCATCGTGAAATCGCGGCGCGCAGCATCCTCGACCAGATCATCAGAGAACGCGACCGTTGCATGACGGCCATGTGTTTCGACATCGCGGCGAAATGTGGTGATCTCGTGTGGGTGGCCTTCGGCGATCACGGTGATCGTGCCATGCTCAAATCCGGTTGGCACGAATTTCAACCCCGCCCCTTTGGCGAGCTCCATCACCCGTTCGGGGCGCGCATCCGTGGCAATATCAATATCGCTGACCGGCGCGCCGATGGCGTCGTTGCGCACGCATCCGCCCACCAACAACGCCTGATACCCACCAGCCGAAAGCATCGCCAAGACGGCTTGCACATGCCCCGCACGCAGCCAATCGCCTGTCAGTTTCATCCCGCCATCCCATCTGCCAAGGACCGCAGCATACGCGCGGTTGCCCCCCAGATGTAGTAGGGTCCGTAAGGCGCGACGAAATAGTAGCGCCGTGCACCGCGCCAGCGCCGCGATTCAACACGGAAATTCGTAGGGTTCGCGATGTGCGACAGTGGCACGGTAAACACCTCGGCCACTTCGCCTGCCTCCGGGCGTGGCGTGAACGGCACCTTGATGCGCGCGAGCACCGGCGTCACCAGAAACGAGGTCACCGTCTCATGCGGCTCAAGCGTGCCCAACACTTCGACATTGGCGGGATCAAGGCCGATTTCCTCGTGTGCCTCGCGCAGAGCAGCCCCGACGGGCCCAGCGTCACCGGGATCGACCTTGCCACCGGGAAAAGAAATTTGACCGGGATGGTGGCGCAGATGCGAGCTGCGCTTGGTAAGATAGAGCAGAGGCTCAGGGCCAGAGGCATCGAAGGCCACCAGCACCCCCGCCGAACGCAGCGTGCGCCCTTCCGCCAGAACCGCTTCGGGGTTCAGGTCATAGTCCGACGAGGGCCGCCCCGCCCGGCCCAGCGCGGCCAGAACCGGGGCGAGCGGATCAGTCATCATCACTCTCACGCGGGCTACCACCGGGGTTTTTCGCGGCCTCAAATCCCAGCGTCGCAGGGTCGAATTCATAATGCGCGCCGCAGAACTGGCAATCAGCGGTGACACGTCCATCATCCGTGGTCATCGTGGCAATATCGCGCGCCGAATAGATCGAGAGCGAGTTGCGCACGCGATCAGCAGAACAGGTGCAGCCAAATTCCACGCGCTGCGGATCGAAGACACGCGGGCGTTCCTCGTGAAACAGCCGCACCAGCAGATCGGTGGGCTGCACGGTCGGGCCGATCAGCTCCATGTCCTCGACGGTATCCAGCAGCACATTCGCGCGCACCCAATTCTCGCCCTCTTCGCCTTCCAGCAGATCCTCGGGGTTCAAAAGGCCCTCATCGCCCGATCCTTCAGGGACAATATGCAGCGGCGAGGCGGGTGGCATATGTTGCAACATCACCCCCCCTGCTCGCCAGCTTTCGCCCTGCCCCGGCAAGATCGAGCGCCCGAAGGACAGTTCGAACCGGGTGGCGAGTTGCTCGGATTGGGCAAAATAGGCCTCGGCGCAGGCGCTCAGCGAACCACCGGTCAGAGGCGTGATCCCTTGATAGGGCGTGGTATCCTGACCTTGGTCGATCAGAATGGCGAAATAGCCCTGACCGATCTGGCTAAACGGATCAGCTGCCAAATCAAGCGCCTCCGCGTCGTAACTCGCCCAGCCGCGGATGCGCGCCGGCGCGCCGTCAGCGGTGGGGGCGTAGTAATCGGTGGCGATAATACGGATCGGGCCATTGCCGCGCACTTGGATCGAGAGTTTCCAGCGCAGTTTGATTGTCTGGCCGATCATCGCGGTGAGCAACGCCACCTCGGCAACCAGCATTTCAACGATGCGCGGATAGTCATGCTGCGAGAGCACCTCTTCCAGCACCCCATCAAGACGCGCGACCCGACCGCGAATATCGGATCGGTCAAGTTGGAACGGCAGAACGGTATCGTCCCAGGCGATTTGGGAAAGCTTCGACATGGTGCTCCTGACGGGCTCAATGGGGTTTTCGGGCGGCGCGCGGCCTGCCATATAGACCCTATATAGGCGAGGCAACCATAGACCCAAGGGGGCAATCATGATCCGCAGATTTGGCGAGAGCATGAAAACAGGACAGCGCTACAAACTGCGACCCGGTGCGTATGGTATCTTGATGCGTGAGGGTCGGGTCTTGCTGACCCATCAACGCGCGCCGGTGCCTGAATATCAATTGCCCGGCGGTGGCGTTGATCCTGGCGAGGGCGCTATCAGAGCGCTGCATCGCGAGGTGTTTGAAGAAACCGGCTGGGCTATCGCCGCCCCCATCAGGATCGGGGCGTTTCGCCGATTTGCCTACATGCCCGAATACGAAGTCTGGGCCGAGAAACTTTGCACGATTTACGCCGCCCGCCCGGTGATCCGGCGTGGCCTGCCCAGCGAGCCCGACCATCGCGCTGCCTGGATGGCGCCCGAAGAGGCCGTTGAAGCGCTTGGAAATGATGGAGATCGTCACTTTCTGCAAAGATTTTTGCAGATTGCAATGCGCTAGGCGTCACAAAATCAACGTACAATATTGCGCGCTACAAGTTGACGTTACGGGAATGAGGCAGTCTAGCAATAGTGCATGAATTCATGCGCCTCTCACGCAGTAGCAAGCATCACAGCTGGGCATAGCAACAGCGTGTATACACGGGGCGATGCCACACTTATTGTGGATGACGATATCAGCCACCTGACGATCTGATCGGGGCGCGTGGGGATGGTTCAAACACCAATCATCGACTCGATGGGCTGCCCTTCCCCACCCGCAACGCGATCGCCCCGACCAGCCTCACCGCCCCCAAACTGGGACCGGCCCGCCTACCCTGAACGACGGTGCAAAGTTCCAGCGTCATCGCCGATCTTGCGGCGCGCCGCTCGGTGCTGCCCGCCTGACGGCCAAGGCGAAATCGAAAAACTGGATGGCGCGAAAAAGGCCGAACGCGAATTTGCCGATGTCGTAGTCGCCGCAGGTCTGGCACTGGTGCTGGAGATGGGGCTGAAACTGGCGTGCTCGGGGTTGATGGTGGTGCCCGGTGTTCTGTTTCAGAAAAAGATGATCGCGCTGACACAGTCCACGCAGGGTGCTTCGACCCACGCCTCGCCCGTGCTGCATGAGGCGATTTATGAACATGAGACCGTGACCACCGCGCGCGGCGGCGTCCGGGTCATGCGGATCTGGGAGGATCGCATAACCCTGTCGGCTGCGAAGAGTTTCGAGCAACGCGAGCTGGCATCGGCGCTGACCTATTGGGCGCAAATGGTGCAGCAGGCCACTTATATCGCCGCCGCGGTGATCGGCACCTACAAGGTGCTCGCAGGCGATTTCACCGTGGGCTCGATCATCACGATCAGCATTTTGACCTCGCGCACGCTAGCGCCTCTGACGCAACTGGCGGGAACTCTCGCGCGGAGACCTCAACGTCAAAGCGGCATTGAGCGGGCTGGATGCGATTATGGGCGCGAAACCGGCACGAAAAACGTGAAGGTTCAGGCGCGACAAGAGCTCGATCTGACAGAGGCGATGTATGAAAAAGGCGTGGCCCCACTGATTGAAGTGACCGTGACGGTCAATCTGAGCCATCTGAGCGCGCAGCAGCGCCATCCGGAAATCCGCCCCGGGATGCAAGCGACCGTTGAATTGCACACTGGCGAGAAGGCCGTGCTGTGATCCCTTTGAAGCCGCTCTACAAATCGCGCGAGCCTTAATCGCGATACATCTTTGCGCCATCAAAGCTGAAGATGACCGCAGAAACGTCATCTTCCATCTGCGCATCTGTGTAATTCTCAAGATCCCAAAACACCGCATCCAGAAAGGCGCGCCCCCGCAATTGCGCAAATTTGGTAAAAATTGCGCTCAGACCGGCGTGATCAATCATTTTTCCAGCGCGGTTGGTTGCTTCGGTCATGCCATCAGACAGCAGGATCAGCCGATCACCGGGGGCAAGAACGGTACTGATACTTCGATAGCGCGCGCCCGGGATCAGGCCCACGGGCAAGCCTCCCTCCCCCAAAAATTCGATATCCCCCGATTGGCGTTGCACGACCGGATAGGGATGGCCCGCTTGCACCAGTTCAACCCGGCCAGTCACCAGATCAATATCGCTGTAAACGAGGGTGAAATAACTTTCGGTCTGCATCTCTTCGAGAACAAGTTCATTGAGCATCTCAGCCAATTCCGCAGGCGGGCGCCCCTCGTAAATGCCAAACTCGGACTCGACCATGGCGATATTTTGCGCGGGCATCGCACCGGACAGATAGCCCGCAAGCCGCGCCATCATCACCGCCGAGGTAATGCCATGGCCCGACACGTCGATCCCATACAGCCCGACACGGCGCGCGTTGATCGGGAAGAACCCCACCAGATCGCCCCCCACATGCCCCGCCGGGCGCAACATCAACGCGACTTCCGCAGAACCGAAACTACGGTGGCGTTCGCGCACAAGGCTTTGCTGTAGCTTGCGCGCCTCTTGTAAATCGCGCTCAATCGCGTCCTGCGAGGCCCGCAGAAGGGCATTTTTGGCGCTTAATTCTTCTTGCATGGCAAGGATACGCCGCCCCGCGACAAGCCTTGCGCGCAGCTCTTCGCCATTAACCGGCTTGGACAGGAAATCGTCTGCGCCGCTTTCGAGACCGTGCGAGACATCGGTTTTGTCTGTCTTTGAGGTCAGCAGAATGAAATAGCCATAGCTGGACCGGGTCATCTGGCGAAATGCGCGGCAGAAATCCGGCCCGTTCATTCCCGCCATCATCCAGTCAGAAATCACGATATCGGGCTCACATTTTGCACAGATCGGCAAAGCCTCTTCAGCGCTTGCCGCCTCAATCACCTCATAGCCTGAGCGCGAAAGTTGCGCAGTCAGAATCCGGCGCTGCATCCGGCTGTCATCAACCACCAAAACGCGCCGCGGCACGGTTTCATTCAACCGCGGGTCCGAGATGATATGAGGTTTCAGAGCAAGTGACATAGATGGTGTCCGATCGGCAAAACTGCCCCGTTGTTTCACAACTCACCTAACAATTCCTGAATCCCTGATTACATGCGGCCTTAAAGGTTCGGCAAGCTTTGCAGGCTAATGTGATGCGCGGTGAGTGAACCAAGGGCACCTTGGAGGGTGAAATGATTGATTGGGAACGTGTGGCCGAATTGCGTTCAGAAATTGGGGCAGAGGGGTTTGCCGAAGTCGTCGAACTGTTTCTTGATGAGGTGGAGGCCGTGGTGATGGCGCTTGGCCAAAAGCCTGGAAAGCTTGAAGACGAGTTGCATTTCCTCAAGGGATCGGCGCTCAACCTCGGGTTTCGGGCCTTTGGGGCGCAGTGTCAGATCGGCGAGAAACTGGCCGCCGCTGGACGCTCGGATGAGGTTGATGTCTCAAATATCTTAGACGTTTATGGCGCGTCCAAGACTTGCTTCATGACCCGTCTCGAGGAATTCACGACCGCCGCCTGAACACCTAGATCAGAAATTCCGCAAGAGTTTCATCCTCGGTTATGTCGCGCCAGACGAAACCGGCAGCGTCGAGCTTGGCAAACAACGTGGTGAAATCGTCTGCCTGTTTGGTCTCGATCCCGATCAGGACCGAGCCAAAGTTGCGCGCGGATTTTTTGAGATATTCGAACCGGGCGATATCATCATCCGGGCCCAGCATTTCCAGAAAATCACGCAAGGCACCGGGGCGTTGCGGCAGGCGCAGGATGAAATATTTCTTCAGACCACTGAAGCGTTGCGCGCGTTCCTTTACCTCGGGCAGACGTTCAAAATCGAAATTGCCCCCCGAAGTGATGCAGACAACGCGCTTGCCGCGGATCTGCTCGGCCAGTTCGGGCAGAACGTCGATAGACAAGGCGCCCGCCGGTTCGAGCACGACCCCCTCGACATTGAGCATCTCAAGCATGGTCACGCAGATCCGGTCTTCGGGGGCGCGCAAAACCAACTCGGGGGTGACCCAGCGCAGATTGTCAAACGGGCGCGCGCCGATTTTCGCCACCGCCGCGCCGTCCACGAAACTATTGACCTGCTGCAGGGCGACCGGTTCACCAGCGGCAACGGCGGCGGTCAGACTGGCCCCGCCCATCGGCTCGACAAAGCGAAACTCCGTTTGCGGTGAGGTCGCGCGCAGATATCCTGTCACGCCAGCGGCAAGGCCACCACCACCCACCGGCAAGATCACCAGATCCGGGGGCGTGTCCCCCATCTGATCAAGAATTTCCACCGCGACCGAGGCTTGCCCTTCAATCACCGACGCATCGTCGAAGGGCGCGAGAAATTGCGCCCCCGCTTCGGCGCAAAAGCTCTGCGCTGCAGCCAAGGTGTCGTCGAAATAATCGCCCGTCAGCACGATCTTGATCGCATCACCGCCAAAGGTCTTGGTCTTGTCGATCTTTTGCTGCGGCGTCGTCACCGGCATAAAGATCGTGCCGCGCACCCCGAAATGACGACAGGCAAAGGCCACGCCCTGCGCATGGTTTCCCGCACTCGCACAGACGAAATGATCGGCCTGCGGGTCAACCTCGCGCCGCTTTCGCATCGCGGTAAACGCGCCGCGCAGTTTGTAGCTGCGCACCGGGGTCAGGTCTTCGCGCTTGAGCCAGATATCGGCATCAAAGCGCGCCGACAGGTGGTCGTTGCGCTGCAGCGGCGTGGGCTCGAACAGCGCACGCAGGGCGCGCGTCGCGGCAATGGCGGAGAGGGCAAATTCACTCATAGGCCAGATGTGACGCGCGCCAAGCAGTTTGGCAAGCTTAGACCAATTCGCGGTTTTCCACAAAAACACCATAGAGCGTGGTCAGCAGCGACAATCCCAGCATCGTCACGACAAAATCGACCCCGAGTTGGGCGACAAACCCGACATCCCACGCACCCCCCGGCAAGAGCGCAACCAAACTATTGAACATCGCGCCCAGAAACACCACGAGCACTGCGATCACGCTGAGCGTCACAAACAGCCAACCTTGGCCGCGGGTCGCGCGCAGCGCCGCACGCAGCCCAAGCGTATCAAGCGCCGCGCCGGGCAGCGCCACGCTGAAACGCAGGAACAACGCCACCATCCAAACAAGAATGATGACCGTGCTCACTCCGCCTGCGATCAGGCCCGCTGTGTCAGATCCGATAATCTTCTCGAACAGCATTAAAAGGACAATAACCACCACACTTAACAGAATGCCGACGAGCATCAGCATCGCCACAATTATAAAAGCCCGCAGGAAATATCGCAGACTGCGCCGCAGATTGATCCGAGGAAGCCAGCCACAGCTTTCGTTGCACAGGATAAAGCGGTGCCAGTTCACGGATGCAGTGGCCAACACAAACTGCGCGATCACAAAGAGAAGAAAATACAGCAGCGCGCTAGACGGTGGCACAGCCACACTGTGACCCACATGTGCGGCCCGTCGCAGCCCCTCTTGAAAAGATAGATTACACAAGGCCCCGAGGACAAAAGGCGGAAAGACGATCTGGGTCGCCGACCCAAAATTTCCAAAAACCTGCCGCCACGAATGTTGAAGTATATGCCATGGGTGCATCGGACATTCCTTCGGTCAAAAAGACTTTAAAATTTGCGAAATCCTAATCTTCTTGCTTTTCCACACCAATAGACGTGACGGTAAACTCTGCGGCATGCCGGCAGATCGCATTGGCGCGCGCTGGCACGAGGGCCACAAAGCATGGTCTTGTGCGCCAGCGTCCAGATCGACGTGAGACAGCCAATCGCGACATCAAATATTCCGGTCTTGATGCCTCGAAAGGTCAAGAGCGCCACGATTGCCCCAGTCAACGCGCTTACCTTGCCCTCGGCGTCAAAAATCGCTAAGCGCGACTTAAAATCCGCATCAGGAGTTGCTTCATGTCCGCGCCCAAGAAAGTCGTGCTTGCCTATTCGGGTGGCCTCGATACCTCGATCATCTTGAAATGGCTGCAAACCGAATATGGTTGTGAGGTTGTGACCTTCACTGCCGATCTGGGCCAAGGCGAAGAACTGGACCCGGCGCGCAAGAAGGCCGAGTTGCTCGGCATCAAGCCGGAAAACATTTATATTGAAGATGTCCGCGAAGAATTCGTGCGCGATTTCGTCTTTCCGATGTTTCGCGCCAATGCGGTTTATGAGGGGCTGTATCTGCTGGGCACCTCGATCGCGCGTCCGCTGATCTCCAAGCGGCTTGTCGAGATCGCACATGAGACCGGGGCGGATGCGGTGGCGCATGGCGCGACCGGTAAAGGCAATGATCAGGTGCGCTTTGAACTGGCCGCCTATGCGCTGGATCCGATGATCAAGGTGATCGCGCCTTGGCGGGAATGGGATTTGACCTCGCGCACCAAATTGCTGGAATTTGCCGAGGCCAACCAGATTCCGATCGCCAAGGACAAGCGCGGCGAAGCACCATTCTCGGTTGATGCGAACCTTTTGCACACCTCGTCCGAGGGCAAGGTTCTGGAAAACCCCGGCGAGATGGCCCCTGATTACGTCTATCAGCGCAGCGTCGATCCGGTGACCGAGGCCCCCGACACCCCCGAATATGTCGAGATCGGCTTTGAGCGCGGCGATGCGGTTTCGATCAATGGTGTGGCGATGTCGCCCGCGACGATCCTGACGCAGCTTAACGAATTGGGCCGCAAGCACGGCATCGGGCGACTCGATTTCGTCGAAAACCGCTTTGTCGGGATGAAATCGCGCGGCATTTACGAGACTCCCGGCGGCACGATCCTGCTAGAGGCGCATCGCGGGATCGAGCAAATCACACTCGATAGCGGCGCGGGTCATCTCAAGGATTCGATCATGCCGCGCTATGCCGAGCTGATCTATAATGGCTTCTGGTTCTCGCCCGAGCGCGAGGCGCTACAAGCCCTGATCGACAAGACGCAGGAATATGTCACCGGCACCGTCAAGCTGATGCTGTTCAAGGGCGCAGCCCGCACCGTGGCGCGCTGGTCGGAGTATTCGCTTTACTCCGAGGCGCATGTGACCTTTGAGGAAGACGCGGGCGCCTATGATCAAAAAGACGCGGCGGGCTTTATTCAGCTTAACGCGCTGCGCTTGAAACTGATCGCGACGCGCAACGCCCGGGTCAAGAAATGAGCGTTTCGCAGCCCCATGCCGCAATTGTCACCGTCTCCGATCGCGCCAGTCGCGGCGAATACGAAGACAAGGGTGGCCCGGGCTGCGAAGCATACCTGCGTGACGTGGTGACATCGGACTTAACGATCACGCGCCACATCATCCCCGACGGACGCAAAAGCGTGGCCAACATGCTTCGTGAATTGGTCGCGGCAGAGGCCGACCTGATTCTCGTGACCGGTGGCACCGGCCCCGCGCCACGCGACGAAACGCCCGAGGGCTGCGCCGATGTGATCGAGAAAGAATTGGCAGGTTTTGGCGAGGAAATGCGCCGCGCGAGCCTGCTCGAAGTGCCCACAGCAATTCTGTCGCGCCAATCAGCGGGCATCGCGGGCAAATCGTTGATCATCATGGTGCCGGGTAAACCCTCGGCCATCGCGACCTGTCTCAATGCGGTTTTCGCCGCTGTCCCCTATTGCCTTGATCTGATCGGCGCAGCTTATCTTGCGACCGATCCCACGCGGATCGAAGCGTTTCGTCCCAAGGCGAAGTAACTAGGGGGCGCTGCCCCCACCTGCTACGCAGCTTCCCCCGAGATATTTTTATCAAGAGGAAGTGGGACGGCCAGATTAACTTCCTCTTGATCGAAATATCCCGGGGGCAGAGGCATCGCCTCGGCGGGGCAGAGCCCCTCGCGCTATCTTTTGACCGCCGTGATGGCATAATTCACTGACAAATCGCGATCTGAGAGCGACCAGCGCCAGCTGATCGGGTTGAACACCATGCCGCGCCGATCCACCGGATCGATCCCGGCCTTTTGCGCCAAGGTATATAGCTCGTCGGGAGTGACGAATTTCGACCATTCATGCGTGCCCACAGGCAGCCAGCGCATGACGCGTTCAGCCCCGAAAATAGCCATCATGTAGCTTTTGGGATTTCGGTTGAGGGTTGAGCAGATCATCAAACCACCGGGTTTGAGCAAGCTTTCGATCGTGTTCACAAAGCCCTGCGGATCAGCGACATGTTCGATGATTTCCATCGCCAGAACTGCGTCAAATTGCGCGCCTTGCGCGGCCAGGTCTTCGGCAGCGCAATGGCGGTAGTCGATCTCGAGGCCCGATTGTTCGGCATGAAGCTGTGCCACGGGAATGTTGCCACCCGCCGCATCGGCCCCCACAACCGTTGCGCCAAGGCGCGCCATCGGTTCGGACAAAAGCCCGCCACCGCAGCCGATATCAAGCAGGGTCAGCCCCTTGAACGGCTCGGGCGATGTCAGGTCGCGGCCAAATTGCGTGGCGATCTGCGAGGTGATGTAATCCAGCCGACAGGGGTTGAGCATATGCAGCGGTTTGAACTTGCCGTTTGGGTCCCACCACTCGGCCGCCATCGCCTCAAATTTCGCGACCTCGCCTAGATCGATGCTGTTTGCAGCCTCTGCCATCGCTACCCCGTTTTCCCTGTTAAACGCCCATGGCGGGCGTCTCGTTTGACCTATATAGTGCAGGGATGGACAGAAATGCAGGGCAAAAGCGCGCATCCGAAGCGCGGCTCTATGCGCCGATCGAACCCTTCGATCAGCGCAAGATCGATGTTGGCAGTGGCCATGTACTGTATGTCGAGCAGTCGGGTCATCCGCAGGGGCAGCCAGTTATTGTTTGCCATGGTGGGCCGGGCGGCGGGTGCAGCCCCACGATGCGGCGGTTTTTCGATCCGGCACATTATCGCATCATCCTGTTTGATCAACGCGGCTGCGGCCTGTCGCGCCCCCATGCCAGCGTGAGCGACAACACGACCTGGCATCTGATCGCCGATATGGAACTGATTCGCGAAACGCTGGGGGTTGATTCCTGGATGGTGTTTGGCGGCAGTTGGGGCGCAACGCTTGCGTTGCTTTATGCCCAGACTCATCCCGAGCGTGCACAGGCGCTGATTCTGCGCGGCGTATTTCTCGCCACACAGGCAGAGCTTGATTGGTTTTATGGCGGCGGCGCGGGGCAGTTCTATCCTGATCTCTGGGCCAATTTCCGCAGGCTTATTCCCGAAGATGAGCAAAATGACCTGATCGGCGCGTATAATAAACGTCTGTTCTCAGGCGATTATATGGAAGAAACCCGCTATGCCCGAATCTGGGCGGTCTGGGAGAATGCGCTGGCATCCGTGGGCTTTGATGGCCCTCCCGGTGAGGCATCCCCCGATTACGCCCGCGCTTTTGCCCGGCTGGAGAACCACTATTTCCAGAACCGCGCCTTCCTTGAGGTGGACGGGCAAATCCTGCGCGATCGTTCCCGAATCGAGCATATTCCGACCACGATCGTGCAGGGGCGTCTAGATATGATCTGCCCGCCCCTCTCGGCCTACCGGCTGGCCGATGGCTGGTCGCGGGCGCAATTGCATCTCGTTCCGGCGGCTGGCCACGCGTTGAGCGAGCCGGGGATCACCCGAGGGCTTGTCCGGGCGATGGACGCGCTTAGATCATAGTCACGATTTTATTCGCGACACCATTCGATCGGGGCGTCTCACATGCTGATCTTTTTCCTGCTCTTCCTCGCCGCATCGGCTGCCGCCGCTGCCACTGGCATCGTTTTCAAGCCGGGCAATTGGTATGAGGGGCTCACCCGACCCGGATTTACACCGCCCAATTGGCTATTTCCCATCGCTTGGACCTATCTTTATATCTCGGTCGCTTACGCCACGGCACGGGTGGCAGGGCAGGATGGCGCGCAGTTGGCGCTAGCGCTTTTTGCCGTGCAGATCGCGCTGAACACGCTGTGGACGCCGCTGTTTTTCGGGGCGCATCGGCTGGGCCTAGCGATGATCGTGCTGGCGCTGCTGTGGGTCGCGGTGGCGGCGATGGGGGTTGCCTTCATCGGGCTTGATCTGATCGCGGGGCTGTTGGTGTTGCCCTATATCATCTGGCTTAGTCTGGCGGCCGCGCTGAACTGGCGGATCTGGCGCGATAACCCCGCCGCGTGAAGTTCTGCTTGCGGACTCGGGCGCAAAAGCCTATATCGCCTTCAACAGCGGTGCGTTGAGGTCCAAACTCAGCGCCCACCGGAAACGTGTGACGGGCCGCAGCGGCCCGTTTTTTTGTGTTAGAGGATCGGAAACGATGACCGACCTAATCGCCAAGACCGCCATTGACCGGCGTTTGGCCGATATCGTCACCCCCGTGATTGAGGGGCTGGGCTTTGAACTGGTGCGTTTGCGCCTACAAGGCGGCGAGACCCCCAATTTGCAGATCATGGCCGACCGTCCCGACGGTGGGATCGTGGTGGATGACTGCGCCAAGATTTCGACTGCGGTGTCGGCCACGCTGGATGTGGAAGACCCGATCGAAGAGAATTACACGCTTGAAGTGTCCTCCCCCGGGATCGACCGGCCGCTGACCCGGCTGAAGGATTTCGACAGTTTCGAGGGCCATGAGGCCAAGCTCGAGACCTTTGAGCTGATTGACGGGCGCAAACGCTTTAAGGGCGAATTGCGCGGCACTGATGGCAATGAAGTTCTGATCGAGATTGAGAATCAGGGCGCGCAGGTCGTCATTGGCCTGCAATTTGACTGGCTTGCAGATGCGAAACTGGTGCTCACCGACGAATTGATCACCGAGATGCTCCGGCAGAAAAAGGCCGAAGGCAGCATTAACGAAGACGACTTTGACGAAATTGAAGAATCCCCCGACGAGGAGACCTGAGTCATGGCAATCACCTCTGCCAACCAGCTGGAACTTCTGCAGACCGCCGAGGCGGTTGCACGCGAGAAGATGATCGACCCCGAGCTGGTGATCGAAGCAATGGAGGACAGCCTCGCACGGGCTGCAAAGTCGCGTTACGGCGCCGAAATGGATATCCGCGTCACGATTGACCGCAAGACCGGCCGCGCCCGCTTTACCCGTGTGCGCACCGTGGTCGAGGATGATCTGCTGGAAAACTATCAGGCAGAGCTGACCGTTGCTCAGGCCAAGCAATATCTTGATAACCCCAGTGTGGGCGACACCGTCGTTGACGAAGTTCCGCCCGTCGAACTTGGCCGGATCGCCGCGCAAAGCGCCAAACAGGTGATCTTGCAGCGCGTCCGCGAGGCCGAGCGCGATCGTCAATACGAAGAATTCAAAGACCGCGCAGGCACCATCATCAACGGTGTCGTCAAGCGCGAGGAATACGGCAATATCATCGTCGATGTGGGCCGTGGCGAGGCGATTCTGCGCCGCAACGAAAAGATCGGTCGCGAAAGCTATCGCCCCAACGACCGCATCCGCGCCTATGTCAAAGACGTGCGCCGCGAGGCCCGTGGTCCGCAGATCTTCCTGTCGCGCACCGACCCGATGTTCATGGCCGAACTGTTCAAGATGGAAGTGCCCGAAATCTACGATGGCATCATCGAGATCAAGGCCGTGGCCCGTGACCCCGGTTCGCGCGCCAAGATCGGCGTGATCAGCCATGACAACTCAATCGACCCGGTCGGCGCTTGCGTCGGTATGCGCGGCTCGCGCGTGCAGGCCGTTGTTGGCGAGTTGCAGGGTGAAAAGATCGATATCATCCCGTGGAACGAAGATCAGGCGACCTTCCTTGTGAACGCGCTGCAACCGGCCGAAGTGTCGAAAGTTGTGATCGACGAAGAAGCGGGCAAGATCGAGGTCGTGGTGCCCGATGAGCAGTTGTCGCTCGCGATCGGTCGTCGTGGTCAGAACGTGCGGCTGGCAAGCCAGTTGACCGGGCTGGATATCGACATCCTCACCGAGGCCGAAGAAAGCCAGCGCCGTCAGGCCGAATTCACCGAGCGCACCCAACTGTTCGTCAACTCGCTCGATCTGGACGAGTTCTTCGCGCAGCTGCTGGTCGCAGAGGGCTTTACCTCGCTCGAAGAGGTGGCCTATGTCGATCTCGATGAGCTGTTGTCGATCGAGGGCGTCGATCCCGACACCGCCAGCGAATTGCAGGCGCGTGCACGTGACGTGATCGAAGAGCAAAATCGCAAGGCTCTGGAAGCGGCAAAGGAACTGGGCGTCGAGCAGTCACTGTTCGATTTCGAGGGTCTGACCCCGCAGATGACCGAAGCACTTGCGCAAGACGGCATCAAGACGCTGGAAGATTTCGCGACCTGCGCGGATTGGGAACTGGCCGGCGGCTGGACCACCGTGGATGGCGCGCGCGTCAAGGATGACGGTTTGCTCGAAAAGTTCGACATGAGCCTTGAAGAGGCGCAAAATCTGATCATGACCGCGCGCATTCAACTGGGGTGGGTTGATCCCTCCGAGTTGGAAGGCGAGGCCGAAGACGAAACCGAGGAGGAGGCCGAGGCGTAAGCCCCGGCCCCGCCTCAGGCAGGAGAGAGAGATGAGTCGCGCAGGCAAAGCCAAAGATCGGGATGATCCCGAACGGCGCTGCATCGTCACTGGCGATGTTCAGCCGAAGGCCGGGCTTGTGCGCTTCGTGCTGGGCCCTGACGGGATGATTTATCCCGACATCGCCGAGAAGCTGCCCGGTCGTGGGATCTGGGTGACAGCCGATCGCGACGTGCTGGAGACGGCCATAAAGAAGGGTCTTTTTGCCCGCGCCGCCAAAGCGCCCGCGAAAACCCCGGAAAATATGGCAGATATGGTAGAATCAGCCCTTGCCAGCCGCGTTGTCGAGCTTATCTCTCTGGTTCGGAAATCCGGTCGCGCGGTGATCGGGTTCGAAAAGGTCAAGGGTTGGCTGGCAGATGGGCGGGCAAAAGTTTTGCTTCAGGCCAGCGACGGCTCGGACAGAGGAAAAGGCAAGCTGTGGACGCCCGAGGGCGGGCGCTGGTTCGGCTGTCTCACCTCACAGGAATTGGGTTTGGCATTCGGTCGCGATCGTGCGATACACGGCGCGCTTGCAGCCGGTGGCCTCACTCCTCGCGTGATTGAAGAGATATCGAGGCTTGCGGGATTGCGCAGGCAGGACGGCGGCAAGACCGCTATGAAGGATACGAAGACGGCATGAGCGATACGGACGGCAAAAAGACTCTCGGACTTGGCGCGGCGTCGCGTCCCGGGCAGGTGAAGCAAAGCTTCTCGCACGGGCGCACGAAAAATGTTGTGGTCGAGACGAAGGGCAAGAAGCGTGTCTTGAACAAGCCAAGCGCCGGGGCCGCCAAAGGCCCTGGTGGCAATAATTCTGCAGGCGGTGATCCGTCGCGGCGTCCAGCTGGCATTTCCGATGCCGAGATGGATCGCCGTATGAAGGCGTTGCAAGCCGCCAAGATCCGCGAAGTCGAAGAAGCCGCGAACCGCGAAGCCGAAGAGAAGGCCCGCGAAGAAGAGCGCGAGCGCCGTCGTGCCGAGGCCGAGGCCAAGGAACGCGAAGATCGTGAGCGCGAAGAGGCGCTGAAGGCTAAGGCCGAAGAAGACGAGCGCAAAAAGCGCGAAGCTGAACTTCGTGACAAAAAGAAAGAAGAGATCCGCAAGGGCGCTCCGAAAAAGGACGACGCCGTGCAGGATCAGGCGGCTGTCGAAGCTGCGGCGTCGCGCGCCGAGACCAAGGGCGTTGTCGCCTCGGGTCCGCGCAAGACCGACCGTGAGCGTGACGCCCGCACCGAACGCGACGCCCGCGCGACCAAAGGCAAGACCGATGGCGGCAACCGTCGCACCGGCAAGCTTTCGCTGAATGATGCGCTGGGTGGTGGCGAAGGGCGTCAACGCTCGATGGCCGCGATGAAGCGCAAACAGGAACGCCAGCGCCAGAAGGCGATGGGTGGCTCTACCCGCGCTGAAAAGCAGGTGCGCGACGTGCGCCTGCCCGAGACGATTGTTGTCTCGGAACTGGCCAACCGGATGGCGGAACGCGGTGCTGACGTTGTCAAATCGCTGATGAACATGGGCATGATGGTGACGGGCAACCAGACCATCGACGCCGACACCGCCGAGCTTGTGATCGAGGAATTCGGCCACAAAGTTGTGCGCGTGTCCGATGCCGACGTGGAACAGGTGATCGACACCGTTGATGACAAGCCCGAAGAATTGATCACGCGCCCGCCGATCATCACGATCATGGGCCATGTCGATCACGGCAAAACCTCGCTTCTCGATGCGATCCGTCACGCCAATGTCGTGTCTGGCGAAGCGGGCGGGATCACGCAGCATATCGGCGCCTATCAGGTGACCACCGATAGCGGCGCGGTTCTGACCTTCCTCGACACGCCCGGTCACGCGGCCTTTACGTCGATGCGCGCACGCGGTGCGAACGTCACGGATATCGTCGTGCTCGTTGTGGCTGCCGATGATTCGGTGATGCCGCAGACGATCGAAGCGATCAACCACGCCAAAGCGGCCAAAGTGCCGATGATCGTGGCGATCAACAAATGCGACAAGCATGGTGCCGAGCCGCAAAAAGTGCGCACGCAGCTGCTGCAGCATGAAGTTGTCGTCGAGGCGATGTCGGGTGATGTGCAAGATGTCGAGGTTTCGGCCAAGACGGGTAAAGGGCTCGACAATCTGCTTGAGGCAATCGCGCTGCAGGCAGAACTGCTTGAGCTCAAGGCCAACCCGACGCGTGCCGCTCAGGGCGCTGTGATCGAAGCCAAGCTTGATGTGGGCCGTGGTCCGGTTGCGACCGTACTGATCCAGAACGGTACCCTGCATCGCGGCGATATCTTTGTCGTGGGCGAGCAGTGGGGCAAGGTCCGTGCGCTGATCAACGACCAGGGCGCGCGTGTCGAAGAGGCAGGTCCGTCGGTTCCTGTCGAGGTGCTGGGTCTGAACGGCACGCCCGCAGCGGGTGATGTGCTCAACGTCGTCGAGACCGAGGCGCAAGCCCGCGAGATCGCCGATTACCGCGAGCAAGCCGCGAAAGACAAACGTGCTGCGGCCGGGGCTGCGACCACGCTGGAACAGCTGATGGCGAAGGCCAAGGCGGATGAAAGCGTGACCGAACTTCCGGTGCTGGTGAAAGCCGACGTGCAGGGCTCTGTCGAGGCGATTGTTCAAGCGCTTGAAAAGGTCGGCAACGACGAGGTGCGCGTGCGTATCCTGCATTCGGGTGTCGGCGCGATCACCGAATCCGACATCGGTCTGGCCGAGGCATCGGGTGCGCCGGTTATTGGCTTCAACGTGCGTGCCAACGCATCGGCCCGGACCACTGCCAACCAGAAAGGTGTCGAGATCCGCTATTACTCGATCATCTATGATCTGGTGGATGACATCAAAGCTGCTGCCTCTGGCCTTCTGTCGGCCGAGATCCGCGAACATTTCATCGGCTATGCGTCGATCAAAGAGGTGTTCAAGGTCACGGGCGTGGGCAAGGTTGCGGGCTGTCTCGTGACCGAAGGTGTTGCCCGCCGCTCGGCTGGTGTGCGCCTGCTGCGCGACGACGTGGTGATCCACGAAGGCACGCTCAAGACGCTCAAGCGCTTCAAGGACGAGGTCAAGGAAGTGCCCTCAGGTCAGGAATGCGGTATGGCGTTTGAAAATTACGACGATATCCGCCCTGGCGATGTCATCGAAATCTTTGAGCGCGAAGAGATCGAGCGCTCGCTCTGATTCTGGTAGACTGACGACAATAGAAAACGGGGGCTCTGACGGGCCCCCGTTTTTCGTATTTCACAGCGGGCATTCAAGACGCACCGCAGGGCAAACTTAGCCGCAGACAGGCCGACCTGCAAAAAGGCTGTCACCCACGCGCACAAGAATACGTCCACATTCAAGTTTGCGTTCAAACACGCCCTGAATAGAAACGCTGCTACCAATCAAAATTGTTCTGAGCATGCTGATATCTCCTTCTCCCTGAGACAGGTTTGGAAAAAATCTTAACAAATTGCAAATGTAATCCGCATGGCTGTTCGCAATTTGTTATATACGCAGCGCTTTGTGGAAACGTTTTCGTTCCCAGCGCGGCTACAACCAGTCACGCAAGATCGGGATAAGTGGCTCATCCGCTGGGGGCATCGGGTAGTCGCGCAGGTCTTTCGCACGCGCCCAAGTCAGTTTCTGCCCCTCTTGCGGGGACACGATTCCTTGCCACCTACGGCAGGCGAACAGCGGCATAAGCAGATGAAAGTCATCATAATTATGGCTGGCGAAGGTCAGTGGCGCAAGACAGCTTTGCTTTGTCTCAATGCCCAGTTCTTCACGCAACTCGCGGATTAGGCAAGCTTCGGGAGTTTCGCCCGGCTCGACCTTGCCGCCGGGAAATTCCCACAAACCCGCCAAAGATTTGCCCTCAGGACGTTGAGCCAGCAAAATTCGGCCCTCGGCGTCAATCAGGGCCACAGCCGAGACCAGCAGCAGCTTCACGAACGGTAATCCGCGTTGATGTCGATGTAGCGATGGGTCAAATCGCAGGTCCAGACCGATTTGTTCGCTCGCCCAAGCCCCAGATCAACCCCGATCACCAACTCGTCGCCCTTCATGTAGGCGCTGGCATCGGCCTCGGAGTAGCTTGGCGCGCGCCAGCCCTTCTCGGCCAGCACCATATCGCCAAACGAGATCGTCAGCTTGTCACGATCCGCCTTGGCACCGGACTTGCCAACGGCTGCCACCACGCGGCCCCAGTTGGCGTCTTCACCCGCGATTGCGGTTTTCACCAGCGGAGAATTTGCCACCGCCATCGCGACCTTATGGGCATCCTCGGCGCTGGCGGCACGGGTTACGCGCACTTCGACGAATTTCGTCGCGCCCTCGCCATCGCGCACCACCTGATGGGCAAGATCCATCATCACAGTGCGCAGGGCGGCTTCGAAATCTTTCGCCACTTGCGACCGCAGATCGTGGATTTCGCTTGCCGGGGATTGCCCCGTCGCGGCCATGATCAGCGCATCAGAAGTCGAGGTATCGCTATCGACGGTGATCGCGTTGAACGTGTCATCGACCTGCCGCGACAGCATCTTTTGCAGCCGTGCGGGCGTGATCTTCGCGTCGGTAAAGATATAGACCAGCATCGTCGCCATATTGGGCGCGATCATCCCCGAGCCCTTGGCGATCCCGGCAATGGTGATCGGCCCGCCCTCGCCTTCGATCACGGCACTGGCGCCCTTGGGATAGGTGTCTGTCGTCATGATCGCGCGCGCCGCATCTTCGATGCCGTCCCCTGACAAGCGTTGCGCCAGACCATCAACCGCCAGCACGATGCGCTCAAAGGGCAGCGGCTCTCCGATCACCCCGGTCGAGGACGAAAACACCCGGCTAATGGGCAGATCAAGCGCCTTGGCCACGGCCCCGGTCACCATATCGACCGCTTTTTGACCATTTTTACCAGTGAACGCATTGGCGTTGCCCGAGTTAACGATGATCGCAGCGCCCGCGTCTTTGGGCACGCGCATCGCCAGTTTCGACTGACAATCGAGCACGCAGGCGGCGCGGGTCGACGAGGTGGTGAACACCCCCGCGATCGAGGCCCCCGGCGCGATGCGCGCGAGCATCACATCGGTGCGCCCGGCATATTTCACCCCCGCCGCAGCGGAGGCAAATTCGACCCCCGCAATCGCGGGCAATTCCGGGAAATGGGCGGGCGCGAGTGGCGAAACAGAGACCGACTTTGCCTTGGCTTTCGCCGGCGCAGCGGTGGAAACATCGGATGTCAGCGCCTTGATCTTGGCGCGCAGCTTTTTGACCTTGGCCTTCAGCTTAACGTCCTTATCGTCCTTCTTCTTCTCTTTCGCCATCACGCCCGCCGTTCAGATCAGTTCCCCAAAATCGACTGATCCTTCAGCACGGACGGATCAATCCCTTGCGTCATCTTGTCGATTTTCGCGGCGTTCACAACATCCGTCACACGCTTTTCGACAGCTTGCTGACGAATATCGCCTTCAAGTTTCTTGCGCACATCTGCCAGCTTGGGGGCGTCGACCATTTTTGTGCCGATCAGTTCCACGACATGCCAGCCATATTGCGTCTGGATCGGACCTACGACTTCGCCATCCTTCATGCCCACCAGCGCATCGCCAAACGGTTTGACCATGTCAGCCAGCTTGAACCAACCCAGATCGCCGCCATTGGCTGCTGCGCCATCGGTCGAGTATTTCTTCGCCTCATCGGCAAATTTCGCGCCGCCGTCGATCTCTTTCTTGATCTTCTCGGCCTCATCCTTGGTTTTCACGATGATATGGGCGGCGTGATATTCCTTGGTCGGCTCGGCCTTGGCATATTTCGTATCGTAGGCTTTTTGAACGGCTTCATCGGTCACGGCCTTGTCGGCAGTGTAATTGAGCAGCGAGCCAGACAGGTAGGCGCGTTTTTGCACCTCAAGCGCGATCTCGTCGCGATGGGTCATGCGTTTTTCGCCGATTTCGGCCAACGCGGTCTGCTGGATCAACTGTTGCAACACGCCTTCAAACAGCTTGTCATCGGGCAAAGACTGATATTGCGCGGGCAGGCCATCGCGCACCGTAATCATCTGGCCCAGCGTGATGTCTTTGCCATTGACCGTTGCAACCACCGTGTCAGCGGTCAGATCGGTGCGCGGCTTGGCCGGTGTTGCGGCCTTGGCGGCATCGCTTGCAGGGGCCGAGGTTTTGGCGTCTTCGGCCATTGCAGCCCCGCCGATCAGGGCCAGTACTGCGACGCTTGCGAAAAGTCTTGTCATTTTGGGCATCCTTGCCACTCCATCTTGGCCGCGTCCTTGGGCGGCGTTGACACTGTGACGGTCGCCGCTTACATCGCCTAAGGTCTGTAAGAGGCGCACCGCCCTTGTTTCGTTCGCTGTTCTAACAGGCCCGCTCGGCGCGACAAGGCGCTCGGTTACACGAAATGGTCAGATACCCCCGGAGAATACATGCTTGGCATCGGAACAGTCGCAAAGAAGGTCTTCGGAAGCTCGAATGACCGCAAAGTGAAGTCGGTGCGCCCGTTGGTGGCGAAGATCAACGCGCTCGAACCTGAATTTGCCGCACTCAGCGATGAGGGAATCATCGAAAAGACGCGCGAATTCCAGCGTCGGGTGCAGGAAGAGGGCGAGAGCCTCGACAAAATCCTGCCCGAAGCCTTCGCCAACTGCCGCGAGGGGGCGCGCCGTGCGTTGGGTCTGCGGGCCTTTGACGTGCAGCTTGTGGGCGGAATTTTCCTGCATCAAGGCAATATCGCCGAAATGAAGACGGGTGAGGGGAAAACCCTTGTCGCAACTTTTCCGGCCTATCTGAACGCGCTTGCTGGCAAGGGCGTGCATATCGTGACCGTCAACGACTATCTGGCGCGGCGCGATGCGGACTGGATGGGCAAGGTTTACAACGCCATGGGGATGACTTGCGGCGTCGTTGTGCCGTTCCAGCCCGATGGCGAGAAACGCGCCGCCTATGCCGCCGATGTCACCTATTCGACGAATAACGAATTGGGTTTTGACTATCTGCGCGACAACATGCGCACCTCGGTCGAGGAGATGGCGCAGCGTGGCCATTTCTACGCCATCATCGATGAGGTCGACTCGATCCTGATTGACGAGGCGCGCACGCCGTTGATCATTTCGGGACCCTCTGATGACCGCTCAGAGCTATATATCACCCTCAATGAGTTCATCCCGAAGCTGACGGAAGAGCACTATGAGGTGAACGAGAAAGACCGCAACGCGACGCTTACCGAAGAGGGTAACGACTATCTCGAAAAGCTTCTGCTTGAAGGTGGGGTCTTGCCCGAAGGTCAGTCGCTTTATGATCCCGAGAGCACCACGATCGTTCACCATGCCAGCCAGGCCCTGCGCGCTCATAAACTGTTCTTCAAAGATCAGAACTATGTCGTCGCAGACGGTGAGATTGTTCTGGTGGACGAATTTACGGGCCGGATGATGAAGGGGCGTCGTCTGTCAGATGGCCTACATCAGGCGATCGAGGCCAAGGAAGGCGTCGAAATTCAACCCGAAAACGTGACGCTCGCCTCGGTGACGTTCCAGAATTATTTCCGCCTCTATAACAAACTTGGCGGCATGACCGGTACGGCTGCGACCGAGGCCGACGAATTCGCCGAGATTTATTCGCTTGGCGTTGTCGAAGTGCCCACCAACCGCCCGATCGCGCGTAAAGACGAACATGATCGCGTCTATCGCACCGCACGCGAGAAATATGAAGCCGTAATCAAATCGATCGAAATCGCCCATAAAAAGGGCCAGCCAATGCTTGTTGGCACCACCTCGATCGAGAAGTCCGAGATGCTGTCGGACATGCTCAAAAAGGCGGGCATCGCGCATAGTGTGCTGAACGCGCGCCAACACGAGCAAGAAGCCAAGATCGTCTCGGATGCGGGGCGTTTGGGTGCTGTGACCATCGCCACCAACATGGCGGGTCGCGGGACCGATATTCAGCTTGGCGGCAACGTCGATATGAAACTGCTCGAAGAGCTGGATTCAAACCCCGACGCCGATCCTGATGAGGTGCGCGCGCGCATCGAAGCAGAGCATGCTGACGAAAAGGCCAAAGTGCTTGAAGCGGGTGGTCTGTTCGTTCTGGCCACGGAACGCCATGAAAGCCGGCGCATCGACAACCAGCTGCGCGGCCGCTCGGGCCGTCAGGGCGATCCTGGTCGTTCACTGTTCTTCCTGTCGCTCGAGGACGATCTGATGCGGATCTTTGGCTCGGACAAGCTGGATGCGGTGCTCTCGAAACTTGGCATGAAAGAGGGCGAGGCGATCATCCACCCCTGGGTGAATAAATCCCTTGAGCGGGCGCAGGCCAAAGTCGAAGGCCGCAACTTTGACATCCGCAAACAGCTGCTGAAATTCGACGACGTGATGAACGATCAGCGCAAGGCGATCTTCTCGCAGCGCCGCGAAATCATGGAGAGCAATGAGGTCGATGAAATCGCGCGCGATATGCGGGTGCAGGTGATCGACGATCTCGTGGACACCTATATGCCGCCGAAATCCTATGCCGATCAGTGGGATGTCGAAGGTATGCATGCGGCCTTGATCGAGCAGCTTTCCATCGATCTTCCGATTGCAGCCTGGGCCGAGGAAGAGGGCGTGGATCAAGATGTCGTCGCCGAGCGCATCGTGGCCGCGACCGACGCGGAAATGGTGCAAAAGACCGAGGCCTTCAGCCCCGAGCAGATGCGCATGATCGAAAAGCAGGTTCTGTTGCAGACGATCGACGGTAAATGGCGTGAGCATCTGGTCACGCTTGAACATCTGCGCTCGACGATCAGTTTCCGCGGCTATGCGCAGCGTGACCCGCTGTCGGAATTCAAAACCGAAGGCTTCCAGTTGTTTGAGATCATGCTGGATGGGCTGCGCGCAGATGTCTCCCAACAGCTTTCGCGTGTGCGCCCGCTAACCGCAGAGGAGCAAGCGCAAATGCTGGAAATGCAGATGCCACAAAGTGCCGCTGCAGAGCCTGATGCTCTTGAAGGCGCAACGCCCGCACCCGGCTTCGTCGAGACAGATCCCACGACATGGGGAGATCCGGGCCGCAACGACCCGTGTCCCTGTGGTTCGGGCAAGAAGTTCAAACATTGCCACGGTCAGCTGGTCTGATTTCGGCATGAAGGGGCGGCTTCGGGTCGCCCCTTTTGTTATCTGCGCTACAGTCCATCGCCCAAATCCGACAATCTCGATGCTATCGGGCAAGAATTGGGCGGTCATGCGGCGAGACTGACTTCTCGCTCCGCATCTGGTGTTTGGTTAACGCTATCCCACCATAGATTGCGACACATTGTGTTCCTGATTTGGAAACATTTCCCCATTCCCGCCCAAGCTTCGCCGTGATCGCTTGGTAGCTTCATCCGAAGGCAAGAATGCTGGAGGAAAACATATGCGCAAACTCCAAAAAGTGACGTTGGTAGCCGGGACGTTCCTTCTGGCGGCGGCGACCGGGCACGTCATGCAAAGCGTGAGCCCCGATTTTTCGGCATTTTCGCCCCCCAACCCGACGAGCGGCGCGATGGTGACAGGCCTATCTCTGCCCACTCCTCAGCCGCGTGTTCAGCTTTCGGGCATGACCGTTTTGCACAATCCACCGACGCATCGCATTGCGCAGGATACCGGAGTGGGCGCGATTCCGGAAATGCCGGCCGCAACTGACTCAGGGTTCGTGCATCTGCAAAGCACCGCTTGCAAAGATGCCTCTCTTGATCTGAGCCTTGTGCCGCCCGGCGCGGTCTCGGTAGCACTGACGGCGGGCTGTGCGCGCAATGATACGTTGAATATTCATGAAGGCACCCTGTACATCGCCGCCCAAGCGGATGCCGAGGGAAATTGGCAGGGTTTGCTCCCCGCGATGCAGGCCAAAAACACAATTTCTGTGCACAATACGTCCGGGCCGGTCGCATCTGGCACCATCTCGGCTCCCGAGTTTGCCAAACTGGATCGCGTGATTTTCTCGGCTGATGCCGGGTCCGAAATGCATCTCAATATCTATGAAAAAGGGGCCGGTTTCGATGGTGCGGGCCATGTCAGTGTTGCCACCCCGCGCACGCCTGACACGCCGATGGGTGGTTTCATGATGCACTACCAGGGCCCCAAAAACAGCCAGATCGAGGTCTATACTGCCCCTGCGACTTTAACGCCCGTGCGCATGCAAATTGAGACTGAAGTCACCCCGAAAAATTGCAACAAAACCATCACTGGTTCGATTCGCCGGGTGATTGCGGGGAAAAGTCAGGCTGCGGTCCCGATTGCCATCGAAATGCCCGATTGCGAGGCGATGGGACAATTCGTCGTCTTACCACTGTCCGACTTTCAAGATGCGCGCAGCAAACAGTTGGCTCAAAAATAGCCAGCCGAACGCAGGCTGATTTCGGTGCTTTTCCCGATGATCAGATGGTCATGCACCACGATTCCGAAAACCCCGGCGGCCTGTTCAATCTGACGAGTCATCGCGATATCGGCCTCTGACGGGGTTGGGTCGCCCGAGGGATGGTTGTGCACGAGGATAAGCGCCGAGGCGTTGAGTTCCAGCGCGCGCTTGACGACCTCGCGCGGATACACGGGCACATGATCAATCGTGCCCTGCGCCTGCTCCTGATCCGCGATGAGCACGTTCTTGCGGTCTAGATAAAGCGTGCGAAACTGCTCTGTTTCTCGATGGGCCATCGCGGTGTGGCAGTAATCTATCAGCGCCTGCCATGAACTGAGCATCGGCCGGTTTATCACCCGCGATCGTGCCAAGCGTTGCGCCGAGGCCTCCACAATCTTGAATTCCTGGATCACCGCCTCGCCCACACCACTTACCTCGCGCAGCCGCGCAGGCGAGGCAGACACGACACGGCCAAAATCGCCAAAGGTTTCCAGCAACCGATGAGCCAGCGGTTTGACATCCTGACGCGGGATGGCACGAAACAGAACGAGTTCCAGCAGTTCATAATCCGGCAAGGGCTGCGCGCCCCCTTGCATAAAGCGGGTGCGCAACCGCTCTCGATGATCGCGCAGATACGACGGTTGACGCCCTGCAGGTCCGGCCAAAGCCATTGCGCGCGCTTCATCGGGATCCGCAAAAAGCGGCAAAGCAGATTCGTGAAAGGAGGACGGGCGCTGGCTCATTCCCGGAGATTGGCTGATTTCAGGTGAACAAACCGTTAAAATCAGAACAAACCATGATCTTTCGGATATAGAAAAAGGCGCCCGAAGGCGCCTTGATCAATTGGTCATCCCTTCCCAGAAGCTTTTGACTTTCTTGAAGAAACTCGCACCTTCCGGGTTGTTTTCGGCTTCGATCTCCTGAAATTCGCGCAAAATTTCTTTTTGCCGCGATGTCAGATTCACCGGAGTTTCGACCGCCAGTTCGATGAACATGTCGCCCACGCCACCCCCGCGCAGCGCGGGCATACCCTTACCACGCAAGCGCATCTGTCGGCCCGACTGGCTGCCCGGCGGGATCTTCACCCGGCTCCGGCCACCATCAATTGAGGGCACCTCAACCTCGCCACTCAGCGCGGCGGTCACCATTGAAACGGGGACACGGCAATGCAGATCGGTGTTGTCGCGTTCAAACAGCGCATGGGGCGCGACCTCGATGAAGATATAGAGGTCGCCCGAGGGACCGCCGCGCAGCCCCGCCTCACCCTCGCCTGCATGGCGAATCCGGGTGCCCGTCTCGACCCCCGGAGGGATGTTGACCTGCAACTGACGCTCAACTTCGACACGGCCCGCGCCGTGACATTTCCGGCAGGGATTCTTGACGACCTGACCTTGACCACCACAGGTGGGACAGGTGCGCTCAACCGTGAAAAAGCCGTTTTGCGCGCGCACTTTGCCCAGACCGGAACAGGTCGGGCAGGTTTGCGGCTCGGCACCGCCTTCAGCCCCGGTGCCATTGCACGAGGTACAGGCGGCCGAACTGGGAACGGTGATGGTCTTTTGCGTGCCCGAGAAGGCCTCTTCGAGAGTAACCCGCATGTTGTAGCGCAAATCCGAGCCGCGTTGCGCGCGCGAGCGCCCGCCGCCGCCGCCGGGGCGGCCGCCCATGAAATCGCCAAACAGGTCTTCGAACACATCCGAGAAAGCTGAGGCGAAATCGCCCTGCCCCGGACCGCCGCCATAGCCGCCACCGGGACGGCCACCGCCCATGCCACCCTCGAATGCCGCATGACCAAAGCGGTCATAGGCCGCCTTTTTGTCAGCGTCTTTCAGGACGTCATACGCTTCGTTTGCTTCTTTGAACTGGGCCTCGGATTCGGGATTATCTTTGTTGCGATCGGGATGCAGCTCTTTGGCCTTGCCCCGATAGGCTTTCTTGATTTCCTCGGCCGTGGCGCCCTTGGCGATGCCAAGAACCTCATAATAATCGCGTTTTGCCATCGGCTACCCCTTTTGGGAGAACATGGAAACGGGCCCGCCTTGTTTTCGGCAGGCCCGATCCAACATTCATCCGCGCTTATTTGCGCTTGTCGTCGCCCATATCTTCGAAATCGGCATCAACGATATCGTCATCGACATCGCGCGGGCCGTCTTCGTCGGGAGCGTCGCCCTGACCGGCTTTGTCCTGCTCAGCCTTATAGATGGCCTCGCCAAGTTTCATCGCCGCCTCGGTGAGGTTTTGCACCGCACCTTTGATCTTGCCGACCTCATCGGTCTTGAGGGCTTCTTCCAGCGCATTGGCCGCCAGTTCGATCACTTCGACCGTCGAGGCATCGACCTTGTCGCCATGCTCTTCAAGCGATTTACGCGTCGAGTGCAGCAGCGATTCGCCTTGGTTGCGGGTTTCGACCAGTTCCTTGCGGGTCTTGTCGGCTTCGGCATTCGCCTCGGCATCCTGCACCATCTTCTCAATCTCATCATCCGAGAGACCGCCCGAGGCTTGGATCGTGATCTTCTGCTCTTTGCCGGTGCCTTTATCTTTGGCCGACACGCTGACGATACCGTCGGCGTTGATGTCGAAGGTCACCTCGATCTGAGGCATACCGCGCGGAGCCGGCGGGATGTTTTCAAGGTTGAACATACCCAGCAGCTTGTTGTCGGCTGCCATCTCACGCTCACCCTGGAAGACGCGGATCGTCACCGCGTTCTGGTTATCCTCGGCGGTCGAGAAGATTTGGCTCTTCTTGGTCGGGATCGTGGTGTTGCGGTCGATCAGGCGGGTGAACACGCCACCCAGCGTTTCGATACCAAGGCTCAGCGGCGTCACGTCGAGCAGCACCACGTCCTTGACGTCGCCTTGCAACACGCCAGCCTGAATGGCTGCGCCCATCGCCACAACCTCATCGGGGTTCACGCCTTTATTGGGCTCTTTGCCGAAGAAGTTGGTAACCTCTTCCACGACTTTCGGCATCCGGGTCATACCACCGACCAGAACGATCTCGTCGATTTCGTCCTTGCTCACGCCAGCATCTTTCAACGCGGCAGCGCAGGGCTTCATCGAAGCTTTGATCAGATCGTTCACAAGGCTTTCCAGCTTCGCGCGGGTCAGCTTCATGACCATGTGCAGCGGCGAGCCGTCCTTGCCCATCGAGATGAAGGGCTGGTTGATTTCGGTCTGGCTCGACGAAGACAGCTCGATCTTGGCTTTCTCGGCGGCTTCTTTCAGACGCTGAAGGGCCATCTTGTCTTTGGTCAGATCGACGCCGTGCTCTTTTTTGAACTCGTCAGCGAGGTAGTTGACGATCCGCATGTCGAAATCTTCACCGCCAAGGAACGTGTCACCATTGGTCGATTTCACTTCGAACAGGCCATCGTCGATCTCAAGGATCGTGATGTCGAACGTACCACCGCCAAGGTCATAAACGGCAATCGTCTTGGTTTCTTTGCGATCCAGACCATAGGCCAGCGCAGCCGCGGTCGGCTCGTTGATGATGCGCAGCACTTCGAGGCCGGCAATCTTGCCCGCGTCTTTGGTCGCCTGACGCTGAGCGTCGTTGAAATAGGCCGGAACGGTGATGACGGCTTGCGTCACTTCTTCGCCCAGATAGCTTTCAGCGGTTTCTTTCATCTTCTGCAAGATCACAGCGGACACCTGCGCGGGGGAGTATTTCTCACCCCGAACTTCGACCCATGCATCCCCATTGCCACCATCGACAATGTCATAGGGCACGAGTTTCTTATCCTTCTCGACCTCTGCATCCGTCGTGCGACGCCCGATCAGGCGCTTAACGGCAAAGACGGTGTTGGACGGGTTGGTGACGGCCTGGCGTTTTGCCGGCTGGCCGACCAGACGTTCATCGTCGGTATAGGCGACGATCGAGGGCGTCGTGCGCGCCCCTTCGGAGTTTTCGATCACACGGGGCTGCGCGCCGTCCATGATAGCCACGCAGCTATTGGTGGTCCCGAGGTCGATGCCGATTACTTTGGCCATGATATTCCCTCTCTTGGCGATATGGTGGGGTGCGGGTCCTGTCAGGCACCCGGCCCCTATCCCTTGGGTTTAGGTTTCAACTCTCTGCCCAGACGCGTTACTGGTCCGCGACCGGCTTGGGTGCGTATATAAGGAGGCCTAATTCGGGCTGCAAGAACCGTCCCCCTATGAAGTCCGCGGGAATTTGACGAAAATGCCGATGGAAACCGAAAAACGACCCGCCGCGCAGAAGATTCGCGGATTTTTGCATTATCCGGGCTGGTTAAGCGCGCCAGAACAGCGCGCGCTGCGCGATGATCTGCGTAACGTGGTGGCCGCCGCGCCGCTATTTTCCCCGATGACGCCCTATGGCAAGGAGATGTCCGTGCGCATGACCTCGGCGGGGCGGTTCGGCTGGGTCTCGGATCGGCGCGGCTATCGCTATAGCGAAACCCATCCCAACGGCTCCCCTTGGCCCGCCATTCCGCCCTCGATTTTGGCGATCTGGAGGGCCGTTTCGGAGAGCGCGCGCGATCCAGAATGTTGCCTGATCAATTTCTACTCCGAAGGCGCGAAAATGGGCCTGCACCAAGATCGCGACGAGGCAGATTTCGGTCATCCCGTGGTGTCGATCAGTCTGGGCGATGACGGGTTATTTCGGATCGGCAATAAGACGCGCGGCGGCAAGACCGAAAGCCTCTGGCTCCGCTCGGGCGATGTGATGGTGATGGGGGGCGACGCGCGACTCCTGTATCACGGAATCGATCGGATCGCGCCGGGCACCTCGACCTTGCTTCCCAAAGGCGGGCGCATCAATATCACTCTGCGGGTGGTGACCTGAACGCATTGTCGCCGCGTCAGGCGACCAGTGCTTCGGCCTTTTTCAGATCGACCGAAACAAGCTGACTGACGCCCTGTTCCTGCATCGTGACGCCAAACAGGCGGTCCATCCGCGCCATCGTCACAGCGTGGTGCGTAATGATCAAAAACCGCGTGTCTGTGCGCCGGGTCATCTCATCCAGAAGATCGCAGAACCGGGTGACGTTCGCATCATCCAGCGGCGCGTCGACCTCGTCGAGAACGCAGATTGGTGCCGGATTGGCCAAGAATACCGCAAAAATCAGCGCCATCGCGGTCAAGGTCTGCTCACCGCCCGACAGCAGGCTCAATGTGCTCAGCTTCTTGCCCGGCGGTTGGCACATAATCTCAAGCCCGGCCTCCAGCGGATCATCGCTTTCCACCAGTTCCAGCTTTGCGGTGCCGCCGCCAAAAAGATGGGTGAACAGCGTGGTGAAGCTTTCATTGACCTGCTCAAAAGCCGTCAACAGCCGCTCGCGCCCCTCGCGATTGAGCCCGGAAATGCCGGCGCGCAGTTTGCGGATCGCCTCTTCCAGATCGGATTTCTCTTTAACCAGCGCGTCGTGTTCAGTCTCAACTTCACGCGCATCTTCCTCAGCACGCAGGTTCACCGCCCCCAAGGCTTCGCGTTGCCGCTTGAGGCTGTTGACCTGCGTCTCCAACGCCTCGACATCGGGCATTTTATCCGGGTCACCCGCAAGCGTTTCCAGCAGTTGTTGCGGCGTGCATTCCGACTCTTCGCTGATGCGCTCTGCGGCATGAGTCACCGTTTCGCGCGCGGCATCGACGCGGGCCTCGGCGCGGGCGCGGGATTCGCGCGCCTCACCTGCCAGCCGTTCGGCGTCACGCTCGGCCAGTTGGGCCTCGCGCAAGGCGGTTTCTGCCGCCGACAGCGTGTCCGAGGCCGTGGCCAGACGCGCCTCTGCCGTGGTGATCGCTTCTGAAAGGTCAGACCGTTTCTCGGCCAGAATCTCGGGAACAGCCCCCGCCTCGTCCAGCTCATCCTCGGTCTCAAGCTTGCGCGCTTCCAGTTCCGCCGAGCGTTTCTCGGCCGTCTCAAGGCGATGCCGCCAGCCCGACATTTCCTTGGTGATTTCCTGACGCCGCTTGAGGCGCGCCTCACCCTCGCGGCGAATTTCGTCATGCGCGGAACGCTTGGTCATCATTGTCATGCGCGCGGCTTCCACCGTCATCTTGATCGCATCGACATCAGAGCGCGCGGCAGCCAGATCGGGCAAACCGTTCAGGGTGTTTTCCGCATCGCGCAAAGCCATACGCGCGCCGCTGGCCTCATCTTCGTGACGCGTTACGGCGAGCTGCGCGCTTTCCAGTTTCGAGCCCGCAATCGCGCGATCGCTTTCGACGCGTGACAAGGCGCGCCCGGCCTCAGCCAGCCTGCGGTCGGCCTCGCGGCGGGCATCGCGTGCGGCGGCATCGGCGCGGGTCGCCTCAGCCAGATGTGCGGTCAGCATCTCATGGGCTTGGCGGGCCCCTTCGGCGCGGGCCGAAATTTCCTCAAGATCACGCTTCAATTCGACCAGTCGGTTGAGCTGTTGCAGGCGCAACGCCGCCGCGGTGGGCGCATCCTCGGCCCCAGCGCGAAACCCGTCCCAGCGCCACAGATCACCCTCACTCGAAACCAGCCGCTGGCCGGGACGCAGCTGTTCCTGCAAGCGCGCGCCCTCGTCCCAATCCGCAACCAACCCGATCTGCGAGATCCGGCGCGCCAGCACGTCGGGCACCTCAACATGATCCGCCAGCGGTTCGACCCCGACAGGCAGGGATTGCGTGTCGTCATAGCCCGCCAGCACCTGCCAGCCCGTCGCCTCATCCCCCGAAACCTCGGGGGCGCGCAAATCATCGGCCAAAGCCGCGCCCAGCGCCGCCTCGTAACCCTTGTCGACGCGCACGCGGTCCAGCAATTGCGTGCCACCCGCACTTTCGCGTTCAACCAGCCGTGCCAAAGCCCCGACCTCGGCGCGCAACGCCCCAGCCTCGCCCTCAGCCTCGGATCGCGCCGCGCGCGCGGCACTTTCGCGCGCCTGAATTTCGCCGCGCGCATCATCGGCGGCGGCAAGCGCCTCATCGGCGGCTTCGGCTGCGGCCTGCGCTTGGGCTTGGGCAGTTTCAGCCTCGGTGAATTCCTCGGAAGACTGCGCCAAGGCCGACTGAGCGGCCTGCGCGGCCTGTTTCGCCTGCGCGGCGGCGGTTTCAGATTTCTCGGCCGTTGCGCGATTATCCGTGACCAACCGCTGTGCCGATTGGTGCCGCGCCGCGAGGCGGGCGACATCTTCGGTCAGCTCCGATAGCCGCGCTTCGCGGTCCTGCAAAATCGTGGCCGCCTCATGCGCATCATCTGTCGCGCGCGCCAGCTTGTCCTCATGCCCCTCGGAGGCCTTGGTGATTTGCCCCTGCTCCCATTCGAGCCGCTCAATCGTTTCGCCCGCATCGCGGTTCAGCCCCGCCTCGCGGTCCATATCGCGCATCAACTGCTCGATCCGGCCCTGCAAAGTGGCGATCCGGGCGCGCGCCTGATCTTCTTGATCAGACAGCGCATCACGTTCGACCACCAGCCGCTGCAAGATCGCCGCCGCCACGGTCTGTTCCTCACGCAAGGGCGGCAAAGCCTCGTCGCGCGCGACACGGATAGATTCGGCCTCGCGCGCCGTGCGTTCGGCTTGCGCGGCGTTGGTGACCTGTTCGCGCAGTGCCGCTTGCGCCGCCTCGCGCGCCAGATCGGCCTCACGCCAACGGCGATACAGCAACATCCCCTCGGCGCGGCGCAGATCATCGCCAATCGTGCGATAGCGCGCGGCTTGGCGGGCCTGACGCGCAAGCTGCGCCAGTTGCGCGGCCAGCTGTTCGATCACGTCATCGACGCGGAGCAGGTTCTGCTCGGCCCCATTTAGCTTCAACTCGGCCTCGTGGCGGCGTTGATACAGACCGGAAATCCCCGCCGCCTCCTCTAGAATGCGCCGGCGCGCCTTGGGTTTCGCGTTAATCAGTTCGGATATCTGGCCCTGCCGCACCAGCGCCGGGCTATGCGCGCCGGTCGAGGCATCGGCGAACAGCATTTGCACATCGCGCGCGCGCACATCCTTGGAATTGACCTTGTAAGCCGAGCCCGCATCGCGCGTGATCCGCCGAATGATCTCCAGCCCGTCACTTTCGTTAAATCCCGACGGCGCGAGACGTTCAGTATTGTCGATCTGCAACGAGACTTCGGCAAAGTTGCGCGCCCCACGCGAGGACGCGCCCGCGAAGATCACATCCTCCATCCCGCCGCCGCGCATCGCCGAGGGGCGATTTTCGCCCATCACCCAGCGCAGCGCCTCAAGCAAGTTGGATTTACCGCAGCCATTGGGCCCGACAACACCGGTCAGCCCATCGTGGATCACCAGATCGGTGGGGTCCACGAAGCTTTTGAAACCGTTGAGGCGTAGCCGTGAGAAGCGCAAATGCCCTGCCTTTCCGAATCTGCGAAGCGTTAAGAAGTGTCCGCAGCCATGGCGCTCGAGTCAACCAAAACGCACCTCATATCGATGCGCAGGCGCGCTTATCCACAAGATATTGGCGTATTCCCGCGCAGATCTGTCGGGTCATGGCCCAAAGGCAGAGCTGCGCGAGATAGCGCGCCCTGAGCGCCTCGAATGGACAAACGCACGTGACGGCAATGCCGTTGAGGATCGCGATGACGATCAATGTCGGCTTCATCCTTTGGATGGTCTTCGTACCCGGCCTGTGATCGGTCGTGGAATATCGGGGCCCGTTGTCGACCTGGACGGTGCTGCATCTCATCCGGCGTCATTTCGGACGCATTGCGGCACAGCCGGTTCCTGCCGAGTAGGAATTGACCGGGTAAATCACTGCGGGTCGCGCGAAGGATCTCTCGCGCGGCCTTTTTCTTATGCGCGGCATGCCCTAGCATCACGCCAACCGCCAAGGAGTCCCCGATGATCCCCGCATTGTCCTTGATCTTGATGTTTCAACTCGTCGGAGAAATCCTGTCGCGCGCCCTTGTGTTACCGTTGCCGGGACCAGTGCTGGGCATGATCTTTCTGCTCATCGCGCTCAGTGCATCGGAGCGTGTGCGCAACGTCGTGCGCCCGGTGGCGCAATTCATTCTTGCGCATCTGTCGCTGCTATTCGTGCCCGCAGGTGTTGGGATCGTCGCCCATCTCAGCGATCTGCAAGAGCACGGCTTTGGCTTGGCGCTGGCGCTGGTGGTCTCGACGATGGCGGCGATCATCGCAGGAGCTGCGGCATTCGTATTCGTGGCCAAACTGATCGGGAGCCGCGCTGATGACTGATCCGTTCAAGCTATGGTCCTATCTGTCTTCGGAGCCGCTGTTGTGGCTTTGGGCCACGCTGCTGGCCTATTGGTTGGGCGATTTCATCTTTCGCATGACGCGGCGCAGCCCGTTCGCCAATCCGGTGATGATCGCCGTGGTGCTCCTTGGCAGCGTATTGCTGGCGACCCATACCCCTTACGAGCGCTATTTCGACGGGGCGCAGTTCGTTCATTTCATGCTGGGCCCGGCGACCGTCTGTCTTGCAGTGCCGCTTTATGACAATCTTCCCAAGGTCAAACGCGCGCTTTTGCCAATAGCGGCAGGGCTGATCGTGGGCTCGACCACCGCGGTTGTCAGCGTGCTGGCGATTGCCAAGGCAATGGGGGCGGGGCCGATCTTGTTGGCCTCGCTTGCGCCGAAATCGGTGACAGCACCCGTGGCCATCGGGATTTCGCAGCAGTTGGGCGGAGAGCCATCGCTGACCGCAGTACTGGTGATCATCACCGGCATGATCGGCGCGATCGTGGTGACGCCGATGCTCAACCTTTTGGGCTTTCGCGACTGGCGTGCGCGTGGATTGGCGGTGGGCGTTGCGGCCCATGGCATCGGCACCGCACGTGCCTTTCAGGTGCATGAAACGGCGGGGGCTTTTGCCTCGATCGGGATGGGGATGAACGCGGTGCTGACGGCGTTTCTCGCGCCGGTTATCCTGAGTCTGTTCTAGAAATTGCGTGGCGGGCGAGGTTTGTAGACCGGCAAGGTCCAGCCAAACCGTAGCGATCCCGCGCGCAACACAAAGGTCGTCGCCGCACAGATCAGCAGCGCCGTGAACCGATCAACCCCTAGGCCACTCGCAATCAGCGCGCTGGCAGCCCCCGCAAAGGCGCAGCTCAGATACAGCTCGCCCTGTTTAAGCATCAAGGGCACCTCGTTACACACCACATCGCGCATCAGACCGCCAAATGACCCGGTCACGACGCCCATGATCAGCACGATCACCGGCCCGTGGCCCAGCTTCATCGTGATCGCGACGCCCGCAGGCACCGCTATGGCCAGCGCGCAGGCATCCAGCCACAGCAGCGCGCGATAGCGGCTTTCCAGCAGATGTGCGGTGAAAAACACTACGACCGCGGCCCCGGCGGCGATCACCACAAAGTTCGGATCGCCCACCCAGAACACCATGTCACGCCCCAGCAACAGATCGCGCAGCGTGCCACCGCCCACCGCCGTCAGCGCCGCGATAAAGATGAAGCCCACGAGATCCAATTGTTGGCGCGAGGCCACCAGCGCCCCGGTCAGCGCGAAAACCAGCACCGAGGCGTAATCGAGCCCGGTGCCGATGGGTAGATCGCTTAGCCACGCGGGCAGCGGGCTCATCCGGCTTTGCCCAGCTTGAATGGGGCCATGCCGGCGCGGGCCAGTTCGTCAGCCAGCTCGTTCTCGGCGTGGCCGGCGTGGCCCTTGATCCATTTCCACGTTACCGAATGGCGCGCTTGGGCTGCATCGAGGCGTTGCCACAGATCGACATTCTTCACTGGCTTCTTGTTCGCGGTTTTCCAACCATTGCGCTTCCAGCCGTGAATCCAACCGGTCACACCGTTCTTCACATAGGCCGAGTCGGTGGTGATGGTGATTTCCGAATCTCGCTTCAGCGCCTCAAGCGCGTTGATCGCGGCCAGCAATTCCATCCGGTTGTTGGTGGTATCGGCCTCGCCGCCCTTGAGCCTGCGCTCTTTGGCGATCCGCGCGCCATCCATCGCGCGCATCACCACGCCCCAGCCACCGGGGCCGGGATTGCCGCTGCACGCGCCATCCGTCCATGCGTGAATCTCAGCCATCAAGCCCCACATATCCATCCAGCGCTGCGATCCGATCCAGCCACGCGCCCAGCGCCGGGAAAGGCGACAGATCGAACCCACCACGGCTTTCGGCGGTGTGGGTATAGGCGTAAAGGCAGATATCGGCGAGGCTGATCGCATCGCCCACAAGCCAATTTCGGCCCTTCAGCGCATCCTCCATCACTTGCAATAGCGCATTGCCGCGCTCCAGCAGATCGGCCAAGCGTTGCGGCGTGGCCTCGGGTTTGCGATGCGCATAGTGCAGCAGGGCGGCGCGCACTGCGATCACACCCTCATGTTGGTTTTGCTCCCAGAACATCCATGACAACATCTGCGCGCGCGCAAAGGCGTCTTGCGGGATGAAATCGCTGCCCTCGCCCAGCCAGAACAGGATCGCATTGGATTCTCCCAACACCCGGTCATCGCCCAGATGCAGAGTCGGTGCCTTGCCAAAGGGAAGCGCGCCGCTTTCATGGGCCTTGGCCAGCGCCTCGGTGTCATATTCGACATCAATGCACTGATAGGCGCGCCCTTGCAGCGCCAGCAGCAACCGCACCTTGTAGCTATTGCCCGACGAGGGCATCGAATACAGCGTCATCATATTATTCAGGTCCTTACCAAGGCCACCAGACAGGCCACGACCACCACCGTCAGCCCAAGGCGCAACTTCATCCACCAGCCAGGGGCCAGCCCGCTGCGGGCAAAAACATAATCAAGCGGTAGCAACAAGATAAACCCGATCAACAGGACAAAGTTGATCGGCATCCCCAGCACGGCCAGCAGGATAAAGATCAGGATCGGCGCGATGGAAATCGCATAGCCCGCGGACCACTCGGCCTTGGCGGCAAAGCCCCAAAGACAGCCCGCCATAAAGCAATAGATCATCAGCGCATAGCCCAGCACCGCCACGCGCGGATCGACCATGCCCGGCGGTAGCAGCGCGCCGGTCTGCACCACCAACACGCCCCAGACAAAGGGGATCAGCCCGGCGACGCCCAGCATCAGCGCCAGCCCCGGAATGCGCGGTCCGATCGCGCGCATCACGCGGTCTCGCGCAGCACGCGCGGCACTTTGAACTCGATATCTTCGCGTGCGGTCTCGATCTGATCGACGGTCAGGTCATAGCGGTCGCGAAAGGCCACTATCACCTCGTCGATCAGCACCTCGGGCGCGCTCGCCCCGGCTGTTACGCCCACCGCCTTGGCGCCTGCAATGGCACGCCAGTCGATATCATCAGCGCGCTGCACGAGCTGCGCATAGCCACAGCCCGCCGCGCGCCCGACCTCGACCAGACGGCGCGAATTGGACGAATTAGGCGCGCCAATCACCAGCAGCGCATCAATCTGCCCCGCCATCGCCTTGACCGAGGCCTGACGGTTCGTCGTGGCATAGCAGATGTCTTCTTTCGCGGGCCCGACAATCGCGGGAAACCGGTCTTGCAAAGCCGCCACGATGGCCGCCGTATCATCGACCGACAAGGTGGTTTGGGTGATGAAGGCCAACTGATCGGGATCGCGCGGCGTAATCTTTGCCACGTCCTCGATCGTTTCGACCAGCAGCACTTCGCCCTCGGCCAGTTGCCCCATTGTGCCCAGCACTTCGGGGTGACCGGCATGACCGATCATCACCATCTGATGACCATTATCCGAGTGCCGCTCGGCTTCTTTGTGCACCTTACTCACCAGCGGGCAGGTCGCATCAACATAGATCATCTCGCGCCGCTCAGCCTCGGCGGGCACGGATTTGGGCACCCCATGAGCCGAGAAAATCACCGGCCGATCCGTCGGGCATTCGTCCAGCTCTTCGACAAACACCGCGCCTTTGTTGCGCAACGTATCAACGACATATTTGTTATGCACGATCTCATGGCGCACATAGACCGGCGCGCCCCATTTTTCGAGCGCCATCTCGACGATCTTGATCGCCCGGTCCACGCCCGCGCAAAACCCGCGCGGGGCCGCCAGATAAAGGGTCAGGGAAGGTTTCATCGCGCTCTCCTTCGGTCTGGTTACTGACCTAATGCGGGTATTGGCGCAGGTCCAGTGGCCGCATAGCTTAGCGCCAAGTCGGATGGAAACGCCCTGCCGGTGAGAGTGTGAAAATATCCACCCCATCCGCCGTGACGCCCACCGAATGCTCAAACTGCGCGCTCAGCGATTTGTCCCGCGTCACCGCTGTCCAGTCATCGGCCAGAACCTTGGTTTCAGGGCGACCCAGATTGACCATTGGCTCGATCGTAAAGATCATGCCCTCTTCCAGCATCGGCCCAGATCCCGCGCGCCCGTAATGCAGCACGTTTGGCGGGGAATGAAATACTTCGCCCACGCCGTGACCGCAGAAATCGCGCACCACCGACATCCGGTGACCCTCGACAAATTTCTGAATCGCATGGCCGATATCGCCAAAGGTATTGCCCGGCTTGACCTGCTCAATCCCGATCATCAGCGCATCATGCGTGACCTGAATCAGCCGTTCGGCCTTGCGCGACAAAGTGCCCGCCACATACATCCGCGAGCTGTCGCCAAACCAGCCGTTCAAAATCACAGTCACGTCGATATTGACGATATCACCGTCTTTAAGGCGCTTGTCACTGGGGATGCCGTGACAAACGACGTGGTTAATCGAGATGCAGCTTGCGTGGCGATAGCCGCGATAGCCAATCGTGGCCGAGGTCGCACCCATCTCGCCGACGCGCTTTTCGATAAACGCATCCAACTCGCCGGTCGACACGCCGGGCTTCACGAGATCGGCGACCTCGTCAAGGATCTGGGCCGTGACCTGGCTCGAGGCACGCATTCCCTCGAAATCATTTTGGTCGTAAATGCGAATGCCGTCTTTGGTCACACGGCCGTGGCTATTGTCCAAGGCTCTACTCCTAACGCTTTTGCGCTTTAGATAGTCACAATTACACCGCTTGGCCAGTGCCCGGCCTTTCCCGCGCAGGGGCTGCGCCCTATACCAAGGCAAAAGGAGGCCAATCCATGCCCAATCCCACCGCCGCAATCTTGATTATCGGAGACGAAATCTTGTCCGGGCGCACCCGCGAAGGCAATGCCCATTTTCTTGCCAGCAAGCTGGTGGAACACGGTATTGATTGCCGCGAAATCCGCGTCATTCCCGATGACCACGCCGGAATCATCGAGGCGGTGCGCGCGCTGTCAAAGCGGTTCGATCATGTATTCACCAGTGGCGGCATTGGCCCAACGCATGACGATATCACCGCCGATGCGGTGGCCGAGGCGATGGGCGTCGGGCTGGATGTGCGCGACGATGCGCGTGCGCTCTTGGCCAAGCATTACGCCGCGCGCGATACTGAATTCACCGCCGCACGCCTGCGCATGGCGCGCATTCCCGATGGCGCGACGCTGATCGACAACCCGGTTTCGGTCGCGCCCGGGTTCTCCTGTGACAATGTGCATGTGATGGCAGGCGTGCCCAATATCTTTCAGGCAATGGTTACAGGTCTGCTGCCGCGCCTGACCGGAGGGGCGCCCGTGATCTCGCGCAACTGGCAGGTGATGGAGGCGGAATCGACAGTGGCCGATGAGCTGCGCGCGATTGCAGGACAGTTCGGCGATCTTTCCTTCGGTTCCTATCCCTTTGTGCAAGAGGGGCGCTATGGCACTAATCTCGTGGTGCGCGGACAGGAGCCCGCGCAGGTTGAGGCCGGGCTTGGCGCACTGAAATCAGCCTTTCCGGAGGGGCAATGAGCAAGGACCCAAGCACCATCCCAAGCACCATCATTGACGCCACTTGGCCTGCGGCAGCGACGCAAGTTGCGGGCGGCTTCTTGATTCGCGAGGGGCAAGGCGGCGGCTCACGGGTGAGTTGCGCCACGCTGATTGCTCCGTTCGGTGACGCCGACATAGCCGCTGCCGAGGCCGCGCATCGCGCCTTGGGCCAGACCCCACGCTTCATGATCCGCCCCGAGGACAGCGCGCTGGATGCAGCGCTCGAGGCTCGGGGGTATATTGCCTATGACCCGGTCTTTCTGTGGTCCGCCCCGATCGCGCAGATGCAGGGAGAGGTGCCCCCTGTTACGGCGTTCGCGCATTGGCCGCCGCTGCAAATCGCGCGCGATCTTTGGAGCGAGTTGGAGGTCGGCCCCGAACGCCAAGCGATCATGGACCGGGTGACAGGGCCGAAGGTCTGTGTGCTGGGCCGCAAACAAGATCGCGCCGCCGGGGTCGCCTTTGTCGCGATGCACGAAGGCACGGCGATGTTGCACGCGCTCGCGGTCGCACCGCAATTTCGGCGCAGCGGGCTGGCGCGCGTGATGGTGCATGAGGGCGCGCGCTGGGCTTTGGCGCAGGGGGCCAGCCGGTTTGAAATGCTTGTCACCCATGCCAATGACGCCTCGAACGCGCTGGCGCAAAGCCTCGGGATGACGCAACGTGCGGGCTATCACTATCGCCGGGAGGGCGGAAAATGAGAGGCGCGGCTTTCGTCTTGATGTTGGCCCTAAGCGGCGCACCTGCGCTGGCAGAGCCGCTCAACCTGACCCTGCCCGCTGGCGCCATTCAAGCGGACCAAGAATCAAGTCCTGCCACCAGCTATGCGCTGGCTGTGGGGCCGTGGAAGGGCGATTCGATGCAGACGCTGGCGCTGGAAGGCGCGCGCAGCGACACCGCTTGGCGGCTGCGCGCGAACCAGAATACCACGCTGCAATTGCTTGCCACGCTGCGCGAACAGCTTGCTCAGGCGGGCTATACGATGCTCTATGAATGCGACACCGAGGCCTGCGGCGGGTTTGATTTTCGCTACGCACTTGATTTGCTGCCCGAGCCCGCAATGCATGTCGATCTGGGCGATTTTCGCTATTTCGCGGCACATAAGGGCAATGACTACGTGGCGATCACGGTCTCGCGCAGCTCGGAATCGGGCTTTGTCCAGATCACGACGATGAGCGTGCAAGACGTTACCCCGATTGTGCCCGACAATCCGCTCGCGATCCCGCAACAATCCGCGCCACTGCCCGGCAGTGCGGCAGCCACGGCCCTCTCACCATCTGTCTTTGCGGCACAGTTGGAATCGCAAGGCTCGGTCGCACTGGATGATTTGGACTTTGCCAGCGGTGAAGTGGCGCTGGGCTCGCGCGAGTATGCCTCGCTCAAAGACTTGGCCAGCTATCTGTCGGACCATCCCAAAGCGCAGGTGGTTCTGGTCGGACATACCGATGCGGTCGGCTCCTTGGCGGCCAATATCGCGCTGTCCAAACGCCGCGCAACGACCGTGCGCGCTAAACTCATTGCCGATTTTGCCGCCAACCCGGCCCAGATCAGCGCCGAAGGGGCAGGCTATCTGGCTCCGCGCGCCAGCAATCTGACGAAAGAGGGCCGTGAGAAAAACAGGCGGGTCGAAGTGGTTCTCACCTCGACCCAAATGTGACAGCGTCCGACGGATAGAAAGCACTGTGGGAGGGAAAGCTTACCAGTTGTCCGGGCCACGTTTCTCAAAAGTGTTGGCAAGGAAATCAATGAAAGCTCGCACTTTCGGCTGGGTAAAGCGGCCCGGCGGATAGACCGCGTAAATGCCCAGCGTTTCCATCGGCAATTCGGGCATGGCCTCTTTGACAAGACCATCCTTGAGCGCCTCGGCGTATAGGAAAGACGGCAGATAGGCGATGCCAAGCCCCGCGATCGCGGCATGCAACAGCGACTGCCCGTCATTGACCGTCAGCCAGCCATTGGAGCGCACCTGACGCCGCTCGCCCGAGGGCGCGGTCAGCTTCCAGACATTACCAGCCGATTGGTTGGAATAATGTAGCAACTTGTGTTCATTGAGATCGTCGATCTTTTGCGGGCGACCATAGCGTTGGAAATAGCCCGGCGAGGCGATCATACGGCGCGAGGTCTCGGTCAGTTTGCGCGCGCGCAGGCTGCTATCTTCCAGCTCGCCCACCCGGATCGCCATGTCGAACCCTTCCGAGATCAGTTCAACATAGCGGTTATTGAGCACCATGTTCACGGTAATCTCGGGAAACTCCTGCAAGAACTCCCCCAGAACAGGAGAGAGCAGATTGACCCCGAAATCGGTCGCGACCGAAATGCGCAACACCCCCGAAGGCGCCAGTTGCATTGAGGTTACCAGCGCATCCGCCTCGCCTGCATCATTGAGTACACGGCGTGCCCGGTCATAATAGGCCAGCCCAATTTCGGTCGGGCTCACGCGGCGCGTCGTGCGATTGAGAAGCCGCGCCCCAAGTCGCGCCTCTAGTGCCGAAACATGCTTCGAAACAGCGGATTTGGAAATACCCAGCTTTTTCGCGGCATCGGTGAACCCCCCCTGATCCACGACCATCGCGAAGGCTTCCATTTCAGTCAGGCGATCCATATGCGCACCTTTTCGGTCTCGGCTTATTGCTTGTTCGGGAACAGTTCTGGCCCCCAATTCGGGCGCAAATGGGGCCAAGGGGGGACAATACCGCGGTATTGTCACACGTTGGTTACTGTTGCGAAACGATAGCCGCCCTTGCGCGAAACATCCCACCGGCAGGCGCAGCCGCCTTTTTACCAACGCTCACATGCGCGCAATCACACCCGAAAAGCAGCGTGACGCCGCGTTTGGCGTGACAAGATCGCGGTGCGCTTTCACAGTGACGCGCAGGTTATGGGAGGACGACATGAGCCAGTTTCCGCATCTTTTCGCGCCGCTCGATCTGGGGCATGTGACCCTGCCCAACCGGGTCCTGATGGGTTCCATGCACACCAATCTTGAAGAGCGCGGCGACTGGAACGCGGTGGCGGAATTCTACGCCGAGCGCGCGCGCGGCGGTGTCGCCCTGATGGTCACCGGCGGCATGGCCCCCAATAGCGAGGGGGGCGTGTTTCCCGGAGCGGCGGGCCTGTTCACCTCTGATGACATCGCCCATCACAAGATCATCACCGAGCGCGTGCACGCGGCGGGCGGGCGCATCGCGATGCAGATCTTGCATGCCGGGCGCTATGCCTATGGGCCCGAATGCGTCGCCCCTTCGGCGATCAAATCACCGATTTCGCCGTTTCCGCCCAAGGAGTTGGACGCAGCCGGGATCGAAAAACAGATCACCGATATCGCAACAGCCGCCGCGCGGGCGCGCGAGGCCGGCTATGACGGCGTCGAGATCATGGGGTCTGAGGGCTATTTCCTCAACCAGTTCCTTGTGCGCCACACCAACAAGCGCACGGATGACTGGGGCGGCAGCTTTGAGAACCGGATGCGTCTGCCCGTCGAGGTGATGAAACGCGTGCGCGCCGCTGTTGGCGAGGATTTCATCGTGATTTTCCGCATTTCGCTGATTGATCTGGTGCCCGACGGCTCGACCTGGGACGAGGTCGTGACGCTGGCCAAGGCGATCGAGGCGGCGGGGGCGAGTATGCTTAATACCGGCATCGGCTGGCATGAGGCGCGCGTGCCCACCATCGCCACCTCGGTGCCGCGCGCGGCGTTCACGTGGCTGACCGGTCGCTTGCGCCCCGAAGTCTCGATCCCGGTGATCACCTCGAACCGGATCAACACGCCCGGCGTCGCCGAAGAGGTCTTGGCCGGCGGCAGCGCCGACATGATCTCGATGGCGCGACCGTTCTTGGCCGATCCCGATTTCGTCAATAAAGCGCAAGCGGGACGCGCCGCCGAAATCGCGCCCTGTATCGCGTGCAATCAGGCCTGTCTGGATCATACGTTCCAAGGCAAAGTGTCGTCCTGCCTCGTGAATCCGCGCGCGGGCCATGAGACCGAGATCGTGATTACCCCCACCGCCAGCCCCAAGACAATTGCCGTGGTTGGCGCCGGGCCTGCGGGCCTGTCCGCCGCGATCACGGCGGCGCAGCGCGGACATAAGGTCACGCTATTTGATCGCGCAAATGAGATCGGCGGGCAGCTGACGATGGCGCGCGTGGTGCCGGGCAAAGAGGAATTCCACGGCCTCACCAATTGGTTCGCCACGATGGTGGACAAGACCGGTGTCACGCTGCGGCTCAACACGGAAGCCACCGTCGAGGCGCTAACCGATTTTGACGAGGTGATCATCGCCACCGGCGTGCGCCCGCGTGATCCCGAGATTCCGGTCGAGGGCGGGCAAGTGGTGTCCTATATCGACATCCTGAAAGGCCGCGTGAAAGCCGGGCCACGCGTCGCCATCATCGGCGCGGGCGGGATCGGCTTTGACGTGGCTGAGTTCCTGACGGTCGATGACAGCCCGACGCTCGATCTGGAGGAGTGGAAGCGCGAATGGGGCGTGGGCGATCCGGCACAAACACCGGGCGGGCTGGCCGAGCCTCATCCCGAACCGCCCACACGCGCTGTCACCCTGTTGCAACGCAAGCGCGAGAAGCTGGGGCGTCGTCTGGGCAAGACGACGGGCTGGATCCATCGCGCCGCGCTGCAGATGAAGAATGTGCAGATGATCGGCGGTGTGAATTACGAGCGCATCACCGATGAGGGCCTGCATGTCAGCTATGGTGAGGCGCGCGAAAACCCCGGTGTGATCGCTGCGGATACCGTGGTGCTATGTGCCGGACAGTTGACCGAGCGCAGCCTTGCCGATGCGTTGATCGAAGCGGGCCGGTCGCCCCATGTCATCGGCGGCGCGGATGTTGCCGCCGAACTCGACGCCAAGCGCGCGATTGATCAAGGCACACGCCTCGCCGCCGCGATCTGAGAGTTGCAATCAAGGGCCGCGTCGAGACACCCGCGGCCCTTACGCCTCTTGCGCCCAATCGGCCGCCTGCATCTCGCGCAGGCGGCTGGCGGTGCGTTCAAACTCAAACGTGCCTTCGCCCTCGACATACAGCCGTTCGGGCACATCCGCCGCCGAGCAGATCAGCCGCACTTTCGCCTCATACAAAGCGTCGATAAGCGTCACGAACCGCTTTGCCTCGTTGAAATTCGATGCCGAAAGCAGCGGGATATCATCCAGCAGCAGAACCCGCACGGCCTCGGAAATGGCGAGATAATCTGCCGGGCCCAATGCCACCGCGCAAAGATCCCAGAAAGACGCCCGCGCTACGCCGGCATGGAAATGGGGCAGCACGACGTTGCGGCCCTTGACCGTCAGTTCCAGCTTGTGGGTGAGGTCATGGCCAGACAAATCGTCCCAAAGCGCATCCATCCGCGCGCGCGCCTCGCGCCCGACGGGGTGGAAATAGACCTCTTCCCCTGACAGGCGATGCTGGCGGTAATCGGTATCGGATGCCAGCTCATAGACTTGCAGCTTGTCGCGGATCAGCGCGATGAAGGGCAGGAAAAGCTGGCGGTTGAGACCGTTCTTATACAGGTCCTCTGGCAAGCGATTTGACGTGGTCACAATCGTTACACCGCGCTCGAACAGCGCCTCGAAAAAGCGCCCCACGATCATCGCATCGGCAATATCGGTGATCTGCATCTCATCAAAACACAGCAGGCGCAGCGACCCGGCCACCTCTTCGGCCACCGGGCGCATTGCATCGACCGTATTCGCGCGGCGCGCATCTTCCAACTTGCCCTGAATTTCCTGCATGAAAGCATGGAAATGCACCCGGCGCTTGGGCACGTCAGTCGCCCCGAAGAACATATCCATCAGCATCGACTTGCCGCGCCCGACGCCACCCCAGAAATACAGCCCCCGCACCCCTTCGACAGGGGCTGCCTTGCGCGAGAAAAACCCGCGTTTGCGTGGCTCTGGGGCCGCTTCAAGCTTGGTGCGAATATCTTCGAGAATTGGCAGAACGGCGCGTTGGGCCGGATCAGGGTTCAGCGCCCCTTCGGCCAGTTTCGCATCGTAGATCTCGGGCAATGTACGTCTCATGACGGTGCGATATAGCGCGTTTGCGGGATTGAAAAGCCCTCATGCTTGCGCAAGCATCCTTCGCAAGAGGAGAACACCCATGACCAAAGACCTGCCATTGCTGGGCGCAGCGCTGAGCCTTGATATGCTGGCCCATCATCAAGACTGGATTTTGGCCGATCATCGCGATCTGGAACTGCAAAGCTTTTGCTGGCCCAACACGCCCGAGGCGGACTTTGTGAAAATGGTGGCGCGCGCCAAAGAATTGCTGGCGGGCTATCGTGGGCGGCTGGGGCTGCACGGGCCCTTTTCGGGTTTCAACATCGATTGCACCGATCCCGCGATTGTCGAGGTGATCCGCACGCGGATGCTGCGCACGCTTGATATCTGCGCCGAACTTGGGGCCGATCAGATGGTGATCCATTCGCCCTACACGATGTGGAAGGAAAGCGATCTGGATGCGAATCCCTCGAAAGGTTTCATGCAGATTGAACGCGTGCGCTACATTCTGACACCGGTGATCGCGCAGGCCCGCGATCTGGGCGTGACTTTGGTGATCGAGAATGTCGAGGATCTGACACCGCGCCTGCGTGTCGATCTGGCTGCGGCGCTTGATAGCAAGATTGTTAAAGTCTCACTGGATACCGGACATGCGCAGTTCATGCATCGGCGTTTGGGCGCGCCCCCAGTAGATGTCTTTGTCAATGCGGCGGGGGCTGCGTTGCAGCATGTGCATTTGCAAGATGTCGACGGGTATGGGGACCGCCATTGGCATCCGGGCGAGGGCTCGATCGCGTGGCATGCGGTATTTGCAGCCCTCGGGCGGCTGCCCAAAATGCCACGCCTGATCTTGGAGGTGAATGACGAGGCGGGGCTGCGCAAAGGCGCACAGTATCTGGCCGATCAGGGATTGGCGCGGTAACGGCTTCGTGCACAATGGGCCAGCGCCTTGTGAACCCCGATGGCAGCGCGTAATCTCTGCGCTGCAGCAAAAGCCGACAGGAGTTAGCATGTCCAAAGCCGATCCGCAGCGTCTTCACCTTGTCTTCGGTGGTGAGCTGGTGAACCCGAGTGTCACCGAATTTACCGATGTCTCGAAAATCGACATTGTCGGGATCTTCCCCAATTACGCCAGCGCCTACGCCGCCTGGAAAGGTGCCGCGCATAGCACCGTTGATGACGCGCATACCCGCTATTTCATTGCGCATCTGCATCGTCTGCGCGACGAAGCGGTCGAGGTTTCCCCGACCGAAGAACTCGGCAACTGAGCCGATAAGGACCAGCAGCAGGATGCGCCACACCCTTCCGTCATGGATCGAGCGCCCCCTCGCTGCGATGCGTCCTCCGGGGCCGCGTGCGCGCAACGCAGCGGCCCACTCACCGCCTGACGGGCCACTTTTGTGGATCTGGGACAGCACCGGGGCCGGATCGGGGGCTGCGCTCGTTGCGCGCCGTGTGATCGCGCGGCTGCCCGATCTGCAAATTGCGCTGACCCCGACAAGCGATCCTCCCGATGATGCGGGGCTGCCCCCAGACGCACTGTGTCTGCCCGCCCCCGAAGATCGTCCTGCCTCTGTGAAGCTGGTTCTTGATGCCTGGCGCCCCGAGATGATCTTGCTTTTGGGCAATGTCTTGCCCGCGGCCCTGATTACCGAGGCCGCTCGGCGCGACATTCCGATCGCCTTGGCCGATGCGCAATTCGACACCGGTGTAGCAGCTTTGTCAGGCGACAAAATCACGGCTTTGCTAGGCCGCCTCAGCCGGATTTATCTGCGTGATGGCGACAGTCGTCGCGCGCTGGAGCGGCGCATACCCGCAGAGCGCATCGAGGTCAGTGAGGGCGCATTGGTGGAACCCGCCGAACCGCTGACCTGCTCGGAGGTCGAGCGCGCTTCCATGGCCGATGCGATCGGCGCGCGCCCGGTCTGGCTGGCGACGAGCGTTCCGGGAGAAGAGCTTCGCGCCGTTTTGAATGCCCATAGCTATGCCATGCGTCACGCGCATCGCTTGTTGTTGTTGCTTGCGCCTGATCGCGACCAAGACGGCCCGGCCTTGGCCCAACAACTCAGCGATGAGGGCTGGTCGGTGACGCGCCGTTCGCTTGAGGGTGAGCCGCAAGCCACGACCGAGATTTTCGTGGCCGATGATGCGCAGGAATATGGGCTTTGGTATCGGCTTGCACCGCTCTCGTATATGGGCGGCACCCTAAGCGGTTTGGGGCATGCCCCGCGCGCGCCCCTCGAAGCCGCCGCTTTGGGATCAGCGGTGTTGCACGGGCCGCATCTGGGACGCCACCGCGCGCAATATCTCCGCCTCGAAGTGGCACATGCCTGTCGTGGAATTCGCACCGAAGATGATTTTCCCGATGCGATGGCCGATCTGATCGCCCCTGATCGCGCAGCGCATCTGGCCCATAACGCGTGGCTCGTGTCATCGGGAGGTGCGGGCGCGGTTGAAACCGTTGCAGGCGGCATCGCGGCGTTGCTGGAAGCGCGCCTCACGAAAGGCAGTCGGTGATGGGCGCGCCGCTGTTCTGGTTCAATGCGCCCACAAAGCCCGGCCTGACGGCGCGGCTTTTGTCGCCTCTGGGCGCGCTTTATGCACAAGCCACCGCGCGCCGGGTGCGACAGCCGGGAGCGGTGCTGAACGTGCCGGTGATCTCGGTTGGCAATATCAACGCAGGTGGCACCGGAAAAACGCCCACGGTGATCTGGCTGGTGCAACGTCTCGCGGCGCGCGGGGTGACGGCGCATGTCGTCACGCGCGGTTATGGCGGCACCTTGCAAGGCCCGGTGCGCGTCGATGAGCGCACCCATCGCGCCGATCAAACCGGGGATGAGCCGTTGCTGCTATCAGCCTTTGCGCCGACTTGGGTTGCCAAGGATCGCGCTGCGGGGGCACGCGCTGCGGTGGCGGCGGGGGCACAGGTGGTGGTGCTGGATGACGCCCATCAGAACCCAGCGCTGCGCAAGGATCTGTCAATCGTCGTTGTCGATGCGCAAAAGGGGTTTGGCAACGGGCGCTGCTTGCCCGCCGGGCCTTTGCGCGAGCCGGTGGATGCCGGGTTGGCGCGGGCTGATCTGTTGATCTCGATCGGGCCAGATGCTGCGCAGCATGATTTCGCCGCCGCTTGGCAATCGCGCGTGAAAATTCCACATTTGACGGGCGCGCTGATGCCACTGCAAACAGGGATGGATTGGCAGGATTTGCCCGTTCTCGCCTTTGCAGGCATTGGCCATCCCGAGAAATTCTTTGCCACGCTGCAATCGCTGGGCGCAAAATTGCTGCGCAGCGAAGCGCTGGAGGATCACCAGCCTTTCACCCCCCGATTGCTGACCCGGATCGAGGCCGAGGCCAACCTGCTCGGCGCGCAACTCGTGACCACCGAGAAAGACGCCGTGCGCCTACCGGCCGAATTCCGACCCAAGGTTCTCGCACTGCCGGTGCGGCTGGAAATCTCGGTGGCGGATGCGCTGGATGCAGCGCTCGCCAAGCTTGGACTGTAACGCAAAAGGCCGACCCAATCGGGCCGGCCTTTCGATAAACTCAACCTGCGCTTACTGTGCGGCTTTGGCCAGATCGTCGTCGATGATCTTCTTCATATCCGACCAAACCATATTGGAATATTTCGTGCCATTGATGATGAAGGTCGGCGTTGCGTCGATCTTGTCCGCCGAAGCATTCTTCTGGAAGGTCGCGACCAGTTGCTCGGCGCGCTTTTCATCGTTCATGCAGGTGGTGACCTGATCATTGGTCAGCCCGGCCTGCAGCCCGATCTTGTGCAGATTGTCCGAGATCGTCTGCTGCTTGCCATCCCCGATCCAGTCGCGCTGCTTGTTGAACAGCATGTCCGAAATCGCGTAATATTTCGGGTCACCGCCACATTGCGCGATCAAGCCAGCCCAAATCCCGAACATGTCGAAATAGACTTCGCGCTGAATGAACTTCACCTTGCCAGTGTCGATGTAGTCTTTCTTCAGCGTCGGGTATTCCTCGGTGTGCCAATCGGCGCAATGGGGGCAGGTGAACGAGCTGTATTCGATGATCGTCACCGGCGCGTTCTCTTGGCCAAGGCTGACATCGGGCAGGGTCTGCACCGTTTTGTCGGCGGTTGCCTCTTGCGCCTGCGCGGCGGTGATCAGGCTCGCTTCGCTATGCTGGGAGGCATACCAGCCACCCACTGCAAGAACGCCTGCAACGGCAACGCCGCCAAGGATCGTAAGAGTTTTGCTCATGTATCAGCCTTTCTTCTGCGCGGCCCGTTCCGCGGACCTCGATAGAACGTTTTGTGCCAAAGTTTCCAGCGCTGATCTAAGATCAGCATCCCCACATCCCGCTGCCGTACGCGCTGCCGCCTCAATTATTTGCGGATCAATCGCCTTTGGCTTGGGCTTCGGGGCTGGGGTGAATTGCGCCTGCCCTTCGGCAAAGCCGATGGGCGCGGTCTGTGTCAGCGAAATGCGCGAGATCGCATTATAGCCGTAACACGCGTTTACCTTTTCGCGAATCTGGGGCAGTTGCATTTGCACCATTGGTGCTGCGGCCCCCGTGGTCAGCAGCGTCAGCGTCGCCCCAAATCCGCCCTTGGAATAGCCGATTTTCACCGGGCGGGTCTGGGCGGCAATCTCTTCGCCGACCACCTCGGACCAATGGGTCAACAGGCGCGACACCGCGAATCCCCGCGACTCACCGGCCGCGCGCACCCTCTGGCGCAGCAGCTTGCCTGCGGGCTCAAAGCCGCGCATGCGCCGGTCTGACTTGGATTTCGGGTCTTTCGCACTCATTGCCGATAGGTTCCTCTTGATCGGCCCCATTGTAAGCAGCACATCGGGTCAGGCCAACCGGTGGCCAAGAGGGGAGCATAAACATTGCGTGACGGTAAAGGGGCAATCGGCGAAAGCCTGCTGAAATGGTATGATACCGATGCCCGAGTGATGCCGTGGCGAGTGTCGCCGCAGGACCGCGCCTCGGGCGTGCGCCCCGATCCCTATCGCATCTGGCTCTCCGAGGTGATGTTGCAGCAAACCACCGTGGCCGCCGTGCGCGATTATTTCCGCCGCTTCACGGCGCGTTGGCCTGACGTCGAGGCGCTGGCCGCGGCCGAGGATGGCGCTGTGATGGCCGAATGGGCCGGGCTTGGCTATTACGCCCGCGCGCGCAACTTGCTGAAATGCGCGCGTGTGGTGGCGCAGGAGATGGACGGTCAGTTCCCGCAAACGGCGGCTGAGTTGCAAAAACTTCCCGGCATCGGCCCCTATACTGCGGGCGCGATCGCGGCGATTGCCTATGACGAGCCGGTCGCGGTCGTCGATGGCAATGTCGAGCGCGTCGTCTCGCGCCTGTTTGCCGTGCAGACTCCCCTACCCGCAGCCAAGCCCGAGCTGACCGATCTGACCGCGCAGATCACGCCCCAATCCCGCCCCGGCGATTTCGCCCAAGCAATGATGGATCTGGGCGCGACGATCTGCACGCCGCGCAACCCTGCCTGCGCGATCTGCCCGCTGATTGCGGATTGTGACGCTCAATCGCAGGGCATCGCCGCCGATCTGCCGCGCAAGCTGGCGAAGAAACCCAAGCCAACGCGGCTGGGATTCGCCTATGTCGCGATGAATGCGGCGGGGGATGTTCTGCTGGAACGTCGCCCCGAGAAGGGCCTGCTGGGCGGCATGCTGGGCTTTCCCGGGTCGGAGTGGTCAGAGGCCCCCACGCCCGCCCCGCCACTGCGCTCCGACTGGCAGGAGGCCGATGCCGAGGTGCGCCACACCTTCACCCATTTTCATCTGATCCTACGCGTCTTTGTGACCCGCACAGAGGGCGCAAATTTTACCCCCGGCGGCGATTTTGCACCCGGTGATCTTCCTACACTGATGCGCAAGGTCTGGGACGCGGCGCAAAGCGCTGATTGGCCGCAACCTGAGTGATTGTATCAGGAAATTCCCGCGCTATCATGGCCGCGCTTGCAACTCCGAGGCCCCAATGTCCAGCCGCGACGAAATCCGCAGCCCCTCTCATGCGTTGCCCTTCTGGCTGTCGCTTGGCACCGTGCCGCTGGCCGTGATCGAGGCGCGCTACGGTGGCTGGACGCTGATCCTGCTGCCGACCTATGCGTGGTGGCTGGTGACATTTCTCGACCAAATTCTGGGGCGCAACGAGGATCAACCCGATGTCGAGACGCCCGAGAGCGAACTGAGTTGGTATCGCGCGATCACGATGATCTGGCTCCCGATTCAGGCGGCGGTGATCTATGGCACGATCTGGTATGTGACGCGCAGTTCGCATCTGAACGGCTTTGAAATCGTGGCGCTGATGTTTGGTGTGGGCGTGATCTCGGGGACGATCGGAATCGTTTATGCCCATGAATTGCTGCATCAAAAGAACAGACTGGAGCGCTGGCTGGGTGATCTTCTGCTGGCAAGTGTCCTGTATTCGCATTTCCGCACCGAGCATCTGCTGGTGCATCACCTCTGGGTCGGCACGCCGCGCGATGCGGTCAGCGCGCGCTATAACGAGGGGTTTCACCACTTCTTCTGGCGGGTGCTGTTCGAGTGCCCCGGCTCGGCATGGAAGGCCGATGCGCTGATGCTGCGCCGTGCCGGGCGGCCGCTTTGGCATCATTCTAACCCATTCTGGCGCTACGCTGCGTTGCAGGCGCTGGCGCTGATTGCGGCTTTTGCGGTGGGCGGCTGGATGGGGTTAGGGCTGTTCGCGCTGCAGGCATTTTTCGCGATCTGGCAGCTGGAGCTGACCAATTATGTCGAGCACTACGGGTTAACGCGCGAATATCGCGGCGAAGGGCGGTATGAGCACGTGCTGCCGCGTCATTCCTGGAATGCCGATCATACCGCGTCGAACTGGCTTTTGATCAATCTACAGCGCCATTCGGATCACCACTACAAGCCCGACCGACGCTTTCCGCTACTGCAAACCTATGATTCCGACGAGGCGCCGCAATTGCCGTTCGGCTATCCGGGTATGACCGCGCTTGCGATGATTCCGCCGCTTTGGCGACGGCGGATGAACCCGCGCGTTCGGGCGTGGCGGCGCAAATACTATCCCGAAATCAACGACTGGTCCGATTATAATCGCGGCGCGACACCGCTGCCGCGCGGCTCGTATTAGAGCCTTCAGCCGTTCTCGCGCAGCACTTGACCTGCCAGATAGAGCGAGCCGCAGATCAGCACCCGCGCCTGCGGGTCTTGCACGGTGATCGCAGCTAACGCGGCGGCGACATCGGGTGCGGTTGACGCAGCAATACCGACCTTGCTTGCCGCCGCAGCCGTGTCCTCGGCGCTCAGTGTATTGGCCTCGCCGGGGATCGACACGGCGACAAGCTGCGCGGCATGCGCAGCCAGCGGGCGCAGGTAGCCCGTCACATCCTTGGTGTTGAGCATCCCGCAGATCAGATGGGTCGGGCGGCGCGGCATGCTGGCAAGCGTCGCGGCGATCATCTCACCCGCCGCCGGATTATGCCCACCATCAAGCCATAGCTCGGTATTGGGCGCGCAAAGGGCAAGCGGCCCCTGACGCAAGCGCTGCATCCGGGCAGGCCATTCTGCGCGCGTGACAGCCGCCTCACAGGCCAACGCCTCCACCCCGAGATGGCGCAGCGCGGCCAATGCGGCCCCAGCATTCTGGATCTGATGCGGCCCCGGCAGATTGGGCAAGGGCAGGTCGAGCAAGCCGGTTTCATCTTGAAAGATTAGCCGCCCGCGCTCCTCCCAGACCTGCCATTGCTGGGCATAGGCCAGAACAGGCGCGCCCAATCGCGCGGCGCGGGCCTCGATCACCTCAAGCGCCAGTTCTTGCTGCGGGCCAATGACAAGCGGCACGGCGCGCTTGATGATCCCGGCTTTCTCGCCTGCGATTTCGGGCAGGGTTTCGCCCAGAAATTGCTGATGGTCGATTGAAACCGGGGTGATGATGGTCAGCGCGGGCTGGTCGATCACGTTGGTCGCATCGAGCCGCCCGCCAAGCCCGACCTCAAGCAAGGTAAAATCGGCCGGGCTTCGCGCGAAGGCCAGAAAGGCGGCGGCCGTGGTGACCTCGAAAAAGGTGATCGGTGCACCGTCATTGGCGGCTTCGACCTCATCAAGAAGCGCTGCCAGATCGGGTTCGGAGATCAGCGTGCCTGCCAGCCGGATCCGTTCGTGAAACCGCGCCAGATGGGGCGAGGTATAGGCGTGCACGCGCTTACCCGCCGCCTCGAGCCCCGCGCGAATCATCGCCTGCGTCGAGCCTTTGCCATTGGTCCCCGCGATATGAATCACCGGCGGGATCTGGCGTTCGGGATGGCCCAAAGCGGCCAGCAACCGCTCCATCCGGTCCAGCGAGAGATCAATCACCTTGGGATGCAGGCCCATCAGCCGCGCGAGGATCGTATCGGAAGCGTCGGACATGGCCGGACCTGTCATATTCGTGGATCACGCTGAAAGGGGGCGCTGCCCCCGTCGCGCGCGGCGCGACTCCCCCGGGATATTTCGATCAAGAGGAAGGCGTGAACGGTGTCTCATCCGTGGGATCGAGCATTGGTGCGGATGTCGCAGCATCCATTGGCTCGGGTGGCGGCAAATCGCCAGCAACAGCGGGAGGCATCCCCATCAACATGCGCAAGATCGTGATCAGTTCGTCGCGCAGTTTCATGCGATGTGTCACGCGATCCAGCATGCCGTGATCAAGCAGGTATTCTGCGCGCTGAAAGCCTTCGGGCAGTTTCTCGCGGATCGTCTGTTCGATCACGCGCGGCCCGGCAAAGCAGATCAGGGCATTGGGCTCGGCGATCTGCACATCGCCCAGCATCGCATATGAGGCCGTGACCCCGCCGGTCGTGGGATGGGTCAGCACTACGATATAGGGCAGGCCAGCCTCTTTGAGCATCTGCACCGCGACGGTCGTGCGCGGCATCTGCATCAGCGAGAGAATCCCCTCTTGCATGCGCGCGCCGCCGGCTGCGGAAAACAACACCAGCGGACGTTTCAGCAGCACCGCACGTTCGGCAGCCGCGACAATCGCATTGCCGACATACATGCCCATCGAGCCAGCCATGAAGGTGAAATCCTGCGCCGCCGCGACGATGGGCGTGCGCCCGATCTCGCCCTCGGCCACCAGCATCGCCTCTTTTTCGCCAGTCGCTTTCTGCGCCGCCTTCATCCGATCGGGATATTTCTTTTGATCTTTGAAATGCAGCGGATCGTGGATCGGTTCGGGAACCTTCACCTCGGCAAAGATTCCGCCGTCAAACAGCGCGTTGAAACGCACACGCGGCGTGATTGCGAGGTGGTGGTCGCAATTGGTGCAGACATTGAGGTTATCCGCCAATTCGCGGTGAAACAGCATGGTCCCGCATTCCGGGCATTTCGTCCACAGGTTCTCGGGCGTATCGCGACGCGAGAAAAGCGAGTCGATCCGCGGGCGGACATAATTGGTGATCCAGTTCATCGGCAGGCCCCTGAGCTGTGCTGATTTGGCATCCGCCTCAGATACGCGCAGCGCGCGGGAATTGCAATCAAACGCGCAAGATCAGCCGGATCATAAGCCAGCCGATGAAAATCATAAGCGCGTCAATCGCCAACCAAGGCGCAAGTATCGCAAAATCGCGGGCGTTGATCACAATTGTATAGAGAGCCAGCCCGTCGAGATCGCCGTAAAAACCGACGATGAACATGCTGGTGAAATTATTCACCAGGTGCAGCGCCAGTGCAGCCCCGATATTACCTGTGCGCGCGGTCAGATCGGCGGCAAAGCAGCCAAAGGCAAAGGCCCAGATCGCCAGCCAGATTGCATTTGGCCCAAAACTACCCGGATCGTAATGCAGCGCGCCAAACAGCGCCGAGGGCAGCACCATCCACATCCAGGGCGAGCGCCATCGCGCCCCCAGTTGCGCCAATAGATAGCCGCGAAACAGCACCTCTTCGGCCGTGATCTGAACCGCCAGCAACGGAAGGGCCAGACCTACCCAGCGCAGCGATGTGCCCAGCCGGGTGGAGCGCCCAACATCACCATCAAATAGCGCCAGAGTGGTGCAGAGCAGCGAGACTATCAGCAGCCAAGGCAGCACAGCCCGCAGATCGCGCAGAACGTTCGGGCCAAACAGGCTGCCTGCCGCGCGCCCATGCCACCAGCGCGCAACGAAAATCGTGCCCAAAAGGAGCGGCGCGAAGCTTGCGAGCAAAATGACCAAACCACGCGGGCTTGACCCTGTTGCGATCTCGGAGAGCAAGCCGACGAGGCGCAACGACGGCACCGATTGCGTCATGACCAGCAACAGCAACCAACCAGCGCCGACATAGATCGCGACGATCATGATCGCGCCCAGAACGGTGCGCCAGAAGGCGCTGTCATGACGTGCAGGCGCTGTCATTTGCACCAATGCCGGATATCGGGCGCTGGATATCATTGCAGATGCACGCAATCGCGGGCCGTAGCAAAACGTGCGGGATGAATGGTTGGCATGGATGGCCCCCTTTTGGTGCGATCAATTAGCGCCTGCACAAGTGTGCGCGCAACAGCGCAGGGTTTACATTCGCGCGGGCGCGGCGGAAGAAGGCCTGAATTTAGCCAAGGAATACGCGATGTTCGACCTCTCTTACGAATTGGTTGTGATGCTGATTGGCGCAGCCTTTGTCGCAGGGTTTGTTGATTCGATTGCCGGGGGTGGCGGGCTGATCACGGTTCCCGCGCTGCTGCTGGCAGGGATTTCACCGCTTCAGGCTTTGTCCACCAACAAGATCCAAGGGACATTCGGCGCGGCCACGGCGGCACTGTCTTATGCGGCCTCGGGGCGAGTCGATCTGAAGCGCCAGCTTCCGGCGGCGGCGCTGGCCTTTGTGGCGGGGCTGTGCGGTGCGTTGCTTGTCTCGGTGATCCCAACCGAGCATCTGCAAACCGCGCTGCCCTTTGTGTTGATCGCGATCGCGGTGTTTTTTGCGCTGCGTCCGGGTCTTGACGATACCGACCGGGTCGAGCGCATCCGGCCCGCCGCTTTCACCGCGTTTTTCGTGCCGGTCATCGGGTTTTATGATGGGCTGATCGGGCCGGGCACGGGGGCGTTCTTTATGATCGGTTTCGTTATGCTGGCTGGTTACGGCGTGTTGCGGGCCACAGCGCATACCAAATTGCTGAATTTCGCCTCCAATATCGGGGGCCTTGTCGGGTTCATTGCGATGGGCGCACCGCTATGGGGCCTTGGGCTCGCGATGGGTGTGGCGCAGATTGCCGGTGCGCGGCTTGGGTCTAAGCTGGCGATGCGCATTGGCGCGCGGCTGATCAAGCCGCTTCTGGTCGCGACCTCCTCATTGCTGGCGTTCAAGCTGATCTGGGACCGGTTCCTTTAGCGCCCCACTTGCGCCAGAATCCCCCCAAGCTGGGCAAAGCTGCTTGCGACACCTTCCGGTGCGGGCAAGGCGATGAACCCATCCAACTCCGCCCAGATCCGAATCGCGGCATCCACCATCGGATCAGACCCGGCCGCATATAGCCCAGCCTGAATCATCATCTCCGCCCGGTCATAGGCGCCCAGCAAGGCGCGGGCCCGCGCGATCAGCTGGTTCTCCTCAATGCTCGCAGCGTCTGGCAATGATCGCGAAACCGAGCGCAGAAGGTTGATCGCCGGGAATCGCCCACGTTCGGCGATCTCGCGTTCCAGCACGACATGGCCATCCAGCACGCCGCGCAGGATATCCGCCACCGGCTCATCCATATCCGAGCCCGCGACCAGCACCGAAAACACCGCCGTAATATCGCCCGACCCATCAATCCCTGGCCCGGCGCGTTCGCCCAGCGCCATGATCTGATACGAGGTCGAGGGCGGATAACCGCGCAAAGACGCGGGCTCGCCGCCCGCCAGCGCCACCTCGCGATGCGCCTCGGCGAAACGTGTCACCGAATCGGCGAGATACAGCGCGTGCTTGCCCTGATCGCGGAAGTATTCTGCCACCGACATCGCCGCCCACGCACAGCGCCGCCGCACGAGGGGCGATTGGTCGGAAGTGGCCGCAATGATTACCGCGCGCGCCATCCCCTCGGGGCCCAAGGTTTTTTCGACGAATTCACGCAGCTCGCGCCCGCGCTCTCCGATCAAGGCGATCACCACCACATCGGCCTGCACGCCGCGCGCAAAATTCGCCAAAAGCGAGGATTTCCCGACGCCAGAGCCAGCAAACAGCCCGATCCGCTGACCGCGCACAAGCGGCAATAGCGTGTTGAACGCTGCCATGCCGGTTTCCAAACGCGCGCCCAACCGCTTGCGCTGTGCCGCCGGCGGCGGGGCCGCGCGCAGTTCGCGTTCCTGTGCGCCGTGAACTAGGGGCCGCCCATCCAGCGCCACCCCGAACGGGTCGATGATTCGCCCGATCCAGCTGTCATGGGGTGCGATGCCGCCCTGCCCCAACAGCTCCACCTCATCACTGATCGCCACGCCATCAGCGGCACCATCGGGCAGCACCGTCACCCCGCCGCGCGAGAGCGACAACACTTCTGCGCCAATCTCGCGACCCGATTGGCAGCGAATCAACGCGCGATCCCCCAATGCGGCGCGGCGCGTCAGTCCGCTGACATCAATCGTGCCTTGGCGCACCTGCGTGACACGCCCAACCGAGTGCACCGATCCGATGGCGCGCATTTCCGCGCGCAAAAGGTCAAATCCTGCGAAAGCCATTCTGGTCTCCTCATGTTCTCTAAATGTTTTTTAAACGATTCACCCTTAAGGCTTGATTGATAGCTCGGAGGAGAAGCCCCGATGTTCGAAAAAATTGAGATCCTGCAAATGGCCAGCGCGATGGCCACCCATGCGTCCGCTCGGCAAAATGCCGTGGCGCAAAACATCGCGAATGCGGACACGCCGGGTTACGCCGCGCGTGATCTCGCGTCCTTTGAATCGCTGTATCAAAGCGAAAGCACGTCTGGCATGCGCGCCACCCGCGCCGGTCACGTCGGGGCGGATCACACCGTCAGTGCCTCGTTTGAGGCGCGCATTGACCCCGGCACGATGTCGCCAGATGGCAATTCGGTGTCTCTTGAAGATGAGATGGTCAAGGCCGTGGAAGTGAAGCGCCAGCATGATACGGCGCTCGCAATCTATCGCTCGTCGATGACGGTTCTTCGCACCTCTCTCGGGAGGGGCTGAGCATGAGTGATTTTTCCAACGCTCTCTCCCTATCAGCCTCGGGCATGAAGGCTCAGGCAATGCGCCTGCGCTATGTCTCCGAGAATATCGCGAATACCGACACGCCCGGCTTTCATCGCAAGACCACCGCGTTTCAAGAGGTGGTCGATGGCGGTGTTGAAACCGGTCGCGTGCAGCTTGGTCCCGTGCAACTGGACCAACGCGAACTGGCGCAAGTCTATGATCCTGGCCACCCGATGGCGGATGAGAACGGCTACTATGACGGCTCTAATGTCGATCTGGTGGTCGAAATTGCTGACGCGCGCGAAGCGCAACGCAGCTACGAGGCGAATCTCAAAATGTTCGATCAGGCACGGCAAATGTCGTCCTCTCTGCTCGATTTACTTCGCCGCTAGATAAGGAGACTCCAGAATGGACGTAACTACCTCTCTTGCATCGCAAAGCTATGCCAAAGCCCGTGCCGCTGCGGCCCCAAATCCGCAAGCGGGCGGGCCGGTTGGCGATGCGTTTGAACACACCGCCAATGCCTTTGCCGAAACACTGAAGGCGGGTGAAGACACTGCAAAAGCCGCAATGGCTGGCGGTGCTGATCCACATGCTTTGGTTCAGGCGCTGGCGCAGACCGAACTGGCGGTTGAGACCGCCGTTACCCTGCGCAACAAGGTCGTCGAGGCCTATCAGGAAATCCTGAGGATGCCGGTCTGATGCAGGAAGCCATTTTCTTTGACACGATGCGTCAGGGGCTGTGGATCGCCGTGATGATTGCAGCGCCGATGTTGGCGGTCGCCCTGATCGCAGGCGTCACCATCGGTCTGTTTCAGGCCCTCACCTCGGTGCAGGAAATGACGCTGACTTTCGTACCCAAGGTTGGTGCGATGCTGATCGTTTTCTGGGCCTCAATGTCGTTCATGTCCGATACGCTGGTGGATTTTTTCACCCGGTCGCTCGTGCCATTGATCGCAGGAAGCTGAACCGATGGATAACGCAATTTACGCAACACTCACGCGGCAATCCGGGCTGATGCAGGAAATGCGCACGGTGGCGAATAATATCGCTAACGCCTCGACCACCGGGTTTCGCCGCGAGGGGGTGATCTTTTCGGAATATGTCGCAGGTCTTGAGGGGGACGAACCCTCGCTTTCGATGGCCTATGCGAATGGGCGCAACATCGACCTGCAACAAGGCGGGCTGACCCAAACGGGCGGGCGTTTTGACTTTGCGATCGAGGGTGACGGGTTCTTCATGATCGAGACGCCGCAGGGCAATCAGTTGACCCGCGCGGGCAGCTTCATCCCCTCGCCCGAAGGGGAATTGCTGAGCCCTGATGGCTATCGCCTGCTTGACCCCGGCGGCACGCCCATCGCGGTGCCCAATGGGGCGCAAGATATCGCGCTCGCCTCGGACGGGACTTTATCTGCGGCGGGCGAACCGATCGCGCAGATTGGGGTGTTCCTGCCCAACGACCCGAACGGGCTAAACCATGTTGGTGGCACCCGCTTCGCAATCCCGGCAGGGGCGCAACCCGTCGAGCAAGCGACATTGCTGCAAGGCTTTCTCGAAGACTCCAATGTCAATCCGGTCTCGGAAATCTCTCGGATGATCGAGGTGCAGCGCGCCTATGAGCTGGGCCAAAAATTCCTCGACCGTGAGGACGAACGTATTCGTGGCGTCATTTCGACGCTCGCAAGATAACAGGAGAGAGCCATGCGTGCCCTTCAAATCGCCGCCTCCGGTATGAGTGCGCAGCAAATGCGCGTCGAGGTGATCTCGAACAACCTCGCGAACATGTCCACCACCGGCTACAATCCGCGCCGCGCCGAGTTTGCCGATCTGCACTATCAACAAATGACGCGCCCCGGCACAATCAACGCAACCGATGGCACGCAAATTCCTGCTGGCGTGCAGCTGGGCCTTGGCGTGCGCCCGACCGCCGTGACCGTGAACCTCTCGCAAGGCTCGCTTTCAGCGACCGGGGGCGATCTGGATTTGGCGATTGACGGTGCGGGATATCTTGAGGTGACGCTGCCCTCCGGCATTTCGGCCTATACTCGCGATGGCGGGCTCAAACGGTCTGCGGACGGTCAGGTTGTGACATCCGATGGCTTTCCTGTCGTGCCCAGTGTCACCATCCCCGAAGATGCCCGCGCCATTGCGATCAATGCCGATGGCGAGATTTATGCCTATTTCACCGATCAGGTTCAGCCCCAGCTTTTGGGGCAATTCACCTTGGCCAATTTCACCAATGACAAGGGACTCGAGGCGATAGGCTCGAACCTGTTTCGCGAGACTGGCGCATCCGGCCCACCCAATGTGAACACCCCCGGCCAAGACAGTCTTGGCACACTGCGCCAAGGTTATCTTGAAGAAAGCTCCGTCGATCCGGTGCGCGAAATCACCGAACTGATCAAGGCGCAGCGCGGCTATGAGCTGAACGCCAAAGTCATCACCGCCGCCGATCAGATGCTTGGCGCAACGACGCAGGTGCGCTGATGAAACGAGCGTTGATCCTTGCCACGCTGCTTATGGCACCACTGCCCGCACTGGCAGATTACCTTGTGGCAACGCGCACAATCCGGGCGAAATCAGTGCTGACGCCCGACGATCTGGCACTGAATCCGGGCGATATGCCCGGCGCGATCGCGTCGCCTGCCGATGCCGTCGGTCTGGAAACCCGTGCGACACTTTACGCCGGACGGCCGATCAGCAGCAACGATCTGGGCGCCCCCGCAATCGTCGAGCGCAACCAATTTCTGCCATTGGTCTATCGCAACGCAGGCTTGGAAATTCGCGTTGAGGGTCGCGCGTTGGACCGCGCCGGCGTCGGGGACACGATCCGGGTCATGAATGCAAGTTCCAGAACCACCGTGAATGCGCGGCTTGCCGCGGATGGTGCCGCCTATGTCATGCAATGAAGGACCCGTCATGAAATCTCCCGCCCTGCTCTTCCTGATGATCGCGCTCACCGCTTGTGGACGTCTTGAAGACGTCGGCAAAGCCCCCGGGTTTACGCCTGTCGAAAGCGGCAATGAATTCTTTGCAATGTCGAGCGTGCCGATGCCGGAAACAACCTCCAAGCGCCAACCCACAAAAGAGGCATCCCTGTGGTCTGGCGCGCGCAATTCGTTGCTGGGGGATCGGCGCGCCGCACAGCGTGGCGACATTCTCACTGTGGTCATCGAGATCAACGACAAAGCCGAGATTTCCAATTCCACCGGGCGCTCGCGCTCTGGTTCCGAGAGCATGGGAATCCCTTCTCTGCTGGGCATTCCGCAACGCCTCGATCAGCGCCTGCCCGAAGGGGCCTCGATGGCCGATGCGATTTCGACCAATTCGAATTCGGCCTTTCAGGGCGATGGCTCTGTGTCGCGCAATGAAAAACTGACCCTGCGCGTCGCAGCCACCATCATCGAAACGCTTCCCAACAGCGTGCTGCGCATTCAAGGCAGCCAGGAGGTCCGGGTGAATTTCGAGGTGCGCGAGCTGATCGTGAGTGGCTTCGTGCGCCCCGAGGATGTGAGCCGCCAGAACGAAATCACCTATGACAAGATCGCAGGCGCGCGCATTTCCTATGGCGGTCGGGGGCAAATCACGGATGTGCAGCAGCCCCGCATCGGCCAGCAAGTCGCCGATATTCTCCTGCCGTTCTGAGGTGACATGATGCTTGGTAAAATACTGCCCATTCTTCTTGCCCTGATCGGGCTGGGCGCAGGCGGCGGCGCTGGATATTTCCTGCGCCCGCCGCCGCCAGATCCAACCGCGATGGCCGAATGCGCGCCGATTCCGCAAGATCACACCAGCACCGATTCAGAGCATGCCGCTGAGGAGGTACCGACCACGGAATTCGTCAAACTGAACAATCAGTTCATCGTGCCGGTTGTTGAAGGTGGCCTTGTCCATTCGTTGGTGATCATGTCGCTCAGCATCGAGGTCAAGGTCGGCGCAACCGAAAAGGTCTATCGCGCCGAACCGAAGCTGCGCGACGCCTTTTTGCAGGTTCTGTTTGATCATGCCAATACCGGCGGGTTCGCAGGCGAGTTCACCAGCTCGGCCAATATGGACCGGCTGCGCACCGCACTTGGTGAAACTGCGCGCAATGTTCTGGGCGATTATGTGGTCGGCGTGCTTGTTTCGGATATCGTGCGCCAAGACACCTAACGCATCTTTGAAACGCTGAGAACGGGGTCGCGATACGCGGCCCCTAAACTTTGCGCGTAAGCTTTTGCAAAACGGAATGACGCCCTACGGCCCGCGCCGCCATTGCGCGCGCCTGATCAATCTCGGGTGTGAGTTCCGCAATCTGCGCATCCAATTCATCCCTGCGTTGATGCGCAAAGCTCTCAAAACGCCCCTCCATAATCGCGTTTGCGGGGCTTTCAGTTGCAAAGCTATGCGCAGATCGGCGCGCTTTCTGCAGATCAGCCACCTGAGCTTCAATCTGGCGTTGGCGTTGACCCAAGGCGCTCAGTTTGGCCAGTTCCAACTCGCGCTGCATCTTTGCCAAAGCGGTCAGACGCAGCAATTGCTTGTGGCGATTCATTTCATCCCCCGAGCACGGGCACGCTGGCGCATCTTTTCAGCGAACCGGATCGCAGCAGCGACGGGTTTGTAATGTTCGGGACGGATCTCATCGCCGACCTCGATCGTTGCGTAAATTGCGCGCGCCGTGGGCGGATCTGAATGGATGGGCACCGCATTTTCCGCCGCAATTTCACGAATGCGCGCGGCAATTTCGTCGACGCCTTTGGTCAAACAGGTCGGGGCCCGACCACTTGCGCGGTCCCATTTCAACGCAACCGCATAATGGGTCGGGTTAACGATGATGACATCGGCATCTGCGGCATTGGCCACCGATTGCCCCATTGCGATCTCATAGCCGCGTTGGCGGCGCTGCCCCTTGAGATGAGGATCGCCTTCGGATTGCTTCATCTCGTCCGTCAGCTCCTTGCGGCTCATCCGGTTGCGGCGCAGGAATTCCGCGCGCTGCCATAGATAATCCAGTGCCCCCATGATCGCGGCAATAGCAGTAACCAAGGCAAGAAACTCGACGATCATTTCCAAAAGGGCACTGGTGGCCTGTCCCGGAGATACGCGCTGCCCCGTCAGAATGACGTCGAATTTCGCCCGTAGATAGAACCCAAGAACGACCGAGATCACCAACAGTTTGACCGCGCTTTTGAAAAACTCGAACAACCCGTTGCGCCCGAATTTCTGCACAGCATTGGCCATCGGATTGATCCGGCTCAGCTTAAACTGCAGCTTTTCGGGTGCCACGACGATCGCGCGTTGCGCCCAATAGGCGATCAACGCCGCAATCATCGTGGCCAGCAGGAAAGGCGCGACGGGCGCAAGCACCGAAAACACCGCTCCCATGCCAAGCGCGGTTCCACCTTCGAAAATATCGCGCGACAAAGTATCTGCTTGTTCGAGCATGACCATGGCACGCGTCCCGAACTGGCGCAGACTGACAGCACCCAACGCCAGGATCGCCAGCAAAAACCCACCATAGACCGCCGCCACAGCAATTTCAGAGGAGCGCACCAGATCACCCTTGCGCCGGGCCTCGTTCAGCTTGTGCTCGGTTGGCTCATATTCCTTTTCGCCAGCGTCTTCCTCACTCATGGAGACACCGTGAACGGGTTGAGCAGGAAATCGACCACCGCTTCGCGCCAGATGAGGATACCGCTTGGCAAGGCGATGGCCAGCAGGATCAACCCGCCTGCCGTCAGCGCCGGCGCACCGACAAAGGCCACCATCAACTGCGGCATCGCCCGGTTGATCGCGCCCAGTGCCACGTTGTAAATCAGCCCAGTCATCACGAAGGGGGCCGCGATCATGAAGGCCAGCGAGAACGCCCGCGCAATCCCGGCCAAACCCCAGTCATGAAAGGATTGCGCATCAGGAATCGTCCCGACCGGCATCACGCGGTATGAACCGAGTATGAATTCCGCCAGGTGCACGTGAAACCCCATCTGCATCAACAAAGCGATCCCCGCGACCACCATCAGATTGCCGATGGCGGGTTGAGGCTCACCGCCCATGCCACCCAGAAGTTGCGACAGAGACGTGGCTTGCGCCGCTATTGTGCCCGCCACCTGCAGCGCGAAAATGAACGCGCGCAAACCAAGGCCCAGAAAGACCCCGGTGACGATCTCGAATAGCATCCAGAAGGGCACCCCGGAACGCGCGCGCAATGGCGCCAGATCGCTCGAGAGTGCCGGGATCAGCAAGATGGTAAAACCAAGCGCGACCACCGTTTTGATCCGCGCAGGCAATGTTGATTCCCCAAAACCTGGCGCAAGCGCCACCAAGCCGCCCACCCGCAACAACACGACAAATCCAAGGAAGAGGGCCTCTTGGCTTGCCTGCAGCAACTGGGAGAGCAACTCATTCATGCTGAGACCAGTCCGACCATGGCGGGGCGCGCCTCAAACCCGATTTCTTCGAAACTCAAAACCGGTGCGGAGATGCCTTTGGCGCTGAGAACTGTATGCAAAAATCGCCGCCGCCGCCCCGATGTTACCAATGCGGGAAACACGCCCGTTTGACCGGCGGCCGCGACTCGCTCGGCGATATTTGAAGCGAGGCGGTTGAATTTTTCCGGCGGCAACGCGACATCACCCGCGCCACGTTCGGTACCGAAAGTGTAGCTGCCAAAGGTCTCTTCCCATTCCGGCGCTAGCTGAATGAGCGGAATCGTCCCATCAGCGCGACGCAGTTCGGCTACCAACTGGAACCCCAAGCGCTGGCGCACATGCTCGCAGATCGCTTCGGGGGATTGCAGATTGCGCACTTCCGCCACGGCCTCGGTGATCAGCAGCAAATTGCGAATCGAGACCCGCTCTTCGAGCAGCAAACGCAGCACCGCAAGCAGCATATCGATCGATACTTTTTCGGGAATCATCTCGTCCAGAACCCGGCGATTGGCGTCGGCGCGCGCTGGATCAGACAGGTTCACCACCTCATCAAGCAAACGCCGCAACGCGCGCAGGGTCATCAGCCGCGAGAAATTTGCCTTGATCACCTCAAGCAAGTGGGTTGCCAACACTTCGGTCGGGCTGACCACGGTAGACCCGGCAAGCGCCGCATCCTCTTGCGCATTGACCGACACCCAGCGCGCGGGGGCATTGAACACGGGTTCGCGCACCTCGGGGCCTTCGGGCAGGGCCTCACGATTATCCGCAATCAGCGCCAAAACGCGGTCGGGATAAAGACGGTCACTGGCCTGTTCGACCCCTTGAATGCGAATGCGATAACAGCCCGGTCCCAGACTTGCGTCATCGGTGAGCCGAATTTCAGGCAGGATAAGCCCAAAATTCGCCGCCACATGATTGCGCATATTTGAAATACGCGCATCCAATCCGGTTGCCGGATCAAGCGCCATACTAACCAAATCAGGGGAGAATTCGACATGAATGTCATCAACATCAAGGACGTCCCCCAATGATTTTCGTTGGGTCTTTTCTTCGGGTGCGGGCATTTTCATTGCTTCACGCCGCAGCCGCGCCTTTTCGGCCCGCGTGAGCATATAGGCCGTTCCGCCCAAAATCACTGCGCCCAACATGAAGGGGACAAAGGGCAGGCCCGGGACCAAGCCGAACAACGCCATCAAGACAGCCACAGTCGCCAATGCAGGCGGGTATTTTCCCAACTGGCGGAACATCTCGAGATCGGTGGAGCCTTTGGAGCCCGTGCGCGACAACAAAATCGCTGAAGCGATGGAAATGATCACGGCCGGAATCTGGCTGACCAACCCATCGCCTACGGTCAAAATCGTATAGGTCTCAAGCGCGCGCGCAAGCGGCATACCATGCACCGCTGTGCCGATAATCAGCCCGACGACCAAGTTCAGCATGGTAATCAGCAACCCTGCGACCGCATCGCCTTTGACGAATTTCGACGCACCATCAAGCGACCCGAAAAACGTGGTCTCCGCTTGTTCGCGTTCTCGCCGCTCACGTGCCTCAGCATGATCAATTGCGCCAGCATTCATGTCGCTGTCGATTGCCAACTGCTTGCCCGGCATCGCATCAAGCGCAAACCGCGCACCCACTTCTGCCATTCGGCCAGCGCCTTTGGTGATCACGATGAAGTTCACGATCAGGATCACACAAAACACGACAAGCCCGATCAGAACCGAGCCGCTCATGATGAAATTGGCGAACCCCTCAATCACTTCTCCCGCCGCACCGGTGCCAGTATGGCCCTGACCGATGATCAGTTTCGTCGAGGTGACGTTAAGCGAGAGGCGCAGCATCAGCGAACCCAGTAAAATCGTGGGAAAAGCTGAAAAATCAAGCGGGCGCTCGATGAAAAGGGTGACGGTGAAGATTAGGATCGCAAGCGCAAAAGACGTTGCCAGCCCGACATCCAGCACCCAGGAAGGCACCGGCAAGATCATCATCACAATGATCGCCATCAAGACGAGCGCCAACATGATAGTAGGCTGGAAAATCCGTGAGAGAAGCGGCGCAGCCATTAGAGGCCCTCACGTTTTGCAAGTGCATTGGCAAACAAGGACGCGCCTGCAGCGCGGCCTAAGGACGGGGCCCCTGTTTCTTTTCGGATCAGCAAAGGATACGTGTTTTCGCGCGTTTGTTGGCGCCGGTTTTCTTGCTGTGCCAAAACGATATCTGGAATATCGGGAATCTGCGAATTTCGTGTATCGAGCGGCTTCGCAGACCGTTGCGCCCCAACCAGATCCGCAGGGTCTGACGGAGCACCATCCTCATGCAGGAATTTCTTTCGGATCGAAGAAAAGCGGGTCGAGTAGCTGTCGGCATATTTCTTTGTCCGCGAATGAAACGCCCCGGCCGCCTTTTTCCAATCGCCCATTTCCGAGTAGAGGTCGCTCAAAAACTGCGCTGCGTAGCGGCCGTTTGCCAGCGGATCAAACATCTCTTCGATCGATGAGAAATGCTCTCCATGCCATTTATAGTTGATCTGAAAACAGCCGACATCGAAACTGCGTGCGCCACGTTTGAACTCTTTGAACACATAGGCCAGCGCTGCGTCGCGCGTCTCAAACCAATGACCCGCACCCTCCATGTTCACCGTCCATGGCCACGGGCGAAAGGCTCCGTTGCGTTTGCGACCGGTCTCGTTCAGGGAGATTGCCTTGAGCACAGAAACCGGCACGCCGCTTTCACGCGAAACTTGTTCTGCCGCGGCTTCACAGATAGCGGCAAGATCAAGTGTGCTTGCACGCAAAGCGTGCCCGTTTCCAAGACAGAGCAGGGCAGACAAAGACAGAAGACGGAGTGTTCCGAGCATTGGGTTTTCCCTTCGCGAAGCAATTCTTGCTTTCCAAACTGCTAAGGGAAAAGTCTTGATATTCCGTTTTCGTTCTCCAAATCATCAGGCGAAAACAATCCGCATTCAATTCGTTGGAACAGCTTCGCTCTGGACGGGTTTTTGCGCAGTATTTGCATCTGTAACAGCAAAACTGCCGAGCAATTTCTCAAATATCTCGCGTTCTTTTTGGCTCGCGGCAATCAACTCCTCCGCTTGAGAAAGCGGGCCGCTCGGCTCCGGCCTGGTGGCAGTCGTGCGAGACGCTGGCGCAAATGTATTGGCAAAATCGCGTTCAGTGCCATCTGCATTTTCACGCACGAAATCCCAATTGCCACCACGCCACGCCTCGCGAATCGCATCTTTGGGCTCATTGGCTTTAGAATAGGCCTTTTGCGCAGATCCATGTTCGCCAATTAATGCAAGCGCCTGGGCACGCAAAGCCTCAACCTCGGGTCCAGAAATACCTGCAAAATGTGTCAGAGCGGCCGCCGCGTCTTGCGATGCCAAGGCCGCTTTGCCCAAAAGCAAACGGTCCTGCTCATTCGGTGATTTTGCTTGCGCCAAAAACTGCTTTGCAGTGCTCGCGAAGCCCAGGTTGATCAAGCGATCAGCCAAACCGAAACGCAAATCGGCCTGCATCGCAGAGCGCTGCACAATTTCCATATGGGCAAACAGAGCACGCAAAAATTTACCATCATCGGGAACCTTGACGAGCAACCTCACCATCTCATCGCGGGTGTTCATCCTAAGCTCAGCCTCAGCTTGAACTGGCCAGCCTGCAAGCAGATCAACAGCTGCGTCAAATTCGCCGACAGAAGCGTGGCCAAGTGTCGCCGCACGCAACAAACGATAAGACAACGGCGTGCCCCTGAGTTCAAATGCCAAGGCGCGCGCATTTTGCGTGGTTTTTGACTCGATCGCCTGTCCGCGGCTCAACTTGTCGTCGATCAAAAGCAACAAGGCCTGCGCCGCATGCGGCCCATCCTGCGCAACGACATCAGCCAAGGAATGATCCGCATCAGCGCCACCTTTCTCAAGTATCAGTTGCGCATCTACCATATGCAAAGCGCTACGATCTTGTTCGGTAATGCGCGAAAGAGCCGGACGGATCGCACGCGCTATGTCGGGAGCGCCAAGTGCAATCAATCGCGCCACCAGATCTGGGCCAATCGTCTGGCGCAATTGCGGCGACAAACCCTGATAGCTCCGTCGCACCGCCGCGAAATTCACATCCTCTTTTGGCGGTAGCGGATCAGCACCCAGCAACGCCCAAGCAGCTACATTCCCATCACATCCCGTCATTTGCGCAAAAGGAGATTGATGTGCGTCTGGCAGCTCATCGAACAAATCGGCAAGATAGAAAAGGGCATCCCGCGCCTCTCCGGGCGCGCCCATATCGTTTAAAAGCATGCGTGATTCAGCCCCGAACCCAAATGCGAGATAGGTGCGCGCGAGCTTGATGACCTCGTCTTGATTGGGCTTGTCGAATTCCCCCATCACAGCCCGGCGGCCTTTCCCGATTTGATCACTCGCATCTCCATCCCCAATCCACCCACCCAAATCGAACAGGGAATCCGACGCGCAGCGTAGACCGCTTTCCGTAGGATCCGTAGCGGAGCGTGCCGAGTGGTTTGCCTGATCAATCGAAGTTTTCGACTTAAACGCTATTTGATCAGTCGGTTTATGGGCCGAAGCGGATTGCTCGGGCGTTACCTCGGGGGCGGCATCAACCATCCCCTGTTCTTTTGGCACCGCAGGTTTGTGCAGCTTCGCTGTATCAACTTCGACCAAACCCTGTGCTGCGGCGCGCGAAAGTTCTTGACGCAAACGCTCCTCTACCGCGCTAACACGCTCGTCGACTTGTTCGATCTGAGGCACAGAAAGCGGGGCCTCTGCTAAAACTGGCTCGTTGGGCGTATGATCTTGCTCTTCTGGTGCGCTTATCGGTGGCGTGTCTATCAGCCCCTGCCAATACAGGTCGAGATGTGCGGCACCGATGGGAACGGGTTGAAGATTGCGGCTGGTGGATGTCACAGCGTGCGGCGCAACTGTTTCCTCGACAGCCTGCGCGGGTGCATCGTAAAAATCCAGAACGAGCCCCCCCAGGCGAAGGGGGAATGAGCGGATTTTGACTCCTTCGGTCGTGGTGAAAAGCAAACCACTGACCTTTGCGTCGTCCTTGATCTCAACAACCCGGCTGCGCGGGATCAAACGAAATACATCCTCAATCTGAAATTGCGCCTCATCTACATCGGTCTCAAGGCGATAACCTTCAGCGGTTGGGTCCAACGTCCAATCTGCCTCTTTCGGCAACATGATGACGAGTCGCGAAAAATCGGCGTGCTCTCCCGAACGCACGGCAATCGGCATTGCCTGAGCAGACAAAGCCATACAGCAGAATATCAGCGCCAGACGCAGCATCACGCCGCCTCCGATTTCACTGTCTTGAGCGCCTCTTCGAGATCAGAGAAGCTAGGACGGATGTGATGCGGAGTATTCTGGCGCCCCACCTCAATGCAGATATTGGTGGCATGGTTGTGCAGGTTCGCCACCAACACCTCGCGGATCAGTTTGTAGAAATGGCTGTCTTCATCAATCACTGATTTCATCCGGGTCGCGAAAGGCCCGATGAAACCATAGGCCATGAACACACCCAAAAATGTCCCGACGAGCGCGCCGCCAATCATCTTGCCCAGAATCTCGGGCGGCTGGTCAATTGACGCCATCGTCTTGATTACGCCCAACACAGCGGCCACAATTCCCAATGCTGGCATCGCATCTGCGACTGTTTGCATCGCATGACTTGAGTGCATCGCATGATGATAATTCGCCTCCAACTGCTTATCGAGAACCTCCTCGACCTGATTGGGGTCGTCATAATTCATCGACGCAGAACGCAAGGTGTCACAAATGATTTCGATCGCCTCGTGATCGTGCAGAATCTTGGGATATTTGCCAAAGATCGACGAGTTTTCCGGGTCTTCAATATGTTCTTCGATCGCGACCGGGTTTTGGCGCGCCAAGCGGATCAATTCGAACAGAAGACACAGCAAGTCGCGATAATCTAAGGGTTTCCATTTTGGGCCCTTAAAGACTTTGCCGATATCCTTGAGCGTGTGTTTGATCGCAGCCAAATCATTGGACAGCACGAATGCCCCAACCGCTGCGCCACCGATCATGATCATCTCGAAAGGCAAAGATTTGAGGATAATCCCCATCTTGCCCCCGGCCGCGACGTAGCCGCCAAAGACCATCGCAAAGATGATAACGATACCGATGATGCCGACCATAAGAGACACTCCAACAACTGCGCCGAAAGCATTGCAGAATAGGATTAAGAAATGACTGGCTTACTTAATTTTTTGGCGCCCCGGCGTTTCTGCCAGCCATCATCACGCTGATCGTATAGGCGGTCTTTGGATCAAGGCTCGCCATAACGGCCGCCGCCGAAGCGGGGCGCATTCGACCCAAGAAACCCGCAGCAAACTCTGGTGCCATCTCTTCGAACAAGGGCGCTGCCTGTTTGGGTTTCATATTCTCGTAAAGGGTTACAAGGCGGGTAACATCCTCATCCGCAGCTTTGTCGGCGATCGAGACGGTTTTCGATAAGACTTGTTCAGCAGCGACCAATTCAGTCAGCCGCGATTCAATGCGCTTTTCAGCCAGCTTGATGGCCTGTTCGCGATCGAGAACGAGCCCCTCACGATCAGACAATTGGCTCTCTCGTAACTGCAACTGAGCATGTAGCTCCATTAAACCGGGCTCTGTCACGCAGTCATCCTGGCCTTTGGCGCCTCCTGCATCAGACGCCAACATCTGCTTGGCCAACGCGAAGCCACCTGTTTCGACAAGTTTAATCGTGCCCGACATCGCAAACAAAAGCGCAATGATCCACAGCACGCCGCGGCCGAGCCAACGCCGCTTGCGCTTGGCCTGTTTTTGACCGCGTTTCGGCTTTGCAGCCACTGGGGTCTTCATTCCGCCGCCTCCAGATCACTGTCGCGATGGCGCCTCCGCTTCACGGTGCGGCGGGGTTCCTGCCCATCGGGCAGATCGTGAAGCGAGGCCAACAGCAGTTCGAGCTTTTGCGCCCCACCCTCGGCCCGCTCTGTTAGCGCCCGAAGCTGAGTTTCCGACTGACTCGCCGTCATCTGCGCCTTTTCAAGTGCGCGCGTCATGTCATCGACCTGCGCCGAAAGCACCGCAATCGCGCCGCCCATGCCATTTTCCAACTGATTGAATCGCTTCAGTCGCCGTGCAAGCACGAGGCAATAGGCCGCTGCAGCCATAGCCGCGAGGCCCAGAAAAAGATCCGCAATAAGCTGCATCAAGCCCTCCATCAGTTCAGCACAAATTCGACGATTAAGAGGTCGCGCACCCGGCCATCCCCGGTCACGATCTGAACCCGGCGCAACATCTGCGCACGCAGCCGCATCAATGCGGACGGATCTTCGAGCAGCGCAGGATCAACCGCGCGCAAATAGCCATTCAACACGTCCATAACCCGCGGCTTGAGATGCGCGACATCATTTTCATAGGCCAGGGGCACTTCGAGCTGCGCCACAAAGCGCAAATGTTTCGCGCCATTGCCGGCCAGCGAAATCAACATCGGATCAAGCGCGACGAACCCGATTTCGGGCAAGGCGTCGGGCACAATCTCGGGGGCATGCGCTGCGTCGCCATGCGCATCGCTCTCAGCCGCCGGGCCAAGGATCATCCCGGAATACACCGCATAAAACCCACCGCCGCCAAGCAAGAGCATAAGCACCAGCCCAATCAGCAGAGGCAGTTTCGATTTCTTCTTGGGGGCCTCATCTGCGGCCTCAGTCGTTGCATCTGCCATGTCATCACCGATTTCTTCCTCACAAACAGACTTAACCGAAGACGACTAACCGATTGTTAAGCGCGATGAGGGAATGTGGGGACACGCGACGGGGCAGAACGCCCACTCAAGGGAGGTGCGTCTTGCAACAGTTAATCGGCGTCTGGCAGGCTCTCGATCTGCGTAAACGGATGATTGTGATCGGGGCCACTGCGGCGATGTTCGCCGCGATTCTCGCGATTTCCTCAATGGCCTCGAAACCCTCGATGAGTCTGCTTTACGCGGGCCTCGAAGGGGTCGAATCAGGAGAGGTGGTGAGTGCGCTCGATCAAAGCGGAGTCGCTTATGAGGTGCGCGGTGATGCGATTTTCGTGCCAAGCACTCAACGCGATTCCCTTCGCATGACACTGGCCGCGCAGGGCCTGCCTGCACAGGGCGCAGCGGGCTACGAACTGCTTGATTCGCTGTCCGGCTTTGGCACGACTTCGCAAATGTTCGACGCGGCCTATTGGCGGGCACAAGAAGGAGAGCTGGCGCGCACAATTGCCTCGTCTCCATCGATTCGCTCCGCACGCGTTCATATCGCGCATTCGACAAATCAGCCGTTTCGCAAAGATCTCAAGCCGACCGCCTCGGTCACCATCACGGCCACGTCGGGTGGGATCGGCGCGGCGCAGGCCAAGGCATTGCGCTACCTCGTGGCCTCGGCGATCAGTGGCATGTCGCCCGACGATGTCTCGGTGATCGATTCGGCGCGCGGATTGATCGCCTCTGGCGATGATGCGAACGTGATGACCTCTGCCAACGATCGCGCCAGCGCAATGAAAAAGAATATTGAACGCTTGCTGGCGGCACGCGTTGGCGCTGGAAATGCAGTGGTCGAGCTATCGGTTGAAACCGTCAATGAGCGTGAGGCGATCACCGAACATCACTTCGATCCGGAGGGTCGGGTGGCAATCTCGACCGATTCTGTCGAGACCACGAAGCAATCCGATGCGTCTCAGCCCGGGGAGGTGACGGTGGCCTCAAACCTGCCGCAAAACACCGGCGGAAATAATGGCCAATCCAAAAGCCAAAGCACCGAGACACGCGAGCGCACCAATTATGAAGTATCCGAGACGCGGCGCGAATTGCTGCGCACTCCGGGGGCGGTCAAACGCCTGAGCGTGGCGGTGCTGGTCGATGGCGTGACCACCACGAACAGCGATGGCACGACCAGCTGGCAACCCCGCTCCGAGGCAGAACTGGCCGCGCTCAAGCAGCTTGTCGCGTCGGCGGTGGGTTTTGTTGAGGCGCGCGGAGATGTCATCACGCTGCAATCCATGCAATTCGAAGCGTTGCCAGAGCTGGGGACAGCCGCCACTGCCGGGGCGCTTGGTGACATCTCATTCGACCTGACACAGATCATCCAGATCGCCGTTCTGGCCTTGGTGGCGTTGATCCTGGGCCTGTTCGTCGCACGTCCAATCCTGATGCAAAAGCTACAAACCTCAATGGCTGAGCTGCCTACGCCAGAACGCTCCGCCACCGCTTTAACCGGAGAAATCGCAGAAGATGAGATGCCCGACATGAATATGCAGTTGGTCTCGGATTTTGACGTGGGCGATCTGCCGATGACCATGAATTCCGCCTTCGACATGGCCGATTTGGACGACATGTCCCAATCCAGTGACCCCGTCGAGCGACTCAAAAAGATGATTGAGGCGCGTCAATCTGAGAGCATGGAAATCCTGCGCAGCTGGATGGAAGACACTGAGGAGAAAGCATGATGGCGCAGCGTCTAAAACTTGAATCCTTCGAGCCCCGTCAGGCAGACGACGCCGCGATCGAGATCGAACCTGTTGCCTTCGAGGAGGCCAAGCTTGCCGCCTTTGAAAAGGGCTATCAAGCCGGTTGGGATGACGCGGTGGCAGCGCAAAACAGTGAAACCACGCGGCTTCATGGCGATCTGGGACGCAATCTGCAAGCGCTCTCCTTCACCTTTCACGAGGCGCGACGTCATATGCTGGATGCGCTGCGCCCGCTATTGATCGACATGACCGCCAAGGTGCTACCCGAAGTCGCGCGCCTCAGTTTGCCCGCGCTGGTGGCAGACCAGTTAATGCCGCTGGCCGAAGATCTCGCCTCGGCACCTGTTACGGTCATCGCCAACCCCGCCGCGCTGCCTCAGATCAAAGAAATTCTGACCCGCGACGACACCCTGCCACTGGCCTTTGCCTCTGAAAACAGCCTGAGCGAAGGACAGGTCTATCTGCGATTTTCCGAGACCGAAACCCGGATCGATCTGGATGCCGTGATCGCCACGATTTCTCAGGCCGTTGCCACTTATTTCAACTCTTCCGCTGAGGAGCCCAGCGATGACTGACGCCACCCAAGACATACCCAACAGCAATCCGTTCAGCCAAGTCCCGATCGAAATCACGATCTCGGTCGGCAAAGCACGCCCCTTAGTGCGCGACATGCTGCGACTGCAACGCGATTCGGTATTGCCGCTTGATCGGCGCGTCGATGATCCGGTCGAGCTTTATGTCGGCGATAAGTTGATCGCACGGGGCGAATTGACCGAGGTCGAGGGGGATCCGAACGGCCAATTGGCCGTGCGCCTGACCGAAGTCGCCGACTTGCAAAACGGGCTGTGATTTTATGCAAATCGCCCCCCCACGCGCGCTGGCTCTCGCTGGATTTGCGATATTAACCCTAACGCTTTCGCTTCAACCCGTCTGGGGGCAGGATATCTCGCTCTCGATGGGCGATGGCGAAAGTCTTGCGGGCCGCTCGATGTTGATCATTGGCGCGATTACATTGCTCAGCCTCGCGCCGGGGTTGGCGATCATGGTGACATGCTTTCCCTTCATCGTCACCGTGCTCTCGATTCTGCGTCAGGCACTTGGCTTGCAACAATCGCCGCCCAATATGCTGATTGTCAGCCTCGCGCTGTTCCTCACTTGGTTCATCATGGAGCCGGTGTTCATGCAAAGCTGGAACACCGCAGGCCAGCCGCTGATTGACGGCACCATCGACTGGCAAACCGCGTTTTCGCGCGGAATAGAGCCGTTTCGCGCCTTCATGGGCAATCGCACCAATCCCGAGACATTTTCGTCGCTCTCCGCGCTGCGCACCGGCACGCCCTATCAAGGTGATCTGAACGCGGCACCGCTATCGACCCTTGTGCCCTCATTCATGCTCTCCGAGATCACCCGCGCCTTTCAGATCGGGTTCCTGATCTACCTGCCGTTTTTGATCATCGATCTCGTCGTATCGGCCGTCCTGATGTCGATGGGGATGATGATGGTGCCACCCGCCGTTGTCGCGATGCCCTTCAAACTTGCGTTCTTTGTGGTGGCAAATGGTTGGGTGCTGATTTCTGGTGCGCTTGTGCAAAGTTACTTCTGATTGTCAGGTACACAAAAGCCCGGGCCGGACCCGGGCTTTTGCTAGGATGGTGAGCCGTGTTGGTACGAACCAACGACCTACTGATTAGAAGAGAGTGGCGGAGTTTCGGCTAATAATCATCGTTCGCGTCGTGAATATCCAGGACTATTGGGGCACGGCTAGCTTGCGACTTGGTATTCGGTCGGTCACGCAAAATTCAGACTGCTGGTGACGCTCCATGAGCGGCTCTGATTCCTCGAAAAGCAGGGGATCATACAGCTTAAAATTGAGCTGAAAGAGTTTCGCCTGCATCGTGGTGAATACCCAAAATTTCCACAAAAAGAATCTAAAGACATGATCTTTGACGCCGTGGCAACAATAGAATCTGCATCTCCTGCGCGATTCATCTCTCTGTTTAGAGAGTTGGAAACGCTTCCAAACGAAATTCAGTGAGTCAAAAAAATTGCATGTTTACAATTGACTAAATAGGGACCCCATCGAATCGTGCATTGGATCCTCAAACGCGTTGCATCAGCTTTCTACATACTGTCCTTGCGTCATCTTCAATATCTGCTACAAAAATATTAACGCAACCCAAGCGTGAGTCTTGACATGGAAATGATGCCCATCAACCTACACCAAAGGCAGCATGTTTCGCCGCCTCTGCACCACCGTTCCGCTTGGAGATCAGACTCGCTTCTCCTTGTACCGGCAGGTGAAATATCCCTGTTGGAAAAGGCCCGGAATGGGCGCTTACGAGCCCTCCGCAGCATCAAGGCCCGACCAAAATCGGCGGCGACCAAAAGGCTTTTGCTTTGGTCAGACAGCAAGAACCAAGAGTAAACTGACGATAACGGGAACCAGTCGAATTCGCTCGGCGCATGTCTCGCCTTTTGAAATGCGCCGCTCCTATGTTGGGTGCGGGGTGACCGCAGACGAATCCGTTGCGTAAATCGGTTGAGAGCCGAACCTCCCTTCCCCTAGTTGCTGTCGGCAAGATGCCGGAACGGCAAGTGTTCATTTATGACAAGCGGCCGAAGTGATCGACCGCCACAAGCCGATCTGGTGGGATATCTGGAACGCAACCCTTGCAGGCGATGACTCGCCATGCTCGATCCGACAGACCGCACGGCAAGCCGCGTCTGGTGCGTTGAATTCCGCGCCGTAAAAGACCTGCCCAACGATCGCTGGCCCAATTATCTGCTATGGGATTTGATCAGTGCCGAAATTGAGGGCGATCTGACGGAAATGCGCAGCCACCTACCGCAGAACCAAATCAAACAACTTCACCGCGCCGAACCTATCCGCCTGATCATGGCGCAACTTGCACGCTCGCGGCGCTGGAGGGCGCAGAGGCTAAGCTCTCCGATGATATGACCCGAAGACGCCTGCGAGAGGCCATCAAGGCCGATCCGGCGCGCGCAGTGAGCAAACCGGATCAGGCGAGAGGGTCGGTATCGGTTCGTGGATGGTTGGGCTTGGTGAACCCGTGCTTGATGCATTGGCCTCACAGATCATGTCGAAGCGCATTGCCCGGGAATAGATGGTGTTGCGATGTCCGGGCTGCTTAGCGAACTGAATTCCATTTTTCGTTTAGATCGTGTGGATCCTGTAGGGCACGGCCGTCAGGCGCGGGATGGAGGATTGAAGGGCATAGAGACTGTCGTCCAGCGGCTAGCAGCGTGTGACGCCGGAAAGCGACAACCATCGCCTCTTCGGCATCGGCCAGAACCGTGGAGCGCGGCTCTTCGGGGCCGGTCTTAGATCCTCAAGCGTGGTGCGCTTGCGCCACTTCACCATCGTTTTTAGGTTGATCTCAAACTTCAGGCTCTGTTCCGAGAACGAGACGCCCCTCTCGGGACATTGCAGTGCAACGCCCTGCCGGGCAAAGGATCACTGTATTGCAGTTCTGACGGCGTGCGCCCCTCTCGGTGAATGCGCGCATTCACCTGCCGGTCAATGGGATCGTAGCGCTTCCGTCACGAACTTGTCCCAAAATGCTTCCTTCCATTCCTTCGAAAGGATCGCATCAGCAAACCGTGGGATCAAACAGCTAGGAGCCGCGAGCCTCGCCAACGGCTCATCGTCTTCCCTTACCAGCAGCCCTCACAAACATCGAAGCCCTGCTCAGTCGATTCGGCTGTCGCGAAATCGCGACGCCAGAATTGGCGCACACTTGCTTCCGTATTGCTTCCGGGAACGGCGGGCGCGGTTGGCGTCAACAGCCAGACATCGCGCATCCCTTTGAAAAAAGGGTGTGATGGTGAGCCGTGTTGGGTTCGAACCAACGACCTACTGATTAAAAGTCAGTTGCTCTACCAACTGAGCTAACGGCCCATCACAGGGCGCTTCTCTATAAACCCCGGCCATGGGGGTCAAGGCCAAAAACTCTCAAAAATTGCATGTCTGGAAAAAACCTTTGCGCAAGCGTATATCGCGCAGCATGAACAACGCGCAAAACACCGCTGGCCTGCCCTTCATGAAAATGCATGGACTTGGCAATGACTTCGTCGTCATCGACGCCCGAGACGCGGCCGATCCGGTCACGCCTGCGCTAGCGCGCGCCTTGGGGGATCGTCATCGCGGCGTGGGCTTTGACCAGCTTGCGGTGATTCGGCCCGGGCAAGATACCGATTTCACCTTGGATTTCTGGAACTCAGACGGATCGCGCGCGGGCGCTTGCGGAAACGCCAGCCGCTGCGTCAGCGACTATATGATGCGCCAACTTGGTCGTGATCAGGTGACGCTAACCACGGAACGCGGACAACTTTTGGCTCTGCGGCGCGAAGACGGGCTGGTCTCGGTCAATATGGGCGCACCGATTCTCGGCGCGGCGCAGATTCCGATTGTCGCAACCGCCGATCCACAACACTTGCCCTTGGCGGGCGATCCAATTGCCATCGGCATGGGCAATCCGCATTGCATCTTTTTTGTCGCAGATGCCGAGGCCGTCGACGTCGCGCGCCTTGGCCCCGCAATTGAACACGACCCGCTATTCCCGCAACGCACCAATGTCGAATTTGTCAGCCTCATCGGCCCCGACCACCTGCGGATGCGCGTATGGGAACGTGGCGCGGGAATCACGTTGGCCTGCGGCTCGGGCACTTGCGCCACCGCCGTGGCCGCCAATCTGCGTGGACTGACGGGCAAGCGCGTGCTGGTCAATGTCGATGGTGGCCAGCTAGAGATCGACTGGCGCGACGATGGCGTCTGGATGACGGGCCCAGTCGCGCATGTCTTTGACGCGACCCTCACCCCCGACTTTCTGGCCACGCTATGAAACCACCCGTTTTCTCGACGCTCGGCTGTCGGCTCAACGCCTATGAGACCGAGGCGATGAAGCAACTCGCCGCGCAGGCCGGGCTGGAAGGCGCTGTCGTGGTCAACACCTGCGCCGTCACCGCCGAGGCCGTACGCAAGGCGAAACAGGAAATCCGCCGTCTTGCGCGGGAAAATCCCGATGTGCCGGTGATCGTGACTGGCTGCGCGGCCCAGACCGAACCCGAAACCTTTGCCGCAATGGCGGAGGTGACCCGCGTGATCGGCAATCACGAAAAGATGCAGGCCGAGACCTGGGCCGCACTGGCCCCGCAAGGCCCAGATTTCATCGGCCAAACCGAACGCGTGATGGTCGATGACATTATGTCGGTGCGTGAAACCGCTGGCCATCTGATCGACGGTTTCGGCCGTCATCGCGCCTATGTTCAGGTGCAAAACGGCTGCGATCACCGCTGCACCTTTTGCATCATTCCCTTCGGGCGGGGCAATTCGCGCTCGGTGCCTGCGGGCGTAGTGGTCGAGCAGATCAAACGCCTCGTGGATCGCGGCTTTAACGAGGTCGTGCTGACGGGCGTCGATCTGACTTCGTGGGGCTCCGACCTGCCCGGCCTGCCGCGTCTGGGCGATCTGGTGATGCGGATTTTGCGGCTGGTGCCGGATCTGGCGCGACTGCGAATTTCCTCGATCGACAGTATCGAGGCTGATGAAAACCTGATGCTGGCGATTGCGACCGAGCCGCGCTTGATGCCGCATCTTCACCTGTCGCTACAACATGGCGACGATCTGATCCTCAAACGGATGAAACGCCGCCATCTGCGCGACGATGCGATTGCCTTTTGTGAAGAGGCCCGCAAACTGCGCCCCGGAATCGTTTTCGGCGCCGACATCATCGCAGGCTTCCCGACCGAAGATGAGGCAATGTTTCAAAATTCGCTGAAACTGGTGGATGAGTGTGGGCTGACATTCCTGCATGTCTTTCCCTACTCGGCGCGTCAGGGCACGCCAGCGGCCCGTATGCCCGCCGTCAAAGGCCCCGCGATCAAGGAGCGCGCAGCACGCCTGCGTGCCAAGGGTCAAGCCGCGCTAAGCGCCCATCTGGACGCGCAAGTCGGACGCGAGCACGTCGTGCTCACCGAAGGTGCGCGCCTTGCACGGACCGAGGGCTTTGCTGAGGTCACCTTTGACACCGACCAACCTGAAGGGACGGTGATGCGGGTGCATATCAAAGGTCACGACGGCGCGCGCTTGATCGCGTGAATGCTGACTGCACAGCGTAAAGTTCTCACTGATGCCATTCTCACTGATGCCATTCGATATAACTTGCGGCGGTAGAACCGGCGCAATTGGATCGTCATCAGGTGGCCTCACCTGCGCTGTTCTAGATACGCGATTTTAGGCTCTAAGAAGGCTGATTTTGGCACTTGGATAGCTGAAAAACACTAAGGGGCCGCCCGATGAGAACGACCCCTTTCAAGTTTCATATGCCTTCAAGGCTGGCACTGGTGTGATCACATCGGCGGTCTGCCTCTGACTGCACGCGCCACCAGCGCGACCACGAACAGGATCAAGAACACCACGAAGAGTATTTGCGCGATCCCGGCAGATGCACCTGCGATGCCGCCAAAGCCAAGTGCTGCGGCAATAAGTGCGACGACGAGGAACGTTAGGGCCCAACCTAGCATGGGATATCTCCTTACAGCTTGTTTCTACCAATCTTTGACGCGTTTTTACTCGCGTCTCATGGGGAGATAACGAGAGCTTGAGCAACAAGTTCCGCGAAAAGATTCTGCGTCTTGAGGGGAACTTTCTTGCAGCGATCATGTTTCATGCGCCCTGAAGCGGCCCTACCTGTTACACTGCAGCACCAAGGAACTGTTCGCGCAGTGCAGCGTTACTTTGCTAGAATCGTAACGCGAAACGTGACGCTGGCTTCAAAGGAGCGACGATGAACCCGAAAGATGCCGACCAAGACAGCCAGCACGCCGAGCGGAGTGTCTCCGCTATGCTGGCCCATGTCGTCGAACAAGCCCGCGAGATTGCTCGAGCTGAGGCTGATCTTGCGCGCGCCGAGGCGGTGCATCGCATCTCACTCGTGCGGAACGGCATGATTTTCGCAGCGATCGCGTTGATTCTTGGACTGGGGGCGATTGGGCCATTGGTGCAGTCGATGGTCTTTGCACTTGAATATTATGGGCTAGAGACGGGCCCGGCCACGCTGATTGCAGGCGCCGTTCTCGCCATTTTTGCCATCATTCTAGCGCTGGTCGCGATTGCCCAAATACGCCGCGCCACGCGCCCGATTCACCGGATCAAGGAAAACCTGTCTGCGGATGCGCAGACCATCAAGGAGAGCTTCAAGTGACCGAGAAAGCAACCATCAAAGACATCGAAAGCCGTCTGCGTGATGACCGCGCGGACCTGGCCTCAACCTTGGCTGATCTCACGGGCCGAATCGCCCCGGAATATTTGTCCGAGCAAGTTTCGCAATTGGTGCATGACTATGCCCGCCCGATGGCCAAGAAAGCCGAAGAGACGGTGCGCGCCAATCCATTGGCCTTCGCATTGGCTGGGGCCGGGTTGGCTTGGCTGGTTCTGAGCACGCGCAAGGGCATGGAGGATACGGCAGAGCCGGCGCAGCCTGAAAAAGACCCTATTATGGCTCAAGAGGGCCTTTCAGACGCATGGCTTGATGAGATCGATGAGCTGCGTGACACCGCATCCGAGCGCCTCCAACAGCTTGAAATCGACGCGGCGAGCAATACCGACAAAGCGGTTGATTATGCCAGCGAGCGCGCCCGCATGGTCAGTGAATTTGCCTCGGATCTGAGGGCGTCTCTGCATTCTGGGTTGAATGATCTTAGCGAAGAGGCCCGCAATCGCGTTGTCAGCGCCCGTGAGGCGGCCTATTCGGCGCGGCTTCGCCTTCAAGATCGCGCGACAGAAGCCGGGCGCTCTGGCAAGCAGATGATCAAGGACCACCCGCTGATCACTGCGGCTCTTGGAATCGCGATTGGCGCAGCAATCGTTAACGCGATGCCCAAGCCCGAGGTGAACCGCCGCGCTTTTGGCCCTCGCACTCGACGGCTGTTGGATGAGGCGCAAGAGATCTTTGCCGAAGAAAGGGCGCGCGCGAAATCTTTGGCTGCGTCCGTTGGCAAAGAGGTGAAGCGCACCGCACGTTCGGTGGCCGACAATGCGACCGACGAAGCGCGCAAGACAGCGCGCGACATCTCTGATCAAGCAAAGAGTGCGGGTCAGGACTTGAGTGCGCGTCTGGCGCAGGAACTGGCTGATGAGGCGAGCAAAGCGATCAAAGAGGTGGGTGAGCATTTGCGCGCCCGCGCCCGTGGCATCACGCATTGATCCAAGCCAAAGGCGTATGAGAAAGCCGGGCCCTGCGCCCGGCTTTTTCGTGTCTTTGCACTGCAGGCCTGACCCCAAAAGGAAGCACCAAGAAAAAGGGCGCCTCGCAACTGCGAAGCGCCCTTTTCAGCTAGTTTAGTGTCGATTTAGGACTTGGAGTACCAATCATCGACTTCTTTTTCGGCAGCTTCTTTGGTCTTGCCGTATTTTTCTTGAACAAGGCCGACAAGCTGCTCGCGCTTGCCCTCTGCACGGTCCAGTTCGTCATCAGTCAGTTCGCCCCATTTCTCGCGGGCTTTGCCTTTGACTTGCTTCCAGTTTCCTTTAATTTCATCCCAATTCATATTGAACTCCTTTCTCTAAGGTTCCTTGTGAAAAGAACGCGATATCAATCTGAATCGTTCCCGGAATAATTTGCTCAAATCACGGGAACCGCTGCGCTAATCAAGCGTTGCACACGAAATCAGGAGTATAAAACACACCATGAATCGCCTGGAGACCCTGTCGCGCGTCTCCCTCATCGTGATCGCTGTGATCGCTGTGGTTGGCGCGCTTGAACAGGTGGAGAGCCTTCTCGCCCCCGTCGTGCTTGCACTTGTCGTCGGGATTGTCCTCTCGCCTATTTCCGATGCATGGGAAACTAGAGGTCTGTCGCCCGTCTGGGGGGCGCTTACCTCGCTTCTTATCTCGCTGATGGTGGCGGCTTTGCTGCTGCTGGTGATCCAACCCTTGGCGGCGCAGATGATCGCGCAAGCGCCTAAGGTCTGGAATGATCTGCGCTCCAGCGTGCTTGATCTGCGCCAGATGTTTCAGGGGATTCAGGACGCCAGTGACGAGGTCACCAAGGCAATCGCGCCCGCGTCGAATCCGGGCAAAGATAGCGCCGCCCCCTCTGCGATGCCCAATGCGACCGATATGCTGATGCTCGCCCCAGCTCTGCTGGCTCAAGCGCTGGTCTATATCGGAACGCTTTTTTTCTTTCAGCTGTCACGGCGTGATATTTATGATTGGGTCGCCAAACATCTCGCGGATTCCACGCAACGCGGAAATACGGCGCTGCGTTTGCGTGCCGCTGAAAACCGCGTGTCGCGCTATTTCCTGACGATTTCGGTGATCAATGCAGGCCTTGGCCTGATCGTCGCAGCGGCGATGCAATTGATCGGCATGCCCAATGCAGCGCTTTGGGGCGTTATTGCCTTCTTGATCAATTACATTCTCTACCTTGGCCCGGCAGTGCTGGCAGTGGCGCTGATTTTCGCAGGTATCGCCGCGTTTGACGGGCTGCGTGTGCTGCTTCCCGCGCTCATCTATCTCGGCCTGAACAGCACCGAGGGGCAATTCGTAACACCCACGCTGGTCGGCAAGCATATGCGGATCAATCCGCTTTTGATCTTCTTGTCGCTGACATTTGGAATTTGGCTGTGGGGGCCGCTTGGCGGTGTGGTGGCAATCCCGCTGCTGTTGTGGGCCCTGGTGCTGACCAACAGTCTGCCTGAAGATCGCAAGCCCGCAGTCGAAAGCTGATCAAACCATCTCGTCAGGTATGAAGGGCAGCCATCTGCCCACGCGCTGAGCGGCTGCGCGATCATAGGGCATCAAGAAACCACCACGCTCATCCGGGGGCAGGTCGGCGTTTTGCTGGGCGATTTTCGCCCAAGACGCTGCGGCATTGTCCAGCTCAAAACAGCGCGGATCCGCGCCTTCGGGCAGCCAATGGCGCATGATGCGGCTGCGCATTGCCTCGATGCCATCGCTCCGGCGGAGATATATGCCAGCTTCCGTATCCCAAGCCAGCGAGCGCCCGTTGAGATTCGCCGAAGACACGACCGCCGAATCGTCATCGAAAATCGACACTTTCGCGTGCAGATACACCATCGGCGCGCCATTCAGCCGGTCGTTTTCAGTCTGCTGCAGCGTAGAAGAGCGCATGGTTCGCGGCTGCGCTGGATTGCCGATGAAAGCGCGTGTGCCAAAGGCCCGCTGCACGATACCAATCGCGCGGGCCTGCAGATACTCCCCAAACCGCACATCCGAGGTCAGACCTTTGCCAAAGGCCAGTTTCTCGGGGGCGGCGGGCACGATCAGGATCAGGTTGAGATCGGGGCGCTCTTTGGCGGCCTTGGCCAGGTGTTTGGCCAGCGACAGCGAGCGGAAATACTGCGTTTCAAGATAAATCAGCTTTTGCGCGCGCGCGATCAGCATTTCATGCGCAGTGGCGATCTCTCGATGCTGCGGGCTGGGCCCGATTGCAAAAGGCGCAAAGCGACGGCGGCGCGAAATCGTGCGCAGTAAACGACGGGGCGGCGCGGCGTCCTGCTCGCGTGCGGCAACCTCATGGAAATTATCAAGATGCAAGCGCGCCTCGCGGGTGACCGGACCCGTCACCATCAACTGAACATCATGCCAAGTCTGCGACCCGACACGGGCATGATCGGGCGTATCATATCTGCGATCATTCAGGTCTAAACCGCCAATATAGAGCCATTTTCCATCGAACAGCGCGATCTTCTGATGATGTGTCGCGGGAAAGAGTTTCGGCAGCGACAACATGCGCCGCTTAAAGCCGCGCCCGCCGTCACCCGACAAATATGCAACGAGACCGGGCATGTCGCGCAGCAAGGTGTCCCGCGAATTCTCGGGCTGCGCGTTGAGCCATTGCGCGTGTTTCGCCAGCTTTCCCATCACCATTGGCCAGAACGCCAAGCGCATGAAAAACCCCGATTGCGCCGGATGCATCAGCGCGCGGGCATCAAGACGCGCACGCGGTCCCGCCAACTCACGCGCAGCCGCCAACAGCCGCATCGTGCGCCAAGTGCCGCGATGTAAATCTGGGCGCGCGCAGGGATCAAAATCGGCCAGGTCAATTCGGATCGGCACGCCGCGGCGCAAAACATGCACGAGCAAGTCAAACCACGTCGCCCCCACCTCGCGCCCACGCATCGAGCGCAGTTTGGTCTCAAGGTCGAAAATGCGAAACGAGAGATGAATATCCTGCCGGGCATCCAGAAATGCGCCTTCAAGCGCTGGATACGCCTCTGCCGCGGTCAGAAGCAGCTTTGTCCTGCTTGCGGCCTGAATTCCGGCTTTTAATAGACGTTCCATGCAACCCGTTCATCTACGTCGAACTCAATCGAAACTAACCACACGCCTGTCGTATGGTCACGAACTCACATCCTTACTAGCTGTCTCGCCGGCCTTGGATTTCAAGTCTTCTTCATGTCGCAACTCGCTCTCTTCCAGCGGACGCAGCGCGAAGTCCGTAACAAGCGTGTAGATTTCGCCCTCTGCCTCGATTTGTAGCTGCCCCGAGAGCTGCTGCACGAACGCATTCACCAATTGCGAGCCAAGCCCAGAACCATCGACGGTCGCAGACGGTGCAGCGTTGGGATCAACCGTGTTGCTGACACGCAGGCGGGCGCGCATGCCCTCAAACTTGCGCAGCGTGATGTCGAGCTTGGGCGTGCCGTTGACGTTAGAAGCGTATTTCATCGCATTGGTCATCGCCTCGGTTAGCAACAGCGACAGCGGCACCGCCTGATCGGGCGTCAGATGGATATCATCTATCTGACAATCCACAGCGATCCGGCGTCCCGGCCCTGTCGCCAAGCGCGTGATCTGGCGCACGATATCTGGCAGCAATTCTTGGGCCCGAATGTCGGTCAACCCCGAGGTTTGATACAGCCCTCGGTGAATGGTCGCGAGTGAGATCACCCGTTCCTGAAGGCTTTTCATCAGACCCTTGGCCTCAGGCGTGCGGGCCTGACGCATCTGCATATTGATGATCGAGGCGATGAGTTGCAGGTTGTTTTTCACCCGGTGATGCACTTCGCGCAGCAGCACCTCTTTGTGGTGAACAATATCTTCAAGCTCTGCCTCATCATGCAGTATCGTCTCGGTCATGCGATCATAGGCTTCGGCGAGATCGCGAATTTCCGACGGGGCACCCGACAGGCTGAGCTTGCCCACAATCCGGCTGCCCGTCGCGAAATTTGAAATCGCATAGACCAATTTTCGAATGTGGCCGATCACCAATTTCTGCATCGCAAAATAGGCTACCAGCAGGCTTGCCGCCCACATCAGAGCCGGGAACAAGATCGGCGATATATCCGCGAAAGGACTCAGGGACGAGATTTTTTCTGCCGGCCAACTGCCCAGCGCATAAAGCTGATTTGGCACCACCTCGACGACGGAATAGACCCGCTCATGACCAAGATTTGACACGCCCGAGAAGGTCACTGCACCGGCCCCGGACAGCAGCTTAAGCGAGCGATCCGCTGGCAGATGGCCCTGCGTTCTACTGAGCCCGTCTGACGAGGTCAAAATCGTGCCTTCATGATCAAACGTCATCATCACCAAAGGGCGTTCATCGTTCATCTTGGGGCCGTCCTTGGCCAGCGACAATTCCGTGTGGGACATCGAGATTGAGATCACCCCGATATGATCGCCCGCCTCGTCATAGACCGGGTGCGCCACGCCCAGAACGGAAGTTTCAGACACTGGTGCCGCGCGATTGACGAAAAAGGTCGTGTCAGTCGCTGCCGAAATCTGTTTGAAAATATCGTGACCCGAGAAATCGTATTGCTCGCCAGTGTTGGAGCAGGTCATCAGCCCAGAATTGGGAATATAGGCAACAAGCGAAAAGCTTGGGAAGGTCGCCGCGACTTGGCGCATCAGTGCCGCACAGGCTGTTGGGTCATTAACCCGCGCCACGACGCTGCGCGACAGCAACCGCGCCGAGTCTTGGGCATGCTGAATGACGCGGGTCTCACCCGCCACAGCGCGCATCGTCTCCCCCATCAAGGCGGCTTCGGACCGGGCCTGCGCCTCGCGTGCGACCGATGAGGATTGCAGGATCGCAATGATCAGAAGCGGGAAGAGCGCGATCGCCAGCATCAGCGCCAAACGCACCCCCAAGCCATTGAATAACGCGCGCACACCTTTCGGGCGTGCGCGCCAAACTTCGGTCTCTGGCGGGATCTCGGAAGGCGCTCCTTCGGGAGCCTCAGGCGTCATGCTGCGGCGACCCCTGAACGACCCATCACAGCCAGCGAGTTCCGGTCAGGACCTGACATGATATCTTCGCCCTCTTCCAATTCGAGCATCTCAGCCAGTCGGGCTCGCGCCCGGTTCGCCCGGCTTTTGACCGTGCCGACAGCGACACCCATCATCCCGGCCGCTTCCTCGTAAGAAAAGCCCGAGGCCCCGACCAAGGTCAGAACTTCGCGGTGTTCGGGGCTGAGCTGATCAAACGCGCGTACGAAATCATTCATCGCAAGGCGACCGTCATGCGCGGGTTTTTCAAACAAGGCCGCCGCGTGCACCCCATCAGGGTCAGCCACCTCACGTTTACGCTTGCGTCGGTCGGAATAAAACGTGTTGCGCAAAATGGTAAACAACCACGCCCGCAGGTTTGTGCCGCGCTCGAATTTCTCGATATTCGACCACGCTTTCACAATCGTATCCTGCACCAGATCATCCGCCGAGGCCCCGTTTCGCGTCAGTGACAACGCAAAGGCACGCAATGCGCCAAGGTGGTCAGTCAGTTCTTCGCGCGGATCAAGGCTCTCGCTGGCTTTGGCGGTTTTGGAGGGCGTATTCATTTGCCGCCCTCCTTCGCCTTGAGCTGTGCCAGAAGATCTTTGAACCGATCAGGAACTTCTTCTTGCAAGGCCTCTTCGTAGACTCGCTTCAGATTTTCATTGATCTGTTCTTTGATACTGGACTTGGACTTTTCATCAGCCATGTCACTATACATTCTGGTTTCCGATCCCACATACTTTGCACGGAACCGAACGCAGGGCTAGGACGTTTGGTTCCCAGAAAATGAAAAAGGGGGGCTTTTATGTCCGAAGACATCGCTGGCACTATTGGGGCCAACCTACCGTATCTCCGGCGTTACGCGCGGGCCCTGACCGGCAGCCAAGACAGTGGCGACCGTTACGCCGCGGCAACGCTCGAAGCGATCCTCGAAGATACGGCGCCTTTTGAGAATAACGACCCAAAGCTTGCGTTGTTCCATGCGTTTCACCTTGTTTGGGCGTCTGCTGGTTCGCCCCTGGGAGAGCCTGACAGCCGCCTTTCGGCGAGCGCCCAAGATCACATGTCATCTTTGACGCCGAACACGCGTGAGGCGCTGCTGCTGCACTCAATCGAAGGGTTCCGCGTCGAAGAGATCGGCACGATCATGCAGGTCGATTCCGGGGAAGCTCAGGAATTGATTGATATCGCAATCCGAGAGATGGAATCCTCCGTTGCGGGCAAGATCATGATCATCGAAGACGAAGCGATCATCGCAATGGATATTCGCGCGATCGTCGAGGATATGGGGCATTCCATCACCGGAGTCGCGCGCACTCGGACCGAGGCCGTCGATCTTGCCGCCCGGGAAAAACCCGACTTGATCCTCGCCGATATTCAGCTTGCCGATAACTCGTCGGGCATTGATGCGGTCAACGATATTCTCGCCCAATTCGGCCCCGATCTGCCGGTAGTCTTCATCACCGCCTTCCCCGAACGGCTGTTGACGGGCGAGCGGCCCGAACCCGCCTTCCTGATCACCAAGCCTTACACCGAGGCGCAGGTGCAATCGGCGGTTTCTCAGGCGATGTTCTTCTCCTCGACCGAGACGCTCGCAGCCTGATCAAGCCGCACGGCCTGATTATGAAAGCCCCGGCACTGCGCCGGGGCTTTTGTTTTACCTAGCCCATCTCGGAGGAACGTGCCCAAAGGTTGATCGCCTCATCCTGCGCGTGGCGGTCAATCTCGGCCAGCTCGGCCTCGGTAAAGTCCAAATTAGACACTGCACCAGCGCAATCGATCACTTGCGAGGGCTTTGACGCCCCAATCAACGCCGTAGTAATCCGCCCCCCGCGCAGCACCCAGGCAATCGCCATCTGCGCCAAGCTTTGACCACGCGATTGCGCGATCTCATCCAGCGCTTTGATCTTGGCGATCATCTCAGGGGTGATCACATTGCTATTTAGCGATTTCTCCTGCGCCGCGCGCGAGCCTTCGGGAATGCCACCCAGATATTTCTTCGTCAGCAATCCTTGCGCCAGCGGCGTAAACGCGATGGAGCCCACGCCCAATTCGTCCAGCGTATCCGTCAGCCCGTCACGTTCCACCCACCGGTTGAGCATGTTGTAGCTGGGCTGGTGGATCAGCAGCGGCACCCCCATATCGCGCAAAATCGCGGCGGCTTCCCGGCTGCGCTGCGAATTATAGCTGGAAATCCCGATATAAAGCGCGCGGCCCGACCGCCAGATATGTTCAAGTGCGCCCATCGTCTCTTCCAGCGGCGTATCAGGGTCGAATCTGTGCGAATAAAAGATGTCGACATACTCAAGCCCCATCCGCTTGAGCGACTGATCACACGACGCAATCAGATATTTGCGCGAGCCCCATTCACCATAGGGACCGTTCCACATCTCATATCCCGCCTTTGAGCTGATGATCAGCTGATCGCGAAACCCGGCAAAATCGGTGCGCAGGATTTCCCCGAACGCTTCCTCGGCAGAGCCGGGCGGTGGGCCGTAATTATTCGCCAAGTCGAAATGGGTAATGCCGTGATCAAAAGCCGTCTGACAGATCGCACGTTTCACCTGATGGGGCGTATCATGGCCGAAATTATGCCACAGCCCCAGCGACACGGCGGGCAATTTCAATCCGGATTTTCCACAACGACGATAGACCATTTTGGAATAGCGATCTTCGGCGGGATGATAGGTCATACTGTGTCTCCTCCTGTTAGCGGAAACACAAGCATAGCGCGCGAGGCTTCGCAAGTTGCACTCGGATGACGCTTGCGCGATGGTGCCCCAAAAGGAGAGCCCATTGCGCGATTTGGCAAAATTCGGGATCAAACTGCTGGGCAGACTGATCGACTCCAATATAACTTTGGTGGCAGCCGGCGTGGCATTTTACGCGATGCTTGCGGTCTTTCCCGGCATTTCAGCCACAATCGCCATCTGGAGCGCATTTTCCGATCCCGCGATCATCCACCAATATCTTGCGGTCGCCAGAGAGTTTATTCCCGAAGAGGCTTATGGCTTGATCAACGATCAGATCCAAAGCTGGCTGATTGGGCCGCGCCCCTCGATTGGCATTGGCACGCTTCTTTCGGCTCTGGTAACCCTGTTATCGGCGCGCGCTGGCGTCGCCGCCTTGGTGTTGGGCCTGAACGTGATCCACGACACCAAACCGCGCAACACGATCTGGAGCTTTATCTTGGGCTACCTGATGACAGTGTCATTGGTTGGCGTGATGCTGCTGGCGCTGGCGACCATCGTGATCGTGCCCATCGCGATCAACTTTCTGCCGTTTCACGAATATACCAGCATTTTGCTTACAGGTCTGCCATGGGCAGCGATGCTGTTGCTGATGCTTACAGCGCTTGGCATTCTGTATCGCTACGGCCCCAATACAAAGGGACAGCGCGATCCGGTTTTGACGTTGGGGGCGGTTTTAGCAACGGCCGTTTGGGGGATTAGCTCGCTGGCGCTCACCTATTATCTCGCCAATTTCGGCTCTTATAATAAGGTTTATGGCTCTATTGGCGCTGTAATCGCGCTGATGTTCTGGCTTTATCTAAGCGCCCTGTCGGTACTTTTGGGGGCGGCCCTGAATGCGGAACTGAATGCCCATCGCGCGAAGGCGCGACAGGGCGATCAGTAATTGCGCTCGTAATAGATCCCGATCCCGCTTTTGCCATCAGACCCAACGGTGCCGCGCGCCGTGACGTTTTTGTTCACATCCAGGTTGAGATTGATTTCGGATGTGCCATCACCGGCCACAGTGACATCGGTATACAGGTTCTGAGACAGGTACTTCCCGGCCTTCAGTTGCGCATTGCCCGACGCATCGGTCGAGATATCAAGATCGTCAAGCCCGGTGCTTTTGCGCAGTTTACCGATGATCCCCTCTCCGCCTTTGCCTGCCAATGTCGCCACCGCCGAGGCCAGCTGTGCCGCTTGAATTGCTGACAGGCTTGAGACGCCCCGACCAAAGATCAAGCGCGACAGAACCTCGTCTTGGGGCAGATCAGGTGAAGACGAAAATGACACTTCCGGTGAATTCGCCTGCCCCGAAATCGCGATGGCAATCGTGTAATCGCCCTGCGTGGTGACTGCTGCGAAATCAATATAAGGCACCAGCGCCCCTTGCAGCGCAATCTGACCTTTGTTGAGCGTGAAGCGCTGCCCCAGAATATCGAGCCGCCCGCGCACAAGGTTGAACTGCCCGATCGGCACAACATTCGCGCTAGTGCCCGTGATGCGCAAACTGCCGCCCAGCTCGGCATCCAGACCCCGACCGCGCACGAAAATTCCACGGCTCGCTGCGATCGTCACATCCATTGGGTAGGGGCGCGCACTGCTTGTCTTGGCGCCAGCATTAGCCTTGCCGTCGTCCAAAAGACCGGCACGTATCAGCGTTTGACGCACCGCCGCATTCTCGCCCACATGGGTAAGCCCGTCAGGCACCGAGGCCGCGCCGCTGATCCCCGATGAGGGCACGCGCAGCTCGGTATCGGCAAGCGTGATTTTGCCCGCAATCTTTGCGCCCCCGCTTAGCGGTCCGTCCATCGTGATCGTGCCCGAGGCATAGGTGTCATACAGCTCTGGATCGCGCAGTCGCGCCCGATCGAGCCGGATCGTGAGATTGCCATTGAATGGCGGGCTTAAATCAATCGGGCCGTTCACCGCCAGCGTTCCGCCCGATCCCAACTGACCCGTCACCCCAAGCTGCGCCTTGCCATCCGAAAGCTGCACGCGCGTATTTACCTTTTCCAGCACCATGCCAAGATTGGGTGCAACAATGCGCGTGTCATTCGCCGTGATCGTGCCCGACAAGGCGGGCAGCCCTGGCTTCCCATTCATCCGCAGATCGAAACTTAGCGGCCCTTGCACCGAGCGCGGCGCGATAAACGAATTAGCCAAGGCTGTCTGCGCCGAACCGGTGATCGTGAGATCAGAATTGGAGAAATCGGAGGCAACTTGGCCTGTAACTTTCGCGCTGGTGCCGCCCGGTCCATCGCCCGAAATATTCACCTGATAACCGGTGCCGTCATCCGTCACCGTGCCGCTCAGGCTGAGCGGGCCGGGAAAACCGGGTGCCAGCAAAGCCGCATTGGCCAGCCGCGCATCTAGCGTGATCTGGCGGTTCGTATCGGTCACCGCACCATTCGCCGATATCGTAACCTGCGGGTTCTTCACGCTCAGATTCTGCAACTTCACACGGCCGCCAGTGTAATCAGCCGCCAACGAGATAGCCGTTTTTCCTGCAAGAATAGTGTCGGTTTCGGCCTGACCAATGGCAAGGTTTTGCGTCTCGGCATCCAGCTTGGCCGAGAATGTCTCACCCAAGCGCGTCACCTTGGCGTCCGCGCTTAGCCCGCCGCGATAGCCACCGCCCAGCAGCGACAGATCCTTGGCCTCGACATGCGCATTCAGCACGCCATCCTTGCTGCTCAGAGTGCCCTGCGCCGAGGCCACGACGGCCCGCGTGGTGGCATTGAACGCCTTGATTGTCAGACCGTTTTCATTCCGGCTGGCGGACAGCGAAATCTTGGAGCTACCTTTGAGGGCTGCATCGGCTTGCGGCTGATTGATCGTGACATCCTGCCCCGTCACATCAAGATTGGCGTCAAACGCCCCCGTCAGCACCGTATAATTCCCCGAAATCGAGCCTAACACCGCCCCGCTCAACGGTCTTCCGGCCAAATCCGACAGTGCCGAAATGTCGCCATCATCAAACTTAGCCGTGCCGCTGATCTTAGCGCCCTTGTTCAGATCCGCGATCCGCAGGTTGGCATCGGCGCGATAGCCCCGACCCAGCAGCGAAAGTTGCGACAGGCGCAGCGGCTGATCTTGCTGCCACGAAAACACGGCCTTGCCCGACACGAATGGCCCCACGGCTTTCGCAAGCTTCTCGTCTGCCAATTCGATCCCGCTCGCACTTAGCACCACAGTACCGCCCACGCTGCTGGGCGAGCCTTGGCGAATACGCCCCGAGCCCGACAGAATTGCGCTGAGCATTTTGGTGCCATCTTCGCGGCGCAATGCGTTCAAGCGCCCAGAAAGAGACCAGCCATCGCCCGTCGCCTTATCATAGGCAAGTTTGATATTGCCCGATTGCACCCAAGTTTTGACCCCCGAGATCGGCAGCAGCACCTCTTGGCCTTCACCCAGACCCAATTGCCCGGTCAGGTCAAACTTGTGCGGCAGACCGTTGGCGCCAACAACCGCCGAGCCTTGCAGATTGAGCGCACGCGATTTGATATCCAGCGCACTCAGATTCGTTTGCCCCGTAGCCGTGCGCGCCCCCTGCGCGACGAATGATACGTTTTTGCCAAAGAAATCACGATATTCCGGTGGCAATAGCGGTGAGACATCGCCCGAGAACTCCGCCGAGAACCCGGTTTCCGGCGCTGCCCCTTGCACCGCGCCCTCGGGCACGGCTTTGTTAACCGAGACCTTGCCCGCGAGACGCTGCTGGCCATCGGTGCTGAGAACGACATCGGCGGAAAACTTGTCGATCGGCCCGCTGCCCGATACGGCCAACGTAATCGCAGGGCGCCCCGGAAGGCCGATCATCTTGGAAATGATGCCCCCCTTGCCCTCATCGACCAACAGATCCAGACCCAACTCGCGCGAACCGTTGTCATAGGCCCCCGTTAGCGAGAACTTTCCCTTCTGCCCATCAATCCGGTCGATATCGAGCTTGGCCTTGCCCTCGCCTCCGGCCAGCGACATAGAGCCGGTGATTTTCACCGTTGCGGCTTCGCCGATGACCGGCTGGCCAATGATGACCTTTTTCGCGTCGATCTTGCCGATCTTCAGCGCGACAGGCAGGTCGGGCAATGAAAACGGCTTGGCCTCGGGCGAGGGCGCAGGCGTGCCGGTCGCAGAGGTGCCGGGCATACGCGGCAAGTCTATTTCATTGGCGGAAAGCTCATCTATCTCGATTTTACCGGTCAAAAGCGCGGTGCGGTTCCATTGAATCGCCCCGTCCTTGATCGTCAGCCACGCCCCCTGATCATCCGAAATCGTCAGCGAGGTAAAGGTTGCACGTGAACTCAAAGCACCCGCGAACCCATCAAGGCGCACCGACCGCCCGGCACCCGAAAGCGAATCCTCGATCAGCCCGGTAAGATAAGAGCGATCACGCTGCGTCTGCGCCTCGGTCGCCGCCCCGGCGCCTTGATCAGCAGGCGTGCTGTCTTGGGCAAAGCCACCCAAAGGCCAAATCACCAGCGCAAGCGATAGAAGAACCCGTTTCATCAAAATGCCTGCCCAATCCCGATATAGACCTGTGCGCCGCTGCCCGTGCCGCCGCTGACCGGGAAGCCAACATCAAGGCGGATCGGGCCCACGGCTGTTTTGTAGCGCAAACCCAGCCCCGCGCCCGCCTGCGAACCGCTTTGGCCACCGCCCGCGATATAGCCGTAGTCATAAAATGCCACGATACCGATAGACTGGGTCACACCGATGCGTGCCTCACCCGAGACGCCGACAAATTCAGTGCCACCGGTTGTCAAAGTGCCGCCATCCAAAACCGTGACGCCAAGCGATTGGTAGGGTTGGCCGCGTACGCTTCCACCACCGCCGGAATAAAACAGATAGTCGCGCGGCGTTTCTCCAAGGCTTGATCCGAACACGCGCCCAAGTTGCAGCCGTCCCGCCAAGACGAACCGGTCTCGCGCGCCAAAGCCCTTATAGCCGCGCAGGTCTGTGCTTAGCTGCGCACCCGTCCCGGTCTCTCCTCCAAGGCCGACGAACGGTGTCAATCCGGTCTTGATGTAATATCCCTTGGTCGGATCGAGATCATTGTTGCGATTGTCATAGATCGCAGTGGTCGGGAAATAGATCTGGCGAAAGAAGGTCTCGCCAGAGCTATCGGTCACTTTCGACCAGCCATATTTGATCGCCGTATCGACCGTCAGTTTATCGCTGAAGATGCGACTGGCACCGAAGCCAATGTCAAAGGCGTTCTCATCGTAATCTACTTCGTTCACTTGGCTGATCTCGGTCTCGAAATAGGCCGAGGTGTCGGGGCCGAAGGTTGCCGGGCGTTCGATCCGCGTGCCCAGCGAATAATCGGTGCCTCCCGTTGCGCCGCCGATCCCGCTGATCGCACCATCGAGGCGAAACCGCTCACCGCCGCCAAACAGATTGCGATGCAGCCAATAGGCAGTCAGCCCGATCCCTTCATCACTGTTCAACTCGGCCCCCGCGCCGATCTTACGCGGCTTCTGCTCGACCACGGCAAGGCTGACATCCATGCTGTCATCGGGGTTGAGGGTTTTCGCCTCGGTCACGGCGACAGAGCTGAAAATGCCGGTGCGCCGCAGCCGCGTCTGCACCTTGTCCAGTTCCTTAGGGTCATAGACCTTGCCTGTGGGAAAGCCCGCAATCTGGCGCAGACGCTTGGTCCGCAGGCGTTTATTGCCCGACACGTCGAGCGCACCAAAATGCACCAAGGGCCCTGGGGCAAGCCGAACGTCAGCAGCGAGCGTATTTGTGCGGTGATTGGCAACGATCGATTGACCGGAGACCTGCGCCTTGGCATGGCCATCCTCGCGCCAACCGTCTACCCCGGCCGTCGCCGCCTCAACGACCAAGCCTGATTTTGCAGGCTGACCGACGGCGAACCCTTCGGGCAGCTTTGTGGCTGGCGCGAGCGGTGCGACTATCGCCTTGGAGAATCGAAAATTCGGGCCCGGCATGACGGACACAACAACATTTCGGACGGCCTTGGGGGCATCCAAGGGCGAAATCGACGCCGCCTCACGCCCATCAAGTTTGATCGACACGACCCCCGAATAATAGCCTTGGGAAAACAGCGTCGTGACGATGCGATTGTAATCAGCGCGCGCTGCGGAAAAGATATCCTGCGCATCTTTGCTTTTGTCGCCGACCGATTGTTGCAACAAGGACGCGCCCGTGATCGTATCGCGCAAGCTGCTTGAAGCGCCCGGGGTTGTGAAGCTCAGATCATATGCCGCCGCCGGCATTGCCGCCAACGCGCTTATCGCGAGGCTGAGTGTAAATTGCTTAATTTGTCCCGGTCCCATATCGCGCCCCTATCTGCCGGGGCAAGGTCGCAAGTATTAGAGCTAAACGCCAGAGGATGCGCGAAGTTCCGCGACCATTGTGAACGTGATAGGCGGAAATCTACCAAGGCAATGTCAGGTCTAGCAGATCAGAGTCGAAAAAATGCGGTCCATATGCTCGGCGAGATAGATCCGCAGCCATTTTGAAAACCGCTCGGGATGGCGGCGGACCTCGGCGGCCAAATCATAAAGCCCCACCCAACACGTCGCACTGACCTCGTGGGGATCGGGGGTGATCTGCAATCCGGGACGGAAATGGGCAAGATATACCTCGACCACCTCATGTTCGATAAACCCGTCCTCCACGTCGGCGCGATATTCCACACGATCCGCATGGGCCGGATACAGCCCGGTGATCCCCAATTCTTCGCGCAGGCGGCGAACGGCGCAATGCTCAGGGCGCTCATCCCAATCAGGGTGCGAACAACAGGTGTTTGACCATTTCCCCACCGAATGATCTTTGCCCGCCGCGCGTTTCTGGATCAGCAACTGGTCGCCATCCATGACAAAAATAGAGACCGCCCTGTGGCGAAGTCCCCGCGCATGCGCTTCATTCTTGTCAACCGGCATCAGCGTGTCGCCGACCCAGGCTTGAATCCGTGTCATCGTGATCGCGCCCCATGCGAACGCGCGCTGCAAACGCAGAACGCCGCCATAGGATGAGTATGGCGGCGTTCAAAGTCACGGTGTCAGCTTGTCCCTGAGGCAGCATGCCGCGCCTCGGGGCTGTCAAGCGGGCAGAACGATCAGGACAGGGTCGCTTGCTCACCCGATTCCGATTGCTGGCGACGTGCCAGTTCGGCGCGATACAGCGCTACGAAATCCACGACCTCAAGGTTGAAGGGCGGGAAGCCTCCATCGCGCGTCACGTCCGAAACGATCCGGCGCACGAAGGGGAACAACTGGCGCGGGCATTCAATCAGCAGGAAGGGGTGCAGCTGGTCTTCGGGCACGCCCTCGATGTGGAAAATTCCGCCGTAATCGACTTCGAGCAGATAGAGGGTCGAATTGTCGGTCTGGTTCGTCGCGGTGACTTTGAATTTCGAGATCACTTCATACTGGTCGTCTTGCGCGCGTTTCTTGGCGTCAAGGCTCACCTGAACCTGCATTTCGGGCTGGATATCAGCCGCTTGCAGCCCTTTGAGGGCGACGTTGTTCTCGAACGAAAGATCGCGCACAAACTGCGCGAGAATATTCATCCGCAATTGTGGCTGTTCAGCGGTATCGGCGCCATTGGCTTGATCAGTCATCTCTATCTCCAACCTTGTTTGCGCCGGGTGTAGCATTGCTCGGCGCGTGTCTCAATTCTCAATAACGGGTCTTGGCAACTTGTCTCAATGCCGAGTCCAACCGGATGGCCCGTCGCGCGGTGGCGTGCGTGGGGTTATCTCGTCGATTTCCTCGGCATCAATGACATCAGGATCGTGCGGACGCCGGCGATCTGCCCCACCCGGAGGAAACGGCCCGCCGCCCATCTCAAAGCGCGCGACCGTCACCCGGCTGGCGAGCCGCGTCATCACCCAGTTGCGCACACCGGGGATCAACAGCAACAAGCCCAACGCGTCGGTGAAAAACCCCGGCGTCAGCAGCAGCACACCCGCAACCAAAATCATCGCCCCATGCGCCAAGGGCCGCGATGGGTCGCTTAGCTCATTGAGGGAACGGCGCAAATCCTCAAGCGCGCGCGCGCCTTCGCGACGCACAAGCGTCGTGCCCAGAACAGCTGTGATCACCACGATTGCAAGCGTCGGCCCCAAGCCGATCGTCCCACCGACCTTGATGAACAAACCGATTTCAATCAGCGGCACGGCCAAAAAGGCCAAAAAAATCCACATATCATCCTCTTTTTCCGGTCCGCGCGCTTATGGTCGCGCAGGTGGACTTGATCCTGTTGCTGCCTTACATAAGTAGCCTACACGCGATACACAAATGCAGTCCGTTTCACAGGGGTTTCGATGTCCAGCGCCGTCATCCAGTTAATTGTTCTCGCGGCGATCGCGATCTTTTTGATTATTAAGCTGAAAAATGTCCTCGGGACGCGGGACGGCTATGAACATCCGATTGAACCCGAGCAACAACCCGCCCCCGTCGCGAAGCGCGATTTTGAGGTGATCGAAGGCGGGCCCGACCCCGACATCGTCGATCATGTTGACGAAGGATCAACCGCCGCCGTGTCGCTGGCTGCGATGAAGCGGGTGGAGCCGAAATTTTCAGTCTCGGAATTCCTGCAAGGTGCGCGCGGCGCGTATGAAATGATCCTGATGGCATTTGAGACGGGCGATATCGAGAAGATCAAGCCATTCCTCTCGCCCGAGGTCTATGAGGCGTTTGAGGGTGCGGTGAATGCGCGCAAGGAACAAGGGCTTGATGTTCAAGCCGAGTTCCTTGGATTGCGCGAACTGGTTCTGAGCGGTGCCGATTTCGACCATGCCACGAACGACGCCGAGGTGACGGTGCGTTTTGGCAGCGAACTGATCTCGGTGGCGCGCAATACGGCAGGCGAGGTCGTCGAGGGCGATCCCAAAGCGCCACGCAAACAGCGCGACGTCTGGACCTTTGCGCGCAAGATGGGCAGCAATGACCCGAACTGGCAGCTTGTCGCCACGGGCGGCTGAGTGCGTGGCTTCTAAGTTGCACAACCTTCCCGGCTGGGACCGGGATGATCACGCCGCCGCATGGGCGGCGTTTTGCGTCACTGCCGATCTGTTCGGTTTTGCCCCCGCCCAAACAGACGATCCACGCGCTGCGTTTGAGACCTTGTTCGAACCTGTCGAGATCGATGGCGAAAGCGGCGCGCATTTCACCGGATATTACGAACCGGAACTGACGGGCGCGCGCATGAAATCCGCGCGCTTCACGCATGCGCTTTATGCGAATCCCGGCGGTATAGAGCCTGATCAGCCTTGGTTTTCTCGCGCCGATATCGCGGCAGGTGATTTGCTGGCAGGCCATGAACTTGTCTGGGTTGAAGACGCGATCGAGGCGTTCTTGGCGCAGGTGCAGGGCTCGGTGCGCATCAAGCTGGACGATGGTCAATCGCTGCGCCTTGGATATGACGGCAAGAACGGGCACCCCTATCGTTCGATCGGTGCGCAACTGGTGGCGCAAGGTGTCGCCCCCGTCGCAGAGATGACGCCTGATCGCATCCGCGACTGGTGCAAGGCGCATCCCGAACAGGTGCAAAACCTGCTCAATCACAACCCGTCCTTTGTGTTTTTCCGCGTGCTTGATCTGCCCGACGATATGGGCCCGCCCGGCGCAATGGGACGCCCTGTCACGCCCGGGCGCACCCTTGCCGTCGATCCTGAAATCGTTCCCTTGGGCAGCCCGGTCTGGATTGACTGCCCCGGCTTTGGCGCACGTCTGATGGTGGCGCAAGATATCGGGTCCGCCATCAAGGGCGCGGGACGTGGCGACATTTTTATCGGGTCGGGTTTACAGGCAGGCGAACGTGCGGGCGCGATCAACACCCTAGGTCGCATGGTCGTCCTACGGAGACGCGCATGAGTGGGCGGCGCAAACTCACCCCCGAAGAGCGTGAATTGTGGTCTCGCGTCGCCGCCAGCACCCGCAGTATCCGCGAGAAACATGACGATTCCGCTGAATTAGAGTCTTTTCTCGACGGAACACCACCGCCAAAACCGCCCAAGCCAGAGCTACGCGGTTTTCATCTGGGGCAGCATTCGAAACCCAGCGCGCAGCGCTTTGACCTCGCGCCCAGCCCGGGCGAACACCTGGCACGCCAACCCGTGGTGATGGATCACAAGGCCCATAAGGCGATGACGCGTGGCAAGCTGAAACCCGAGGCGACGCTGGATCTGCATGGCATGACGCTGACCGAGGCGCATCCTGAACTGATCCGATTTATCCTCAACACCCAAAGTCACGGCAAACGGCTGGTGCTTGTAATCACAGGCAAGGGCAAGCGCGGCGACGATGATGGGCCGATCCCGCGGCGCGTTGGCGTGCTGCGCCATCAGGTGCCGCAATGGCTGCGCATGCCACCACTTGCGCCTGCGGTGATGCAGGTGAACGAGGCTCATCTCAAACATGGCGGCGGCGGTGCCTATTACGTGTATCTGCGCCGTCTGCGCTAACCCCCGGATTGCGCCAGAGGGCTGAGCACGATCTGGGTCGCGTTGTCGACCGTCAGTATGACCGCCGAAGCAAGGCTTGTGCGGCCGATCTGCTCTCCAGTCAGAACCTTTGCCACCTGCCCGGCCCGGTCCAGCAATTTGATGAGCGCCGGAGATTGGGCGAGATCGAAATGCCCGTCACCCACGCTGAACGCACCAACATCAACGATGGTGATCTTGTAGCGCGCGACGCGTTTGAAATCCTTGAGATCGCCCAGCCGATCCTCGGCACCGGAAAGTCGCGCCGATAGTTGCAGGGCTCGATCGCGTTGAGAGGTGAAGATAACGAAGGGCTGCGGCAATGTTTTGAGAGCTTGCGCCTGCGACAGAAACACATCGACGGCAATATCTGGCGAGATCAGAATCACGCCGTTAATATCCCTCAACAGGCTCTGATCATGCCCCAAAGCCTCTTGGCGCAGCACTTCCATCGTCAGCTGCGCCCCCAAAGAATGCCCAATCAACAAAATCTGGCGCGCCCCGGCTGCCTGCAAATCCTCGAGTAGCTCGGACAAGCCATCGCGCGCGAACAGGGCGGAATCGCGATCATAGGCATAGCCCAGAACATGCGCGCGCGAGGGCCACGAATAATGAACGAACACGCCGGGCAGATCGAAATCCGTGCCCAACTGTGCCATCCGATACAGCCCCTCGGAGAAGTCGTTGTTAAAGCCATGAACGAACACCACCGCTTGCCCGTTCTGCCGCGCCAGAGCAGCCCTTAGATCGCGACGAAACGCATTTTGCGACATGTCGATCTGGGCGCTTGAAACCATGAACTGGGTCTGCGGGTCCGCAGGTTGTCCGTCCTTTGGGTAGTCGATTGTGCCGCTCTGATGATCAGGGGGTGTCGCTACGTCAAACTTCGCCAGACGCAAATCGAAACTCCGCTCCGTCCCAAAAGGCTGCCCGGTTTCAGGATTAGGCGCACGCGTGGAGCCGACAAAAATCGTGCGTGCCTCGGGGGATGGCTGGGCCAAATAGGCAAGCCGACCGCGCGGAGCGCAGCCAGCCAGCACGACCAAAACCATGACAATCAGCACGCGCAGCATGTTCGCCCCCGATCAGACGCCCACACGATAGCAAAGCTGCGCTACGATACCACCATCAAAGAACGTAACGGCTTAAATCGCTGTCACGAGTCAACGCCCCGATTTCCTTTTCAACGAATGCGGCATCAATCGTCACGCTTTCGCCTGCACGGTCGGGCGCGGTAAAGGCCAACTCCTCAAACACCCGTTCTATGACGGTATAGAGTCTGCGTGCGCCGATATTTTCAACCGAATAGTTCACCTCTGCAGCGATCCGGGCAAGCGCCTCAATGCCATCTTGCGTGAACTCAACACTGACGTCCTCAGTCGCCATCAGCGCCATATATTGCCGGGTGAGCGCATTATCCGTCTCGGACAAGATTCGCGTGAAATCTTGTTCCGTCAAAGCGCGCAACTCGACCCGGATCGGCAGGCGACCCTGCAGTTCGGGCAGCAGATCCGAGGGTTTGGCGATGTGGAACGCGCCGCTGGCGATAAACAGGATATGATCGGTCTTCACCGGGCCATATTTGGTCGAGACGGTCGTGCCTTCGATCAAAGGGAGCAAATCGCGCTGCACCCCCTCGCGTGAGACATCCGCGCCGCGCGCATCGGCCCGCGCCGTCACCTTGTCAATTTCGTCGATAAACACGATGCCGGAATTTTGCACCGCCTCAAGCGCGGCTGTTTTGACCTTTTCATCGTCCAACAGCTTGTCCGCCTCGTCCGAGATCAGCGCCTCATAGCTTTGCGCGACCGTCATCTTGCGTTTGGCCGTGCGGTTGCCGCCGAACGCCTTGAACAGGTCTTGCAGACCCTGCATCTGCGTTTCCATGCCCGGTTGGCCGCCCATCATCCCCATCGGCATGCCACCTGAGGTGTCGGCGATCTCTACCTCGATCACCTTGTCGTCCAGCACGCCATCGCGCAGCTTCTTGCGAAACATCTCACGTGTGGCCTCACGCGCATCTGTGCCCGCCAAAGCCTCGATCACCCGATCTTCAGCCGATTTATGCGCCTGGGCCTTGACCGCCTCACGCATCTGTTCGCGGGTTTGCGTCATCGCCACATCGGTCAAATCGCGGATGATCTGTTCCACATCGCGCCCGACATAGCCAACTTCGGTGAACTTGGTCGCCTCAACCTTGAGGAAGGGCGCGCGGGCCAGCTTGGCCAGACGGCGCGAAATCTCGGTCTTGCCGACCCCGGTCGGGCCGATCATCAGGATATTCTTGGGATAGACCTCATCGCGAATATCATCGGCCAGCTTATGGCGACGCCAGCGATTGCGCAGCGCCACGGCGACGGCACGCTTGGCTTCTTTCTGCCCGATAATGAACCGGTCGAGTTCGGAAACGATTTCGCGGGGGGTCAGATCGGTCATGGATCACTCCGTAACATAAGGCGGCAAACGAGACTTGCCGGGGAATTGTGGAAGCAGGCGCATCAGGCGGGTGCGCAGCTCGGTCCAGAACGAGCCAAGCGCGGTCAGCGCCAGCCCGATCAGGATCAGCACCACCCACCAACTGCGCGGATCGGCGGCATCGCCAAACGCATAGAAGCTGAGAAAGATCATATAGCCGATGCCTGCGGTAAAGAATGACCGTCGGTCGATAATCAGCGCCAGCGCCGCGGCCACGATCAACGCCACCAAAAGCAAGCCATACCCGGTGCCCGGCCCCATCTTGTAGAATGTCAGCGCTACGGTATTCACCAGCGCAGGCGCAGCCAGCACATGCAGCCAAAAGCCCGAGGCCGATTGCCGCCCCAGCCGGTACGGATCGCGCATATCAAACCAGATGCCGCCCGCCAACGCGAGACAGCCAAACAGCAGCATCGCCAGCGAGATTGACGAGCCGCGCGCAAGATCGAACATATCGACCGCCCGCGCCATCTCGACATTCGGTCCCAACCCCTTGGCAAGGTTAAGCAGGATTGCAAGCACGCATAACCCGACCAAGAACATCGAAAAAGGCACGCGATAGCGCAAGAACCACGCGATCAGTGCCAACGCCGTAACGCCCAGCGCGAGGTTAAAACTTGGGTCCTCCGCGACAAAGCGCATGCCGAGCACAGGAATGCCGAGGAAACTCGCCAGAACCGCGCCCGCCAACGTCACCGTCAGCAGGATTGAGGGCAGCACCATGCGGCGCTTGCGGGTGAAATACTCGGCAAACAGTGCGGTGAGGGGGATCAGGAAGATATAGCCACTGTGCCCGCCCAGAAACAGCAAGAAGCCAAACGAGCCCGTGATCAGGATCGCAAGGCCGACGGTCACGAAAATCTCGGCAAAACCGCGAAACAGCTCAAACGGTTCGTCCTCTGCCGGGAGGGCGGCACGACCGGAGATGCGGTTGGCGGCCAGTGCCATCACGCTCGCTGCCTGTGCCTCGCTCAGATGACCGGCGGCGACTGCAGCGCGCAGATCGTCCTTCGTGATCTCACTCACCGATTGTCTCCACGGTCAGGTTTCCGTTGGTATAGACGCAAATATCGGCAGCGATTGCCATCGCCTTGCGCGCCACGGCCTCGGCGTCCAGATCGGCTTCCATCAAGCCACGCGCTGCCGCCAAGGCAAAATTCCCGCCCGAGCCAATCGCCGCGATGTCATTTTCCGGTTCAAGCACATCGCCCGCACCCGTCAGAACGAACAGATCCTTACCATCGGTCACGATCAGCATCGCCTCAAGATTGCGCAGATATTTGTCCATCCGCCAGTCTTTGGCCAGATCGACGCAGCTGCGCGCCAACTGGCCCGGTGATGCCTCGAGCTTTTTCTCAAGCCGTTCGAGCAAGGTAAAAGCATCCGCCGTCGATCCTGCGAAACCCGCAACGATATCATGCCCGCCGGGGCTAAGCCTGCGGACCTTGCGCGCAGTGCCCTTGATGACGGTCTGGCCAAGGCTCACCTGCCCATCGCCCGCCACGACCACGCGGCCCCCTTTGCGAACGCCAATGATCGTTGTGCCGTGCCAGCCGGGGAACTTGTCATCTGCCATAACTACCTCCGTGTTATCGCAGATATGAGGCCGCAAGCCGCGCCCTGCAACCCCGCTTGCCCGGTTCGCCCGGGCGCGCTAGCGTCCGGCCATGACAGAGCGACACCTCTCCATCTACCTTGACCCCACGACCCTCTCTCAGGTGCGCGAGGGACAGCACAATTTCTTTGCGCGTCTGATTGGCGCTTTGAAAGCCGTGGATTGGGGTGTCAACCTGCATGAAACCGGCCCAATCGCCCGGCGCGATGCCCGCAATAAACCCGGCTACGCGCTGTATCACATGGAGCCACCAACGCACGCACGCGCCCTCACCTGTCGACGCAGCTATGTTGGCGCGTTTTGGCATATTGAAGACAGCGCTGAACGCTGGGAATGGCCCGTCGCCAAGGCAGCATTCGACGCTGATGAAATTGACGGACAAGAGGCAGCCAAGTTCTTCGGAATATGGAAAAATAGGCTCTATCCCGGCGTTAACCCGACGAATGAGCGCGATCTCGCACTGATCGCCTTGCAGGGCAAGCTGCGCGATCACCGCTCGTTTCAGGCGATGAGCCCGATCCAGATGATCGAAGAGGTCTTGGCGCGCCATGCGGGGCCCGTGGTGGCAACTTTGCACCCGAAAGAGATTTACACAGCTGACGAGATCGCCGCGCTTGAGCAGATCGCGTCACGCTTTTCTCGCTTTCACTTTCAATTGGGCGGCTCGCCAGCCTTGCTGCCCAAATGCCAATTCGTCGCCACGCAGAACAGCGCCTTGGCGCTTGAGGGGTATTTCCTGCGCAAACCGGCAATCCTCTTTGCGAAGTCAGAGTTTCACCACATCGCAGGTTCGGTTTCGCGTGACGGCCTTGAAGCGGCGTTTCAATATCGCGATCAAACACCACCGGTCGCGCGTTATCTTTACTGGTTGTTACAACTCAACGCGCTGAACGCAGGCCGCCCTGAATTCGAAGAGCGTCTGCGCGCTCATCTAAAGAATTTCGGCTGGCCGATATAAAAAAGGCGCCCGAAGGCGCCCTTTCGTAGCAGTTTCAAAACCCTCAGATCGACGATTCGATCCAGCTTTGCAGCGCGGCTTTGGGGGCGGCACCGACTTTATTCGAAACGACCTCGCCGTCCTTGAACAGGAACAGCGCCGGGATCCCGCGCACACCCAGCGTCGCCGGGCTGTCAGGGTTTTCATCGACGTTAATCTTCACAACTTTGATCTTGCCCGACATTTCTTCGGACAGTTCTTCAAGCGACGGACCGATCATCCGGCAGGGGCCGCACCATTCGGCCCAGAAATCAACGACGACGGGAACGTCGGATTTGCGCACTTCTTCATCGAAAGTGGCGTCGGTAACAGCAACGGTAGCCATATCAGCCTCCTGAAAATTCGGTTGGTGTGAACGTATGGTCCGCCCCGGCCTGCGTCAAGATACAGGGGGTGTGCGCAATGACGCATCAAGCTGTGCGTCACTGAGCGGCATCACCTCGCCCGAGGCCGTCCACAAAATAGCGCAGCGCACTGGCATGCCAGGATGGATCAGGCGCAATGCCCCGCGATAGGCTGCCATCTGACGCACGATCCCGGTTGGCACCTGATCGGGCGTTTCGGGCACTACGGCGTTAGATTTGTAATCAAGCACACGAATTTCATCCGCATCAATCACTAGCCGGTCGATGAAGCCATGGATGCGCCGATGACCCAACTCGGGCAGTTCGGCGCTGATCTCGACCTCGGCCAGGGCACTCTCACTCAACCAAGGCGCCAAGTTCGGGGCCGTCAAAACGCGAACAGCTTCGGCCAAAACAGGCTCTATTTCGTCCCAAAGCAGAGCGTCCTCCCCATAACCAAGAAGCGAGCGGGCGACGTCGGGCCACTCGGCTTGATCGCGCTGCGGCAGATGTTCGAGCAAAAGGTGCAATTGACGCCCACGTCGCTTCGCAGCCTCCTCATCAAGCAGCGCCCCCTCACCGGGCAACGCCTTGGCTCCGCCAAGGTCAGAGGGTGAAAGAGGCGCTTCGGTCTGCACGACATTTGGCGCAGACTGAAAGATCCAATCGGGAAGCTCATTCACAGATGGTTCACGGGTATTGGCATGTGGGACACCCAAAGCCTCAGGCCAGTTGCCATGACTATGTCGCTGCAATTCGCCAAGGTCTTTTAGCGGCGCGCCACAGGCAGAAACCGTCTCTAGTCCCGCCAATTTCATGCCTTCAGCGATGCGCGAATACCAACTGTCCTCGCCCTCGCCCGTCTTGCCGGCGGCCGCGACGATCAACCATTTCTCTGCCCGCGTCATCGCCACATAAAGCAAGCGCAGCGCCTCCGCTTCGCGTTGCGCGGCGCTTCGTTGTTGCGCTTGACGTTGCGCATCGGGTGCGGCCTCTTTGGTGACGCTCCAGCCTGCGACCTCACCCTCCAAGCGCACCACCTGGGCATCGTTTTTCGGTTTGCGCTCCGCGGTATCGGGCAAGATCACGATCGGGGATTCCAGCCCCTTTGAGCCATGCACGGTCATCACCCGAATGGCACGCCCCGCCCCTTCCAGCTGGCGCTTGACCTCAACCTCGTCCGCCTCGAGCCATCCCAGAAACCCGGTCAGGCTTGGCACTTCGCTGCGTTCAAAGGCCAATGCCTGCGATATCAGTTCATCGATGCCGTCTTCTGCCTCTGCACCCAACCGTGATAATAGCCGCTCACGCCCGGCATGACGCGTCAAAAGCCGCTCGATCAGCTCAAACGGTCGCAGAAAATCCGCTTGATCGCGCAAGTCGTGCAAGATTGCGAGCGTGTCGGGGCGCGTTTCAGATTTGCGCAGCGCCTGCCACAAATAGCCCTCGCGGGCATGCGCCAAGTCATAGACTTCCGCCTCGCTCCAACACAAAAGCGGTGAACGAAGCGCTTCGGCCAAAGACAAATCATCCTCGGGGGTCGCAAGAAACGCCAGAAGCGCGCGGATATCGCGCACCGCCAGCTCGGCACCCAATTTCAAGCGATCCGCACCCGCAACTTGCAAATTGGTCGCTTTGCACGCGCGAATGGTTTCAGCGAACAAATCAGAACGCCGACGCACGAGGATCAGGAAATCGCCCTCATGCACCGGTCGCGCGCCCTCGGGTGCATCGCGATCTGGAATTTGGACGCCCTGATCAATCATTGCGCGAATTTCAGACGCAATCGCGCGGGCCAGCACCACCGTATCCGAGGTTTCGCCCACCAGATCGACGGGATCTTGCCAGTCGCTGTCCTCTTTTTGGGTCTCTTGCGCGACCACTGGCCAGAGATCGACTCGCCCCGGCAACTCCGCCTGAAACGCGATGTGGTTTGGCGGCCCGCCCAGACCCTGCACCGCCCCCTGCGCAAAGCTGAGATCAACGACGCGCAAAATCGCTGCCGAAGAGCGAAAGGAATGCTCCAGTTCCAGCGGACGCAGCGGCGCGCCGATACCTTCGAATTTCGCCTGAAAGTGGCTCTGCATCGCCTCAAAATGCTCAAGGTCCGCACCTTGAAAGGAATAGATCGACTGCTTGCGATCCCCCACGACAAACAAAGTTCGATCCGCCTCGCGCGCGCCCTGACCCGAGGTGAATTCATCTGCGATCCGTTCGATCACGCGCCACTGGCCGGGGCTGGTATCTTGGGCCTCATCAACCAGAATATGATCAATGCCACCATCAAGCTTGAACAACACCCATTGCGCGACTGAGGGATTCGACAGAAGCGCCGCCGCTCGTTCAATCAGATCATCGAAATCAAGCCATCCTCGTTGCGCTTTGTAGCGCGCAATTCGAGGCAGATATATCTGTGCGAACCGATGCAGCACATGGCTGCGCTCTGCCGCAGCAAAGGCTAGTCGCTCTTCTCGGGCACTCGCCACCCGCTCGGCCAAATCCTTGAGCCCCTCGCAGACCGCCTCCCCAAGCTTGTTCTGCAAGGCCTTGGTCAAAAGTTTATCGCCCTTGGGGCCAAACGGCACCGTCGCGGTCCCCTTGTTGTTCATCACATCGGCCAAGCGTTCCAATGCAGTCAGATCAAGCGACTCAATTTGCGAGAATACGACACCCAGCTTCTGGTCATTTGCACTGCTCGCCAAACAGGCAGGAGCGGCGGATTGGATCAACTCTAGATCACCCGCCTCAAAGACGCGGTTCGTGATAGCTTGCGCCGTCAGATCACCGGGCAAACCATAGCTGCGGAAAATATCTGAGAGATTACGGCTTGGAATGAAAAAGGCTCTGTTCTGGCTGATTTCGCGACAAATTACTCCAAGGTCTTCGCCAGAATAGGCCAGCAAAACCGCGTCGAGCACCGCGCGATCCGGGCCAAGCGCAATCTCTTCCAGAAGATCTTCGCGCATCAAGTCGCCAGCGCGATCATCCATTTCGCTGAACCCATGAGGCACCTCAGCCTCCAAAGGAAACCGGCGCAAAAGCGAGGCGCAGAACGCGTGGATCGTTTGAATTTTCAGACCACCCGGCGTCTCGATCGCTTTCGCAAAAAGGCGTCGCGCGTCAGCAAGGCGTTCATCTGTAATCACACCCTCTTCGCCCAGATCTGCGAGATATGTCCGAAGCTTGACCTCCTCCATCATGGCCCAACCGCCAAGCAATTTCAAAAGCCGGTTCTGCATCTCTGCGGCAGCGGCCTTGGTGTAGGTGAGGCACAAAATCCGCTGCGGCTCGGTCCCGTTCAGCAGCATCCTTGCGACTCGATCGGTCAGAACCTTGGTCTTGCCCGAGCCCGCATTCGCGCCAAGCCAGACAGAATCGCGCGGCATAGAGGCCTGAATTTGCCGTTGGCTCGCCTCGTCACGACTCATCCAAGTTCCTCCGGTTCGGGCTTATCGGTCACATCCCATTCGCCAAAACGCGAGAGTAGGTCGTAGTCGCTACGGTCGGGCGTCTTTTGCATGGCGCGCCGCGCGGTGAACCCTTGCGACGGGCGCTGATACCGCGCAACCAATTCGCGCAATCGCGCCCAAGCCTCGTCGGGGGTCTCGGTGCGATCCTTCGATTTGCCTTTGACCTCCCGGGTCTCGCCGCGACCGCCAAGACGCACATATGTCATCTCCCGAACGGTTCGCGCCCCAAGCCCCTCAAACGCGCCGCGCTCGACCATCGCAGCTTCAAGCAACATCTGCTTGTTGAACGCGATGATCTCGGCTTCGCTTGGCAACGCGCCCGATTTATAGTCGTAAATTCGGACCGTCCCGTCGCTGAGCAGATCTATTCTGTCAGGCTTCGCTGTGATCGTGAAATCGTCATTTTCAAGCGGAATAGTGACCTTTTCTTCAATCACGGCGGGTGTGCCAGATTGCCATCTTTGCACTTCATCCTCGCTAAAGGTCTGGGCGATGCGCGCAATCCGCGCGCGCCAGATCCGTCGTGTGCTGGGCCAAGGCACCTCAGTCTCCAGAACAGCATCCGTGATCGCCATCAACCGATCACGCGCGGCATCTGCAGTCTCTTCAACCGCGCGCGTTCGGGTGAACCGCTCAACGATTTCGTGCAAGATTTGGCCGCGCAACAGAGGGTCAGGCGCCGGGCGCATCGGATCGAGCGGAAAGAGTCGCAACACGCGCTTGGCATAGATCGCGTAGGGGTCGCGGATAAGGGTCTGCACCGCCGTAACCGATAGGTTCTTGGGCCGCTGCGGCACCGGTGGTTTCGGCGACGGACGTGTGGCGGGGGACAGCTGCGTTCGGGGCGCTTCAAAGGCTTTGACCATCTCCAGCCATCGCACGCCTCGTTTACGCATCGCGTCGATCGCGTCGGGTCCATGCTGATCTGGCAAGCCTTGAACGAGGTTCAAAATGCGGTTGAGCCAGCGTGAGGGGATCGTTTCTGCCTCGGCATCGCGCCGCGCACGGCTCAAAACTACCCGTTTCGACCCGAGCGCTTGCTGAAAATCATGCGCCGACAGACCGATTTGACGTTCGGGCAATAACAACCCCGCCGCAAGCCGCATTTGCCGCGACAACCAAGGATCAGGCGCGGGGGCTTCGGGCCAACTTCCCTCATTCAGCCCGCCGCAAATCAGTAGCTCCGCACCCTGCGCGCGCGCCTCGAGCGTGCCCCAAATAGCAATCAGCGGATGCGACGCCATGCCGCTGCGCACGATCCCGCTTTGCAAATGTCGGTTGATCAAGTCGGCATAGGCCGAGGGCGAGATTTCACCGCCATGCGCAGCTTCGCGCTGCAACTCTTGCATCAAACGAAGCGCCTCACGCCCACCTTCTTCGCGCCACAGCTCGCTGGTTTCAACGCAGCCTTCTGGACCGGCGGCGATCAGGCTCGTCAACGCCAAATGAGTGTCTACATTGGCGGAAAGAGGCGCTTTCTCTGGTGCAGCGAACCCGTCTAAGACGCCCGACAACCAATCGACCCAAACCGTGCGATCTTGGGCTTTCTTCTCGGCCCAAATCCGCAAAGCATCGGGCGCGGGAAACGCCGGGCCATTGCGCCGTAGCTCGAGTTCGAGGTCTCGGGTCAGACGCAAATGCTGACCACGCGCGGTCGCCCCTGCGCCCGTCGCGCATAGCGGATGCTTCAACAGCACCAGAAGATCAGCAATCGTCAGCGCCTGCCCCCGAAACGATGCAACATGGCGCAATAAGCGCCCTGGCGCTGTTTGTTGCAGTGGTTGGCCGGCGCTGTCATCTGGGATGATTCCCCATCGATCCAGCGCAGAGGTCACCCGACGCGCAAGCAGGCGGTCCGGGGTGATCAACGCGGCACGCGTGCCAGTTTCTGCCGCCTCGCGCAGGACCAACGCGAGGGCCAAGGCCTCCTCTCGTGGATCGCGCGCCTCGATCAAAGTAAGCCCTTGGCAAGCCTCACGCAGGTCACCAAGCTCGCGCCCTTCGCTGCGCCACTGATCCGTGACAGGTGCCGGGCGCAACGCAAGCGAGATCAAGCGATTGCGCGCACGGTCATGTGGGTCAATGTCACGCCATTCGCCGACATCGCCAATAGCCAGATCCATCTTGTCCAGCAACGCGCGAAAGCGAAACTGAGGGTGATCCTCGATCGGAAACACGCCGGAATAGAGACTTTTCCATGCGGCATCCGTCATCTCGCGATCAAAACCCGGCAAGATGATGGTGCCATTTTCAAGTGTCGCCACCGCACACATGAACGCCGCAGTCGCCCCGCGCGACCCCGTGGAGCCCGCAACGATAACGGGATCTTTGGGAGGGTGCGTTTCCCAACCCTGCGCGATCGCCTCTACGATCTGGCGCTGGCGCGCCTCGGAATCCAACGCAGCATCGTCGTCAAAGTAGCGCGCGACGATACGGATGAAATCAAGACTGCGACGCCAATGTTCGGCATGGCTCTCCGCAATTTCGAGGTCCTCAAGTACATCAGGATGAACCCCTTCGCTTTGCATCTCGGCCATCAGTGCAGAGAGGCTCTCGGCCAGTGCGAAATGGCTAGAGCCAGCCTCAAACGCCGGAATGGCTCGGGTCAATTGTTCAACCAATTGCGCCAGTTCAAGCTTGCGCCGCAACGATGATACCGCAAGCGGCAAGCCTGCAAGCGGGTCTTGTCCCAAATCGCTGACAAGGCGTAGGCGCGGCAAATAGCGCGCCCCAGAGCGTTGAAATTCTTCGCGAACGCGGCGCAGCATGCGGCCCGAGTTCAGATAAAGCTGAACGCGCGCGATGGCCTCCGGCGGCTGCGATTGCATACGCTCCAGTAGACCGGTGACCAGTTCTTTGGGGAAGTCCACACCCGGTGGAAGCGCAAAGACAGCCATCAAGCGCGTCCTTCAAGCAGGGTTTCAGCCAAAGCGATTGAGCTGACTTGGCCAACGTCACACCAACCGCCCTCATAGACCACACCATAGACCCGCCGACCGGCGATCATCGCGTCCCACAGCAGATTGAGCGAGAAGACATCCTCAGAAACAGAGCCTATTTCCGCAGGATTCAGGATTTGCGCCCCGGTGTAGACATAGCCCTCGCCACGCGTGAGCCGCCCTTGCGCATCCATCGTGAAATCCCCTGCGCCCCGATGCCCCATCGCATTTTCCGGGCGCACCAAGGCAAGCAGCGCATCCATCTTTGTGCCATCCCAATGATCGCGAAGTTGCGTGATCACATTTTCTCCGCGCCAGACAGCATCGGTGTTCAATGTCATCACCGGCCCCTCACCAAGCAGCCCAAGCGCCTTACGCAAGCCACCACCGGTCTCAAGAATTTGCGCCCGCTCATCCGAGATCAAGACGTTGCGGCCGATCAAATGGGCTTCGATCTGATCCGCGAGGTAATGAACATTTGCAACCACCCGTTCAACTTTTGCCGCCTCGATTAACTCCAGGGCATGATCAATCAACGGCTTGCCCGCCACTTCGACCAAGGGCTTGGGACGGGTCTGGGTCAACGCCCCCATGCGCGTACCAAACCCGGCAGCGAACAGCATTAAGGATTGCGGCGTGTCGCGCATGCGGCCTCCAGTTCGGCAATACGTTCGGCGGTTGGCGCGGGATAGGCGGCGCGCAGATCTTGAGCGATGTCGCCCAGAGCCGGGTGGCGCAGATTGAGTTCAATATTGCGCCAGACCCGTGGCATCAGTGCCAGATAGCCCGGCTTGCCATCACGCAGACAGAGTCGTGCGAAAATTCCCAGAATGCGAAGCGCTCTTTGGGTGCCCAGTAAGGCATAAATCGCAGCGAAGCGGCCCGGTTCAATCCCACTTTGCGTCGCAAACCGCACGATTTCGCGGTCTGCGCAAACGTGCGATACGTCGCGGCGCGCATCTTGCAAGGCAGAGACCAAGTCATAGGCTGGATGACACAGCACCGCATCCTGAAAATCTAACAGGCCAAGGCCGCGCACGCCCGGACGATCAAGCAGAATAATGTTCTCGGCATGGAAATCGCGCAAGCAAATCCCGCTCGGTTCTAGCGCTAAATCGGTGTAAAGCGCTGCGATCTTTTCGGCCAACCGCGCGGCGATCTCAGGCGACAGACAGGGATACCATGCGGGGGTCAGCGCCAATAGCTCTGCCAGCGCGGGACCATTCAGAAGCGGCAAGTCATCGGGCGGCGAGACGTCTTGCAGCGCCAACAAAAGATCGGTGATGCGCCCATAGATTTCGGCCTCGCGGGCGGGCGACTCCGTCAAGGCGCGCGCCGCCAATGTGTCGCCGAAATCCTCGAGGAGAAGAAAACCATCATGCTCGGCACGCGCAAGCACCTTGGGCGTCGAAAACCCAGCCTGCGCAAGATGGGCTCCGATGCGCAAGAACCGAGCCATTTCGTCCCCCGGCTCGGCCTTCATCAAGACCGCTGTTTCACCTTTTTGCGTCAGTCGATCATAGCTGCGCGCAGAGGCATCGCCAGCCAACGGCTCGCGTGTCGCATCGGCCCAGCCCGCCCGCAGCAAAAATCGGTCCAGCGCGCTGGGGTCAACCATTCCAACGCTCCCTAATCCGGTCCGCCAAGGCGATATTCCCGCTCAGGCAAACCCGGCGCGAGCGTCCCTCATCCACCAATTCAAACGAGAGTGTCAGAGCATTTTTAGGCGCGTTAGAGCCTAATCGATCCGGCCATTCAATAAGACAGATCGCTGTTTCAAAAGCACTCTCAAGCCCCAATTCGAACAGCTCGTCGGGATGGCTCAGCCGATACAGGTCGGCATGCCAAATCTCGCAATCCGCCTCGTAGGTTTGAACGAGCGTAAAGGTCGGTGAGGGCACATCTTCATGCAAACCCTGTGCCGCCAAACGATGCTGAATCAGCGCTCGAGCGAAGTGGGTCTTGCCCGCCCCGATCTGCCCTTCGAGCAGCAAGACATCGCCGCGGTTCAGCACCTCGGACACGACCGCGCCAAACCGGCTGGTCGCGTCAGGATCGGGCAAATTCAGGCAGGGCGCAGGTGATTGCATGGCGCGAGTTTTACGCCCCTGCCCGCGCTCTGCAAGGGGTTAACCATGCGCGATTAGGTTCGTCTTGCGTCGAGGCGTTGCGGCGCGCTTGGTGCTTGTGACGACGGGGTTCAGAAATCGCACCATCAATGCGCCGCTATTGAGGGTGTTCAGCTGGCATGTCAGGACCTGCCCATCGCGCAGCGAAATCGTTTCGCTCAAGCTGTCGCGCATGCCAATCCGATTGGCACGCTCGCGCAGTTTCGCCCAAAATGCGGTCGGCTTGCAGCCTTGTTGCCAATGCCCGATTGCATCAATCAGGGTCATCTGGCCCAAAACCGCCTCGGGATCGAGCGACCACATTCGCGCATAGGCGCTGTTGGACAGCAGCAATTCCCCGCTGGATTGGAACACCGCGACAGCATCCTCGATCTGATCAAGCACTTCATGACTCATCTCTAACTCGGCCCGGAAGCGACGGGTTGCCGCGATTTCCACCGAGATATCTTCGAACAGAAACGCCACGGCCCCATCGGGATGCGGACGCCCGGTCACGCGATAGGTCTGCCCACCCGGCAGGCTCCATGTTTCGGAATGAAACCCGGCTGCGGCAGCATTTTCAAGCTCGGTCATCTGCAAACGCCAACTGCGATAGTCCTTGGGTTCGGGCATCATCCGCGCCTCACGAAGGCGATCAAGAAAGGCATAAAGCGTCGGGCGACCCGACAAAAATTGCGGACTGAGTTGGAGCAGATCAATCAGCGCAGGGTTGAACAGTTGCAACTGCCGTTGGCGATCAAAAATCGCGAGCCCGATGGGCAGATCCGCGAACGTCTTGGTCAAAGTCTGCACAAAGTCGCGCAATGCCTTTTCTGCACGCACGGTCGCATCGGCGGGCAGCGCAAAATGCAGCACGCTCGAATGCAGCGCAAAAGAGTGACAGTCATACCAGGATTTGGCGCCATCAACGGTATCCAAAGCCAACCTTCGCGGCCCCGTGGCGACCAGATCCGTGTCGATTTGAAACAAAGAAGGGAGCGGCCAGACGAACCCGTCTTCCGTGGCCTCAAATGCGCCTGACTTCAAAATATAGGCTCGGTTCGCCCAGCCGATGACACCGTTTTCATCCTCGCGCCACGCCAATGCAGGCGAGCGGTCCAGCGTTTGGCGCATCATTTCCAACTCATCTTCAAGCGCACATTGCGACAGGCTGTCGACCAGCACTCCGTGACCCTCAGCATTGGGATCGCTCAGCGTAATGCGCGCCAGCCCGTTCACATTTTCGGCGATCAGTTGCAGCGGTCGCAGCTCGCAGTCACCCTCTTTGCCCGTCAGTTCGATCCGTCCACGTTCCGCCAAAGACGCCATCTGCGCGGTAAAGTCCCGAAAGCGCGGCGCAATAAACGCTGACAGACGCGCCCAATCGCTGGCGCCCATCGGAGTCGCCTCAAGCAGCGCACGTGCCGGGCCACTGGCATCGACCAGCACCTCGTCATCAAACAGGAAAACGGTTTCTTCCAGCTCCGGATGTGTGGCAGTAGCGCGCCTCGACGCAACGCCGTCCCCTATGACATTCCATAGGATAATAAGCGCCAGCACGCCCGAGCCAATCGAGGTAAGCGCAATCAGCGCAGCCTCAAACCAAACATTTGCCATCACCTGGCCTCTCTTACCTGTCCCGAGGCAAGAATGGGTGAGAAGAGGTTAATGCCCCGTTAAGCAAAACTGGCAAATTTGAGAAATTTAAACGGTGATCGGTTGGTTGAGACCGAGCGCACCATTTTCAGGGGCGAGAATTTGGGCGGCAGGCCAGCGCACCTCGACCACCGCCCCACAGCGCAACGGCTTATCTGACTGCGCGCCATAGGGTGCATCGCCATTGTAAAACGCAAGCTGCGCCCCGGTGCGTTCAAGCAGGGTCTTTGCAATGAAAACACCCAAGCCCATGCCCTCATATTCCTTGCGCTCAGAGGCATTGGAGCGCGGCTGCAAGAACGGGTCGCCAATGCGGCTCAACACATTGCTGGGATAGCCACGCCCATCATCGCTGACCCGCACGCGGATCGTCTCATTATCCCATTCCGCCTCGACCCAGACGGTGGTGCGCGCGAAATCCACCGCGTTTTGCACAAAATTGCGCAGCGCGTGGATCAGTTCAGGATAGCGGTAGATCGTGGGCTGGCGTTCGCTCCCGCCCGGCAGGGGCCGCGTATCGAAAAGAATGTCGATGCCGCGCTCAAAATGCGGTTCCGCTGCCTCGCGCAGCACCGCCAAAAGCGGGGCTGTGCGCAGATGCAAATCGTCTTTGCCCGCCCGCCCCATCGAGTGCAAAATATCGCGGCACCGATCCGCTTGCTCGCGGATCAACAGCGCATCGTCGCGCAGCTCGGGATAGGCATCCAACTCATCGGCCAGCTCGGACGACACCAGTTTAATCGTCGCCAAAGGCGTGCCCAGCTCATGCGCGGCGGCGGCTACCACCCCGCCCAGATCGGTTAGCTTCTGTTCACGCGCCAACGCCAGTTGCGTCGCACGCAACGCATCACCCATCGAACGGTTCTCGTTGGAAATCGTATGCGCGTAAGCCCCCAGAAACGCGACGCCAATCACAATTGCCAGCCAATAGCCAAACTCAAAAACCGCAGGCACGGTCAGAACTTCGCCTGAATGCGTCTCAAGCGGCAGATAGACCAGCGCGACGATCGAGATCATCACCATCGTCGCCAAACCCAAAATGATCGTGGCCGAGCTTTTGAGCGCCGTCGCCGCGATCGTCACCGGAACCAGAATTAACAACGCAAAGGGGTTATTCAGCCCGCCCGTAATCGACAACAGCAGCGCCAGTTGCGCCATATCGAACATCAAAGTGGCAGCAGCTTCGGTCTGGGTCAGCCGTTTGGTGTCGGGAAACAGATAGATCGCGACAATATTTGCCGCGACCGCCGCGCCGACAGTCGCTAGGCACAGCGGCAAATCCAAGGCGATATCATAAACGTAATAAGTGATCATGATGGCGCCAAGCTGCCCCACAATCGCCGCCCAGCGCAGATAAATCAGCGTGCGCAGACGCACCCAATCCTGATGCGTTTCAGGGGGACCAAGCTGAGCCTCGTGGCGCTGGGACATTTTTTCTCCGCGTCGAAAGGGCGCAGTGAATAAAAACCTGCACCAAAGCATTGATAGTCGCCCGCTCTCGCGCGATCAATGGAGTGTGATGAAGGAGCATTCACAATGAAAACATCCACCGCCGCACTCGCCGCCGCCGCCATCGTCGCGATGGGCCTTGGTGCAGCTTGGTTTTCCATCTCGCGCAACGAAAACCGCGATATTTTTGCGCAATGCCGATCCAGCGTGGTTGCCGGTGGCACTGATCAAATCGGCGGTCCGTTCACCCTGACCGATGAAAACGGCAAACAGGTGACCAACAAGGACGTGATCACCGAACCAAGCCTTTTGTATTTCGGCTATACCTATTGCCCCGATGTTTGCCCGCTGGACAATGCGCGCAATGCCGAGGCGACCGAACTGCTTGCGAAAAAAGGCTATTCGGTGACGCCGGTCTTTATCTCCGTCGATACTGAACGCGACACGCCAGAGCTGCTCAAGGAATTCACCGACATCATGGACCCGAAAATGATCGGGCTGACGGGCACTCCTGAGCAAATCAAGCAGGTCTCAAAGGAATATCGCACCTACTATAAGGTACAAAATCCGGGCGACCCTTACACGCTGATCGACCATTCGACGCAAAGCTATCTGGTGTTTCCCGATATCGGCTTTGTCGAATACTTCAACCGCGACACGCCACCTGCAGAAATGGCCGACCGTATCGGTTGTTTTATTGACGCGTGGAAGGGTGCGAAAAGCGGAAATTGACCGCAGAGGCGCAACCTCTTAGAACCAGACAAGCGCAACACGCCGGGGATTGATATGGTAGACGAAAACAACGCCGATATCGGGCAGGATCGTTCGCTTCTTCTCGTCGATGACGACGTGCCGTTTCTGACCCGTCTTGCACGGGCAATGGAAAAGCGCGGATTTGAACCCCAGACCGCCGAAACAGTGGCCGCCGGGCGCGCCATCGTGCAGTCAAGCGCGCCAGCTTATGCCGTTATCGATCTGCGGCTTGAGGATGGCAGCGGGCTGGATGTCGTCGAATTGTTGCGTGAAAAACGCGCTGATGCCCGGATTGTCGTGCTGACCGGCTATGGTGCAATCGCTACGGCAGTTGCGGCGGTAAAGATGGGCGCGACGGATTATCTTGCGAAACCTGCCGATGCGACCGACATTACGAATGCGCTATTGGCCCGCGGCGAAGATCTGCCGCCACCGCCCGAAAACCCAATGAGCGCGGATCGCGTGCGCTGGGAACACATCCAGCGCGTTTACGAATTATGCGATCGTAATGTTTCGGAAACAGCGCGTCGGTTAAATATGCATCGCCGGACGTTGCAGCGAATTCTTGCCAAGCGCAGCCCACGGTAACTAAAATCTAACTTGCAAATCTATAGAATATGTTATGTTTACCCGAATAACCAGTAATCGAGGTATTCACATGGATCTAGAAAATATGCCGCTGGACGAGCTAAAATCGCTCCGCAAGCGGGTCGATAAGGCAATCGAGTCGTTTCAGGATCGCAAGAAAAAAGAAGCGATCGACCAGCTTGAAAAAACCGCCCGTGATATGGGCTATTCTTTGGCAGAGCTGACCAGCGCTGGTGGCGTCAAGCCGCGCCGCACGGTGGCACCGAAATACGCCAATCCTGCCGATGCAAGCCAGACTTGGACCGGGCGTGGACGCAAGCCGCTTTGGGTGCAAGCCGCACTGGATGCAGGCAAGTCGATGGATGATCTCGCGATCTGAAACTAACTCGATCGCATTAAAAGGGCCCGCTAATAGCGGGCCTTTTTCAGATCGCCATCCGCGTCAGCAAATCCGCGTGACGCTGGGTGTAATCCTTACGCACCAGCGATGGCGGGCGCAGGCGAATTTCATAATCCGCCGCGACTTGCGCATCAATCTTGCCAAAAATACGATCTGCTTCAATCTTTGAAAATCCCGCGATCTGCTCGGCTTCAAGGCGGGCCGAAAGGATATCGGCCTTTTTGATTGCGCGCTTTATTTTGACAGGCAAGGCTGCGGGCAGGCCAAAACGGATATGCACTGCCGCAACAAGCCGCGTATCCAGTTCGCCATAGCCTTCACCAATCGCCGCTTTTACCGGGCTGATCATATCGCCCAGAACATATTCCGGCGCGTCGTGCAGAAGGGCTGCCAATTGCCAGCGCGGGTCAGATTTCGGATTCTGACGGGTGAAAATCTGCTCGACCAAAAGCGAATGCTCAGCCACCGAATAGGGCCAATCCCCGAACGTCTGCCCGTTCCAGCGTGCTACAAAAGCAAGTCCATGCGCGATATCCTCGACCTCGATATCAACTGGCGTCGGATCCAGCAGATCCAGTCGACGCCCCGAGAGCATTCTTTGCCACGCGCGTTTCATCCGAAAATCCGCTCCATGCATATTTAACCAAAGGCCTTCAGACCCCTAGCCAAGACCGGTTCGCATGTAAACTCAAGCTTTCGCGGGAACATTTCACTTCATCATGCGTTTTGGGTTCAACACTTAGTGAGAGGAGGGCTGCATGAAGTTCTCACAGTCAAAAGTTATCTTCGCTGGCGTTCTGGCGCTTAGCATTCCCGCAACGATCGCCTTGGCGAGCGTGAGCAATACCGTCGACTTGCAGGTGGAAACGCCTCGTCAGATTATGCTGGACGGCTATGTGGGCAATGGTCGCCCGATGGATTCAGACACTGCCAATATTCCTTATGGCGACCTGTCCGCCTTTGACAAAATCACCACAATCGGAATGTCGCAATCTCCGGATGTGCCGTACTGCGACCATCGTGGCAAGATGCTCAAAGTGCTTGACCATGATTTTGCGGAAAGTCCGCAGTTTGAAAAATCTCTCGGGCCGCATCGCAAGCTGGAATTGTTGGGCTCCAAGGTTATGGGCACTTGGACGGCGCTATACACCCGCGCTGATGGCGTGTCGTGCGTGGTCTCTTCCGGGATTGACTGGAAAAGCGGCGACAACCCGATTGCTCTGCTGCACAAAGAAGGCATTTTGCCCGCCACCTGACAACGTTCAGTGCCGTTATTGCCGGGTTAAGTTACCAGTGCTACATACGGCGCAAATGAACTTTTAGGAGCCGAGCATGGCCGACTACATCGTCAAGGATATCTCGCTGGCCGATTATGGCCGCAAGGAACTCGACATTGCTGAAACCGAAATGCCGGGCCTGATGGCGTGTCGGGAAGAATTTGGCACGACGAAGCCCCTCAAAGGCGCGCGGATCGCGGGGTCGTTGCACATGACTGTCCAGACCGCCGTGCTGATCGAGACGCTCAAGGCGTTGGGCGCAGATGTGCGTTGGGCCAGCTGCAACATCTATTCGACGCAAGACCACGCAGCGGCCGCGATTGCGGCGGGCGGCACGCCTGTCTTCGCGATCAAGGGCGAGACGCTGGAAGATTACTGGTCTTATACCGACAAGATTTTCCAGTTCCCCGAGGGGACTTGCAACATGATCCTCGACGATGGCGGCGATGCGACGATGTATATCCTGCTGGGCGCGCGGGTCGAGGCGGGCGAAACCGATATTATCGAAGTGCCCACCTCGGACGAGGAAATCTGCCTGTTCAATCAGATCAAAAAGCGTCTCAAAGAAAGCCCCGGCTGGTTCACCAAACAGCGTGACGCCATTCAGGGCGTGTCCGAGGAAACGACGACCGGCGTGCATCGCCTGTATGATCTGCACAAAAAGGGCCTGCTGCCCTTCCCCGCGATCAATGTGAATGACAGCGTCACCAAATCGAAATTCGACAATAAATATGGCTGTAAGGAATCGCTCGTTGACGGCATCCGCCGCGCCACCGACGTGATGATGGCGGGCAAGGTCGCCGTGGTCTGCGGCTATGGCGATGTGGGCAAGGGCTGCGCGGCGTCGCTATTGGGCGCAGGCGCGCGCGTCAAGGTCACCGAGGTCGACCCGATCTGCGCGCTACAAGCCGCGATGGATGGGTTTGAGGTCGTAATCCTTGAGGATGTTGTGGATAGCGCCGACATCTTCATCACCACCACCGGCAATAAAGACATCATCCGCATCGAGCATATGCGCGAGATGAAAAACATGGCGATCGTTGGCAATATCGGCCATTTCGACAATGAAATTCAGGTCGCCAATCTCAAGAACCACAAATGGACCAATATCAAGGAACAGGTCGACATGATCGAGATGCCCTCGGGCAATCGCATCATTTTGCTGTCCGAAGGACGTTTGTTGAACCTTGGCAATGCCACTGGTCACCCGTCTTTCGTGATGTCGGCCTCCTTCACCAACCAAGTGCTGGCACAGATCGAGTTGTGGACCAAGGGCGACGAGTATCAGCCCGGCGTCTATATCCTGCCCAAAGCGCTGGACGAGAAAGTCGCGCGTCTGCATCTGGATCGGATTGGCGTCAAGCTAACCCAACTGCGTCCCGATCAGGCGTCCTATATCGGCGTGACCGTGGACGGCCCTTATAAGCCGGAACATTACCGCTACTAAAATCAGCGTTCGTGCAAACGCCAAAGCCGCGCCTCCGGGCGCGGTTTTTCTTTGCCTCCCCTTCCCCTGCAATCTCGCAGCAAGGGGCCATTGGTCGCACAGAATTCCGCGGGTGGAGATTTGGCTTTGTAATTTTGCTATATCGTCCTACCCTGCCTGCGCCTGATTTCTGCAGGACAAAACATTTCTACAGGTGGGACACATGGGAAAAAGAGACGAGCTGATCGCCAAATATGCGGACGATCTGAAAAGCAAATGCGGCATGACCCCGGATATGGCTTTGCTGACCAAAGTGACGATCGGCTGCGGGCCCTCGATCTATAATGCCGACGCCTCGACCGTCGCTGGATCGGATAAATCCGAGCTTGAGACCGTCAAGAACAACTTCCTCGTCAAAAAGCTCGGACTGGCCGATGGCCCCGCGCTGATGGATGCGATCGATTCCGTGATCGAGACCTATGGCCGCTCTGAGCGCAGCAAATATCGCGCCGTGGTCTATTACATGCTCGTAAAGCATTTCGGCAAAGAAAGCATGTTTGCTTAAACGCAGGCTTGTGCCCAAATCAAAAGCCCGGGGGTTTGCCTCCGGGCTTTTTCGTCAATCAATCAATGCCTTGATTGCACCAACATGAGCGGCTTTCGCGCCCAGCGCATCGCTGGCCAACTCTTGCACCGTTGCAAGCAGGCGATCGGGGGCGACAATGCGGTCGATCAACCCCCAAAGATGCGCCTCTTCGACCGGCACTTTCTGCCCCGCCATCAATATCATCTTTGTGCGCGCTGGCCCGATCAGTCCCACCATCCGCTTGGGATCGGAGGGTTGGGGCAAAAACCCGAGTTTCATTACCGGATAAAACACCTTCGCACCCGGCACAGCGATACGCAGATCACATGCCAGCGCCATGCCCATTGCGCCCCCCGCCAAAGTGCCGTTGAGCGCTGCGATACTCAGACACGGCAGCGCTGCAATCGCCCCTGAAAGCCGCTCCCAGACCGGATCCGTGGCAAGTCCGGCGCGCGCCTCATCCAGGTCGGCCCCCGCCGAAAACACCCTGCCGGCCCCGGTGATCGCGAAAACACGCGCCCCTTCGACCCGCGCCCGTTGCGCAATATCGGCTATTTCTGCCAGCATTTCGCCCGTCAGAGAGTTCGCTTTGTCCGGCCGATCAAGGGTGACAAGCCAAAAACCTTCGTCAATCGTGAGCCGGATCATGCACATCTCCGTTTCTGGGCGGTTTGATAGGCTTTATCAGCGCCGCTGCCCCTTGACCATTATCCAAGGTCACAAGAGGATAGCGCCAAGATCTAGGTATCAGGAAAGGTGCGTTTATGGCACGGGTCAATACGGCTGGAATCGGCGCGCTTTGCGTCTCGCTGCTCTCGACGACGGCCGCTTTTGCGGATGTCACGCCCGAACAGGTCTGGGATGCTTGGCAAAAAGGCTATGAGGCCTATGGCTATCAGGTGCTTAGCGGCAGCACAGACCGTCAGGGCGACACACTCAACGTATCTGATGTGAAACTGGTCAATGAAGTGAATGATTCGAGTTTCACCATGACCATCCCTGAGATCAAACTGCGCGATCGCGGCGATGGCACCGTCGAGGCTACGCTTGCTGACAAAATGACCGCTGAGGCAACCGCCGATCTGCCGAAAAAAGACCCGATGCAGATGAGTATGGTGATGACCCAAAAGGGCACCTCGGTCATCGTGTCGGGTTCACCCGAGGATATGATCTACGATATCACCGCCCCGAACATGACGATCGAGGTGGATCAGAAAATCGGCAAAGAAGGTGCGACGATGCCGGTTAAGGTCTGGGCCTCGATCGACAACACGACCGGGCGCTATGAGATGAAGCAGGGCGATAGCCATGACGTCACCTCGCAAGTCAAAAGCGCTATGGTGAAATTCACCGCCTCGGGCGCCGACCCGGAATCGAGCGGCACATTCAACATGAGCGGCCAGCTTGCCGATCTTGATTACTCCGGCAATTTCATTCTGCCCAATGGCGCCGCGATGGAGAAGCTTGATGAAGCGCTGAGCGCTGGCATGAACCTCGATTTTAAAGCGAGCTACGGTCCAAGCAATTATGAGCTCACGGCGGATTCCAAGGAAGGCCCCGTGACCATCAAAAGCAGTGCCGATACAGGCACAATCGACGTCAAAATGGCCAAGGACGGCATACATTACGCTGCAACCGGGACCAAGGCCAAGATCGACATGACCTCTCAAAAGCTGCCCTTCCCGGTCTCGGCGGCGCTGGACGAAATGGACGCTGACTTCACCATCCCGGTGACCTCTTCGACCGACACCCAGCCCTATAAGGCGAAGATTGCGCTCAAGGGGCTGACACTGTCAGACAACGTCTGGTCGCTGTTTGATCCGCAAGGCAAGCTGCCGCGTGATCCTGCAAGCTTGGTCATTGATCTTTCGGGCAACACAACGGTAACCTCTGATCTGTTCTCACCCGAGGCTGCAAATATGCCTGCCCCACCGCTCAAGGTGGACAGTGCCGATGTAAACGCGCTGCAACTGACCGTTGCAGGGGCGGATCTGCGCGGCACTGGTGCGCTGAAATTTGACAATTCCGGGCCGGTCCCGAAACCCGTTGGCACGCTTGATTTTACCCTGAAAGGCGCAAATGCCCTGATGGATAACCTCGTAGCTGCCGGGCTTGTGCCGCAAGATCAGGTGATGTTCGGTCGGATGATGCTGGGCCTTTACGCCAAGCCCACCGGCGATGATGAGATGCAGTCGCAAGTTGAATTCAAAGATGGCGGGGAAATCCTCGTCAATGGTCAACGCGTCCAGTAAGAGACGCAGCAGAACAACCGGGGCCGTCCGGCGCGACCGGGCGGCCCCGAGTCTTTCATGAGGTAAGCATGACCGAGCAATCCCTGCCCAAGCTGACCGAAGCATTGCTGGCAGCCGCAAAGCGCGCCGGCGCAACCGAGGCCGATGCGATCGCCGTTGATGGCCGATCCGTCGCGATTGATGTACGCGCAGGTCAGCTTGAACAGGCCGAACGCGCTGAGGGGGTCGAGATCGGTCTGCGGGTGTTGATGGACGGGCGTCAGGCCTGTGTCTCGGCCTCGGATATTTCCGCCCGCACCATGGAGCAAATGGCCGAACGTGCCGTCGCCATGGCCCGCGAGGCCCCGCGCGATCCCTATATCGGGCTTGCCGACCCCGCCGATCTGGCCAAGGACTGGGATGCCGACGCTCTGGAATTGGCCGACCCTAGCGACGAACCCGCCGCCGCCGCTTTGCAAGAAGACGCGCGCATGGCCGAGGCGGCCGCGCTTGCGGTGACGGGCGTTGATCAGGTGCAATCGGCCTCTGCCGCCTACAGCTTTCGTCGCATTCATATGGCCGCAAGCAACGGGTTCAGCGGTGGCTACAGCCGCAGTTCCCGCTCGACCTCTGCCGTGGCGATCTCGGGCGAGGGCCTCGCGATGGAGCGCGACTGGGCCGCCGAAAGCCGCATTTTTCAGGCCGATTTGCCCGGTGCCGCCGAAATCGGGCGTCTTGCGGGCGAACGCGCAGCGGCCCGTGCCAATCCGCGCCGCCCGAAAACGGGTGCCTATCCGGTGCTGCTGGACGAACGTATCTCGGGCTCGCTGATCGGGCATCTTTTGGCAGCGGTGAACGGTCAAGCAATTGCGCGCGGGGCCTCATGGCTGCGTGACGCGATGGATCAGCCGGTGCTTCCCGATGCGCTTTCGCTGATCGAAGAGCCCCATCGCAAACGTGTTTCGGGCTCGCGTCCGTTTGATGCCGAGGGCCTGCCAACGATGCGCCGCGCCATTGTCGACAGCGGTGTGTTGCGCAGCTGGACTCTTGATCTGGCAACGGCGCGCAAGCTGGGGCTGACCTCGACCGCCAATGCCGGGCGCGGCACCTCAGCCCCACCATCACCCGGCACCGGCAATGTGACACTGACCCAAGGCGATCAGAGCCGCGCCGATCTGCTGGCTGACATGGGCACGGGGCTGTTGGTGACCTCGTTCATCGGCGCCACGATCAACCCCAATACCGGCGATTATTCACGCGGCGCGTCGGGCTTTTGGGTCGAGAACGGCGAGATTCAGTATCCCGTCAACGAATGCACAATCGCGGGCAATCTGCGCGAGATGTTGCGCTCGATCCGTCCAGCTAATGATGCCCGCCTCCACCTGAGCCAGATCGTGCCATCCCTTTTGATCGAAGGGATGACGCTTGCCGGAGACTGATTTGACGCTTCTGCGCGAGGCTGCCGAAGAGGCGGGAAAGATCGCGCTGCGCTATTGGAAAAATGCCCCTGAAGCCTGGGATAAGGGCGATGGGGCGGGCCCTGTTTCTGAGGCTGATCTTGCCGTGAATGCAATGCTCGAAGATGCGTTGCGCACGGCCCGGCCTGATTACGGCTGGCTGTCTGAAGAAAGCGTCGATGACCCCGCGCGTCTTGGCGCAGACTACTGCTTCATCATCGATCCGATTGATGGCACGCGCGCTTATTTGCAAGGGGATGGCGGATTTGCCCACGCGCTTGCGGTGACAAAGGCCGGGCGCGTGGTGGCTGGTGTCGTGCATATGCCCGCTCTGGGCATGACCTATAGTGCGGTGCTTGATGGCCCTGCGATGCTGAACGGCATGCAGATTACCACAAATACCCGCGCAGAAATCGCTGGCGCAGAGGTACTGACGTCGAAGCTTTCGGACAATCCAAGCCAATGGAAACGCGGCGTGCCGGGCTATCAGCGCCATTTCCGCTCGTCTCTGGCTTGGCGGCTATGTCTGGTTGCTGAGGGGCAGTTCGACGCGACAATTTCAATGCGGCCGGCGTGGGAATGGGACACGGCCGCCGCAAGCTTGATTGCCGAACGCGCAGGTCTGTACACGACCGATCGAGAGGGTAGGCCCCTGCGTTTTAACGCGCCGATGCCGCAAGCCAACGGGCTGATCGTAGCCAACCCCGCACTGCATGCCGCCTTTTTGGACGAACTCGCCGTTCTGCCGGGCTGAGCGCGTTCACCAACGCAACACAGAGCGCCCGATCAAGGCGCCAAGCCCCGCGGTGATCGCGATCCCGGCCCCATACCATGTGACATAGAATAGCGGGCTATCTTCGGTGCAATGAAGCGCATAGATCGCGGTGCCCAAGCCCCCGGCTGCAAGCCCCGCGATCAGCCCCGCGCGCATCGGCGCCATCACGGCCCCGCGTCGCAAAGCCACCAAAAACGCCGCCAGCAATGGCACAGAAAGCGCCGGAATAGAGACTAAACAAGGCAGAATTGTCTTGCCGGTAAATTCCATCATCCGTGCCTGGGACGGCGTGGTGAGATACGCAAACACCAACAACCCAAGTCCAAGCATCGGGATAATCCACAGCCAAGCCAATCGCGCGCGCGCCAAGGGCTGCGCAAGACGCAATGCCAAAGGTGCCGCCAAAATCCCCAGCAAAAGCGGTAGCGCCAGCTTGGGTAAGACTTCGGGCGAAAGCAGGGTCTGGGAAAGCGGAAAGCGCACGCCCAAGCCCACTGCCATCGCAGCAAAAGAAAACAGCGCAGCGGGAAGCAACAGACGCCAGAGAACAGCGCCAGGAAGCGGCTCTGCGACCCGGTCACTGCCCAGCATGTTCAGCAGATCATCCGTTTTCATATCTCGATCAGCCTTTCTCTTAGCTCGGCCAGTTTCTTGAGGCTCCGATGCAGCATGACCCGCACTGCGCCCTCGCTCATGTTCAGCATGTCACCAGTCTCAGCAATAGAGTGTCCCTCAAGCCCAATCGCGCGCACCAGTTGCGCTGCGCGGGGCTCAAGGTGGTCAATCACCCTCTCGATATCGTTGCGCTCGGTCGGGTCCGAAACCGGCTCGGCAGGCAAAACCTCAACAAAATCATCAAGCGGCACGTGCACGCGTCGCCCGCGTTTACGAAACGCATCGACCACCTTGTGACGCGCAATCGCGTAGCACCAAGGGGCCGCCGGTTCATCTTCGCGCCAAGTGTGGCGCTTGAGGTGGATCGCCAAAAGCACCTCTTGCACCACATCCTCACAATCGTCTGGCGGCAATCCCGCCGAACGCCCGCGCACAACTCCACGCAAAACCGGCGTAACCGCGTGCAGGAATGCCTTATAGGCCTGCGCATCACCTGCATTGGCGGCACGCAGCAATCGCGTCCAATCTGCTTGGCGATCATGCATCATTCTGTCCCTTCGCCACGCAACATCCGTTCGTTACAGCCCGCTCGGAAAATAAATTTTGCACACATATCGTAACGCTTTGGTGCGCGGTTGCGAATGGTTTACAGGGCCGCACCGTGCCCGCAACCAATTTGGGAGAGTAAAATGAGCAAGATCGAAACCACCTTGGGTATCGCCGCCGCCGTCACCTGTGCCTTGGGCATCGCCACCGCAGCACAGGCCGACGATATGTCAAAGAAGATGGAGAAATGTTTTGGCGTAGCGCTCGCGGGCCAGAACGATTGCGCCGCCGGTCCCGGCACCACCTGCGCTGGCACCGCCACGATGGACTATCAAGGCAACGCCTGGAAGCTTGTCCCAGCAGGCACTTGTGCCGAGATCAAGACGCCTCATGGCATGGGCTCGCTTGAGCCGATCAAAATGTGATCACACTTCTGGGGCAGGCTTGTGTCTGCCCCATTACCCAATCACGGAGGCGCAAATGTTACCTGCAAAAACGGGCCTCGGCTTCAAGCCAGAGCATTTTCCAGCGATAATAGAGACACAACCTGACTTGGGCTTCTTTGAGGTTCACGCCGAGAACTATATGAATGCTGGCGGCATGCCGCATGCGATGCTCGAGCGGCTTCGCGAGGATTATGCCATCTCGGTCCATGGTGTCGGACTTTCGATTGGCGGTCCAGATCCGCTGGACGAGACCCATCTGACTCGCCTCAAGACATTATGCGACCGCTATCAGCCCGAAAGCTTTTCCGAGCATCTCGCCTGGGCAAGTCATGGGGGCACCTGGATGCATGACCTCCTGCCTCTCCCCTATACCGCTGAGACGCTGGATATCGTGTGTGAACACATAGATCGCCTGCAAGAGGTTCTTGGCCGCAAGATTTTACTCGAAAACCCAGCGACTTATCTGACATTCGCACAATCCGACATTCCCGAAACCGTATTTCTCGCACAGATCGCGCAGCGCACAGGCTGTGGTCTGTTGTTGGATGTGAACAATGTCTTCGTCTCTTGCGTGAACCATCGCAGCGATCCGCGTGCCTATCTTGATGCCTTTGCAATGCACGCAGTTGGGGAAATCCATTTGGCGGGTCATGACAGCGAAGAGTTGCCCTCGGGCCCGCTTTTGATCGACTCGCATGGCAAGGCGGTGAGTGAGCCCGTGTGGGCACTTTATGGTGAGATAGTCTCGAAATTTGGCCCCATTCCAAGCCTGGTTGAATGGGACAATGACGTGCCTGACTTTGCCACGCTCATGGCCGAGGCGCATCGTGCCGCCCAATTTCTTGCGGACACGCGCCATGCCCTCGCATCTTGAGTTCGCCCGCAGTTTCCAAACCGCGCTTGGCAGCGATCATCTCCCTTTGGGGGCGCAAGCGGGTGATCCGGCAGAGATTGCCCAGCGCTTCAATGTCTATCGCAACAATGTCGCCTACGGGCTTTCGCGTGCCCTGGCACGGCAGTTTCCCGCGGTTGAGCGCCTGGTCGGCACGGACTGTTTTGCGGGCGTGGCGCAGATATTCATCGAACACCACCCCCCGCGCAGCCCGAATTTAACCGACTGGGGCGTTGAGTTTCCCGAGTTTTTGGCTTCGTTAGAGACACTTTCGACGCTCCCCTATCTTCGCGATGTTGCGCGTATCGAATGGGCACGCAGCCGGGCCTATCACGCTTGCGATGCCAAACCTGCTAGCTCAGAGCGGCTCAAGAGTTTGGCCCAGCACCATAGCATCTGCCTGCACGCCTCTGTGCAAGTGCTGAACCTCGCGACGCCTGCTGGAAGCATCTGGGCGTCTCAGCAACCCGGTGGCCCCGCGCCGCCAGCACCGGAGAATTGGCTTCCCGAAACGGTGCTGATCGCGCGGCGCGGCGTTGCAAGCATGATCACTGAGCAGATCCCGCCAGAGATTGGATGTTTTCTGCAACAGATTCTGGCCCGACAAACGCTTGCAACCGCATGCACCACAGCGGGACCAGACTTTGATCTCACTGAGGCGCTGGTCCTTTTGATCCGCAACGATCTAATCACAGATATCAATGATGGGAGGATGAAATGACGTTTCAGACCTTGGAAAAAAGCACCAATCAGAGACTGATTCACCTATATTCGCACGTCACAAAGCTGGGTGGACGTATTCCAGATAGCGTCGTCTTGCTGGCCGCTCGCCTTTTTCCGGCCGTTATCTTTTGGCAATCCGGTCGCACCAAAGTTGATGGCCTCTCAATCAAGGACTCGACCTACACGCTGTTTGAGCAGATCTATGCCCTACCCGTCATTCCCCCACATATCGCAGCGGTTGCCGCGACCTTTGCCGAGCATCTGATGCCGATCTTTCTGGTTTTGGGTCTCTTTACGCGTGCGTCTGCGCTGGCTTTGCTGGTGATGACACTTGTCATTCAAATTTTTGTCTTTCCGGATGCGTGGCTAACGCATGGGCTTTGGGCAATCTGCTTTCTGATCGTAATCGCGAAAGGACCCGGTGTTTTGTCGCTCGATAAGATTCTACGATTGGAGCGCTGATGCGACACTTCCCAATCCGTCCTCGCCATAGCTGAATGACAATTTCGACCGAGACCTCGTCGTTCGAAGAAATACGATCAAGGCGCATCACTCAATTTTCAATGACATGGCCGCAAATCGTTTAAGAAAGACCCAGCTCTCTTCATTTGTGGGAACGGGGCGACAAAATAGAAAGAGCCCCAAGAAACTGAGTTTCTTGGGGCTCTTTTTTTGGTGCCCAGGAGAGGACTCGAACCTCCACGCCTTGCGGCACACGGACCTGAACCGTGCGCGTCTACCAATTCCGCCACCTGGGCAGGTGTCGTGGAGCGCGATCTATAGAGGCCCGAAGGCACTGTCAACGGGGCAGGGCACGAATTTTCGCGACACCGGCTTGTGAGACGCCTTAGGCCTTGTTCCTGATGGGGCAAGGCGGTAATCAAGATACGAATTCTTTGCAAGGAAAGGCCTGTGCGCATGTCCAAGCTGGTCACGATCTATGGCGGTTCGGGGTTTGTCGGACGCTATATTGCACGCAGGCTCGCCAAAGAGGGCTGGCGCATTCGCGTGGCTGTACGCCGCCCCAATGAAGCGCTGTTTGTCAAATCCTATGGCGCTGTCGGTCAAGTAGAGCCGGTGCTATGCAACATTCGCGACGAAGACAGCGTGCGCGCCGTGATGTTTGGCGCCGATGCGGTGATCAATTGCGTGGGCATCCTCGTGAACGAGGGCAAGAACAAGTTTGATTCGGTTCAGACAGCCGGGGCTGCGCGGGTCGCGCGCATTGCCGCTGAACAAGGTATTGCGAAACTGGTGCAAATCTCTGCCATTGGAGCGGATGCCGACAGCCAAAGCGCCTATGCGCGCAGCAAAATGGCGGGCGAGACCGCCGTGCTAGAGGCCTATCCACAGGCCGTAATCCTGCGGCCGTCGATTATCTTTGGCAATGAAGACGGGTTCTTCAATAAATTCGCAGCGATGTCGCGGCTTACGCCTGTTGTCCCGATCACCGGTGGCGATACGAAATTCCAGCCTGTCTATGTCGATGACGTAGCTCAGGTCGCCGCGATGGCTGCAAATGGCAATGTCATCCCCGGGATCTACGAACTTGGCGGGCCCGACGTCGAAACCTTCCGTGATCTGGTCAAGAAAATGCTTGGCTTGATCAATCGCCGTCGCTTTGTGGTCTCGCTGCCATTCTGGCTCGCGGGCATGATGGGTGGCGTGTTTGATTTGGTTCAGACGGTCTCTGGCGGACTGTTGGTCAACCGCATCCTGACGCGCGATCAGGTGAAGAACCTGCGTGCCGATAATGTGGTGGCTGCTGATGCCAAGGGTTTCGCTGATCTGGGCATCACGCCGATGGCGATGGACGCGGTGCTTGAGGGCTATCTGTGGCGCTTTCGTCCTGGCGGTCAGTATGACGCGATCAAAGCCTCTGCCAAAAATCTGCATAAGTCTTTGTGATTAAGCGCGGTTTGCGCATCCTGATTCCTTAACAAAGGCCTCTGAGATTGACCTATTTCAACGACGTCCTGCTGGGCGTGATCGAAGGCATCACTGAATTCCTTCCGATTTCGAGCACCGGGCATTTGCTGCTTGCCGAACATTGGCTGGGCGCGCGGTCTGACACCTATAACATCGTCATTCAGGCGGGCGCTATTCTGGCCGTTACGCTGATTTATTGGCATCGGATCGTTGAGCTGCTTACCAACTGGCGTGAGCCTACGAACCGCGACTATCTGGCGAAGCTGAGCGTGGCTTTTCTGATCACCGCCGTGCTGGGCCTGATCGTTAAGAAGCTAGGATTTGAGCTGCCAACGACGATCCAGCCGATTGCCTGGGCGTTGGTGATCGGGGGTATCTGGATGATCGCGGCGGAACGTGTCGCCGAACACCAGTCCGACCGCAGTGTCATTCTGTGGCGCGTCGCGATTGCTGTCGGCTTGGCGCAGATCGTGGCGGGTGTCTTTCCCGGCACCTCGCGGTCTGCCGCGACGATTTTCGCAGCGATGCTGTTGGGTACGTCAAACCGTGGCGCTGCCACCGAATTTGCATTTCTCGTAGGCATTCCGACGATGTATGCGGCCAGCGGCTATGAACTGCTCAAGCAGTTTACCGGCGGCGCCGGCGTACAGGGGGAGAACTGGACGTCGATGAGCATCGCCTTTGTCGTTTCGACCGTGACGGCCTTTATCGCGGTGAAATGGCTTCTGGGATTCATCCAGACCCATCGCTTTACCGCTTTTGCGATTTATCGGATCCTCTTTGGCGGCTTGCTTCTGGGGATGTCTGCGGTCGGCTTTCTTGGCTAAGGCGAACGAATCAGCTTTTTGCGCTCCGGTCTGTCGTTAATTTTCACGCCATATTCGCAAAATGGTAAACAAAGCTGACCTAATTTGAGTGATTTTGCGCCGCCTTCGTCGCGCCAACCCGAAAAATATCGCAATTAGGTCAGCACCACTTACTTTTATTGCCGCGCGAAGCGGTGTAGCAATGCGCACCCAAGGTTCACTCAGGGAGGCGCCGACATGGCCAAGCAACCGATGCTCAAGTTCGTCAAAACGGCGAAGGAGATGCCTCAGAAGCGTGACGCAGATGTCCGCTCCCACGACTTTGGCGAAATTTATCGCGAATTCGCAGCCGAGAAAGCCGCCGAGCAGGCCAGTCGGTGCAGCCAATGCGGCGTGCCCTATTGCCAGTCGCATTGCCCGTTGCACAACAATATCCCCGATTGGCTGCGCCTGACCGCTGAGGGCCGCTTGCAAGAAGCCTATGAGCTGAGCCAAGCCACCAACACTTTCCCCGAAATATGTGGCCGCATCTGTCCGCAAGATCGCCTGTGCGAAGGCAATTGCGTGATCGAGCAATCCGGTCACGGCACGGTCACCATCGGCGCGGTCGAGAAATACATCACCGACACTGCCTTTGATATGGGCTGGGTCAAACCGATCAAACCAATGAGCGATCGCGCTGAATCCGTGGCCATTATCGGCGCGGGGCCGGGCGGCTTGGCGGCGGCAGATGTGCTACGCCGCGCGGGCGTGCAGGTCACGGTCTATGACCGTTATGACCGCGCGGGCGGATTGCTGACCTACGGCATCCCCGGCTTCAAGCTGGAAAAAGACATCGTCATGCAGCGCGTCAAACAACTTGAAGAGGGCGGCGTCGAGTTTGTGATGAACTGCAATGTCGGCACGGATATTTCCTTTGATGCGATCCGGGGCAAGCATGACGCTGTTCTGATCGCTGCGGGTGTCTATAAAACGCGCGAGTTGACCGATCCGGGCGCGGATGCGTCAGGCATCGTGCGCGCGATTGATTTCCTGACGGCGTCGAACAAGAAAAGCTTTGGCGACGAGGTGCCCGAGTTCGAAAACGGCACGCTGAACGCCGAGGGCAAGCGCGTCGTGGTTATCGGTGGTGGCGACACCGCGATGGACTGCGTGCGCACGGCGATCCGTCAGGGTGCGACATCGGTGAAATGTCTCTATCGTCGCGACCGTGCCAACATGCCCGGCAGCCAGCGCGAAGTGCAAAACGCCGAAGAAGAAGGCGTGGAATTTGTCTGGCTTGCAGCACCTGCAGGTTTTGCCGGCAATCCGGTGGCTTCGGTCTCGGTGCAACAGATGCGTCTGGGCGCACCCGATGCCTCGGGGCGTCAAACCCCCGAAAAGATCGAAGGCGGAATCTATGACGAGCCTGCCGATCTGGTGATCAAGGCGCTTGGGTTTGAGCCGGAAAACCTGCCCGAGCAATGGGACACGGCCGAGCTGGAAACCACCCGTTGGGGCACCGTCAAGGCCGAGTTTGGCACGCATGCTACCTCGATCCCCGGCGTTTACGCGGTGGGCGATATCGTGCGCGGCGCGAGCCTTGTGGTTTGGGCGATCCGTGATGGGCGCGAGGCGGGCGATGAAATCCTGCGCTACCTCGAAAACGTAGCGGCGGTCGCGGCGCAGTAGTGCCACCGAAGCGACAGGGCCAAAAGGGCAGACACAAAGATGAACTTGGCGGCATTCTTTCAGGCAATCTGTGGAGGGCTTTTCGCAGCCCTCCCGGCCTATGCTGCCAATTTCATCCCTCCCAAGGGCTGTGAGGTCTATTTGACCGCGCAACTGCACAACTGCCAAGTCGCCAATTACTACACCTGTTCTTCTGATCCTGCGGGCGATCAATGGGTTTCCTATGCCGATGGCAAAGGGGCCTATTTCCTAAGCCATATCGACAGTGAAACCCGCTGGATCGAGGCCCAATCACTCGAAACCGGCGAGATTGACAGGCTCGATCAGGGCGCATCGAAAGACAACGCCTCGTACAGCACGCTTTTGGCGTCAGGGCGCGATGATTATGATTTCATCACGCGCAACAATTTCGCGCAGACCCAGCGCTTTGTTGGCGCCGATACGTTGACGGGGGAATCCGTCACCATCGATGGTGTGCCGCTGGAAAAATGCAGCTTTGAACTCAGCGAATATGACGCCCAGAACCGAAAGCTGTCGACCCGCAGTGGCGTGCAATATGTCAGCCGGAAATATCGCATTTTTCTAAGTGGGCCGGAGCGTTTCGAAAATGCCGCGGGCGAGTCGCAATCCTATGACGACAGCCCGGCGCGGTTTGATTTTCCGGGCGATCCGGGTTTTTCAAGCGAGACGCCCGAATATGATTGCGACATGATGATGACGGGGTTTTCCCCCGCGGGCGGGCGCGGATGATTGCGCTGGAACACCTTGCGGCACCAAAACCGTTGCACATCCACTTTGCGCGCATGGCGACCAGCATCGGGCGCAGCAATGTGCCGTTTATTGCCGATGCCAGTCGAAGCTGGATGAACGTCCCCGAGCTTGCCGATGCCATTCAACGTATCGTCGAAGAGACCGCCGAACAGGTTGCTGCGGGCGACATTGTTGCGATCGGCAATTCGATGGGGGGCTCTGAGGCGATCATGCTGGCGAGTGTGACGCCGGCAAACCGTGTGCTCGCCATCGTGCCGCAATATTCGGTCCGCCCCGATATGATGTCCGAGGAACCCCGCTGGACGTTCTTGCGCGACCGGATCGTGGAACGGCCCTATCCGAAGGTGCCTGTTCTGCGTGATCGCGAATGTGTGGTCACGCTGCTGTATGGCGGCATGCAGGACGAATGGATGCATGCCTCGCGCTTTCCCGAGGATGCGGGCTATCGCCATTACCTCTTTCCCGAGCGTCGCCATACTTTGGCGCGTTCATTGCACAAACAGGGTCTATTGCGCCCAATCGTGCAAGCCATCATCGAAGGGCGCCCGAGCGGCGCTCAAAAGGCCATCGAGGCGGCGGGCGGCATGCTGCGCGCCGAATTTGAAGCCGCTGGTTTAACGCTTTCTCCGAAGGAGGCCGGACATGACGAAATATGATGAAGCCTGGGTTGCAGCTCAGGAAGCCAAACGCCAGTGGATGAATGAAAATTCTCTGTGGAAAGAAGAGGATGAAAAATCTTCTTGTGGCGTCGGTCTGGTGGTTGCCATCGACGGCAAGGCAAGCCGCAGGGTCGTGGAAAACGGCATTGATGCACTGAAAGCGATCTGGCACCGCGGCGCGGTTGATGCCGATGGCAAGACCGGTGACGGCGCAGGCATCCATGTGCAAATCCCCGCCCCGTTCTTTTACGACCAGATCCGGCGCACCGGCCATGAGCCCGACATGGAAAAGATGGTCGCTGTCGGTCAGGTCTTTTTGCCGCGCACCGATTTTGGCGCGCAGGAACGCTGCCGCACGATCGTGGAATCCGAAGTGCTGCGGATGGGCCATTACATTTATGGCTGGCGCCACGTTCCGGTAAATACCGGCGTTCTGGGGGAAAAGGCCAACTCGACGCGCCCCGAGATCGAGCAGATCTTGATCCGCAACGACAAGGATATCGACGACGAGCAGTTCGAGCGCGAGCTTTACATCATCCGCCGCCGGATCGAAAAAGCCGCCGTCGCTGCACAGATTGCCGGGCTTTATATCTGCTCGCTGTCCTGCCGCTCGATTATCTACAAGGGCATGATGCTGGCCGAGCAAGTGGCCGAGTTCTATCCCGATCTGAAAGACGAGCGGTTTGAATCGGCTTTCGCGATCTATCACCAGCGGTATTCCACGAACACCTTCCCGCAATGGTGGCTGGCGCAACCCTTCCGGATGTTGGCCCATAACGGCGAGATCAATACGATCAAGGGCAACATCAACTGGATGAAAAGCCACGAGATCCGCATGGCCAGCTCTGCCTTTGGCGACAGCGCCGAGGATATCAAGCCGATCATCCCGGCGGGTGCGTCGGATTCCGGTGCGCTGGATGCGGTGTTTGAATTGATGGTGCGCTCGGGCCGCTCGGCACCGATGGTCAAGACCATGCTGGTGCCCGAACCGTGGTCGAATGACGAGGCGATGCCGCAGGCGCTGCAAGATATGTATGCCTATTCCAACGCCGTGATCGAGCCTTGGGATGGTCCCGCCGCCTTGGCGATGACCGATGGCCGCTGGGTCTGTGGCGGTCTGGATCGCAACGGTTTGCGTCCGCTGCGCTATGTCATCACCGGCGATGGCGTGCTGATTGCAGGGTCCGAGGCCGGGATGGTGCCGATTGACGAGTCGATGGTTGTCGAGAAAGGCGCGCTTGGCCCGGGGCAGATGATTGCGGTCGATATGGCCAATGGCAAACTCTACCATGACGCCGAGTTGAAGGACAAACTGGCCCATGCACAGCCCTTCTCGGAATGGGTCAGCAAGGTCACCGATCTGAACGAGCAATTGCGGGACGTGCCCGAAGCCCCGAAATTCGAGGGTGCCGAGCTGCGCAAACGCCAGATCGCTGCGGGCTATTCGGTCGAAGAGATCGAACAGATCCTCGCGCCGATGGCCGAAGACGGCAAAGAGGCGATTGCCTCGATGGGCGATGATACGCCCCCCGCAGTGCTGTCCAAGCAATACCGCCCGCTCAGCCATTTCTTCCGGCAAAACTTTAGCCAAGTCACCAATCCGCCGATCGACTCCTTGCGCGAAAGCCGGGTGATGAGCCTGAAAACGCGGTTCGGCAACCTTAAGAACGTGCTTGATGAGGATAGCTCACAAACCGAGATTTGGCTGCTCGACAGCCCGTTCCTGGCGAATTCCGAATTCGACGCAATGCTCACGCAATTTGGCGAGCAGGTCACCGTGATCGACTGCACCTTCCCCGCAGGTGCCGATCAGGAGGCGCTGCATGACGGGCTGACCCGCATTCGCGCCGAGGCCGAAGACGCCGTGCGCTCGGGTGCGCTGCATCTGGTGCTCAGCGATGAGGCGCAAGACGCCGACAAAGTCGCGATGCCGATGATCTTGGCGACCAGCGCCGTTCATAGCTGGCTGACCAAGAAAGGCCTGCGCACGTTCTGCTCGATCAATGTGCGCGCCGCTGAATGTATCGACCCGCATTACTTTGCGGTGCTGATCGGGTCTGGTGCGACCACGGTGAACGCCTATCTGGCTGAGGATACGATTGCAGACCGGATCACGCGCGGCCTCGTTGAAGGTAGCCTTGTCGATGCGATGCGCCGTTATCGCGATGCGATCAATTCGGGCTTGCTCAAGATCATGTCGAAGATGGGCATTTCGGTGCTGTCCTCGTATCGCGGCGGTCTCAACTTTGAGGCAGTCGGCCTGAGCCGGGCGATGGTCGCGGAGTATTTCCCCGGCATGCACTCGCGCATTTCCGGCATCGGTCTGCACGGCATTCAGCACAAGCTGGAAGAAGTGCATGCGAAGGGCTGGAAAGGCGGGCAGGATGTGCTGCCAATCGGCGGTCTGTATAAAGCGCGTCGCACCGGTGAAACCCATGCTTGGGGCGCGCAGACGATGCATATGCTGCAAACGGCGTGCAACCGGGCCAGCTATGATCTGTGGAAGCAGTATTCCGCGATGATGCGGGCCAACCCGCCGATCCATATCCGCGACATGCTGGATATCAAATCGCTGGGCAAACCGGTGCCAATCGAAGAGGTGGAAAGCATCACCTCGATCCGCAAGCGCTTCGTGACGCCGGGGATGTCGCTGGGGGCGCTCTCGCCCGAGGCGCATAAACTTCTCAACGTGGCGATGAACCGGATCGGTGCGAAATCTGACTCCGGTGAAGGTGGCGAAGATCCGGCACATTTCGTGCCCGAACCCAATGGCGACAACCCCAGCGCCAAGATCAAGCAGGTGGCCTCGGGGCGCTTCGGTGTGACCGCCGAATACCTCAACCATTGCGAAGAGCTGGAAATCAAGGTCGCGCAAGGTGCGAAACCCGGCGAGGGTGGTCAGCTTCCGGGCATGAAGGTCACCGACCTGATCGCGCGGCTGCGGCACTCGACCAAGGGCGTGACGCTGATCTCGCCGCCGCCGCACCACGATATCTACTCGATCGAAGACCTCGCGCAGCTGATCTACGATCTCAAGCAGATCAACCCGCGCTGTAAGGTGACGGTCAAGCTGGTGGCCTCGTCGGGCGTTGGCACGATTGCCGCTGGTGTGGCCAAGGCCAAAGCCGACGTGATCCTGATTTCGGGTCATAACGGCGGCACGGGGGCCTCGCCCGCGACCTCGATCAAATATGCCGGTCTGCCGTGGGAAATGGGCCTGACCGAGGCGCATCAGGTTCTCGCGATGAACAACCTGCGCGAACGCGTCACCCTGCGCACCGATGGCGGTTTGCGCACGGGGCGGGATATCGTGATGGCGGCGATGATGGGGGCCGAGGAATACGGCATCGGCACTGCTGCGCTGATCGCGATGGGCTGCATCATGGTGCGCCAGTGCCAGTCCAACACCTGCCCGGTGGGCGTGTGTACGCAAGACCCGGAACTGCGCGCCAAGTTCACCGGCACGGCGGACAAGGTCGTGAACCTCATCACCTTCTATGCGCAGGAAGTGCGCGAGTTGCTGGCCTCGATTGGCGCGCGCAGCTTGGACGAGGTGATCGGGCGCGCAGATCTGCTGACGCAGGTCAGCCGTGGCTCGGCGCATCTGGATGACCTTGACCTTAACCCACTGCTGATCACCGTCGATGGCTGGGACAAGATCGTTTACGACCGTTCCAAGCCGCGCAACTGGGTGCCCGATACGCTGGATGCCGAGATTATCCGCGACGGAGCGCGCTTCTTCGAAGAAGGCGAGAAGATGCAGCTGAGCTATGCGGTGCGCAATACGCTGCGCACCATCGGCACGCGGGCTTCAAGCCATATCGTCAAGAATTTCGGGATGCGCAACGCGTTGCAGCCCGACCATCTGACGGTGAAGCTGACCGGATCGTGCGGTCAGTCGCTGGGCGCGTTTGCGGCGCCAGGTCTCAAGATCGAGGTCTCGGGTGATGCCAATGACTATGTCGGAAAGGGTCTGTCGGGGGGCACCATCATCGTGCGCCCGCCAATGATTAGCCCGCTGGTGGCCTCGGAAAACACCATCATCGGTAATACGGTGCTCTATGGTGCGACCGACGGGTATCTGTTTGCCGCAGGGCGCGCGGGCGAACGCTTTGGCGTGCGCAACTCGGGCGCCAAGGTGGTGATCGAGGGTTGCGGATCGAACGGCTGTGAATACATGACCGGCGGTGTCGCGGTAATCCTTGGCTCTATCGGGCCGAATTTCGGCGCGGGGATGACTGGCGGCATGGCCTATCTCTATGATCCCGATGGTGTGGCCGAGGATCTGATGAACCTCGAAAGCCTTGCGACCTGTGGCTTGGGTCATCCCCATTGGGAGGCCCAACTCAAAGGACTGATCGAGCGGCACGCGGCCGAGACGGGTTCGCGCAAGGCGTCCGATATCTTGCAGCATTGGCAGAGCGAGCGGGCCAACTTCTTGCAGGTTTGCCCGAAAGAGATGCTCGTCAACCTGTCTCATCCGCTTTCGGATGAGCCTCAGGCGATGCCGGCGGAGTAAGGGAACCCTTCAGCCAACAAGACGTTTTAAAGGGGCGGGGCCATCGGTCTCGCCCTTTTTTCGTGTTTGCCTTGGAGGGGCCGCGATGTCCGAATTGCTTGTGATTTCCTGTGCCGACGAAGACGCCGCGCTGGATCTGCGCGACACGCTACAAGACTTGCGTAAGCAGGGATTATTTCGCGCCGAGGATATTGTGGTGGTCACGCGCGAGACCAATGGCGCTGTTTACCTGCTGCAACTGACGAACACCACCGCGATGGGTGCGATTGGTGGGGCAGTTTGGGGCGGCGTTCTTGGCTTGGTCTTCTTGTCCCCGGTGATCGGGGCCGCGATTGGGGCTGGCACTGGCGCAATTGCCGGGCATGCCACCGATCTTGGTCTGAATGATTCCTTCTTGCGTGATGCGGGCAAACATTTGCCAAAAGACGGCGCTGCGGTCTTTTTATTAATTCCAAAGGCCGGGGCCGCGCCGCTGATGGCCCAGCTCAAGACCTTGGGTCATACCGATGCGCAGGTGCTGCGGTCTGATTTGCATCCCGATTTCCGCGACCGGCTTGAGACTGCGCTGATCACTGGCGGGGCCGCAACCTTTGACGGCGAAGAGGTCACCGAAGGGGCATCCGGGGCAGCGAAACATGTCGTTGGCGGCTCGCTCCTTTCAGGAAGCTAAGAGGAATAGTTAACGACCAATCGGGAATATGATCACGTCGCCTCATTTATGCCGCAATTTACAGCTTTTTTGGAAACAATAAGAGCAGACTAAAAACAGGCGCCCAACGTGGCTACATATTACGACCAGTTTTATCATATGGACCCGGGAAACCCCCCGGCCGCGGGGACAGCCTTGTCGCCCGAGACGTTGTCGTTGACCGATGGGAATAACGACAATTATATTTCGACGACTTGGCGTGACCGGGTTGATGGGCAGCGCGTGGATGATGTCTGGCGCGGTGATACGATCACATTGGCCGATGCGAACGGCAACGAGTTCACGATCACTGGCGACACGTTTTACCTGCGCAACGGCGATCGTGTGTTTACGCCGAGCGATGGTTCGATCCTTCATAACGCGACCTTTGTCAGCTCGACCTATGTCACCACCTCAACACAGCTTCCGGTCGGAGACCTTGGGCCAGAGTGTTTTGTCGCTGGCAGCCTGATCGACACACCGAATGGCGCGGTTCCAGTCGAATGGCTGCGCGCAGGCGACGAGGTCTTGACCCGCGATGACGGCGCGCAACCGATCCTATGGGCCGGTGGGCGGCACGTTGTGGGCCTCGGGAACTACGCCCCGGTGCGGTTTGAAACCGGCGCGATCGGCAATCTGCGTCCACTTCTTGTGTCCCAACAGCACCGCATGCTGATCGAGGGATGGCGCGCCGAGCTTGCCTGCGGCAACCCCGAAGTTCTGGTGGCCGCCAAGCATCTGGTCAATGGCCATAGCATTCGCATCGTGCCCACACAGCGTCTGTACTATGTGCATTTGCTGCTGGACGCCCATCACGTTCTCAACGCCGAGGGCGCGCCCTGCGAAAGCCTTTTCCCCGGCCAGATGATTCTGGATGAAGATCGCACCATTCACGATGAAATCCGCAAGGCTTGGGCCAAGCGCCATCCTGAGCCAATCGAAGCTATGGTAACCGCGCGACAAGTCGCGCGTGGTGCAGAGGTTTCGCTTTTGGCGGCTTGACCACCCCCGTGCGGGCGTGACTTATACCTGCATGGCGAGAACAAAAAAATCGAGAAAAAAGACCCGCCGGGGCAGCGCAACTCCGGGTCTTATCGCAGGCATGACGGCTCCGTTTCGGCTCATCCTTAAGTGGTTGGGCCGAGCCGCATTGGTGGTGATTGCAATCTATCTGGCCCTGATCGTGGTCTTTGCCTTTATCAATCCGCCCACCGATTACTACATGTGGTCTGAACGTCACCGCCTTGGCGCGGTCGATCAGCAATGGGTCCCGATAGAGGATATCGCCCCGGTCATGGCGCGCTCGGTCGTGGCTGCGGAAGATGCGAATTTCTGCAACCATTGGGGTTTTGACATGCATGCGATCCGCGAGGCGCTTGATGATGGCGCCAATCGCGGCGCGTCTACGATCTCTCAGCAGGTCGTGAAAAACGTCTTTCTTTGGCAGGGCCGCAGTTGGATTCGTAAAGCGATGGAGGCGGCTTTGACCCCCGCCGTCGAAGCCGTTTGGTCCAAGCGGCGCATTCTTGAGGTCTATCTCAATGTCGCGGAATTCGACGAGGGTGCGTTCGGCGTTGATGCCGCCGCGTTTCGGTATTTCCGCACCTCGCCAGATAAGCTAAGCGCCCGCCAAGCGGCTCTGATTGCCGCGGTTCTCCCTGATCCCAAGGGGCGCTCGGCAGCGAAACCGTCGGCTTTCATGCAACGTCGTGCGAGGGCGATTATCGACGGCGCAGCGACGATCAAGAACGATGGTCGCGCCGCCTGTTTTGAGTGATCACTCCGCAGGCTGGTTCTCAGGAACACGGCGCATCACGGCGAACAATTCCGCGACCTTGATCCCGAATTTGCGCATCTGCGAGCGGTTCAGCAGCGTGCCGTCAGGCATCTGATAGATCCAGTCGGTTACATCCAGCACATGCCCGCCTGCATCTTCGGGCAGTCGCAGCCTGTAATGCATCTCAAGCGCATTGCCGCGTTGTTCCATGCTCGCGATGCCTTCGATGTCATCGGCGGTCGAGCTGATCGTGCCATCCTCGGCGAATTTTATCTTCCAGGCGCGGCTTTGAGTGCGCCCAGAAGCATAGTCGAATTCCTCATTGATCACGCCGCCATCATTGGTGAAGCTCCCGACCATCATCGCGCGAAACCGCGAGGTCACCCGACCGGTTGGCCCGTAAATCATACCATGCGCCTCAACCGGCCCGTCAAAGGCCTGGCGAATATCGAAACGCGGTGTGTCACTGGCGTAATCGGAAAGGCGCTGCGCCGGAAAGCTGAGAAAGACGTGCCGGATCAGCACCGCTGCCAAAATCAAAACGGCAATCGCCAAGAGTATCTTGATCATCGTTCACGCCCTCGCATGTACAAGTTGGACCTGAACCACATCCGTGTGGTTGACTGCGAATGCTGCCGCGCAGGCCTCGAGATAATAAAGCCAACCGCGCAGGAAATCGGGGCCATAGCCCATCTGCGAGGCCCGCCCTGCCCGCTCCCGAAGACGCTCGGCCCATTGCCGGCAGGTCTCGGCATAATCCTGACCAAAGCCAAAGCTTTCCTTGACCATCAGCCCCGCCCGGGCCGCTTGATCGCGGATCACGCTATCGGACAGCAACATCCCACCGGGGAAAGTATATTGGCGGATGAAGTCAGACGTTTTGCGATAGGTCGGAAAGTAGGAATCAGAGACTGTTATAGCCTGAATCATCGCTGTTCCACCCTCGGATAAGCGTTGTTTGAGGGTTTCGAAATAGGTCGGCCAATAACGCTCCCCCACTGCCTCGATCATCTCAATCGACACGATATGATCGAATTTTCCGGGGGTGCGGCGATAGTCTTGCAGTCGAATTTCGGCGCGGCCATCTAGGCGCGCATCGGCATACCCTTTTTGGCTGGGCGAGATCGTGATCCCCGTGACATTCCGCCCCTGCTCGGCCGCGCGCTCTGCGAAATGGCCCCAACCACAGCCGATTTCCAGCACACGCTCGCCCTCGCCCAGCGTATCGAGAATGCGGTCGAGCTTGCGATTTTGCGCGCGGTGCAGGTCGCGATCACCCGGCGCAAACAGCGCTGAGGAATAACTCATCCCCTCATCAAGCCAGATTTGGTAAAACTCGTTTCCAACATCGTAATGCGCCCGGATATTGCGCGATGACCCGCGCAAGGAATTGGCCCGCATCAACCGGTCGATGATCTTGAAACGCAGGTTCGACCAGAACCCGGCATAGGCGTAGCTATCCGCTATCGAAAGATTTTTCAGCGCAAGCGTCAACAGGCCCTCGATCGAAGGCGTGTCCCACATTCCCGCGACATAGGCCTCTCCCAGACCGACATCGCCGCGCGCGGCCATCATCAGAACCGCCTGCCAATCGCGAATGATCATCTCGGCATGCGGCGCGCCGCGCCCGAAATGACGTGTCTCGCCGTCTGGCAGGCGCAGGCTGAGCGTGCCGTGTTCAATCTTTTCGCAGGTATCCAAGAATTCCTTGCGGATTCTGTTGGTGACGAAAGGCATCATCAGGAGATCTCCTCATTCGGGGGGGCCGGATGCGGGCGATAGACCGCCCCTTTGAGTTTCAGGCGCAGCGCTTGCCAATGGATCAGCGCGATCGTGCGGATCGGGGTCAGCGGGCGGCGCAAGGCAATGCCGATCAAATCGCGAGAGCGCAGCGGTCGGCGCGTGGTGACGAGCGTTGCAACCACTCCCTCGCCACCGTTCTCATGCGCGATGCGAATGCGGATCGTGTCATCGGTGATGTTGAACCGAAACTGATAGTTACCCGCGATGTCCTGAAACGGCGAGACATGAAAAACCTTGCGGCTATGCAGCACAGTTGTCGCCGTAATAGGGTCGAAATTTGGCGTTGCGCAGAGGTAAGAGTGACGGTCGCCAAAAGTGTTGTTCACCTCGGCTATTACTGCGCGCAACTGGTTTTGCGCGTCGAAGGACAGCCAGAAATTCACCGGGTTAAACACAGCACCAAAGATGCGCGGCTGGGTTAACAGGCGTATGGCATATGGATCGGGCGCACCAGCCTCGGCCAGCTTACGACGCGCCCATTTTGCCCCCTCGCCCTGCCCGCGCACGCCTCCGTAGTCACGATCGCGCAGCACCGCCAGATTGTGACCTTTGCGCGAAAACAAGCGCGGCCAAGGGCCGTCGGAATCTGGGTCAATCAACACATAGTCGACATGGTAGCGGAAGCTGTGAGCAATCGCGCCGCGCCGTGCGTGGCCAGTGTAACCAGGGCAAAACTCGGCGTTCATGCGGGCACCGCCTCAAGCGCGGGTTGGGTCAACGCGCCGCAGCTGATGCCACGCGCCACCCGCACCGCCGAAGCAAAGCCGTCTTCATGAAAACCATGACGCAGCCATGCACCTGCATACCACGTTCTGTTCAAACCCTGAATTTCCTGTATCTCGCCTTGAGCCCGCAAGGCTGCGCGGTCAAAGACCGGGTGCCAGAATACCTCGTGATCATAGATCGTTTCTTGCGCGATCTCGGCCTCGGGGTTGAGCGTGACGAAAAGCGGGTCGTCTTGGGGAATGTTTTGCAGCTTGTTCATCCAATAGGTAACGCCCAAGCGCGTCTCGGTTTGATTTTGCGAGGCTTGATAAGTCCAACTTGACCAACAAGCCCGCCGCCTCGGCATCTGCCGAATGTCGCGATGCAGAAAAACGTCATTTGGCTGATAGCGAATTGCGCTAAGCGCCGCTTTCTCCTGCGCCGTCGGTTGCGCCAAGATACGCAAGGCCTGATCGGAATGCGTCGCGATGATCACCTGATCAAATGTCTCTGGAAGGCAGTTTTGCGCCGTAATAGTGACGTTATTTGCACGACGCTGCACAGAGGTGACGGGCGTTCCAGGCCGGAACGCCACACCCCTCAGGCGCAAAGCAGCCTCCAGTCGACGGACATATTCGATCGAGCCGCCAGAAACGGTCCACCATTGGTGTTGCCCTGTGGCCGACAACAGCGCGTGGTTTTCAAAGAAACGCATCAGGCTGCGGGCGGGAAACGCGCCGATCTCGACGGCGGGCGTGGACCAGATCGCTCCGCAAATCGGCAGCAGATAATAGCGGCGAAACCAGTCGCCCATTTGCAGCCCATCCATCAGCGCATCGATTGTCATGTCATCGGTCTGCGCCATCTCAACGGCGCGGGCGTTGAACTTAGCAATATCGGCGACCATCCGATAAAATCCGGGCCGCGCAAGATTGCGCTTTTGCGCCACCAGACCGCGCAAATCGCGCAGCGCGTATTCGATTCGGCCCTGATCGATGCTGACACCAAAGCTCATGTCGGAGCGTTCCACCGGCACATCAAGCTCTGCGAACATCCGCGTCAGATGGGGATAATTGGCGTAGTTGAACACGATAAATCCTGTATCGACGGGCTGATCGCCCCGCCGACCCGCATAGATCGTGCGCGAGTGGCCACCCAATCGGGCTTCGGCTTCGTAAATCGTTACTTGGTTATGCGGTGCAAGCTGCCATGCAGCCGCCAACCCGGAAATGCCCGATCCGATGATGGCGATGCGCTGTGCGCTCGGATGCGGTGCGTCGAAGGACATATCAAAACTCCCAATCACTTGAAGCGATAACGCCCGGTACTAGGCTTTGGATCAGAAGTTTTTTCGCCAAAGGGTGATCCGGGTGATAAAACGATCCGTAGTCTTGTCATGTTTAACACGATGACCATAGGCTCCGATCTGAAATCGCCGCTGCCGCAAGGCATGTGGCCGGGGCATTCTGGGAAGAATATGAACGACAGCGTCGCGTCGAGCGAACAGAGATCTGAAGGTTGCGAGCAGACGGAATGGTTGGTGGCCGTCCGCGATCACCGCGATAAGGCGGCCTTTGGGCGGCTGTATGATCATTTCACGCCACGCCTGAAAGGAATGCTGATTCGTTCGGGCATGTCTGGAGCGGCAGCAGAGGATGTCGTGCAGGACGTGATGCTGACGATCTGGCGCAAGGCCGATCTATATGATGAGAGCCGGGCGCGTGCATCCGCCTGGATTTATCGAATCGCGCGCAATCGCCAGATTGACGTGATCAGACGGCGCCCGCGCCCGGTGCCCGATGAAATGGTCATCGAGGCAGAAAGCCGCGAATCCCATGATGCGGACGCGGCGGTCTCCTTAGAGCAAGAGGCCGTGCAACTGCGTGAGGCGCTTGCGACGCTGCCAAAATCGCAGCGCGACATTATTGAGCGCGCCTATGTTGGCGAGCTGACACAGGCGGAAATACGTGAGGCCACCGGCCTTGCCTTGGGAACAATTAAGTCACGAATTCGGCTCGCACTGGAGAAGTTACGGCACGAATTGAGAGATCTGAGGGACGAATGAAAGAGATTACGCATCATCTTCCAGAATGGCTGGTCCGGTCGTATGCCGCCGGAAGCCTTGGTCATGCGTTTTCGTTGGTTGTGGCGACGCATGTCAGCCAATGCGACGAATGCCGGGCACGACTTGAAGCCGAGGAATTGGTGGGCGGCGTCGTGCTGGAAACGCTTGAGGCTGTCGAGGCCTCAGACGATCTGCGCGCGCGTGTCTTTGACGGGCTTGACGAGATTGTCGCCCCTGCACCCCCCGCACCGCAGAAGGCTGGCATCTATCCCGGTGCGCTGATCGCCGAGATGGGCTCGGACACGCCGCGCTGGCGGTCCTTGGGCGGCGGCATTCGTCAGGCGATCCTAAGTGCGGACAAAGAGGGGTCGGCGCGTCTGCTTTACATCCCACCGGGAATGGCCGTGCCCGATCACAGCCATACCGGGCTGGAATTGACGCTGGTGCTGCAAGGTTCGTTCAGTGACGAAACGGGCGAGTATGGCGTGGGCGATGTCGAAGTGGCCGAGGATGATCTTGATCACACCCCGATTGCTGGCATGGGCGAGGCTTGTATTTGTCTGGCGGCTACAAGCGCGCCATTGAAATTCAACGGTCTTCTGCCCCGCTTGTTACAGCCGATCTTTCGGATCTGACGCCTTCCCAAGTGCATCTTTGAAAGACCCGCCAGACAGACATGTCGCGGCGGGTCTTTTCGTTTCACAGCGATCGGCACAGTCTGCGCCAAAGACGTGGCCGATTTCTTTTGGCTTTGCTCTCGTATTTTTTCGCGAAACGCATATATTACGCTTAAGCAAAGTTGACCCCCGGCAATCGTTTTATTGACCAGATCGAGAAATCTCTTTGCGATTTTGACTTGTGCCAGTCGACTGGCTACGACCCGACAACCTTGATTTCGAAACAGATTTGGAAGTGCTCCGCGCTGTGCGTGCGGGGCTATGGCTGGTTTTGTTGATAGGCGCGGGCAGGCTCAGACTTCACGACCGCCATCCGCATCGCCATGGGCATTTTCGGCTTTGCATGAGAAAGGAAACTGCAAGATGACCAGTTCCGAGTCCGCAAGCCTTAAATCAGGCAAAACACCCGGTCCCACCACCAAGCGTGGTGTCAAACCTACCGCAAAGCGCTCTGAAATTCCCGAAAGCACGGTTATTCCGCCCAGCCGATCCATTTTTGACAGCTCATATGCGCCCGAAGGGGCTGAGCGGCGCAAGGCATGGTCGCGTCTGGATGCAAAGAAGCGATGAAATTGGTGCCGCGATCACATCTCTCTGCGCAGCTTGTGGCGCATGGCACAGATGAGGCGCGCCATGGGAGAGACTGATATGCGCATCCAACTTGGATGCCGGTTCCAGTTACACCTAGAGCAACCGACACCCATGATTGCGCTGCTGAACGTGCATTTTTCGCGCGCGAGCGATCTGGAATATCCCGACCGCATCGTTACCAATCCAGCTGTGCCGCTGACAGCCTATCGCGATGGGTTTGGCAATTGGTGCACCCGGCTTCTGGCCCCGGCTGGTGACTTCACGATCAGCACCGAAACCATCGTGCGAGATCCCGGCACCTGCGATTTGCGCCCACCCCAGAGCGCGCAAACCCCGGTTGAGTCGCTGCCAGATGATACGCTGCAATATCTTCTGGGCAGCCGCTATTGCGAGACCGATCTGATGTCGCCCGAGGCGTGGCGTTTGTTTCAAAATAGCCCGCCCGGTGCAGCACGCGTTCAGGCGATCTGTGATTTCGTGCACAACCATATCCGCTTTGACTACCTGCAGGCGCGTGCCACCCGCAGCGCCGCGCAAGCCTATGACGAAGCGCGCGGCGTGTGCCGTGACTACGCCCATCTTGCGATCACCTTCTGTCGCTGCATGAACATCCCGGCGCGCTATTGCACGGGCTATCTGGGCGATATCGGCATGCCTCCCCCCTACGCATCCGGCGATTTCGCAGCGTGGATGGAGGTCTGGCTTGACGGCGCGTGGTGGGTATTTGACCCGCGCAACAATGTCCCGCGGATTGGGCGCGTGCTGATGGCGCGTGGTCGTGATGCGGCGGATGTACCCCTGATCCACAGTTTCGGATCGAATGTTCTGACGGGGTTCGAGGTCTGGACTGACCAGATCGTCTGATACCATGCGCCGGGGCGTGACGCCTGCCCGGAAAGACGACCCGTCCCCTTCCGGAACGGGCGCATCAACAGGAGTGACAGACATGGCCAAGGGAAGAAGCAAAGGCAATAAAGAAGTCAAGAAGCCGAAACAGACCAAACCGGCCGTTTCGAAAACGAGCGATCTGTTTAGCAAAGGGCTTCAACCGGGATCTGGACTCGGCGAGAAGAAAAAGACCTAAACAGCCTTGCCGCTGCGCGTTTCGGACCAAGCTATGACCTTGTGTCATCGCCACTCCGAAGCGCGCTTGGCACCCTGTGCGAAATGGTGCGGCTACGCAGATCACCTCGCGCGTTGGCAAGGCGGTCACAAAGAGCTTATATGCTTGTCAGGACGACCAAAAAGGACAAGCTGTGGCGATCCATCTGCACGAGAACGACCTGCCCGAAGGGCTTGATCTGGGGCCGGTCGTGGCCGTTGATACCGAAACGATGGGGCTTGACCCGCGCCGGGACCGACTGTGCCTGGTGCAGCTGTCCTCGGGGGATGGCAGCGCCCATCTGGTCAAGATTGCCAAGGGGCAAACCGAGGCACCGCGTTTATGCGCGTTGCTGGCCGATCCCCACACTGAAAAGCTGTTTCATTTTGCGCGCTTCGATCTGGCCGCTTTGTTCAATGCCTTTGGCGTTGTGACCCAGCCGATATTTTGCACCAAGATCGCCTCGAAAATGGTGCGCAGCTACACCGATCGCCACGGACTCAAGCAGTTGCTACAAGAGTTAGTTGGAGTCGATATATCCAAGCAACAGCAAAGCTCGGATTGGGGTGCAGCGACACTAAGTACGGCACAAAAAGACTACGCGGCGAGCGATGTTTTATATCTGCACAAGCTGCGCGAGGAGTTGGAACGCCGCCTGATCCGCGAAGATCGCCGCGCGCTGGCGCAATCCTGTTTCGATTTTCTGCCCGCGCGGGCGCAGCTTGATTTGCTAGGATGGGGAGAGCCCAATGACATCTTCCACCACTGATTACAGCGCAACGGCGCGCCGGGTGATCGCGATTGAAATCGCGGGCATGTCGGCACTGGCCGACAGCCTGAACGGCGAATTTTCCCGCGCGGTCGAGATGATCTTGGCCACCAAGGGTCGCGTGATCGTTTCGGGCATGGGGAAATCGGGCCATATCGGGCGCAAAATTGCGGCCACGCTCGCCTCTACCGGGACGCCTGCGCATTTCGTGCATCCTGCCGAGGCAAGCCATGGTGATCTGGGCATGATCACACCGACCGATCTGGCGCTGGTGCTGTCCAATTCCGGCGAAACCCCTGAATTGGCCGATCTGATCGCGCATACGCGGCGGTTTTCGATCCCGATGATCGGGGTGGCCAGTCGGCCAGAGTCGACGCTGCTGAAACAGGCCGATCTGGCGCTGGTGCTGCCGCAAGCCGAAGAGGCCTGTGGCACGGGCGTGGTGCCCACCACCTCGACGACGATGACGCTGGCGCTGGGGGATGCCTTGGCGGTGGCGCTGATGGAGCATCGTCATTTTACCGCAGAACATTTCCGCACCTTCCATCCCGGCGGCAAGCTGGGGGCGCGCCTTGCCAAGGTGTCGGACCTGATGCACACCGATCTGCCGCTGGTGCCCGAAGCCACGCCGATGTCTGAGGCACTACTGGTGATGAGCCAGAAGGGCTTTGGCGTGATCGGTGCGCTGGATGCGCAAGGTCGCCTTAGCGGCATCGTCACCGACGGCGATTTGCGCCGCCATATGGATGGTCTGTTGCAACATACGGTGGCCGAGGTAATGACTGCTAAGCCGCGCACAATCACGCCCGAGCAACTTGCCGAGGCCGCCGTGGCGCAGATGAATGACCGCAAGATCACCAGCCTATTTGTGGTTCAAGATGATCGGCCCGTTGGGTTCATCCAGATCCATGATTGTTTGCGTGCCGGGATCGTCTGATGGACTATGACAACCGCCATTCGCAGCTTGTGGGTTGGGCCAAGGTCGCCCTGCCTCTGGTTGCGCTGATGCTGTTGTCGACTCTGTTCTTGTTTTCAAATCGGATCGACCCGAGTGCGGCCATTCCCTACGCGCAGGTCGATGTGGAAAAGCTTGCACGTGATTCCGCGCTGACGCGGCCTGAATTTTCAGGTGTGACACAAGACGGCGCGACTCTGTCTGTGACAGCGCAGCTTGCGCGCCCCGAACCCGAGAACGGGGGCGGTGCCTCTGCGCAACAGCTTATTGCCAAGCTGACCGCAAAGAACGGGCTCGTCACTGATCTGAGCGCGCAACAGGGTCGCTTTGCCACCGCAGCGGGTGAAATTACCTTGCAAGGCTCGGTCGCGATGCAAACCTCGCAGGGCTATCATCTGACGTCTGAATTGATCACGATGCAGACCAATCGCGGCAAGATTGTCTCGCCGGGGGCGGTTCATGGCGCTGCGCCGTTTGGCACGCTGGATGCTGGGTCGATGACGATGACAACGCTTGCGAATGGCGGCGGGCATGATCTGGATTTCAACAAGGGTGTGAAGCTGATATATCAGCCAAAGCAATGAGGGTGTGATGCGAAGCCTTGCGAGTTTTCTTATCTTGAGTGCGTTCCTGCTGATCCCCGCGATCACGCAGGCCCAACAGGTCACCTTCGGCGGCATCCGTGCCGATACCAAGGCCCCGGTTGAAATCACTGCGGACAAGCTCAACGTCAATCAGGAAAGCGGTAAGGCCGTTTTCAGTGGCAATGTTCTGGTTGGCCAAGGCACAATGCGCCTCAAGGCGGAGCAGGTTGAAGTGCAATATGCCAAAGGGGATCGCACGAAAATCTCGCAGCTTGTCGCCACCGGTGGCGTCACGCTGGTCTCAGAAACCGAGGCAGCAGAGGCGCAGCAAGCCGTCTATGATGTGCCCGCAGGCACCGTGGTTCTGACGGGCAACGTCTTGTTGACGCAAGGCGAGAACGTGATGTCTGGCAATTGGCTGAACGTCGACCTGCGCACCGGCTCAGGGCAAATGGACGGGCGCGTGCGCACGATCCTCAAACCCGGAACAAAATAATGAATGCCCAAATTGACAATCAACACGAGCCGGTGCTCGCGCATGAGAGCACCGAGGGTCTGCATGTGCGAGGCCTGCGCAAAAGCTATCGCCGCCGCCCGGTGATTCGCGATGTTTCGCTGGATGTGTCGCGTGGCGAGGTGGTGGCGCTGTTGGGGCCGAACGGCTCTGGCAAGACGACGTGTTTTTACAATATCGCCGGGTTGATCCGCCCCGATGCGGGTCAGGTGATGCTGGATGGCCGCGATGTCACTGGCCTGCCGATGTATCGCCGCGCCCGGCTGGGCATTGGGTATCTGCCTCAGGAAGCCTCTATTTTTCGCGGGCTGACGGTCGAACAAAACATCATGGCGGTGTTGGAAATCGCGGTCTCTGACCCGCATGGTCGGCGCGAGAGGCTTGAAGAGTTGCTCGGCGATTTTTCGATCGGGCATCTGCGTCAGGCCCCGGCGATCGCCCTGTCAGGCGGTGAGCGGCGGCGCTGTGAAATTGCGCGCTGTCTGGCCGCTGATCCGAAATATCTGCTGCTGGATGAGCCTTTCGCCGGCGTCGACCCGATCGCGGTATCAGAAATCCGCGCTTTGGTGTCGCAACTGAAAGATCGTGGTATCGGGGTGTTGATTACCGATCATAACGTGCGCGAAACGCTCGAAATTGTGGAACGCGCTTATATTTTGCATGACGGAAAGGTGTTGATGTCGGGCACGACCGAGGAAGTCGTGCAGGATGAAAATGTGCGCCGGGTCTATCTTGGGCAGAATTTCCGCATTCTTTGACCCCGGCGTGAGCGAACCTAACCACCACTTTGCAGGTCACCCGTTGACAGCCCGCCCCATCCATCCCCAAATATACTTACATGCGTGATTGTCGCCCCCATCTCCTGCGCACGTCCGCCGAGCCCAACTCGGCCAGCGTCCGCCTTTGGCCTAAGCGCCAGACAGAGGGGGGAATGATCTGCATTTTCCTTAGGGAAATTAACCGGCTCGCAACTTGTCCGTGTCACGGTCAAGCGGCGTGGCCCAATGCGTGAAGGAGAAAATCCATGCGGTACCAGATCACTGGCAAGCAAATCGATATTGGCGAGGCGCTGCAATCTCATGTCAAATCCGAACTGGGCGAGACGGTCGACAAATATATGCAGCGACCCACGGACGCGACGATCACCTTCTCGAAGAACGCACATGAATTCATTTGTGAATCCACCGTGCACCTGTCCACCGGACTGACCGCATCGGCCAAAGGCCACGCGAACGAAATCTATGCCGCGTTTGACAGCTGCCGCGAAAAGATGGGGAAACAACTGCGTCGCCATAAACGTCGGCTCAAGGATCACCACCGCGATCGGATCGAACCGGTTGAATTCGGGGCGGCAGGGATGTATGTGCTCGCGGCAGAGCAGGAAGACGAGTCGGGCGAAGCCGCCAATGTGGCGCCAGTGATCGTAGCAGAGATGGAGACAAAGGTGCCCACTCTCTCGGTCGGCGAGGCAGTGATGCAGATGGAGCTTTCCGATGCATCCATGCTTGTTTTCCGAAATGAAAAACACGGTGGGGTCAATGTCGTGCATCGTCGCGACGACGGCAATGTCGGCTGGATAGACCCGCGCAACAGCAAATGAGCGCCTCCAACGAAGAAGGCGCGGAAAAGACGGGATATATGGATCTTTCGAGGTTGCTCAAACCTGGCGCCGTCAAGGTGCTGTCCAATGTAACGAGCAAGAAGCGCCTTTTTCAGGATCTCGGCGATATCGCGGCGGCGGGCTATGGGCTCGACGCTGCGCAGACCGTCGATGCCCTGCAGGAACGCGAAAGCCTTGGGCCGACCGGTGTCGGTCACGGGGTAGCGTTGCCGCATGCACGGCTTGATGCCCTGGACGAGGTCGTTGGCGTGTTCTTGCGGCTCGAAAAGCCGCTTGATTTCGACGCGGTGGATCGCCTTCCAGTGGATCTGGTCTTTGCCCTGTTTGCGCCCAAGGATTCGGGCGTGGAACATCTCAAAGCCTTGGCTTTGGTCTCACGCACGATGCGGGACCCGGAAACCTGCGAGAAGCTGCGCGCAAATTCCGACCCGTCAGCGCTGCATGCCGTTCTGACTGAGGCGCAGGGCCGCCAGGCTGCCTGAGCGGAACCAGACACCGAAAACACAGCGCGCCCTTCACGGGCGCGCTTTTTTAATCGGCCCGTTTCCAATCGCCGAACCCAAATTGCATGAAATCGCGCGGATAGCATTCGCGCGCGGCCGCTTCGAGATCGGGCGTCCAATACTCCGCCAGTTTCACCGCAGCCACATCGCCATCCGTGGGGTCGAATTCAGGCGCATTCTCAATCCCCACGCTTTGTGCGAGATAGGCCAGATCCAGAGCCATTCGGTCTTCGCGCACCAAGAGATCGGGCAGCGCGAACTGCGCCAAACCCTGTAGTAGCGCTGATTGCGTCGCCCAAAGTGCATTCACGGGCAAGCTTGTCTGATTGGCGATATTGGCCTTGAGCCAGCCAAGGAACCCGATCAGCGCTTCGCCGTGGCGACCTGCCTCTAGCGTCTGACCTTCATCCGGGATCGCCAGCTTGTAGCTTTTGCGCAAAACCGCGCGGGTTTCGAACATGGAGTCCCATTCCAGCACGGCGGCAAAGGCCAGATGCGCGCGCATCAACGGATGGCGCAGCACGGTGAAACTGCGATGGCCACTATGGCGCCGCTTCCATTGGCGCAGCGTCTTTTGTGAGAAACCCTCTTCCAAGCCGCCGATCTTGCCCATCCAAGCCCGGATCGACGCATCCAACGCCGGGCGCATCGGCATATACAAAAGCCCAGCCTCTTTGCAGGCGATGAAACCGGGCACACCGGGGCCGCGACGGGGTTCGAAATTCGGGGTGCGCGACAGGTTGAACCGATCGAGCCGCGCCAGCGACGCTTCCATGCCCGGAAAATTCGAGACCTTCGCCTCAAGCGGTTCCGGGTTTTGCACTTTCAATGAATCGGGCATCGCCGAAAGCCGCGCCTCGACGCCCAACCACTCCGCCAAGCCGTTGATAATTTCGACGGATTGCGCGTCTTCATAGTCGATATAGAACGCGGTCTGACCGGATTTTTGCAGTGCATTCATCAGCTGGATCTGAAAGCTTTGCAACTGCTCGAGATGCTCTTCAAACTCGGCAGCCTCAAAGCGCGCCTTGCCCGGTTTGCGGTGCTTGGCATCGCCCAGCTTCCATTGCCCCGTCGCCTTGGCAATCTTGAGGCTGACATAGCTTTCGATAGGGTTTCGCGTCAGCACCACCTTGGCGCATTTCGGATCGTCCAGAAATTTTGAGAGCATGCGCGGATCATGGTCATGGAAATAGCGACAGCCGTTCAACCCGTCTCCTTGTTTGATGGCTTTCCACAACACCATCGGGTCGGAATCGCGCAGGGTTTGGGTGACGCCCAGTAGATCCTTGCGATTGGGATAGCCGATCAGCACCGGGTTAAACGCCTCGCCATGGCAGGTCACGCCCGGCAGCGCATTCAGCGCGGCCTCTAGCAAATTAGAGCCGGTGCGCATCTCCGCAAAGATCACGAATGTTTCGAATTTTGCCATGGGCTCACTTCACCAGATAGGGGCGGCCGCGCCGCGTCGCGGTTTGGCGCGCGCCCTCATCCAAGGGGAAATCGCCCATCACCAGCGGCTGCATCCCCTGATTTTTGAGGTTTTGCAGGAACTGCCCGAAGCCAGCGAGATCCACCATCTGAGGCGCTTCGGTCAGGCGACGGGTGCTGCGGGGCGAAATCTCATCGATGATGGTTTGCAACGGCTCCATCGGGTTTTCGATGAATTCCGCGATCGACCAGATCCGCACCCGCGCCTTCACATACATCGAACGCAGAATTTCCAGATGATCCAGTTCACGTTTTTGCAGTCGCGCAGCCTCGCGCCGGATGGTTGCAAAATTTTCGTTCATCCGCGACAGCGGCAGCGCCCAGGCGCCGCTAATCACCGAGATCTGCGCGTTCGGGTCGGTCGCAGTGAACCAGTTATTGTCTTGGTTGTCGCGTGGGCTAGACATGAAACACTGCCGCTCGCCGCGCGAATTCCAGATCACATTCGTCAAGAAAGCCCGCGCATTATAGTCGCGCAACACCGCGCTATCGGTCAGGCAGCCGTTGAACATCTCTTCGCCACCTGCAAACTCCGCACGCTCTGGCGCGAACAGATGGCCATGTACCCGCGCCCCGACATATTTCGCCAGCCAACCGTCAAAATTTTCAAACAGGTCAGAAAAGCCGTGAAAGATCGAATAGGGCGCCGAGGTCTTGCCGTTTTCGTGGTCCTTCTTGGGAAAGCGGCTTTGCATATACAAGCCGGGCCGCCCTTTGGTGCGCCGCTCAATCGATTTTGAGAACAGCCGGTCAATCTTGGCCGGGTTGGGTTCGGCCATCACCGAACTACCATTTCCGGGCGCAAGGAAGGTGGAATACAGCCGCTCTGCCTTGGGCCATATCTTGCGTGCGACGAAGCAATCCGAGCGGCGCAGAAGCTGCAAGTGGTCGTCGTAGAAAATATGCGGTTTGCCCTGAAAGTCGAACTTGGTCAGCGTCAAAGAGCGGCTCTCTACCGAGGTCGCATAGAGCCGAGTCAGTGTCTGAAAATAGCTTTCATCGGGGATCCAGACGCGTTTGAAATAGCGGTCATACAGATCCCGATCCGGGTCTTGCAAAATCGCGCTCAGCGTTTGGCGCGTCAGGCACCACCATTGGCTGCCCAGATGCGGCACCAACCCATGCGGAATCCGGCGCTTGAATCCGACGCGGCGTTGAAACTCGACATAGCGATCAAACAATCGACGCTGTTTCTTCCACGAGAAAGGAAAGCGCAGGGTGAACCGCTCGATATCGATGCCACCGACGGTCCAACCGACCTCGGTCGTGGTCACGCTTTCGATGAAATCGGTATAGGGGCGCGCGGCAAGATAATCAGTTAATTCGCTGAGCGGGCGCAAGGGCAGACACGAACCAGACGCCAGATAAACGTGGCGCACCTCGCGGTGGCGATCCAGCATCTGCTCGGCTGCGGATTGGGCGGCGGCCACCAAGGACCAGGTGCCCCATTCGCATTTATAGCGGCGCGAGAACGAGACGTCTTCAAGATCGGCAAGGCTGCGCCCTAGCGCAGAGTAGTCATGTTCACTCACGCGCGCATCGACATGAATCACCACCGGCGCACCACTGGTTGCCCAATAGCGCGCGACCTGGGCTGCACGATCCAGCGCCGTGTGACACATCATGATGAAACCGACAGTCACCTGCCCTGACCCCTATGCCCAATTGCCCTTTGACATCAGCCCGAGAATTTCGAGCTGCCGCCAGTTGATATACTTTTCGGACCATTTGCACCACAAATCAGGCTGTTTGCCGACGGTCTGCGCATAGGCGCGATATTCCCGTGATCCGGCGTAATGCTGAGCGCGATCCAACTCTTCCTCGACTTTCGCAGCGAGGGGCGACAGGAACTTGGCGTGCATCAAGCAGCCCGAAACCATTTCGCCGCCGCCCGTGTCATAGGTATGATTCAGCCCGCGCGGCAGCAGCATATGGGTCGAGGAGGTGTAGACGAAGCCGCGCTGCCATTTCACAAGCGGAATCTTGTTCAAGGACGGTGCCGCCAATGGGTCATCAGCAAAGAACATCCGCGTGCGTGGCCCACCCTGAATCCACAGATTGTGCATCTTTTGGTTGCGCGAAATCATGTAGTTCCCGGCATCGAACCAGCAGGCATGTTCGAACGGGTTTTGCCCCTCGACATAAGGCACCGCGTCAATCGGCCCCTTGGGATACATATCCAGCAACATCGCCGGAAAGGACCGGATGTCGTAGGTATCAAGCCAATCGGTCAAGGCATTGATCGGACGGGTATCGCTGAAGGGGTAGACGAAGAACTCGTCAGGATCGATCGTTAGCGTCCAATGCCCGGTGCCATATTTGCGCAGCAGCCAGTTGAGCCAATCCATCCCGAAATTGGCTACTTTATATGAGGCATTGGTGACCCAGACCGAACAATCCTCTTGATCGGCCAAATAATCGCGTGATCCGTCATCCGAACCGTTATCGACAAACAGGAAATGACGGATGCCCATGTTGCGATAATAGCGCAGGAAATAGGGCAGGCGAACGCGCTCGTTGCGCAGGGTTGCGAAGACAAGAATATCATCGCCACCGATCTGCCCGGTGCGATCGGCGACCACCGCCATCTCACGCCTTTTGCGAAAGGCACGTATCTGGCGGATCCTGCGCATTCGACGCAGTTTGATCAGCTCCCTCGATCTCAAAACCCGTTCCTTCTGCCGCACTTACGTCTTTTCGCCGAAATTGGTTTCCGGTCTATTAATTGTTTCCCGTTTGGCACCTTGGCGGCGTTTGCGGCGGGATGCAAATACGCGTGGGCGAAACAGAAAATCACCCCAAGAATACGCAGAACGTCCGCTTGCGTAAACTGTCCCCTGCGTCAGGTCCAGTCGCCGGCGCGCATCAAGCCGTGGGCAATCAAACTCTCGGGCCCGCGATAGCGCGCAGAGTGTTCGCAAGACAGATCAGGATCGTCGCTGATACGATCATAATAGGCATTATAACGGTCGCGATGGGTGAAATGTTCGCCCCGCGCCTTTTCCTCACGCGCACGTTGCAACGCACCATCCAGAAATTTGGAATGCAGCAAGACCCCGCTGGGCAAACCGCTGCGCAGATCAAACCCACCATTGAGGTGGCGCGGCAGCGCCACATGGGTCGAGCTGACATAGGCATAGCGCCAATCCCACTTGATCAAAGGCACCTTGTGCAAATGGGGGGCGCGTTCGGGGTGTTTGGCGAAAAACACCCGTTTGCGCGGCCCACCCCGGATCGAGATATTTCCAAATCGGGGCTGATATTCCCAAGAGTAGCCCTGCGTATCAAACAGCGGTAGCGCTTTGGTCGGATCATCGCCAGGCGCTGAGTGGGCGCTGGAAAGTGGCCCCTCAGGATACATATCCAACATCATCGCGGCCATCGCAGATGCGCCACGCGCCTCTAACCAACCGGTCAGCGCGGGCAGGGCGCGGGTGTCACAACCGGGATAGACGAGCAGTTCATCGGCATCGACGGTGAGGCACCAATGACGCCGCCCATAGCGCATCAGCAGCCAGTTCATCCAATCCATCCCAAAGCGCGCCTCGCGATAGCTGCGTTGCGTGCTCCACACCGAGACATCGGGCTGAGCGCGCAATATCTCGGCGCTCTCATCGGTGCTGTCATTCAGGACGATCAGGAAATGACGCACACCCAGTTGGCGATAATGCTGCAGGAAATAGGGTAGACGCCGGGCCTCATTGCGCATGCTGGCAAATAACAGGATATCGCCGCGTCCGATCTGGGCCGTTTGATTGTGTTGCACCTGCAAAGCGTGGCGGCTTCGCAAAGCACGCCACAGCAATTGCCGCCGTTTCAGGCGCAGCAGATACGCGGCGCGCCAAGCTGATTGAACGCTCATACCAGACCCTTTCAGAGGGTCAGTATTCATACTCTGGCGCTTGATGCCAGCGCCACGCATCTGCAATCATTGTTGCCATATCAGAGCGTTGCGGGGCCCAGCCCAAATCTGACAAGGCACGGCGCGAACCTGATACCAAGCAAGCAGCGTCTCCGGCACGGCGCTCACCCTCGATGATGGGCACATCGCGATTGGTCACCGCGCGCGAGGCATCTATCACTTCGCGCACGGAAAACCCTTTGCCAGAGCCAAGACAGAAAACGGCATTGCCCTTGTCGTGCTCAAGCCAGCGCAGACCCAGAACATGCGCGTCCACAAGATCAGAGACATGAACATAATCGCGCACGCAGGTGCCATCGGGCGTCGGATAATCCGAGCCAAACACCGTCAGCGCGGGGCGTTTTCCATCAATCGCATCCAGCATCAGCGGGATCAGATGGGTCTCGGGCACGTGCTGTTCGCCGACCTCGCCATCGGGATCAGCGCCCGCCACGTTGAAATAGCGAAAGATCACCGAGTTGAGCCCATGACTCGCCCCGAAGTCGCGCAGCATATCTTCGATCGCGCGTTTCGAGCCGCCATAGGCGTTGATTGGGCGCTGGGGCGTGTCTTCATCCAGCACCACACCGTCCTGATCGCCATAAGTCGCGCATGTCGATGAAAATACAAAGTTTTTGCATTCACTGGCAATTGCCGCTTCAATCAGATTAAGCGCGTTATTGACGTTTTGAGACCAGTATTTCGCCGGGTTCGACATCGACTCGCCCACAAGGCTGAGCGCAGCGAAATGCATTACGGCAATGGGTTTATATTGCGCGAATACCGCATCAAGGCGCGCGCGATCTGCCAGATCGCCCTCTTCAAGCGGGCCGTATTTGACCGCCTGTTTCCAGCCGGTCGAAAGGTTGTCAAAACACACAGGAACATAGCCTGCCTTGCTAAGGGCCTTGCAGGCATGCGCACCAATATAGCCCGCACCCCCGGTGACCAAAACATAAGCCGCCATTGTTACTCGGCCGCCGCGCGCATCGACATGATATCGGTCAGGTATTCCGAAAATTCGTCCCTAAGATCCGGACGTTGCAGACCAAAGGCCACCGTCGCCTGCAGAAATCCAGCCTTGGTCCCGCAGTCATAGCGCTGGCCGCGGAAGCGATAGCCATAGACCGGGTTGCCATCGGAAATTTCCTGAGCAATCGCATCGGTCAACTGGATTTCACCACCAGCGCCAGATTTCAGCGTGTTCAGGTTCTGCATGATCTTCGGCGTCAGGATATAGCGCCCGATCACTGCTAGGTTTGAGGGCGCATCTTCTGGGGCGGGCTTTTCGACCATCCCCTTGACCTTGACAGTTGCGCCATCTTCGCTTTCGCAATCCAGCACGCCGTAAGACGAGGTTTTCTCTTTGGGCACTTCCATCGCGGCAACGATATTGCCCCCGGTTTCGTCGTAAGCCTCCATCATCTGCTGAAGACAGGGCTTTTCCGAGGCAATCACGTCATCCGTCAAGATCACGGCGAAGGGTTCGTTATGCACAAGACGACGCGCGCACCAAACCGCGTGACCCAGACCCAGCGGCTTGTTCTGGCGCACATAGGCGATGGCGCCGGATTCCATATTCGTGGCCTTCAGCTCTTGCAGCAAGTCATCTTTGTTTTTCTCGCGAAGGGCCGCTTCCAACTCGGGTGCGTCATCGAAATAGTCTTCGAGCGCAGATTTCCCCCGCGACGTCACAAAGATGAACTCCCTGATGCCTGCCGCGCGCGCCTCATCAATCGCGTATTGAATGAGGGGGCGGTCCACCAGCGTCAAAATCTCTTTCGGGATAGATTTGGTCGCGGGAAGGAAGCGGGTTCCAAGGCCGGCAACCGGAAAAATCGCCTTTGTAACCTTGCTTTTCATTGGGCACCTATCGGTTCGTTTTCATTGCGCTATCAAAATTTGCGGTATCGTGACCGAAAATATGACTAGGAACAAGATGGCAGAGTGCTGCAGCGCAGCGCGCTCGCTGTTTATCGCCTATAGCTGCAATATATGCGTGCGTTGCCGGGATCTTGGGAATGCTTCGTGAGCCTTGCGCCTGTGCCGCCCTCAGGGCAGCTGCATTTCGGCCATCATCGCCTCGAGACGCGCCACATCCGAGGGGTTGTTCAGCTCCCAGAATTGCCGACCGCGCGCTTCAACCTCGACACATAGAACCGCGCGCCCATTTTCGAGGAAGCGCAATTGTTCAAGCCCTTCAAGCCCTTCCAGCGGGCCGATTGGCCAATCTGGATATTGTGCCAGAATGTCGGGGCGGTAGGCATAGACACCGACGTGATGAAACACCGGCGTTGGATCGTTAGGCAAGTAGCTTTCGGAAGTGAAAGGGATCACTTCTTTCGAAAAATAAAGCCCGCGATTGCCTGCACCAAAAACCGCCGTCGTGCCGCCGACGCGGCCCTGATGGCGATCTTCGCGCAGACTGGCCAGCATCTCTCCTTCGCAGCGCAGCACCGGGGTCGCCAATTCGGCCCAGTCATTGGCCCGCAACCCGGCGACCAGATCTTCGATGAACCAAGCCGGGGTGAGCGGTGCATCGCCCTGCAGATTGACCACGATCTCGTAGGCATCGCCCAAGGCCGCGGCAGCCTCGGCGCAGCGCTCGGTGCCATTGCGACAGCTTTCCGAGGTCATTACCACCTCGGCCCCGAACGCCTCTGCCGCGTCGCGAATACGCGGGTCGTCGGTGGCCACAACCACACGATCCACACCCGAGACCGCTATCGCGGCCTCCCAACTGCGCTGAATGAGGGTCTTGGAAACGCCCGTCGCGCCAGTCAGTTCGACCAGCGGTTTACCAGGATAGCGGCTTGACGCGTAGCGCGCCGGAATGACGATGAGAACGGACATTATTTCACCAACAAAACGCCGGGAGCATAGGCAATGAAAAACGGGTTTTCAAAGCCCGGCTTGCCATAAGTGAATGAGCTGTGATCGTCGAACCGGATCACTTGGCCGCCCGCACCGCGCAGCACCGCATCACCTGCTGCCGTATCCCATTCCATCGTGCGCCCAAGGCGTGGATACAGATCGGCCTCGCCGGTCGCGACCAAGCAGAATTTCAACGACGAGCCCGCTGATTTCATATCCGCCACCACATATTGGCCGATATAATCATCCGTGGCCTGATCGCGATGCGATTTTGAGGCCACCACCATCAACGCGCGATTGTCGGGAATCGAGACCGAAATCGGCTCTTGTTTGCCCGGTGCTGCCTTGTCGAAATTCGGCCCCGTCTCTTCGATCGAGCGGCCATCGGCAAGCGTGTAAAACAGCCGCCCCTTCGCGGGCGCATAGACCACACCGCGCAGCGGCTTGCCATCTTCGACATAGGCGATATTGACCGTGAAATCGCCACGGCGTTTGACAAATTCTTTTGTCCCATCAAGGGGATCGACGATCAGAAAGGTCGAGACGTTTTGGCTGTGCGAATCCGCCTGCTCTTCGGTGACCAGCGCGATATCGGGAAATTCCGCACGCAATCCTGCGGAAATCAGGGCGTCGGCGGCTTCATCGGCTTCCGTCACAGGAGAGTTGTCAGATTTGGATCTCACTTCGAATTCGGGCGAGTTATAGATTTCCATGATCTTGTCACCCGCTTCGAGTGCCAAGCGGCGCATCACGCGTGTCAGATGCTCGAAATCCATCACACCTCCGTTCCGGCCCTATTCTGGCCCAATTGCTATGGTTATCCACCTCCCTTATGATGCGGCAGCAAGGGAACGGCAAGGTTTCCAGCACAAGGTGCAGCGCAGGCAGCCAGGATGACAGAGTATGTTCAAGGCAAAACGCAGCAACTCCACGATCGGATCGACCTTCAGCCTGCTGGAGTTGATTTATCATGCGACGGTGCGCCACATACGCAAGTCACATGGCAATGCACTGCTTGGGCTGGTCATGAACATGTTTCAGACCGTGCTTTTGGTGGTGACATTTTACATCATGTTTGGCGTTTTAGGGTTGCGCGGGAATTCGATCCGCGGGGATTTCCTGCTCTATGTCATGAGCGGAATTTTCCTGTTCATGACCCACACCAAGGCGATGGGTGCGGTTTTTGGGGCCGAAGGGCCGACCTCTGCGATGATGAAACACGCGCCGATGACGACTGCGATTTCCATTTCGTCAGCGGCGCTGAGCGCGCTTTATATCCAGCTGCTCTCGATGTTTGTGGTGCTGTTCATCTATCACGCCGCCTTCCACCCGATTGAGATTTATGACTGGGTCGGCGCGATGGGGATGGTGTTCTTGTCATGGTTTACAGGGGCGGCGATCGGGTTGGTCATGCTGGCGGCAAAACCGTGGGCCCCCGATGTGGTCAGTATCATCCAGCAAATCTACTCGCGGGCCAATATGATCGCGTCGGGCAAGATGTTCCTTGCCAATAACTTGCCCCACAAGATGCTGGTCTTATTTGACTGGAACCCGCTGTTTCACACGATTGATCAGGCGCGCGGCTATGTCTTCATCAACTACAATCCGCATTTCTCGAATTGGGAATATCCGCTCTATCTTGGGCTGGCGCTGCTGATGATCGGCTTGATGGGGGAATTCTATACCCGGCAATACGCCTCGCTCAGCTGGGGCGCGAAACGCTAAATCCCCGGCTGGTTTAAGCGCTCAGATCCGGCGGATCGTGTCGCCCGGTTGCAGCACCGGCTCCAGCTCAATCACTTCGCTGGCGACCTGATCATTTTGCGAGCGCTTTGCCACGATCTGCGCCGCCTTGCGCCCGATTTCGCCTCGGCATGCATCCATCGTCGCCAGCCGTTGCGAGAACCCATCGAGCAGATCAAGCCCGTTAAAGCCTGCAAGCCCGATCTGGGCCGGCACATCCATCCCAAGATCGCTACAATACAACAGCCCGCCCGCGCCAACCATGTCATTGGAATAATAGATGAAGTCCAGATTTGGCGAGCGCCGAAGGAGTGTCTCGGTCATCTCGCGCCCCTTCGCCAGCGCCGAGCCGCCAGCGTAAAATTCCGTATCGGCCAAAGTCAGCCCAGCCTTTGCCAGACCCTCTTTAAACCCCTCAAACCGTTTGCGAGCGCGGTGGTCTTCGGGCATTTTCGTGCCGATGAATCCGATCTGTCGATAGCCAGCGGCAGTGATCGCCTCGGCCATATGCAGACCGGCGCGGCGATGCGAAATGCCCACCACCGAATCAATGCCTTCGCCGTCGACATCCATGATCTCGACCACCGGAATGTCGGTGTTTTGCAGCATGGCACGCGCGGCGTCGGTATGTTCAAGCCCCGCAATTATCACCCCTGAAGGGCGCCATGAGAGCATTTCATACAGCACCTGCTCTTCTTTTTCGGGGGAGTAATTGGTCACGCCCACAACAGGCTGCAGGCCGGTATCTTCCAACTCATCCGAGATATTCGACAGCACCTTGGGAAAGACAAGGTTGGACAGCGACGGAATGATCACGGCCACCAGATTGACGCGCTGCGAGGCCAACGCTCCGGCAATCTTGTTGGGTACATAGCCCAGCGTCTTTGCCGCCTTGAGCACCTTTTCACGCGTTGCATTCGACACATCGCCGCGATTGCGCAAGACCCGGCTTACCGTCATCTCCGAGACCCCCGAGGCTTCGGACACATCGCGCAATGTCAGCGGGCGGCGGAGATCATTTGGGCGGGACACGCACTCATCCTTTGCTGGGGTTATTCTTGTTAGCGCCAAACATTTCCCTTGCGCAAGCGAATGATGCGCGTCATGTTAGCGGTAACAGTGATTGGGTTGACCTTCGTCAACCGAATTTCTGCGATTGCTTAGCTCACGCGCAGTTTCTGAGCGTGGGAGAGGTATCAAAAGGGGGAGCGGTGGGCCAATACGCTTCCCCTTTTCATTTTCCCCGCCTTCACAGACTTGCACGCATGATGCTTTGACGCCATCAAGGGCGGCGTGGTCCCGTGGCTCAACTGGATAGAGCAGCCCCCTCCTAAGGGGCAGGTTACTGGTTCGAATCCAGTCGGGATCACCAAAAGCACCTCAAAGATAGCACTCTGGTCGAGGCTTTGAGCCTAGTTTCAAGCCTGGAATTGAGACGTTGAGCGAGCCGCGCTGAAGAATTGCACGATGGCGGGCACGCCAGCCCTGTGCTTCGAGATCAAAAAAGATAGATGACGCCCGCCTGACAGCGTTGGCGAACACCTGATCCATCTGACGGCTGACCCGGGACACATCCATGTGACGCTAGCGCTCCAAGTCTTCACCCCCACCGCCGCAGCGCTACAACAAAAGGCGCGGCGCGTTTTGTGGGTCGCGTTGCGAGGCGTGCATCGTGTTCAAATCCTTTTTCCCCAATCCACGGCTGTTCTTTTCCAGTGCGGTTTTCTGCACCCTGCTTTCCGTACTGATCTGGTATGTCTTTGCGCGCGATCTGGGCGCGCGGTTCGGCATGGGCGAGCCTGCGCCCAGCGCGCCGCCGGTGATCGGGCTTGGCTTCTTCATCACACCCGATTTCCTTTGGTTTTACGCCTATTGCGCGCTGTGGGTGGTGGCATTTACCGCGGCCTGGATGATCTTGTCGCCTCATCCCTGGCAATGGTGGTCGATCCCCGGCACCGCGCTGATCGTGGCGTCAGACTATTTCAGCGTGCAGACCACGGTCGATCTCAACAACTGGCAACGCCCATTTTTCGACGCGATCCAGAAGGCGCTGGATGGGGGACATGGGGTGACGCAGGGCGAGCTTTATCACATGCTGCTGATCTGGTCCGAAATCGCGCTTGTCTGGATGGTGGTCTATATCGTGACCCGGTTTTTCACGAGCCATTACGTATTTCGTTGGCGCACCGCGATGAACGCCTATTACATATCGCATTGGCCCCGCGCGCGTCAGGTCGAGGGTGCAGCACAGCGCGTGCAAGAAGACACCGCGCGCTTTGCTGCGATCGTCGAGGATCTGGGCGTGTCGATGATCGATTCCGTGATCACGTTGTTTGCCTTTCTGCCGGTCTTGGCGAGCCTGAGTCATTTTGTTTCCGAGCTACCCCTCGTGGGTCATATTGCCGAGCCGCTTTTGGTGGCCGCGATCTTCTGGTCGGCCTTTGGCACCGTGCTGCTGGCGGTGGCTGGCATTCGTCTGCCCGGGCTAGCCTTTGCCAATCAGCGCACCGAGGCCGCCTATCGCAAGGAATTGGTGTATGGCGAGGATGACGCGAGCCGCGCCCATCCGCTAACCGTGCAAGATCTGTTCGGGACGTTGCGGCAATCTTACTTCCGCTACTTCTTTCACTTCGCCTATTTCAACATCTTCCGCGGTTTCTACATTCAGGCTGACAATGTATTCGCCAATATCATGCTGATCCCGACCATCGTTGCGGGCAAGATTACCTTTGGCGTGATGCAGCAAATCCTTACGGCCTTTGGGCAGGTGACGGGATCGTTCCAATATTTGGTGGGCTCGTGGACGACAATTATCGAGCTGTTGTCGATTCACAAACGCCTGCGCGGATTTGAGAAAACCTTCGTGCACGTGCCAGAAGCGGCGAGCATCGGCGCCTGAGTTTCGTTGTGGCGTCATTCCCGATTTCCGGCCCGCAAGCTAGGACGGCGATGTCTCAGGAACACTCCAAAATAGAGTGCGCTGTTTTGCGAATTATTGATTTTCGGGAGGCTTTCTAAATGGTCGGAGCGAGAGGATTCGAACCTCCGACCCCCTGCTCCCGAAGCAGGTGCGCTACCAGGCTGCGCCACGCTCCGACCGTGGGGCGGGAATTAGCGCCTTGTGCAGGGTTTGGCAAGGGGTCTGATTCAGGTTCTGGGATTGCGCGGACGCAGGCCCATCGCACGCCCAAGCAATGAACTGCGCGGCGAGGTTACGGTCTCGGTCCGGCCGCGGGTGCGCAGCACTGGCTGATTTTCCGAGACATTCGGGCGCGCCTCGCGGAAAACGATATACATCCCTGAGGCAATCACGACGCCCGCACCAAGCATCGTGGGGGCATCCACACCCTCGCCAAAGATGAACCAGCCGTAGAAAATCGCCCATAGAATCTGAGAATATTGCATCGGCGCGACGATCGCCGCCTCGCCCGAGCGATAGGCGAGAATTTGCAGAAAAGATGCGGTCAGCCCGAATAGCGCAATTACCGCCATAAAACCCAGATCGGGCAATTGCAGCGGTACCCAGACGAAGGGCAGCGCCGCGCCCATCACCAGAAAATTGCCGAGAAGCGGTGACAAAAGTAGCACGACCGAACGCTCCTCGCCGCCGATCTTGCGCACGATAACCGAGGCCATCGCGCCACAAACAGCAGCAAGCATCGCCGCGAAATGGCCAAGTTGCAAATCAGTCTGGCCCGGACGTACAACGATCAGCACGCCGATCAACCCCACGATCACCGCACCCCAGCGATGCGGCCCGACCTTTTCACCAAGGACCGGGATCGACAGCACTGTAATCAATAGCGGCATCGCGAACAGGATCGGGTAGACCTGTGCCAAGGGCAGCGTCGAAAACGCATAAAACGCACAAAGCCCGGTCGTCACCGTGCAAACTACGCGCAAAATCACCCAACCGGGATGCAACGGGCGCAAAGAGCCGCCGCGCTTGTCGTTAAGCATGATGCTGGAAAGCAGCGGAAAGCTGAGAAGCGCCGCAAAAAACACGATCTCGACGGGGGAATATCTTTGACCGAGATGTTTGATGATCACGTCATGGGTTGCGAAAATCGCCATCGAAAGCAGCGCCAGCGCTGCCCCCCTACCATTCGATTTGCGTCCCGCTTCGCTCATTGCAGCCTCTTGATGTTACCGCTCACAATGTCTTCGAATTGGCGCGAGGTTCAACCCCAAAGAAAACGGCGCGGCTGGTGAGCCGCGCCGGAAGCCTTGCGAGAGAGCACGATAGCTTAGAGACTTGCGTCAAGCGCTTCGATGATCTTGTCGCCCATCTCGCTGGTCGAAACCGGGGTGCCGTCGTCCGGGCCCATCAGATCAGCCGTGCGCACGCCATCGGCCAGCACTTTCTCGATCGCGGTTTCCAGGCGAGTTGCCTCATCGCCTTGATCAAAGCTGTAGCGCAGCGCCATCGCGAAGCTGAGAATACAGGCGATCGGGTTGGCCTTGCCCTGCCCTGCGATATCGGGTGCAGAACCATGCACCGGCTCATACATCGCTTTCGGACGACCATTGGCCATCGGCGCACCAAGGCTGGCCGAGGGCAACATGCCAAGGCTGCCGGTCAGCATCGCGGCGCAATCCGACAGGATATCGCCGAACAGGTTGTCGGTGACGATCACGTCGAACTGCTTGGGCGCGCGCACCAGCTGCATCGCGCCGTTATCAGCATACATATGGCTCAGCTCAACCTCGGGGTAGTCCTGACCAACGCGGGTCACGACTTCACGCCACAGGATGCCCGATTCCATGACGTTGGCTTTTTCCATCGAGCAGAGTTTCTTGTTGCGCTTCATCGCCAGTTCAAACGCCGCACGGGCGGCACGTTCGATTTCGCTTTCGGTGTAGCGCTGGGTGTTGATGCCGACGCGCTCGTTACCCTCTTCGAAGATGCCACGCGGCTCGCCGAAATAGATGCCCGAGGTCAGCTCGCGCACGATCATGATGTCGAGCCCGGCCACGATATCCTTTTTCAATGAGCTGAAATCCGCCAGCGCGTCAAAGCATTGCGCGGGGCGCAGATTGGCAAACAGGTCCATTTCCTTGCGCAGACGCAGCAACCCGCGCTCGGGCTTCACGCTGAAATCGAGCACGTCGTATTTCGGCCCACCGACTGCGCCAAGCAGAACTGCATCCACCTCTTGCGCCTTCGCCATCGTCTCATCGGCCAGCGGTACGCCGTGCTTGTCATAGGCGGCACCGCCAACAAGATCTTCGCTAACGTCGAAAGCCAGATCGCGCTTGGCGCCGAACCAATCGATGACTTTGCGCACCTCGGCCATGACTTCGGGGCCGATCCCGTCGCCGGGAAGGATAAGGATGGAGGGGTTGGACATCGGGTATCTCCAAAGAATGCAGGGTCGCAAGCGGGGTAGCGCCTGCCCGCCGCTTGGTCAAGCATGGCGCATCGCGAAACCCGGCTTGGATGATCGGCGGTGCCTTGCCGAGGCTTCGGCAGGCTTTCGCAGGTATGGTTGCAGAGGACTCGCACATGACTGCAGATAGGCGCATCATGAAGTCAAAAGAGCAGAGTTGAAATGAGGGCGAATATGAATCGCAGGGTATTGATCCTGGGAATGGGCGGGCATTTCGGCTCTGTCGCGGCCCGAGCATTCCGCGCTGCGGGCTGGAACGTCGATCGCTATCATCGCGGCACCGATATGACAGTTGCGGCGCGTGGCGTCCGCTGGATCATTAACGCGATGAATCCGCCAAATTATCACGATTGGGAGCATCAAATCCCGGAAATCACTACCAAGGTGCTTGCCGCTGCGCGCGATAGTGGGGCCTCGGTGATGATCCCCGCGAATGTCTATGTTTACGGTCGCGAACCCGGCCCGTGGCGCGCCAGCACCGCGCATCACCCCTGCACGCGAAAGGGTCGCATTCGCGCCGAGATGGAAGAGCGTTATCGCGATCTCGCCTCCGAAGGGCGGTCTGTTGTGATGCTGCGTGCCGGCGATTTCGTGAACCCCGAATCCCCGACCACATTGCTCAACCGCATCGTGCTGAAAGATCTGCGCAAAGGCCGGATCACAGCGATGGGCAAGCCCGAAGCGCGGCGCACCTATGCCGATATCGGGGATCTGACCCAGGTCGCGGTGGCGCTGGCCGATAGTGCCGACTCGTTGCCGGGATTGCTTGATCTGGGTTATCCCGGCACCCGGTTCTCGTTTCGCGAGCTGGCCGATGAACTGGCAGGGCAGTTGGGGCGTAAGATTACGATCAAGCGCTTTCCATGGACCGCGCTTTTACTGGCGTCTCCGGTCTGGGAACTGGCGAGAGAGCTGCGCGAAATGCGCTATCTTTACGACATGGATCACGCGATTGATGGCACGGATTTTAAGGCGCTTTTCCCCGACTTCGAGCCAAAAACCGTGCAACGTCTGGTATTTGAACACCTGTATATGCGCGGCATGAAAGTCGTTCCCGATCAGGGTGTCAAAATGTCCACCCAGACAAGTTTGTGACGCGAGGCACGCGCAGCGGCCTTGGCCAATGCCGCGCCCGGCGCAGGCCAGATCACCCCGGCCCGCGTCACCTTTAGCCCTGCGGACGGCAAGACATAATCCACCCGCAGATTGCCCGGGCCGTTATAGTCCGCAGTATCTTGCGCGGGATCGCCCTTGTGCGCGACATCCTCCGCCAGCTTGCCGCCAAGACTTTGCGGGGTGACGTCTTGCAGGCGCGGATCGCTAAGAAGGGCATGTAGGGCGGCGCGGCGGCCCTCACCGTCTTGCGGGTCAATGTTGAAATCGCCCATCAGAACGAACGGCGGTTTGGGGGCGGCTTGCGCAAGATCGCCATCCAGATAACGCAGCCAGAACGCCGCCTCATCATGGTTGCGCCAACCATTGCGATCCTCTGGCCCGTCAAACACCGGAGGCGTCGCGGCAAAGGCAAACAGATGGAGCGCTTGGCCATCCGCCAGCGCTACCGGCACATCCCAATGACCCACAGACGAAAGCCGCTGCACTGCCTGGGCCCGATCAGACAGCTGTGCATTCGAGATCGTGCTTTGAGGCAAATCCCGCCATAATAGGGTCGAAAAATCGCGCACTGACTTGGTCTCTATCGGCAGGCGCGACAGCAAGGCCATACCGCCTTGGCCCTGAAACCGGCCATAGCCTTGTGCGTCTCGCGCCTCGCCCAGCGCGCCATTGCCATCAAGATCAGCGCCGCTTCGCAACCCGGCGTTGGGTTGGGACGCGTAGAGGTAGGGATAAGGCCGTGGAAGCGTTGCATTGAGCGCTGCAAGCGCGCGCCCGTCGTAATCCCAGTCGATCCCGGTCAGCAGCAGCACATCCGCCTGCGCCTGATCCAAGATTTCGCCCACGGCCTTGATTTGAGGGTCTTTGCCCGCCGTTATGTCACGCAGCAAAAGCCCCGGACCTTTTCGGCTCAATTCGACATTCCAAGTGGCAATGCGCACCGTTTCTGCCGGTGCAGAAACAACGCTGACACAAAGCATCGCAAAGATCAGGCCGGCACGAAATCCGAACCGTCTCGCGCGCGCCGCTTTGCCTCGATCATCGTTGCGACGCGCCCCATCGCGATGCCGCGCATGAACAAGCTTGCAGGAAGAAAGGCCCATGCTGTCACCGTCCAAATCAGCGTATGCGGGTTTACCAGCGTGATCGACACGAAGTTCATCGATACCAGCTTGATTGCCGCGGGAACAAGGAAGGGCAATAGAAAGCCCAGCGCCACGTTAAACCAAGCATCGCGCCGCAACCGTTCGATAACATCACCGCCCGCCGTTGGATCGAAGGTAGGCAGATTGACCCAGACGTTAAACGTACTCTTCGCAACCGGCCACCCGCGCAAGCGCATGCTCAGCACAAAGATAAACAGCGCCATGATCGAAATGAAATATGACATTCCAGCCGCCGTGCGCACCGCTTCGATATGCGCCGGGCTTGAATGCTCGGGCAAGGCAAGCAGGAACAGGCGCACCGGGCTGTATGGCACATCGAGCGCACGCGAAATCATTTCGCCTAAAGCTTCGATAAACAGATTGAAGGTATTGGGTTCGTGCCGCGCATCCGTGGCAGCCGACATCATCAGAAGCATGAAGAACAGCGCTAGAAACCGGATCCGATTGAACGGCGGCGCATCGCGAAATTCGACAATACCGGGATAGACAGAAGCATATTCAAAGAAGGTCAACGCCGTAGCAAACAGGGCAAGCAGCGCGACGATCTGGGCCGTATCCACATTGGTATTTGGCAGCACCAAAGCGGGAATACAGACCGTAAACCCAATCAAAATCGCACGCAAAAGCGCTCCTGTCAGACGTGAAAACACTGCCCTACCCCTTCATCACGAACGGTCCCGATACGATGCCGGAGCCTTGTTCCGTGTGATGCCCGCCTATTGTGACGGGCTGCCTCATTCTTGCCATGATTTTGCCCCTATTCCCCGTGCCTGGCAATCTTTCGTTAACAATAACAGACTGTTTCCGGCATTTTGGGGGAGGAACTGGTGCGGCTTTGCATCAAACTCGGTGCAAAACTGTGGCGCCTTTGTTGGGCTCACTAAATGTTGTGGTTGGGGTTGCTCGGGGCGCTATTTTCTTAAAGTCGCGGTCCGCGACCGCTAAGTCCAAGGACAAGCAGACCAAGGCCATCAAGCAGCAATTGCACTCCCAACAAGACGCCAAGCAGTTTGGTGGCGACATTTTGGAAGTCGGAAAAGATCACGACACCAATCACGATTGAGGCCAACCCGGTAAACCACAGCAGCGGGCGCATCGCGTGACGGGGCATGCGCAGGCCAACAATCAGCCGCATTGCCCCCATGATCAGGAACAGTGCGCCCACCACGAAAGTCAAAGAGGCTGTGCCCGAAAGCGGATTGGCCAGAAGCCAGACGCCGACAACGATATTGAGCAGTGCAATCACCCCGTGCGACATCCGGTGCTCTGCGTCAATTCCGCGAAAGGTGAGCCAAGCCTGCGCCACACCGCCCAGCAAAAACAAGATACCCACGAATGTAGTCACCGCGAGAGAGGCGGTGAATGGATTGGCCAGCGCGAGAATACCAAGCAAGACCATCCCCGCGCCGATTCCTAGAAAGAGGTTTGCAGCTTTCATGATCATGCATCCAAACTTGATATGTCATTTGATAAACGACTGTTGGCGAGGTCAGTTCCTTGCCGCAATGAAAAGGTCGCCCGAAGGCGACCTCTCACGTTCGATTTGGTTCAGATCAAACCCAAGGGCGCGATTGGGCCGCTTGTGCCTCAAAGCTGTCGATCGCACTCGCTTTTGCCAGTGTCAGGCCAATATCGTCGAGCCCTTCAAGCAGGCAGTGCTTCTTGAACGCGTCGACCTCAAAGGGAATGACGTCACCTTCCGAGGTGGTGATCTGCTGGTTTTCCAGATCGACGGTCATACGCGCATTGGAACCCTTCTCGGCATCCTTCATCAACAGATCGACCTGTTCCTGGGGCAGCACGATCGGCAGCATCCCGTTCTTGAAGCAGTTGTTGAAGAAAATATCTGCGAAAGAGGTCGAAATCACGACCTTGATCCCGAAATCGGCCAGCGCCCAAGGCGCATGTTCGCGCGACGAGCCACAGCCGAAATTGTCGCCCGCAACCAACACCTGCGCGTCACGATATTGCGGTTTGTTCAGCACAAAATCGGGGTTCTCATTGCCATTGTCGTCATAGCGCATCTCGGCAAAGGCATGCACGCCAAGGCCCGAGCGCTTGATCGTTTTCAGGAAGTTTTTCGGGATGATCATATCGGTGTCGATATTGACCAGCGGCATGGGGGCCGCGACCCCGGTGAGTTTTTCGAACTTATCCATGTCGCTGTCCTTATGCCTCTTCCAGTTCCATCAGCTTGCGCACATCGGTGAGCTTGCCGGTGACCGCCGCCGCCGCCGCCATGGCGGGGCTCATCAGATGGGTGCGGCCGTTGCGGCCCTGACGCCCCTCGAAGTTACGGTTCGAGGTCGAGGCGCAACGCTCGCCCGGAGCCAGCTGATCGGGGTTCATCGCAAGGCACATCGAGCAGCCCGCCATGCGCCATTCAAACCCGGCATCGAGGAAGATCTGGTCCAGACCTTCTTCTTCAGCCTGCGCGCGCACGAGGCCCGAGCCCGGAACGACCATGCCACGCACGCCATCGGCTATCTTACGCCCCTTCAGCACTTCAGCTGCGGCGCGCAGATCTTCGATCCGGCCATTGGTGCAAGAGCCGATGAAGACCACGTCAATTGCGATGTCTTCCAGCTTGGTACCCGGCTTCAGGCCCATGTAATCGAGCGAGCGTTTCGCCGCCTCGACCTTGCCGCCTTTGAAATCTTCAGGGGCCGGGACAACGCCAGAGATCGGCAACACGTCTTCGGGCGAGGTGCCCCAGGTAACGACCGGCGCGATATCTTCGCCGCGGATCGTCACAACCTTGTCAAAATGCGCATCCTCATCGGTGAACAGCGTTTTCCACCAGCTGAGCGCAGCTTCCCATTGCGCGCCTTTGGGCGCATGGGCGCGGCCTTTGACATATTCAAACGTGGTCTCGTCCGGCGCGATCAGACCGGCACGCGCGCCACCCTCAATCGCCATGTTGCACACCGTCATGCGGCCTTCCATCGACAGCGCGCGGATCGCCTCGCCGCAATATTCGATCACATGGCCGGTGCCGCCAGCCGTACCGGTCGCGCCAATCACCGAAAGCGTGATGTCCTTGGCGGTCACGCCGGGGCGCAACTTGCCAGTGATTTCCACCTTCATGTTCTTCGACTTCGACTGGATCAGCGTCTGTGTCGCCAGAACGTGCTCAACCTCCGAGGTGCCGATGCCGTGCGCCAGTGCGCCAAAAGCGCCATGCGTCGCGGTGTGGCTGTCGCCGCAAACCACGGTCATGCCCGGCAAGGTCCAGCCCTGTTCGGGGCCGACGATATGCACGATGCCCTGACGCACATCGGAGACCGGGTAGTAATGCACACCGAAATCGCGCGCGTTCTTGTCGAGTGCGTCGACCTGAATGCGGCTTTCCTCGTTCTCGATCACGCCCGAGGCGCGGTCGGTCGTGGTGGGCACGTTGTGATCGGGCACGGCGATGGTCTTGTCGGGCGCGCGCACCGAACGGCCCGTCATGCGCAGCCCCTCGAAGGCTTGCGGGCTGGTCACCTCATGCACGAGATGGCGGTCGATATACAGCAGGCAGGTGCCGTCTTCGTCTTGCGACACGACATGGGAATCCCAGATTTTATCATAGAGGGTCTTTGGAGCAGACATGGCTCTCACTTTCGTTGGATAGCTTGTACGTCAGACATGGGAACGCAGGCGCGGCCTGCGGGCTGCCCGATCAAAGTCGGGCCAGCACCGAACGGCTTTCACCGTAGAAACGCTCGCGCAGGCGGGCGCGGTCATCCATGTCAAAAACACGCGTCATAAGCTGTTAAATAGGCGGTTGCGTGAAGGCTGGCAATCAAAAGAGTCGCTTTTGAGTTTCAGCGCTGCTCTGATAGCCTGATCACAAAGGAGTGCATGTGGACTTTCTGAGCCCGGACACCGCCAAGACACTGACCGCGCTCTGGGCGCAGGTCATGATTTTTTTCAATTCGATGCTGCTACCCTCGCGGTTATGGCAGTTTGCAGTCATTGCTGGGTGCTTTGCGCTGGCACATCTGGGCCGGATCTGGCTGTCGCCCAAGGTCGACGACTGGGCGCGCAAGCGCGAACTGAGCACGCGACAGAAACGCTGGGTGATCTTGTTTCGCAAGCGGCTGCGCGGGATATTCTTCATCATATTGGCTTGGTCGTCGGTTCTCATCCTTGATGCCGTCAAAGGGTTCTATTCTTGGCGCTTTCTGGTGGTGCTGGCCGCAACGCTTGTCACCGCCTGGCTTGTGGTTGGCCTGTTTGCGCGCCTGATCCGCAACTCATTCCTGCGCCGGATCGTAAGCTGGGGCGCGTGGATTTGGGTCACGCTGTATTATCTGGGTTTTTGGGACGATACCGAGCGCGTCCTTGACTCTATCGCCATCGAGCTGGGCGGGTTCCGCCTGACAGCTATGGCAATTCTCAAGGCGCTGGTGCTGACCACCGCGCTGTTATCAATCGCGCGCATCATCACCGGCCAAACCACAGCGCGCCTGCGTCTGAACGAAGATATCAGCCCGTCGATGACCGAACTGGCAATCAAGACGATGCAGGTCTTATTGTACGGTGCCGCCATTTTCATCGGCGTAAAGGCGGTGGGCTTCGATCTTACCGGACTGGCGTTCTTATCGGGTGCGATTGGCTTGGGCTTGGGGTTCGGGCTGCAAAAAGTCGTCTCGAACCTTGTATCTGGCGTGATCATCCTGCTCGATAAGTCAATCAAGCCGGGCGATGTGATCAGCCTTGGCGAAACCTTCGGCTGGATCGCTTCGCTTGGGGCGCGCTATGTCAGCGTCGTCACCCGAGACGGCAAGGAATATCTGATCCCGAATGAAGATCTGATCACCGGACAGGTCGTCAACTGGTCGCATTCAAACGAGTTTGTCCGCATCGACCTGCTGTTTGGGACGTCCTATCACGACGACCCGCATCTGGTGCGCAAACTGGCGGTCGAGGCCGCGCAATCGGTGAGCCGCGTGCTGTCAAATCGCCCCGCCGTGTGCCATATTACGGGCTTTGGCGACAGTTCGATTGACTATATCTTACGATTCTGGATCACAGACCCCGTTGAAGGGCTTACAAATGTGCGCGGCGCGGTCTATCTGGCGCTGTGGGATTCGTTCAAGAAAAACGGAATCTCCATTCCTTTCCCGCAACGCGAACTGCGCATGCTCGATGGCTCAACACTGGTTGTGCAGAACAGCCCGCAAAAATCGCAGAGCGAAAATTGAAATCGTGCAGAAGCGATGTTACCTTAATAGTATGGCCTGCGCCGGGGCCGGACTGGCGTGCAACCTCTGGAGGACTATGTCCTGTCTCATCTCTCACTCGTGTCGGGCGACAGCGGCACAAAGGCGGTCGTCATGACAGCCCACACCCTCGGTGCTGACGCTACGAGCGAAGAAATTCTCGCGCGTGTCATTTCATCTCTCGAAGATGATAAGGCCGAAGATGTCGTCACAATCGATCTGCGCGGCCGCTCTTCCATCGGTGATTACATGGTTATCTGCTCGGGGCGTAGCTCTCGTCAGGTCGGCGCGATCGCTGAAAACCTGTCCGAACGGCTCAAGCAAGAATTTGGTCGTATCTGCAAAGTCGAAGGCAAGGATCAGGGGGATTGGGTTCTGCTCGACAGTGCCGATGTGATTGTTCACGTCTTCCGCCCCGAAGTGCGCGATTTTTATCAGCTTGAGAAGATGTGGATGTCACCAAGCGTGGATAGCGTTTTGCTGGACGATGACGTCTGATCGCGGCTGACCGATGAAAATCACGATCTGCGCGGTCGGTCGCCTGCGCAAATCCCCCGAGCGCGAGTTGATCGACGACTACCTCTCCCGGTTTGAGAAATCCGGGCGAGGGATGGGTCTGGGCCCCGCGCAACTGATCGAGGTTGAGGATAAAAAGGGTCTGGGCCAAGAGGCCGAGGCGCAGCTTTTATCCCGCGCGATCCCCGATGGCTCTGTGATCGTGAGCCTAGATGAGCGCGGAAGCCTGATCTCTTCGCCCGAATTTGCCCAAAAGCTGGAAACATGGCGAGATGCAGCGCGCGATGTGACCTTTGTGATCGGTGGCGCGGATGGCATCGCGCCAGACCTGCGCGCCAAAGCTGATTTTTCGATCTCTTTTGGCAAGATGGTCTGGCCGCATATGCTGGCACGCGTCATGTTGGCAGAGCAGATTTATCGGGCCGGACAGATCATTGCGGGCACGCCCTATCATCGCGTTTGATGGGCGAGGCGGTTGCTCGTATCAGGCGAGGCGCGTAAACAACACCAACAGCTAGCAGGAGGTGGCGATGAGCAATCCGAAACCGGTGATCTTGTGCATTCTTGACGGTTGGGGCGAACGCCCCGAAACCGAGGGCAACGCCCCCGCGCTGGCCAAGACCCCCAATATCGACGCGATCTGGGGCAATGGCACGAAGTCCACGCTGATCACCTTTGGTCCCGATGTCGGTTTGCCGACAGGGCAGATGGGCAATTCCGAGGTCGGTCACACCAATATCGGCGCGGGTCGGGTGGTAGCGATGGATCTCGGCCAGATTGATCTGGCGATCGAGGATGGCTCGTTTTTCAAGAACGAGGCGATCCTTGGCTTTATCGAGACGCTGAAAGCCTCGGGTGGGCGGGCGCATCTGATGGGCGTCGTCTCGGACGGGGGCGTGCATGGTCATATCGAACATTTGCTTGCCGCGTGCAAAATGATCGCCGGGGCAGGGGTGCCCGTTGTCGTTCACGCGATCACCGATGGTCGCGATGTGGCCCCCGACAGCGCCAAGCGGTTCATCGATGATCTGGTCGCGCGCCTGCCGGAAAACTGCGCCATCGCCACGGTGATCGGGCGCTATTTCGCGATGGATCGTGACAATCGCTGGGATCGGGTGCAGCGCGCCTATGATGCAATGATCAAGGGCGAAGGGGAGCACGCCGCCACCCCCGCCGAGGCCGTGGCGCAAAGCTATGCGCGCAAGGAAATGGACGAATTCATCCAACCCACGGTGATCGGCGATTACGCAGGGGCCGTGGATGGCGATGGGCTGTTCTGTCTCAACTTCCGGGCGGATCGCGCGCGCGAAATTCTGGCGGCCATTGGCGCGCCGAAGTTTGACGGGTTTGACACTGACGAACGCCCGAAATTGGCGGCGATGCTAGGCATGGTTCAATATTCCGAGGCCCATACCGCCTATATGAGCGTTGCCTATCCCAAGCGCGAACTGGTCAACACGCTGGGTGAATGGGTCGCCAAGCAGGGTAAAACCCAGTTTCACATCGCTGAGACGGAAAAATATCCTCATGTCACGTTCTTCCTGAATGGCGGGCGCGAAGCGCCTTGGCAGGGCGAGGATCGTTTCATGCCGAAATCGCCAAAAGTCGCGACCTATGATCTCCAACCAGAAATGAGCGCGCCCGAGGTAACCGAGCATCTCATCGGCGCGATCGAGGCGGGCTATGATCTGATTATCGTCAATTATGCCAATGGCGATATGGTGGGACATACCGGCTCGCTCGAAGCCGCGATGGCGGCCTGCGAAGAGGTGGATCGTGACATTGGCCGCGTCGTTGAGGCGCTGGAAAAGGCGGGCGGTGCGATGATCATCACTGCCGATCACGGCAATTGCGAAACCATGATCGATCCCGTAACCGGCGGGCCGCACACGGCGCACACGACCAATCTGGTGCCTGTAGCGCTGGTGGGCGGGCCAAAAGGCGCCAAGCTGCACAAGGGGCGCTTGGCCGATCTGGCGCCAAGCCTGTTGCAATTGATGGGGCTGCCTATTCCGCCCGAAATGACCGGAAAGAGCCTGATCGAAACGTGAAACGCGCCGCCCTCCTTGTTTGCTTTTTGCTTTTCGGGGCGGCTGCGCAGGCGGAACCTGCGGCCGATATTGCCATGTCTGCCGCCAGTGATTTGCGCAAGGCGATTACCGCGCTTAATGATGCGCAAACCAAATCAGATCGCGTGGCCGCGCTGACGAAAACGATCTCGGCCTATGAGATGGGCTTGGGCGCGCTGCGCGATGGGTTGCGTCGCGCCGCGATCCGCGATGGCGAGATCAAGCAAGGCTTCGATGCCAAGCGCGAGGAATTGGGGGGGCTGCTCGCCGTGATGTCCACGATGCAGCAAACCGACGGCCCGCTTTTGTTGCTGCACCCGTCTGGCCCTGAAGGGTCGGCGCGTTCAGGCATGGTGCTGTCATCGGTCGCCCCCGCCTTGCAACAAGAGGCTGAGGGGCTGCGCAAACAGCTTGATGAGATCGCGACGTTGCGCAAGCTGCAGGAAAATGCGCGCGGCGTTCTTGAGCAGGGCATGACCTCGGTCACGCAAGCGCGCACCGCCCTCTCCGAGGCAATTTCCGAGCGCGAAAAACTGCCCCAGCGCTATCTTGAGGAACCTGAAGAACTGCGCAAACTGGTCGAAAGCGCGGATACGCTGGAAGGGTTCGCCACCGGTCTGAGCGGCATGGAAAATGATATCGGCCCACCGATGGATGACTTCGCTGGGGCCAAAGGGTCGCTGCGACTGCCAGTGATCGGGTCGGTGCTGCGTCATTTCGATGAAACCGATGCGGCGGGCATCAAACGTCCCGGACTTGTGATCGCCACAGCACCCGCAGCGCTGGTGACCACGCCTTGGCCTGCGACAATTCGCTATCGTGGACCGCTGCTCGACTACGGAAATGTGATGGTGTTGGAGCCAGCAGACGGATATCTTCTGGTTCTAGCAGGGCTCGGAACAGTCTATGGTGAGACTGGAGACGTGCTTCAAAAAGGAGCGCCGATCGGTTTGATGGGCGGAATAACGCCGGGAGCACGGGAATTCGGCAAAGAATTCGTGCAAGAGGCGCAAGACGGCGGTAGCGCAGGACAAAGCGAAACGCTTTATTTGGAGCTGAGAAAGGGCGATGCGCCCGTGGACCCGGCCCCGTGGTTCACCCAGACGAGAGGCGACAAAGGTTGAGTATGAAAAAGTTCATGATGGCCGCGCTTGGCGGGACGTTGGCAGGTGCCGTTCTTTCGACACAGGTGGCCGCGCCGCTGATGGCACAAGAAGCGAAAAAGCCAGATACAGTTTATCAACAACTAGATCTGTTTGGTGACATCTTCGAAAAAATCCGTGAGGATTACGTCGAACCGATTGATTCCAAAAAGCTGATCGAAGCGGCCATCAACGGAATGCTCAGTTCGCTTGATCCGCATTCCAGCTATTTGCCGCCCAATGATTACGCCGATATGCGTGTGCAAACGCGTGGCTCGTTTGGCGGTCTCGGGATCGAGGTGACGCAAGAAGACGGTTTCGTCAAAGTCGTCTCACCGATGGATGGCACACCCGCCGCCGAAGCCGGGATCAAATCGGGAGATTTCATCACGGCTGTCGATGGTGAATCGCTGATGGGAATGCCGCTGGATGAGGCCGTCGACAAGATGCGCGGCCCGGTCGGCTCTGAGATCAAGATCACCATCGTGCGCGACGGCGAGAAAGAGCCCTTTGACGTCACGCTCACCCGCGACACGATCAAGCTGACCGCTGTGAAGGGCCGTCACGATGGCGATACGGTAATCTTGCGGATCACTACGTTCAACGAACAAACCTTCCCGAACCTGCAAGAGTCGATCAAGAAACAGGTCGCTGAGATTGGCGGAATGAACAAGGTTGATGGCTTTATCGTTGATTTGCGCAACAACCCCGGTGGCTTGCTGAACCAAGCAATCAAAGTATCGGATGCCTTCCTCGACAAAGGGGAAATCGTCTCGACACGCGGGCGCAACCCGCAAGATAGCGAGCGCTTCAATGCGACGCCCGGCGATCTTGCAGATGGCAAGCCCATCGTCGTGCTGATCAATGGCGGCTCGGCGTCAGCATCGGAAATCGTGACCGGTGCGCTGCAAGACCATCATCGCGCCATCGTTGTGGGCACGAAAAGCTTTGGGAAAGGCTCTGTCCAAACGGTGATGCAGATCCAAGGCGAAGGGGCGATGCGCCTAACGACGGCGCGCTATTATACGCCTTCGGGTCGCTCGATCCAAAGCCTTGGGATTTCACCCGATGTTGTGGTGCCTCAGCCCGCTCCGCCCCCTGCGGATGAGACCGCCAAGAAAGACACTCCCGAACGCAAGATGCCTTCGGAAGCCGATCTGAAAGGCGCGATCACCAATGACTCGATGACCGCAGACGAAAAGAAACAAGCCCTTGATGAGCGCACAAAGGCCGCGGAAGCCGCCAAGCGTCGGCTTGATGATTTCCAGATGTCTTATGCGGTTGACCTGATCCAGGGGCTTTCGGCGCTGTCCACAGACATCAAGGCAGAGCAGCCAACGCAAAAGGCTGAAGCCGCGCCTGCGAAACCTGACGCCACCAAAAAGAACTGAAGGAGGGGGCCTACGGGCCCCTTTTTTGCATGACCCCAGAGCAAATTTCCAAACTTCCCTATCGGCGCAATGTTGGCGTTGTGTTGCTCAATGCGCAGGGCCGGGTCTTTGCCGGTCAGCGCATCGATAATCCCGGGCCCGCCTGGCAGATGCCGCAAGGTGGGATCGACAAGGGCGAAAAGCCTCGTGAGGCCGCGCTGCGCGAACTAGAGGAAGAGACCGGTGTAACGCCTGATCTGGTCGATCTGGTCGCGAAATCTGCCGAATGGATCAGCTACGAACTGCCCCATGATCTGGTGCCCAAAATTTGGAACGGGCGTTGGCGCGGGCAGGAACAGAAATGGTTTCTCTATCGCTTCAAAGGCCGTGATGATCAGGTGAAAATCGACACGCAGCATCCCGAATTTTCGGTCTGGCAATGGATGGAATTTGACGAGTTGATCGACAAGATCGTGCCCTTCAAGCGCCACGTCTATGAGGCCGTGCGCGCCGAATTCAGGGACTATCTTGGCTAAATTCTAGAAATCGAGCCCCAAATCGAGCGTCTGCGCGGAATGCGTCAGCGCACCTGCCGAAATGTAATCGACACCGGTCGCCGCGACCTCTGCGATCCGCTCCAGCTTCATGTTCCCCGAGGCTTCCAGCGTCACACGACCTGCATTCAACGCCACGGCCGCGCGCAGTTCATCGCTGGTCATATTATCAAGCAAGATCACATCCGCACCGCCCACGCGCAGCGCCTCTTCCATCTGGCGCAGCGTGTCCACCTCCAGCTCAATCCGCATCATGTGACTGCGCGCCGCCTTCGCCGCCTCAAGCACCTGGCGCACGCCTCCGGCGGCAGCGATGTGGTTGTCTTTGATCAGGATTGCATCCGACAAGCCGTAGCGGTGGTTGAAGCCGCCACCATGCACGACAGCCGCCTTTTCCAATACCCGAAGCCCCGGCGTCGTTTTGCGCGTGCAAGTGACGCGCGCCTTAGTGCCCTTGGTTTGCGCGACGAAACCGGCTGTTTTCGTGGCGATCCCACTCAGCCGGCCCGCGAAGTTCAGCGCCACCCGCTCGCCCATCAGGATCGAGGACGCGAGCCCTTCGATCGTCATCAGCGTCTCACCCGGTTTGCACGCGGCACCATCCGCCACGAGCACCTGCACCCGCAGCGCCGGATCGACCAGACGAAAGGCCAGCGCGGCGACCTGCATGCCTGACACCACACCTTCTTCGCGCGCATTCAGACGCGCGGCATAGGTCTTGCCCGTCGGGATCACCGCCTTGGTGGTCGCGTCGCCCATCGGGGACAGATCCTCGATCAAGGCGGCACGTACAATCGGTTCGATCAGCAACTCGGGCAGCATGTCAGTCCTCCAAGGCACGGGCGCGAATTTTCAGCGCCTCTTGCAGCGTGATTTTGGTTCTATGAGCCATATCAGGGTCTGGTTCTGGGAAATCGGACCGGTAGTGACCACCCCGACTTTCCTCACGCGCGAGCGCTGCGGCAGCAATCAAGGTCGCGGTTGCCGTCATGTTGCGCATCGTTTCGGTGCAGGCATGCGCCTCAACATCGGCAATCACACGCAGCGCCGATTTAAGCCCGGTCGCATCGCGCACAACACCAACCCCGTCAGTCATCGCGTGACGCAGGCGCATCAATTGTGCCTCGTTCACCGCAATATCGCCATCGGGGAAATCCGGGGCGATCTCATCCGCGACAGCGATATCGCCCAAGGCGGCCTCGATCCCCAGCGCGCAGATGCGAGCATAAACCAGCGCCTCCAACAACCCATTCGATGCCAAGCGGTTAGCACCATGAAGCCCGGTTGAAGATGCCTCACCACAGACCCAAAGTCGCGCTAGCGAGCTTTGACCCAACGCATCGGTATCAATCCCGCCCATGTGGTAATGCGCTGCGGGCGCAACAGGGATGGGCTGTGAAACAGGGTCTATTCCCGCGCGTTTGCACGATTCCGCGACGGCCGGAAACCGGGTCAGAACTTCTGCGCCCAACGCCGCGCGCGTATCAAGCGCAGGTTCGCGACCCGCCTGACGTTCCAGATACACAGCGCGGGCCACGATGTCGCGCGGGGCCAATTCGGCATCGGGGTGCACCGCGAGCATGAACCGCTCGCCCGCAGCGTTGATCAGGGTCGCACCTTCGCCGCGCAAGGCTTCGGTCGCCAGCGGTGCCGGATCCTCACCGCTTGCAATTGCTGTCGGGTGAAACTGTACGAATTCGGGGTCAGCGATGCGCGCACCCGCGCGGGCCGCCATACCAATCACCTGACCGCGAATGCGCGGGGGGTTCGTCGTCACAGCAAACAACCCGCCAGAGCCGCCGCCCGCCAGCAACACAGCAGGGCTGCGGATCAACGTGGCACCCGAGGGCGCATACGCGCGCTCGATCCACACGCCGGTGACCGTGCCATTCTTGACCTCAAGCCCTTGGGCCAGAACCCCCTCAAGCACCTGAATTGACGGAGATTTTCGCACCGCCCCGATCAGCGTTTGCATGATCTCCCGACCGGCTTGATCGCCTTTGACGCGCACCACGCGGGCCTGAGAATGCGCTGCCTCGCGCGACATCACATAGCCACCCTCCGCATCGCGATCAAAGGGCGTGCCAAGATTGGTCAGTTCCAGAATATGCTGGCGCGCCTCATCCGTGACCAGTTGCGCGATCTCGGGCGAGACCGTGCCTGCACCTGCCGTAACCGTATCGCGCGCATGCGCCTCGGCCGTGTCGCCCGCAGCCATTGCCGCCGCCACACCGCCCTGTGCCCAAGCCGAAGACGCCCCTTCGCCCAGCGTTTCCGGTGAGATCACCAAAACCGGGCGCGGGGCCAGTTTCAAGGCGGCATAGAGCGCTCCAAGACCTGCGCCGACAATTATTGTGCGTTTTGTTTCAATCACTTGGTAAGCGCCCGCGAGAGATCAATCATCCGCTCAACGGCGATCTTGGCCTTGGCGGAAATTTCAGGATCAACCTCTACTGCGTGCGTGCCGGTGTGCAGCGACCACAGGATTTTCTCGAGCGTGATTTTCTTCATATAGGGGCACATGTTGCACGGACCGGTGAAATCGACCTCGGGCAAGGCATCAGCAATATTCGAGGCCATCGAGCATTCCGTGACCAGCATCGCGCTGCTCGGCTTTTCGCGCGTGACATAGTCGATGATCCCCGAGGTCGAGCCCGAGAAATCCGACGCCGCGACCACATCGGGAGGGCATTCGGGATGGGCGATGATGCGGGTATCGGGGTGGAGCGCGCGGAAGGCGTTGATGTCGTCCTTGGTATATTGTTCATGCACGATGCAAGAGCCTTCCCACCAGACGACTTTCTTCTGCGGCACCTCATTGGCGACGTTCTGCGCAAGATATTGATCTGGCGTCATAATCACTACATCGCTATCCATCGCAGCGACGATCTGGGCGGCATTAGACGAAGTGCAGCAAATATCGGATGCGGCTTTCACTTCGGCGGTAGTATTGACGTAGCTCACCACCGGCGCGCCGGGATATTTCGCGCGCATCTCGGCGATCCCCTCGGCGGTGATCGATTCCGCCAGCGAGCAGCCCGCTTTGACATCGGGGATCAGCACGGTCTTGGCGGGGTTCAGGATTTTCGAGGTCTCGGCCATGAAATGCACGCCGCATTGCACGATCGTATCGGCCTCAACCTTGGTTGCCTCGATCGCAAGTTGCAGGCTGTCACCCACAACATCTGCTACGCCGTGGTAAATTTCCGGCGTCATATAGTTATGCGCCAGAATAACGGCATTCTTTTCGCGCTTCAGCTTGTTGATCGCGCGGATATAGGGCGCGTAGCGAGCGAAGTCAGGAAGCGGAACGACCCGATCCATCTTGGCGTGAATGTCGCGCATCTCTTGCGCGAGTTCGAGAGACGGCGCGAGATCGTAGATCTCGGCCAAGGTGGCGCGCATCGTGGTCAGGTCAAGCATGGGTTATCCTCCCTCAAGCCCGGAACAGGTCTTGGATGTAAGGGTAGTTGACGCAAGGTGAAATGGGAAACTTCGCGAAATCTGCGCAAAACCTACAGGTTTGCCTAGTCATACCGCTTCCAGATCGCGGCTTCGCCGATTTTGGCGACAAAGGCGACATGGGCCTCATTTTCCTGCGCAGTTAGTCGAGGTGGCAGGGGGGTGGGGCGCGGCGAGGGACGCCAGGTATCAGATTGAGCGCCTTTGCCCTTGGTATCATTGACAAGTTGCAGGCCAAAGCCGGGCTGGCGGCCGCCGATCAGCTCTAGATAAACCTCGGCTAGGATTTCGCTGTCGAGAAGCGCGCCATGCAGCGTGCGCGACGAATTGTCGATGCTGAAGCGCCGACACAGCGCATCAAGCGAGGCAGGAGAGCCCGGAAATTTGCGCCGCGCAATCGCAAGCGTATCCAGCGCGCGTTCGTTCGCGATCAGCTGCATCTTGGCCCAACTTAGCTCGGCATTGAGGAATTTCATGTCGAATTTGGCGTTGTGAATAACCAATCTTGAATCCGGGCCGATGAATTCAAGAAAATCCAATCCGATCTCGGCGAATTTCGGTTTGTCAGCGAGGAAGTCGTCACCCAGCCCGTGCACTTCGAACGCCGATGACGGCATTTTGCGTTCGGGGTTGATGTATTGGTGATAGGTGCGTCCGGTCGGCATGTGATTGAACAGCTCAATCGCGCCGATCTCGACGATGCGGTCACCTTCGCCGGGCTCAAAGCCGGTGGTCTCGGTATCCAGCACGATCTCACGCATTGCGAGCCTCCTTGATCTGCGCAATCAGGTGTCGCACATCTTCACGGGTCTGCTCAAGCGTTCGGGTTTCGATCACATAGGTTGCGCGGGCGCGTTTTTGCGCATCGGGCATCTGACGCGCGAGGATCAGTTCAAGCTGCGCCTGCGTCATGCCGGGTCGGTCCAGCACGCGGGCACGCTGAATTTCAGGTGAGGCCGACACGACAAGCGTCGCATCGCAGCCCTGATCCGCGCCAGTTTCAAACAAGAGCGGGATATCAAGCAAGATCAGATCGGCGTCGCCATGCGCTGCGATGAACGCCTTGCGCGATTGGGTGGTGAGCGGGTGAACGATCGATTCAAGGCGGGCTAGAGCCTGTTTATCTTGCGATAGGCGCGCCTTCAACGCGTCGCGGCTTACTGCGCCATCTTGGACCGCCTCGGGAAAGGCGGCTGCAATTGGCGCCACAGCGGCCCCGCCTTTGGCATAAAGATCATGCACGCAGGCATCGGCATCCCATACCGGCACGCCCGCGTCAGAAAACATCGCTGCCGTCGTAGATTTTCCCATGCCGATAGAGCCGGTCAAGCCTAGCAGAAACGGGCGTTTCATGCGTTCAGCACCGCATCGCGCAAGGAATCGGTGACCTCGGGGCGCTGGCCGAACCACCGCTCAAAGCCGGGGACCGCCTGATGGAGCAACATGCCCAAGCCATCGACGGCGACGCATCCGGCCTCTTCGGCGGCGATCAGGAATTTCGTGCGCAGCGGCGAATAGACAAGATCGCAGCACGTCGTTCCGGGGCTTAGCGCGTCGAGTGGCACACGAAACTCTTGTTTTCCGGTCATGCCCAAAGAGGTGGTGTTCACAACCGTCGTTGCGCCTTCGATCATATTGCCTGCCTGCACCCAGTCATAAACAACAATGCGTGCGCCGAACTCTGCGCGCAGCGCGTCGGCGCGTGCGCGGGTGCGGTTGGAGATGCGAATTTCAGGCGCCCCGGTTTCCAATAGCGAGGCAACAATCGCCCGCGCAGCCCCGCCCGCACCCAAGACGGCTGCCGAACCCGCGTTAGCGGCCCAGCCCGGCGCGTATTGCTTGAGATTGGCAATAAATCCGTAACCATCTGTATTATCTGCGTGAATCTTGCCATCAGAGCGAAAGATCAAAGTGTTGGCCGCCCCGATCAGCGCCGCGCGGTCTGAAATCACGTCGGCGATTTCCAATGCGCGAATCTTATGCGGGATCGTTACGTTCACACCAACGAACCCGGCCTTGGGCAAGGTACGCAGGACCGTTTCAAGATCACCTGCTGCGACATCGAGCGGCACATAATGCCCCGCAACGCCGTATTGCTGAAACCAATGGCGAAACAGCGCCGGCGAGCGCGAATGCGCGATGGGCGAGCCGATAACGCCGGCAATCGGTATTCGGGGGTGATCGCTCATGTGCTCAGCTCTCCTCGTGCGCTTAGCCAGTTGAGAAACTCAATCAGGGGCAGGCCCAGAACCGCAAAATAGTCGCCTTCGACACGAGAGAAAAGCCGCACGCCTTCTTCTTCAAGTTTATAGCAGCCAACGGCGTGACGAATGCTGTCCCAGTTGCGTTCAACATAGGCGTCAATGAAGCCATCGGAAAGCGGGCGCATAGTAAGGCGCACCTCTGCGACATGGCGCCAAAGCGGTTCGCCATCGCGGATCGCGACAAGCGCAGATAGCAATTTATGGGTCTGACCACTAAGCGCGCGCAATTGGGCACGGGCGTCATCAGGAGTTTCGGGCTTTGTAAAGATTTCACCCTTCAACTCAAGCACTTGATCCGCCCCCAGTACAAGTTGGCCCGGTGCTTTAGCCGAAATTTTGGCGGCTTTCATTTCTGCCAACAGATCGGCAACGTCACGTGGACTCGCCGCTTCAGCCTCAAGACCTTGGCGGATCGCATCTTCGTCGATGCGGGCGGGCAGGACCTGAACGATCAGCCCGGCATTGCGTAAAAGCTGCGCGCGGATCTCGGATGCAGAGGCAAGCAGGATGTTCATGACTATGTGGATAACCCGATGTGAAACCCTAGGGATGGAATTGGGCATAACTGGGTTTGACGAAGTTCTCCACCATCTCGTCGTGTTCCACGGACGATCCACGCAGATTATCCACCTGTGGAACTCAGGATCGCGAGGATGTGTGAAAACGCCGCGTTCCACAATCCATCCCACGAGTTATCCACAGGAATAGATCTCAATTACACGTTAAATGTCTTTTATCATCAATACGTTACTGTCTTCTCTGAAAAAGTCAGCCCAGCACTTATCCCGATCCACGTTCCTGTGGAAAAGCCCTGAACAAACTGTTAATCCACATAGTCCACAGGGCCTACATCATCATCATCTTTTCAATATCTATATTTATTTATTAAGAAGAGGCCTGTGACCTGGAGGCGACATGACCAATTTCCTGAGCGACTGGTATCCGTGGATCAAGGCTTTGCATGTGATGTCGATCATCACCTGGATGGCTGGGCTGTTTTACTTGCCAAGGCTGTATGTCTATCACGTTGAGGGGCTTAAAAAGCAGGGCGTGGTGCATGGCTCTGACATGGATAAGCTGTTTCAGCACCAAGAGCGCTTGTTGCTCAAGGCGATCATGAACCCGTCGATGATCGCGAGCTGGCTGTTTGGTCTGATGTTGGTTTTCACACCGGGGATCGTGGATTGGTCAAGCATCTGGCCCTGGACCAAGGCGGTTTCGGTGCTGGGGATGACATGGTTTCACATGTGGTGCGCGAAAGAGCGCAAAGCACTTGCCAGTGGCAATAGTGCTAAAACCGGGCGGCAATATCGGATGATGAACGAGGTGCCGACGGTGTTTATGATCGTGATCGTTCTGTCGGTGATCGTGAAATTCTAAGTTTTATTGACTTCGCACGGCGTGAGGCGTATCTGGCAGATAAGCCCCGGCCGTTCTGGCTGATTGGTTTTTCTGTAGATAATGATATGACGCCGCACGGGTTGCACCCCGTGTGGGTTGGCACGACAGGTGACATATGAGCGAAACCCGCCTCAATCTCTTTGATCTCAAAGCGAAAAGCCCGAAAGAGCTGTTGGCTTTGGCGGAAGAATGGGATGTCGAAAACGCTTCGACCATGCGCAAGGGCGAGATGATGTTCTCGATCCTCAAAGAGCATGCCGAAGATGATTGGGATATCGGCGGCGACGGTGTTTTGGAAGTTCTGCAAGACGGGTTCGGGTTCCTGCGCTCGACTGAGGCGAACTATCTGCCGGGTCCCGATGACATTTATGTCTCGCCCGAGATGATCCGCCAATACAGCTTGCGCACGGGGGACACCGTTGAAGGTGTGATCCGCGCGCCCGGTGAAAACGAACGTTACTTCGCACTGACCACAGTTGAGAAAATCAACTTCGAAGAGCCGGAAAAAGCCCGTCATAAGGTGGCGTTTGATAACCTCACGCCGCTTTACCCTGATGAGCGTTTCAAACTGGAAATCGAAGATCCGACGATCAAGGACCGTTCGGCCCGTATCATCGATTTGGTCGCGCCGATCGGCAAAGGTCAACGTGCGTTGATCGTGGCGCCGCCGCGCACGGGTAAGACTGTGCTGCTGCAAAATATCGCCAATTCGATCGAAACCAATCACCCGGAATGCTATTTGATCGTCCTTCTGATCGATGAGCGTCCTGAAGAGGTGACGGACATGCAGCGGTCGGTAAAGGGAGAGGTTGTGTCCTCGACCTTTGACGAACCGGCGACACGCCACGTTGCGGTCTCCGAGATGGTGATCGAAAAGGCCAAGCGTTTGGTTGAACACAAGCGCGATGTCGTGATCCTGCTCGATTCGATTACCCGTCTGGGGCGCGCGTTTAACACCGTTGTGCCAAGCTCGGGTAAGGTCTTGACCGGTGGTGTGGATGCGAACGCCTTGCAACGCCCGAAACGCTTCTTTGGCGCTGCGCGTAATATCGAAGAGGGCGGTTCGTTGACGATCATCGCGACGGCCCTGATCGATACCGGCTCGCGGATGGACGAAGTGATCTTTGAGGAATTCAAAGGCACGGGTAACTCGGAAATCGTTCTGGATCGCAAAGTGTCTGACAAGCGCGTTTTCCCTGCGATGGATATCTTGAAATCCGGCACCCGGAAAGAAGAGCTGTTGGTTGATCAGAAAGATCTGCAAAAGACCTATCTGCTGCGGCGCATCCTGAATCCGATGGGCACGACTGACGCGGTAGAGTTCTTAATTTCCAAGCTCAAGCAAACCAAAACAAATTCCGAATTCTTTGACTCGATGAACGGCTGACGCTGATTTATCGTTTTCCCTCAGGGGGTTACGATGGACACGATCTTTGCTTTGGCGACCGCGCGTGGCAAGGCAGGTGTTGCGGTGATCCGAATTTCGGGGCCGCAAGCCTGGGATGCTGCGACTGCGTTATCCGGCCCATTGCCGCCACCGCGGGTTGCAGGCTTGCGCAAATTGCGGCTGGGTTCTGATGAGCTGGATGAGGCGCTTGTGCTGTGTTTTGCGAGCGGCGCAAGCTTTACCGGCGAGGACGTGGCAGAGCTGCATATCCATGGGGCTGTTGCCACGGTCAGTGCTGTTTTGGGTGCATTGGGCCAGCAAGAAGGTCTGCGTTTGGCGGAGCCGGGCGAGTTTACCCGGCGTGCCTTGGAAAATGAGCGGCTCGATCTATCGCAAGTCGAGGGCCTGTCAGATTTGATCGAGGCTGAGACGGAAGCGCAACGCAAACAAGCGTTAAAGGTTCTGTCTGGAGCGGTAGGGGATTGCGTCGAGGGGTGGCGCGCCGATCTGGTGCGCGCTGCGGCCTTGATCGAGGCGACGATTGATTTCGCCGATGAAGAGGTGCCGGTTGACGTGTCGCCCGAGGTTACAGCGTTGATTGATCGGGTTCGTGCCGGATTGAGTGATGAACTTCGTCGAATTGATGCTGCCGAGCGGGTGCGCGAGGGGTTTGAAGTCGCGATTGTCGGTCGCCCGAACGCTGGTAAATCCACACTTTTGAATGCTCTTGCCGGGCGAGAAGCGGCGATCACCTCGGAGTTTGCGGGCACAACTCGGGATGTGATTGAGCTTCGGATGGATATCGCGGGTTTGGCGGTGACATTGCTGGATACCGCCGGCTTGCGAGAAACAGAGGATGCCATCGAAGCGATCGGCGTCGAGCGGGCTTTGCAGCGTGCTGGTCAATCCGATTTAAGGGTGTTCCTGCTGGATGGTGGCGAGGTGCCGCTGATTTCCCCTGAGCCCGATGATATCATCGTCCACGGCAAGGCGGATCTTGGAGTCGCTGCAGGGTTTGCGGTGTCGGGGAAAACCGGGCTCGGTCTGGATCGTTTGATTGCTGAAATTGCTTCGCGGCTGTCTGAACGTGCTGCAGGCGCAGGCGTGATGACGCGTGAACGTCACCGTCATGCGATCCGCACGGCATTTGAGGCTTTGGAATCGGCGCGAGATGAGGTATTGCGCGGGTCTGAACGAAGCGAGTTGGCGGCGGAATCACTGCGACAAGCTGTGTGGTCTTTGGAATCTTTGCTTGGCCGCGTCGATGTTGAGCATCTTCTGGATGAGATATTCTCCAGTTTCTGTATCGGAAAGTAGGAGTGTTTCACGTGAAACATTACGATGTCATTGTTATTGGTGGCGGGCATGCCGGCACAGAGGCAGCGCATGCGGCGGCACGCGTCGGCGCTGCGACGGCACTGGTGACTTTGCGCGCGGATTCGCTTGGGGTGATGTCGTGCAATCCGGCGATTGGCGGGCTTGGAAAAGGCCATTTGGTGCGCGAGATTGATGCGCTTGATGGAGTCATGGGACAAGCCGCCGATCGCGCGGGAATTCAGTTTCGGCTGCTCAATCGACGTAAGGGGCCGGCGGTGCAGGGGCCACGTGCCCAAGCGGACCGCGCGCTTTATCGTCGTGCAATCACGGAACTGACGGCAGCGCAGGAAAATTTGCATGTGATCGAAGGCGAGGTTGCAGACCTTGTTATCGAGAGTGGTCGCGTGGCCGGAGTCGTTCTGGCGGATGGGTCCGTCATTCGGGGCGCGGCCGCAATATTGACCTCGGGCACCTTTTTGAACGGCGTAATCCATATCGGTGATCAAAGGCAGCCGGGTGGGCGAATTGGTGATAAGCCGTCACGCGCATTGGCAGAGCGTTTGAAGGCATTAGGCTTGCCGCTAGGTCGGCTGAAGACAGGAACGCCGCCGCGGCTCGACGGTAAAACGATTGCCTGGGACCGTCTGGAAAGCCAGCCGGGCGATGATGACCCAACGATGTTTTCGTTTCAAAATCGACGGCCTTTTGTGCGGCAAATTTCATGTGGGATTACCCATACGAACGAGCAAACGCATGATATTATTCGGGAAAACTTGGATAAATCGGCGATGTATGGCGGTCATATTGAAGGTGTTGGCCCGCGATATTGCCCCTCAATCGAAGACAAGATCGTGCGGTTTTCAGATAAGACGTCGCACCAAATTTTCCTTGAGCCAGAAGGTCTTGAAGACGATACAGTATACCCGAATGGGATCTCAACCTCGTTGCCGCGTGATGTGCAGGAAGCCTATGTTCATTCAATTTATGGGCTGGAGCAGGCGCGAATTCTGCAACCGGGATATGCGATTGAATATGATTACGTCGATCCCCGCGCGCTTGATTTGACGCTACAGTTGCGTGAGCTTCCCGGGCTGTACCTTGCGGGACAAATCAACGGCACAACCGGATATGAGGAGGCCGCTGCGCAGGGGCTGGCCGCGGGCTTGAATGCCGCACTAGCCGTGCGCGATCAGGAGCCGGCACATTTCAGCCGCACAAATAGCTATATCGGCGTGATGATCGACGACTTGGTGACGCGTGGGGTGAGTGAGCCTTATCGGATGTTTACCTCTCGCGCTGAGTTCCGTCTTTCGCTGCGCGCGGATAATGCCGATCAGCGGTTGACCTCATTTGGGATCGCTCTTGGCTGCGTCGGGGCGGGGCGCCAGGAGATGTTTGAACGTAAGGTTGAGGCGCTGGAGGCGGGGCGGTTATTGATGGAGGCGATCTCGTTGAGCCCAACCGAGGCGCAGGCGAAGGGGTTTCGCGTCACTCAGGACGGGACGCGACGTAGTGCGCTGCAGCTATTATCGTTCCCGGACATTTCGATGGATCAGCTCCAAGACGCTCTTCCAAGCTTGGCAGACATCCCACCGGAAATCTGCGATCAGCTTGCGAAGGATGCGCTTTACGCCAATTATACAGCGCGCCAAGAACGTGATGCCGCGTCAATTAAACGCGATGAGAGCTGGGCGATTCCCGCGGATTTCGACTATGATGGGCTTACGGGCCTCTCGAATGAGCTCAAGCTAAAGCTTGAAGCAGCGCGCCCGCAAACGCTTGGGCAAGCGGGGCGTGTAGATGGGGTGACGCCAGCTGCGTTGATGCTGATGCTGGCAAAGCTTCGTCAGACAAAGAAGGATAAAATTGCATGAGCGGCGCGTCGGCGCAATTTCAAGCGAAATTCGATGTTTCACGTGAAACATTGGAGCGCCTGCAGAAGCTAGAAGCGCTGCTCGTAAAATGGAACAAGGCGATCAATTTGGTTTCCGCAACAACGTTATCGGAAATTTGGAGCCGCCACTTTGTCGATTCGGCGCAGATATTTGCTCTGGCACCGGAAACGGGGCGGTCATGGGCGGATTTGGGCTCGGGCGCAGGGTTCCCCGGGCTCATAATCGCAATATTGGCTGAGGAAAAGCGGCCAAATCTGTCCGTGACCCTCGTCGAATCGGATCACCGAAAAGCGGCGTTTCTGATGACAGCGATCCGCGAGTTAGGGCTTTCTGCGCGCGTCGAGGCCGAGAGAATTGAAGAGATGAGCGGGCTTGACTGTGATGTTCTGAGCGCACGCGCCTTAGCGCCTCTCCCGAAATTGCTGGGATTTTCTGCGCTTCACCTCGCAAAGGGGGGCGTTGCGCTTTTTCCAAAAGGGGCGCGCTGGGAAGAAGAGGTTGCGAGCGCACGGGAAAGCTGGTCCTTTGATCTAGAGACTTGGTCGAGCCAGACCGATCCTAACGGCGTCATTCTGAAAATTACCGGAGCAAAGCGTGTCTGATCCAATTCGCGCAAGCGATCCTCGAATAATTGCAATCGCAAACCAGAAGGGAGGGGTGGGCAAAACGACCACCGCAATCAATCTGGCGGCCGCATTGGCTGAGGCTGGTGAAAAGGTGCTTCTGATCGATCTGGACCCGCAGGGGAATGCCTCGACCGGGCTGGGCGTTGAGGCCGATGATCGCGATGCGAGCACCTATGAGTTGCTGCTCGAAGATGCGCCGATTGCGTCCGTCATTCGCAAGACAAATATTGAGAACCTCTTTCTTTGCCCTGCGACAACAGACCTTGCTTCGGCCGATATGGAGCTCGTTTCGACGGAAAAGCGCAGCTTTCTTTTGCATGATGCCCTACGGCATACAGACATAGATCCCTTTGAATTCGCCTATATCTTGATTGATTGCCCGCCTTCGCTAAGCCTATTAACGGTGAATGCAATGGTTGCGGCGCATTCCGTTCTTGTTCCTCTACAGGCAGAATTCTTTGCACTAGAGGGGCTTTCCCAGCTGATGCTGACGATCCGTGAGATACGTCAAAGCGCCAACCGTTTTCTTCGGATCGAGGGTGTAGTGCTGACAATGTATGATGTGCGCAATAATCTGTCGCAACAAGTTGAGGCGGATGCGCGCGCCACTCTGGGTGAGCTGGTTTTTCGTACGATGATCCCGCGAAACGTCCGCGTATCCGAGGCGCCCTCTTACGCTATGCCAGTGCTAAGCTATGATAGCAGTTCGCGCGGGGCAGTGGCGTATCGTGCGCTGGGTCAGGAATTGGTTGCGCGCCATCAGGCGACGAAACGAGGGGGCTGAGACATGGCCGAGAAGCGAAATGAGCGTCGGGGATTGGGCCGTGGTTTGTCTGCCTTGATGGCGGATGTCGACCTGAACCCCGCCGTGTCAGAGGATGCGCCGCGCCGCGCCGAGCAATATATTCCGATTGAGCGGCTGGAGCCCAATCCCGATCAGCCGCGGCGAGACTTTGAGCCGGGCGCGTTGGAGGAATTGTCAGCCTCTATTCGCGAAAAAGGCGTCATTCAGCCACTGATCGTGCGCCCACACCCCAAGAAATCTGATCATTTTGAGATTGTCGCGGGTGAGCGGCGCTGGCGCGCGGCGCAAATGGCACGCTTGCACGAATTGCCAGTGATTGTTCGTAATTTCGACGACACCGAAGTGCTTGAAGTTGCGATCATCGAAAACATTCAACGCGCAGAGCTCAATCCGCTTGAGGAGGCGCAAGCCTATCGTCAATTGATGGATCGCTTTGGGCATACGCAGGAAAAGCTGGCTGAAGCGCTGTCGAAAAGTCGAAGCCATATCGCAAACCTGATGCGGCTTTTGCAGCTGCCTGAAGAGGTGCGCGACATGCTGCGAGAGGGTAAACTGTCGGCAGGGCACGCACGCGCGATGATTACGGCAGATGACCCAGTGGCATTGGCGCGCCAAGCGGTTGCAAAGTCGCTGTCGGTTCGCGACGTCGAGCGTTTGGCGAAAAAACCCGAAAAAGGGGCGAAAACCCCGCGACCGAAGCCCCAGAAAGATGCAGATACCCGGGCTTTGGAGGGAGATCTCTCTGCTACAATTGGTATGAAGGTCAATATCGACCACAATGATGTGGGGTCAGGCAAGCTGGTGATCAACTATAGCGATCTTGATGACCTTGATCGTTTGTGCCAGTTGCTGAGCAGTGGGCGCTGATTAGCTATTTGGTCGTGTCCAAATGAAGATTGAGACAGCGATGAGCGTTGCTGCTTGAATCGCCAAAAGCTTGACCGGCAAGCTGATAATCACCGAGAACGCGAAAGCCACGAGGATAGAGATCGAAGCCGCGATCTTTGCGCGTTTTGAGATCGCGCGATGCTCTTGCCAGTCCTGAATCGCGGTTCCGAACCGGGGATGGGTGATGAGCCAGTTATGCAGGCGCTCCGAGGATTTCGCGAAGAAAAACGCCGCGAGCAGCATGAGTGGGACGGTCGGAACAAGGGGAACGATCGCGCCAATCAGTCCGATCACTAGCGAAATCAGCCCCAGGGTCAGCCAAAGAAACCGGATCACGGCATGAGCTCTCGAATAATAGCGTTTAGAACAGGGCGGCCCTGCTCAGTCGTGCAAATTCGACCCTGATCCAGCGTAATCATGCCAATTTCCTCTAAATGACGAATGGCAGCGGGTTCGATCTCTCTGCCAGCAAGTTTGGCATATCTGTTCATGTCGAGCCCTTCCGTCAATCGCATCGAAAAGAGAAGATACTCGATTGCTTGGTCGCTGTCGCTGAGACTTTCACGCGCACCTTCACCGGTGCCGCGTTTGCTTACTTGGTCAAGCCATTGAGTGGGGGATTTTGGCGTATCAGTTGCATAGCGCGTCCCGTTGAGCGTGAGGCGCCCATGCGCGCCGGGACCAATCCCAAGATAATCTCCATAGCGCCAGTAGATCAGGTTATGGCGGCTCTCAGAACCCGGTATCGCGTGGTTTGACACCTCATAGGCGGGCAGGCCGTGCTGATTACAGATGTCTTGTGTGATCAGATACATATCGGCCGAGGTGTCGTCGATCGGAAGGCCGTGAAGCTTGCCAAGATCGTGACGGGCCCCGAAAACTGTGCCGGGTTCGATCGTGAGTTGATAGAGGGAGAGGTGATCTGCGGCCATACTGAGCGCTTCGTTCAACTCAGCGCGCCATTGCTCCGTGCTCTGGTGTTGGCGCGCGTAGATCAGATCAAAGCTGACGCGGTCGAACGTATTGCGCGCAATATCAAAGGCGCGACGTCCTTCAGCGGCGCTATGCATCCGCCCAAGGCGGCGTAAATCATCGTCATTCAGCGCCTGCATCCCCATCGAAACGCGATTCACACCCGCGTCAAAAAAGGCTCTAAACCGCCCCGATTCAATGCTTGTGGGGTTCGCTTCGAGGGTGATCTCAGGATCGTTGACCATTGGCCAAGTCACGCGGACACGCTCCAGGATCGCGCCGACAAGTTCGGGGTCCATCAACGAGGGCGTGCCGCCACCGAAAAAGACAGTGTTGAGGGTGCGCCCCTGAGTTTCGCGGCCCACACGGTCAATCTCTGACAGGTAGGCTTTGGCCCATTGAGATTGATCAATATTGGACGAAACATGGGAATTGAAGTCGCAATAGGGGCATTTGGCGGCGCAGAAGGGCCAGTGAAGGTAGAGGCCAAAGCCGCCATTCCGCCAGTCGTCACTCATCCCCGAAAGGCCGTGACTTCGATCTCGACCTTCATCGCAGGGTTTACGAGGCCGGCGACGATCATCGTTGCCGCGGGTCGGATATTGCCGAATGCGTCGCCTAGCGCCGGCGCGATCGCCTCTATGAGGCTTGCGTCGGTGATGATGTAATTCGCCCGCACAACGTCTTTCATCGTAAACCCGGCCTGCTCCAAAGTCGCGCGGATGGTTTTGAGCGCATTTCGAGCCTGTTCCAGCGGATCATGGGGAAACTGACCATTGAAATCCGCGCCCGTCGTTCCAGCGACAAAGCACCAATCGCCCTGAACTACAGCGCGCGAATAACCGAGTTTCGGCTCGTAGGGGGAGGTGCCAGATATAAGGCGTCGCTCGGTCATCTATCCCTCGAACACTTTTACAAATTGGCGAAACGCATCAGCGCGGTGAGAGATTTGGTTTTTCTCATCGGCATCCATCTCGGCAAAGGTAATGTCGTAGCCGTCGGGTTGAAACATTGGATCATAACCATGACCAAGCTTGCCGCGCATTGGCCAAACCAACTGTCCCTCAACCTTGCCAGCGAAGACCTCGTCATGACCATCGGGCCACGCAAGCACGAGGGTCGAACGAAACCGCGCAATGCGTGGGGCAGGGGCCGCAATGTCATTGCAGGCCTTCCAGGTTTTCTCCATCGCCATCGTGAAATCACGACCGGTGGGTGTGGTTGCCCAATCGGCAGTAAAGACGCCTGGCGCACCGTTCAGGCAATCCACCTCAATCCCGGAATCATCGGCGAGTGCGGGCAGTCCGGTGGCCTTGGCGGCAGCATGGGCCTTGATGCGCGCATTGCCGACAAAGGTGTCTTCGGTTTCGTCTGGCTCGGGAAGGTTCAAGGCCTTGGCGCCAACGACCTCAATGCCGAAAGGCGCAAGGATAGAGACGATTTCCTCAAGTTTCCCCGCATTATGCGTGGCAACCAATAGCTTTTTGTCCGTGAATTTTCTCATCCGACGGCAGCTTTCTGCGCTGCGACGAGCTGCGCCACGCCTGCCTCAGCCATGTCGAGCAGCTTGTTCATCTGATCGCGCGAAAAGGTAGCGCCCTCGGCAGACATCTGCACTTCGATCAGCTTGCCAGCGCCAGTCATGATGAAATTACCATCTGTGCCTGCTTCGCTATCCTCGGCATAATCGAGGTCAGCGACCGGCTGGCCTGCATAGATCCCGCAGCTGATTGCAGCAACATGGTCCAGAAGCGGATCGGAGGTGCAGGCGCCCGTTTTAAGAAGTTTATTTGCAGCCAAACGCAGCGCAACCCAGCCCCCGGTGATCGAAGCACAGCGCGTGCCGCCATCGGCCTGAATGACATCGCAATCCACGACGATCTGACGTTCGCCCAGTGCAGAGCGGTCCACGCCCGCGCGCAGTGCCCGTCCGATCAGGCGTTGGATTTCAACGGTGCGACCGCCTTGTTTGCCAGCCGCAGCCTCGCGCCGGTTGCGGGTATTGGTCGCACGGGGTAGCATCCCGTATTCTGCGGTGACCCAGCCGAGGCCCGAGCCCTTGAGGAAAGACGGTGCGCGATCTTCGATCGAGGCGGTGCACAGAACGTGCGTGTCGCCCATTTTGATCAGGCAAGAGCCCTCGGCGTGTTTTGTTACGCCCGTTTCGATTGAAATCGTGCGAAGGTCGCTTAACTCTCTGCCGGAAGGGCGCATCTTTGGATCCTCTCAACTGGTTTGATCCCATTTGATCCCCGCGTGGCCGCGATGCAACCCCGAAAGCCGAGATTGACGACCGGCCTCACGCAGCTTTAATTCACTCGGAGGCGCGCTGAGATGACAGTTAAGACCGATATTCTGACCGAGATGAATGACCGCTCCCGCGAGGTGTTTCGCCGGGTGGTTGAGGGGTATTTGTCTTCGGGAGATCCGGTGGGGTCGCGCACATTGACCCGTCAAATGACGGAAAAACTGTCAGCGGCCACCATCCGAAACGTCATGCAAGACCTCGAATATCTGGGGCTGTTGGACAGCCCGCATGTGTCGGCCGGGCGTATTCCTACGCAGTTGGGCCTGCGGATGTTTGTCGATGGTGTGATGGAGTTGAGCCATCTCGGTGAGGATGACCGCGCCGCGTTAGAAGCGACGATGGGGGCAAATTCGGGTGATGTAGGGTCTATTTTAGGGCGTGTTTCAAGCGCTCTGTCGGGGATGACGCAGGGCGCGAGCCTTGTTTTGGCGCCCAAACAAGAGGCACCGATCCGACATATCGAGTTTGTTTCACTTGCTCTGGACCGCGCGCTGGTTGTCTTGGTCTTTGCCGACGGTCAGGTAGAAAATAGGGTATTTACGCCGCCAATCGGGCAGACGCCGTCATCCATGCGCGAGGCCGCGAATTTCCTGAACGCGATGGCAGAGGGGCGAACTCTCTCAGAGCTGCGCTCCCATATTCTGCATCAAATCGCCAACCGTCGGCAGGAAATTGATTCGCTGGCGGCCGAGTTGATCGACAATGGTTTGGCTGCTTGGGAAGATAAGGGCGAGCGATCTGAGCGTTTGATCGTGCGTGGCCGGGCGAATTTGCTGGGCGAAGAGGTTGATCTCGACCGCATCCGCACCCTTTTTGATGATCTGGAGCGCAAGCGCGATATCGCGGAATTCCTGAATCTGGCCGAGGATGGCGAAGGTGTGCGCATTTTTATTGGCTCTGAGAACAAACTTTTCTCGCTTTCGGGTTCCTCTTTGGTGGTCTCTCCTTATATGAACGCTGACCGGAAGATCATCGGCGCGGTTGGTGTAATCGGGCCGACGCGGCTAAACTATGGGCGGATCGTTCCGATTGTGGATTATACAGCGCAGCTGGTCGGGCGATTGATTTCCGGCCAGAGCAAGGGATGAAGGGCATGAGCGAGAAGAAAGACGAAATTGCCGAAGATCAGGCCCATGTGGATGAGGCTTTTGAAGATATCATGGCCGCAGAGGCCGATGAGATCGAGCAGTTGCGTGCCGAACGTGATGAGTTCCGTGAACGCTTCATGCGCGCTTTGGCCGATGCCGAGAATGCGCGCAAGCGGGCTGATAAAGAGCGGCAAGAGGCCTCAAATTACGGTGGTTCGCGTTTGGCGCGTGACATGCTGCCGGTATTTGACGCTTTGCAGCGCGCCTTGGAGGCCGTAACCGAAGAGCAGCGTGCCCAAGCGGGGCCGGTGATCCAAGGGATCGAGTTGACACAGCGCGAGCTGATCAATGTCTTCGCGCGGCACGGGATTACATCGATGGCGCCCCAGATTGGCGATCGCTTTGATCCCCAGCAACATGAGGCGATGTTTGAAGCCCCTGTGCCTGGCACGAAGGCGGGTGACATCATTCAGGTCATGGAGCAGGGCTTCATGATCCACGAGCGGCTGTTGCGGCCGGCTAAAGTTGGCGTGAGTTCAACGCCGAAATCCTGATCGTAAGTCTGGGGGCTTTATGCCCCCAGACCCTCGTCGGAGATTTCCAAATACGAAGATCAATCCTTGAGCAAGGCGCGCAATGCGTAAAGTGCGTTGAGCGCGTCTTTCGGCGACATCTCATCGGGGATGTAAGATTTCAAAGCCGCCTCGAGTTCTGGATTTCCCGCGGGCTTCGGGCTGGTTTGGGGTGTGTTAGAGACTGAAAACAAGGGTAGGTCATCAATCATCGCCTGCTTTTTGGTGCCAGATTCCCGCTCGCCTTTTTCCAAAGCATCAAGGACGTGGCGGGCGCGTTCAACGACCGAACTCGGCAGTCCGGCAAGACGCGCCACTTGCACCCCATAAGAACGATCTGCCGCGCCCCTGCGGACCTCGTGCAGAAAGATCACCTCGCCGTCCCATTCCTTGACAGTAACGGTCGCATTTTCCACGCCCTCAAGCTTGGCGGAAAGCGCGGTCATCTCGTGGTAATGGGTCGCAAACAGCGCGCGGCAGCGGTTCGTGGCGTGTAGATGCTCCATCACCGCCCAGGCAATCGAAAGCCCATCGTAGGTGGCTGTGCCGCGTCCGATTTCATCAAGGATCACCAAAGCGCGGTCATCGGCTTGATTGAGGATCGCAGCCGTTTCGACCATCTCGACCATGAAGGTCGAGCGCCCGCGTGCGAGATCATCCGCAGCGCCGACGCGCGAAAATAGCTGTGAAACAATCCCGATATGGGCGCTTTTTGCGGGAACGAAACTGCCTGCCTGCGCGAGCAGTGCAATAAGCGCGTTTTGGCGCAGGAAGGTCGATTTACCCGCCATGTTCGGGCCGGTGAGCAGCCAGATTGCTGGCGTCGGCCCATTTGTGAGGCCGCAGTCATTGGCGATAAAGGGCTCGCCCGTTCTTTTGAGTGCGGCCTCGACGACCGGATGGCGCCCCCCGGAAATCTCAAAGGCGCGGCTATCATCGATCTTGGGTTCGGCCCAGTTTTCACCTCTGGCGAGGGTTGCGAACGCGGTGGAAAGATCAATTTCGGCAAGGGCACGCGAGGCTTCACCAATCGGGCCGGATTGGCCTAAAATTGCGCCCTTCAAGCTGTTATAGAGACGTTTTTCAATTTCAAGCGCGTGATTTCCTGCGTTCAGAATGCGGGTTTCCAGCTCGCTTAGTTCAATCGTCGTGAAGCGCACTTGATTGGCGGTGGTTTGGCGGTGGATGAAGCGTTCCGAAAGCGGCGGCGCAAGCATCTTTTCTGCATGGGTCGCCGTGGTTTCAATGAAATAGCCCAAGACATTGTTGTGTTTGATTTTGAGGCCGGTGATGCCAGAGGCCGCGATATATTCCGCCTGCAATTCTGCGATCACGCTGCGCCCTTCGTCGCGCAACTTGCGGGTTTGATCGAGTTCGGTGTCATAGCCCGTGGCGATAAAGCCGCCATCGCGCGCCAGAAGCGGCGGCTCTGCGATGAGGGCCGCATCAAGGAGCGCGACCAAGTCTTCGTGGCCGATCAACGCGCGGGCAGCCGTTTTCAAAAGGTCCGGGGCGTCGGTTTGTTGCAGGGCTTCGGCGATGCGTCCCGCTTGTTCAAGGCCATTGCGGATTGCCGCCATATCGCGCGGACCGCCGCGATCAAGCGCAAGGCGTGAAAGCGCGCGATCCATATCAGGGCAGCGTTTGAGATCAGCGCGCAGATCATCGCTGAATCGAGCCTGTTCTAGCAGAAACCGCACGGAGTCGTGGCGTGCGTGGATTTCAGGCAAGTTGCGCGAGGGCGCGGACAGGCGACGCTCCAAAAGGCGCGCGCCCCCAGCGGTCACGCTACGGTCGATGGCGTGCAGCAGCGAGCCTTCGCGGCCACCAGACAGCGCCTGCGTGAGTTCGAGATTGCGCCGGGTCGCGGCGTCAATCTGCATGGCAGCGCCGCCATCTTCTAGCACGGGACGACGCAGCAGCGGGAGTTTGCCCTTCTGGGTGATGTCGAGATAATCGACAATCGCCCCCATCGCGGCCATTTCGGCACGGCTGAAGCTGCCAAACGCCTCTAGTGAGCCAATTTCATAGAGGTCAAGCAGGCGCTTTTCTGCGGCCTGACTGTCAAAACTTGCCCGTGACAACGGCGTGAGAGCGGCGCGCATATCAGAGACAATATCGGCGCAATCCTGCTCTTTTACTTCGCTGACCAGCACTTCGCGCGGGGCGAGGCGGGCCAATTCGGGCCCCAAGCGTGTCAGCGGGCAGGTCATCACGCGAAACTCGCCCGTCGAGATATCTACCCAAGCCAGCGCGCCCGCATCGCGAACTTCGGCCCACGCGGCAAGGAAGTTATGACGGCGAGCCTCTAGCAGGCTTTCTTCGGTCAGCGTTCCGGGGGTGACAAGACGCACCACGTCACGTTTCACAACCGATTTCGCTCCGCGCTTTTTCGCCTCGGCGGGGTCTTCCAGCTGCTCGGCGATGGCGACGCGAAAGCCTTTGCGGATCAGCGTCAGCAGATAGCCTTCAGCGGCATGAACGGGCACGCCACACATCGGAATGTCTTCGTCGTTGTGTTTGCCGCGCTTGGTCAGCGCAATATCAAGCGCCGCAGCCGCATCGACGGCGTCGTCAAAGAACATCTCGTAGAAATCACCCATGCGATAAAACAAGAGTGCGCCCGGATTGGCCGCCTTGATCCCAAGATATTGCTCCATCATCGGCGTGACGGTTGGCTTGTTCATGTCGCCCCCATTTCCAGTCGCGTGACCCTACAAAACCCCGGATTCGGGCGCAATTCCATTGAGCGTGAGATAACCGGGCGTTATGACGAAAGAACCTGTAGGAGGAGCCCGGACCATGCCCAGCAAGACTCGTATCACGCCAGAAGAGGCGCTTGCCTATCATCTGGAGCCGCGTCCGGGGAAATATGACATTGTGCCCTCGACGCCGATGACGTCGCAGCGCGATCTGTCGCTGGCCTATTCGCCCGGCGTTGCGGTGCCGGTTGAGGCGATTGCGGCCAATCCAGAGCTGGCTTATGACTATACGGTCAAGGGCAACATGGTTGCGGTGATCACGAATGGTTCGGCGATTTTGGGGTTGGGCAATCTTGGGGCGCTGGCGTCAAAGCCGGTGATGGAGGGCAAGGCGGTTCTGTTCAAACGCTTTGCTGACGTCAACGCGATTGATATTGAGCTCGATACCGAGGACGCCGACGAAATCATCAACGCGGTCAAGCTGATGGGGCCGACCTTTGGCGGCATCAACCTTGAGGATATCAAGGCGCCGGAGTGTTTCATCATTGAGCAGCGGCTCAAGGAGTTGATGGATATTCCCGTTTTCCACGATGATCAGCATGGCACGGCGGTAATCTGTGCGGCGGGATTGATCAACGCGCTGGAGCTGTCGGGCAAGAAGATAGAAGATTGCAAGATTGTGCTCAACGGAGCCGGCGCTGCGGGGATCGCGTGTCTGGAATTGATCAAGTCGATGGGCGCGCAACACGATAATTGCATCATGTGCGACACGAAGGGCGTGATTTATCAGGGTCGCACCGAGGGCATGAATCAATGGAAATCAGCCCATGCCGCGGTAACTGAGGCGCGCACGCTGGAAGAAGCGATGGAAGGTGCGGATGTGTTTCTTGGCGTGTCGGCCAAGGGGGCCGTGACGCCCGAGATGGTTGAGGTAATGGCCGACAATCCAGTGATCTTTGCAATGGCGAACCCCGACCCCGAGATTACACCCGAGGAAGCTCATGCTGTGCGCCCCGATGCCATCGTAGCGACCGGGCGTAGCGATTATCCCAATCAGGTTAATAACGTGCTTGGGTTTCCCTATTTGTTTCGGGGTGCGCTTGATATCCACGCCCGCGCGATCAATGACGAGATGAAAATCGCCTGTGCGCGCGCATTGGCCGAACTTGCACGCGAGGATGTGCCCGACGAAGTTGCAATGGCCTATGGGCGCAAGCTCAGCTTTGGGCGCGACTACATCATTCCGACGCCGTTCGATCCGCGTCTGATTTATGTGATTCCGCCCGCCGTCGCGCAGGCGGGAATGGATACCGGCGTGGCGCGGCGTCCGATCATCGACATGGAGGGCTATGCCCAAAGCCTCAAGGCGCGGATGGATCCGACGGCCTCGATCTTGCAGGGCATTCACGCGCGTGCGCGTCAGGCGCAGGCCAACATGATCTTTGCCGAGGGCGATGATACCCGCGTTTTGCGCGCAGCCGTCGCCTATCAGCGCGCGGGCATGGGGCAGGCGCTTGTTGTCGGGCGCGAACAAGACGTCAAAGAGCGGCTGGAGGCCGCGGGGCTGGGCGATGCCTATCGCGAGTTGAGCATCGTAAACGCGGCCAATTCCAAACATATCGCCGCCTATAAAGACTATCTCTACGAGCGGTTGCAGCGCCAAGGCGTGGATCGTGAGGATGCCCACAAGCTCGCCACGCGCGATCGTCATGTGTTCGCTGCGCTCATGCTGGTGCATGGGCATGGCGATGGGCTGGTGACGGGGGCGACTCGGAAATCGGCGCATGTGCTTGAGCTGATCAACAAGGTGATTGATGCCAAGCCTTCGGATGGGGCGGTGGGGATCACGGCGGTCCTGAATAAAGGGCGCGTGGTGCTGATCGGCGATACGCTGGTGCATGAATGGCCTGATGAGAACGATCTGGCCGATATTGCGACCTCGGGGGCGCAAGTGGCGCGTGGCCTTGGGCTAGAACCGCGCGCGGCGTTTTGTTCCTTCTCGACCTTCGGCTATCCGGTGTCCGAGCGCGCGACCAAGATGCACCGGGCGGCGAAAGTCCTGGATCAGCGTGGCGTCGATTTCGAATATGATGGCGAAATGACTGTCGATGTCGCGTTGAATATGGACCAGATGGCGAATTACCCGTTCTGCCGCCTGACCGGGCCAGCCAACATTCTGGTGGTTCCAGCGCGGCATTCCGCGTCGATCTCGGTCAAGCTGATGCAAGAAATGGCAGGCGCCACCGTGATCGGGCCGATCCTGACCGGGATCTCGCAGGCGGTGCAGCTCTGCCCAACGTCATCGACGGTGAACGACATCCTCAATATGGCAGCCTTGGCGTCTTGTCGGTTGGGGCAAGCGAAATAGGGCGCGAACCAATCCGTAGCGATTGCGCGGGATCGGGCGACGCGATGATCTTGCAAAATGAAGCTGGTTTTCAGGTGGATGCGGCGTATCTTGCGCGGCGTATCTGATCGCCGGACTCGCGGAAGGGTTGGCCTGGGCGGCGGCAGTGCTCAAGGTGATACGCCCCGGCGCTGCCGATGTCATACCGACACGCGCCGAGGTTGATGATTTTATCGCCAATCAGCCCAGCGAATAGCCCGTCCCGCGCACAGTGCGCACAGGATCGGCGCCGCCATGAGTCATCAAAGCCTTGCGCAAACGCCCGACATGCACGTCGATGGTGCGCGTATCGACATAAATATCGCGCCCCCAGACCCGATCCAGCAATTGATCGCGAGTCCAGACTCGACCCGGCTTCTCCATCAGGGTCGAGAGCAAGCGGAACTCAGTTGGCCCTAATTTCAATGGCTTACCGTCTCTGAAGACGCGATGTTCTTCGGAATCCAGCAAGATATCGTCGTAAGTTAGCCGCTCTCCCATCGTCGCAGGGCGCGTTCGACGCAACTGGGTACGCACGCGGGCCATCAGCTCGACCACAGAGTACGGTTTTACTACATAATCATCCGCGCCGGTTTCAAGCCCGCGCACCCGGTCCACTTCTTCCGAGCGCGCTGACAGCATGATGACGGGGATGTGGCGCGTCTCGGTATTGGCTTTGACGCGCCGACAAATCTCGATGCCCGAAACATTCGGCAGCATCCAGTCGAGCACGATGAGATCGGGCTTTTCCTCGGCGACCATCAAAAGGGCCTCGTCGCCGTTTTCCGCCATCACAACGCGAAAGCCTTCGGCATCGAGATTGTAGAACAGGACTTCGCGCTGGGCGGATTCGTCCTCGACCACCAAAACACAGGGCTGCTGGGCGGGCGCCATGTCAGACCTCCGTTTCGATCACGCTGGAAGATTTCGGGCGAGTGTCATCGGGCAACTCTCCGGTGACGAGATAAATCACCTGCTCGGCGATCGAGGTCGCATGGTCACCCATCCGCTCGATGTTCTTGGCGATAAAATGCAGGTGCATGCAGGGTGTGATGTTGCGCGGGTCTTCCAGCATATAGGTCAGGAATTCGCGAAACAGCGCGTTATACATCTGGTCCACTTCAAGATCGCGCGTGCGCACGTCGCGGGCCAGATCGACATCGCGTTGAATATAGCTGTCGAGCGCGTCTTTGAGCATCGCTTCGGTCGCTTGTGCCATACGCCGGATCGCGGCGGGCGTGCCATTGATCGGCGGGCTGTCGAGCAGAACCTTGGAGCGCTTGGCGATATTCTTGGCGTAATCGCCGACCCGCTCAAGGCTGGCCGAAATCTTGATCACCGAAAGCGCAACCCGCAGATCGCGCGCGGCGGGGGCGCGCAGGGCGATCAGGCGCGCGGCCTCTTCGTTGATTTTCTCTTCAAGCTGGTCGACGGCGCGATCACGTTCGCGCACAGTTTTGGCCAGATCAGCATCGCGGGTTTCAAGTGCGCGCGCGCTGTTAAGGATCTGCTCTTCGACGATTCCGCCCATCTTCACGACGAGGGCCTGAACAGCCTCTAGGTCGCGGTCAAATGCGGAAAGGATATGGTCGCTCATGCCTGCCTCCTTAGCCGATCCGGCCGGTGATATAACTTTCGGTCCGGGGGTCGGTGGGATTTGTGAAAATTTTGTCTGTATCGCCGTATTCCACCAAATGTCCGAGGTGGAAGAAGGCGGTTTTCTGACTCACCCGGGCAGCTTGCTGCATCGAGTGGGTCACGATGACGACCGAATAATTGGTCCGTAACTCGTCAATCAATTCTTCAACTTGCGCCGTGGCGATCGGATCAAGCGCCGAACAGGGCTCATCCATCAGCAGCACCTCGGGTGAGGTGGCAATTGCGCGCGCGATGCACAGGCGTTGCTGCTGTCCGCCCGAAAGCCCGGTGCCCGGCGCGGTCAGGCGGTCTTTCACCTCGTTCCAAAGGGCGGCCTTGCGCAACGAGGCTTCAACGGTCTCGTCCAGTTCGGCGCGGTTCCGCGTCAAGCCGTGGATCTTGGGGCCATAGGCCACGTTGTCATAAATCGATTTCGGGAAGGGGTTGGGTTTTTGAAACACCATCCCAACCTTGGCGCGCAACTGCACCGGATCGACGCGGCGGTCGTAAATATCCTCGTTATCGAGCAGGATTTCCCCGGTGACCCGGCAGATGTCGATCGTGTCGTTCATCCGGTTAAGGCATCGCAGAAAGGTCGATTTTCCGCAGCCTGAGGGACCGATAAACGCGGTCACGGTCTTGTCGAGAATATCGACATCGACATCTTTGATGGCGTGGTTTTCGCCATAGTAGACCTGCACGTTGCGCGCGGTGATCTTGTTTTCGGTGGCGTTCACAGCTCTCTCCGTCAATGTCATGTCGTTCATGGCTGCGTCTCCTTACCAGCGGCGCTCAAACTTGCGGCGCAAAATGATCGCGATGATGTTCATACTCAGCAGAAAGACCAGCAAGATGATGATACCGCCCCAAGCGCGTTCGTAAAATGCCGGGTCTGCGCGCTTGGCCCATTCATAGATCTGTGCGGGCATCGCTGAGTTGGGCGATACGAAGCCATCGATAAAGCCATCGGGGGTGTTTGTCGCGACATAGCCCACCATCCCGATCAGCAAAAGCGGCGCGGTTTCCCCAAGCGCCTGGGCCAAGCCAATGATCGTGCCGGTAAGAACGCCGGGCATCGCGAGCGGCAGGACGTGGTGGAACACCGACTGCATTTTGGACGCGCCAACGCCTAGGGCCGCATCGCGGATCGAAGGTGGCACTGCCTTGAGGGCAGCGCGGGTCGAGATGATGATCGTGGGCAGCGTCATCAGCGTCAGCACCAAACCACCGACCAGTGGCGCGGATTGCGGCAGATGGGCGAACTGGATGAAGACGGCGAGGCCGAGGATACCGAACACGATGGAGGGCACTGCAGCGAGATTGGAGATATTCACCTCGATCAGGTCGGTGAAGCGGTTTTTCGCAGCGAATTCCTCAAGATAGATCGAAGCGGCCACCCCAATGGGCAGGGCCAGCACCAGAACGACCAGCATCATGTAGAACGAACCCAGCATCGACACGCCAAGCCCCGCCTGTTCGGCGCGCGAATCTGAGGCGTCAGAGCCGAATATGAAATTCCAGTTGAAGCCTTTATGAACCACGCCTGCTTTGAGAAGCGCGTCGGTCAGATCAAGCTGCGCGACATTGATGTTCTTGTCCTTAGCGATCTCATCGCGATGCACGCGGCCCTTGAGATAGCCATCGACGCGTGAGGAGGCGAGGATTTTGAAATCGACCGTTTGTCCAATCAGCGCAGGATCGGCGAGCACCTGGTCACGCACCTGAGCCGCTGCTGAGGCCGAAATCAGGTTCTTGAGTTCTTTCGCTTTGCTCAGATCAGTCTCTAATCCAGCCTTTTCCACAACTTCCAGCAAGCCCTTCTGGATCAGCGGGGCATAGGTGAACGTGGTCGCCTTTTTCAGATCTGCGGGGTCACGATTGCCCTTTTTGTCGATCTTGGCGGGATCAAGATAGACTGGCACGTTGATAAAAGTCTGTTGAAAGGCCGACGCACCGTTGAGAACGATTGTGGTGAGCAGCAACACCAGAAAGGCCAGACCAACACTGATCGCTGCGATACCCATCACCTTGAATCGGGTCTCAGAGGCGTTGCGGCGTTTGGTGCGCGCATCTAGCTGATGCAGCGAACGGGCGGCCGGTTTCTGCGGTGCGGAATGGGTCGCGTCACTCATTCGTATTGCTCCCGATATTTGCGCACGATCCAGAGCGCGAAGATGTTGAGGCAAAGCGTGATCACAAAGAGGGTCATTGCCAAAGCAAAGGCCACCAACGCCTCGGGTGAGGCGAAATCGGCGTCGCCGGTCAACTGGCTGACGATCTTGGCGGTGACGGTGGTCATCGCGTCAAACGGGTTGAGCGACAGCCGCGCCGCAGCCCCGGCCCCCAGCACCACGATCATCGTCTCGCCAATAGCGCGCGAGGCGGCAAGCAGGATAGCGCCCACGATGCCGGGAAGGGCCGCAGGCAGGATCACTTGTTTGATCGTCTCAGATTTCGTCGCACCCAGACCATATGAACCGTCGCGCAGGCTTTGCGGCACGGCGTTGATGATGTCATCAGACAGCGACGATACGAAGGGGATCAACATGATGCCCATCACGAGGCCAGCGGTCATCACTGCGGTGCCGGCATGCATCCAGCCGTTTTCGGCAATCGCCGCGGTCGGGCCATTGGGGCCGAAAATCGACATCAGGAAGGGGCCAACGGTAAGCAGCGCGAACAGACCATACACGATGGTCGGGATCCCCGCGAGCACCTCGAGCAGCGGCTTGACGATGCTGCGCACCGGATGCGAAGCATATTCCGAGAGGTAAACAGCGGCATAGAGCCCAATCGGCACGGCGACCAAGAGCGCGATAAACGAGATGTAAAGCGTGCCCCAAATCAGCGGCAGAATGCCCAGATCAGAGCCCCCACCAAAGCTGGGCGTCCAGTTCATCCCAAGGAAGAAGTTTGACGCGGGATAGAGGCCGAAGAACTCAACCGTGTTGAAAATAAGCGACAACACAATGCCAACGGTGGTGAGAATCGCAACGCTTGCTGCAGCAATCAGCAGGGCGCGCACCCCGGCTTCGACAGCATTTCGCGCGCGAAAGTCTTGGCTGATCAGGCGCAGGCTTATGGCAAAGCCGACCAGTGCCGCAAGGATCGTCGCGCCAGTCAAGAGGAGGCTTGAGGCCTGCAAAGCCAAAAGCAAAACCAACATGATCAAGGCCGGTATAAAGCTCGCCATTGCAATCAGCGCGCCTGCGTAAAATGGGAGCGAATGCAAAAGGCGCCGATCCCCGCCAACGGATCTCAGGGCTTTCGCGCGCCCCATCGCAAAGCCTGTCACAGCCAGCGCCAGCATGATCGCGATGATCCAGAAAACAGGCATGAGCCTCGCCTTTGTTTTGGAAAATGTCCTAAAAGGAAGGTGGGGGCGACGAAATATGCCGCCCCCAGAGCCGCATCATAAGATGCAGTGCTTGATTACTTCATGGTCACTTCGTTGGCGACAGCGTCTTGAACCTTGGTGAGTTCCGGGTCGGACACCAAACCGTATTGCGCCAGCGGGCCATCGGGGCCAGCCATGTCGTCAGAGACGAAGAATTCAGCATAGTCCTTGAGACCGGGGATCTCGCTGATATGCGCTTTCTTGACGTAGAAGTAGAGCGGGCGCGACACCGGGTAGCTGCCGTCGGCGATGGTCGCCGTGGAGGGCGCGATACCCGACATGGTTGCCACTTTCAGCTTGTCGGTATTGTTCTCGTAGAAAGCGAGACCGAACACACCAACCCCATTGGGATTCGAAGCGATCCGCGCGAGGGTTTCGGTGTAGTCGCCGTCGATATCCACAGCCTTGCCGTCGGCGCGCACTTTCATGCAGGCTTTCGAGGCGGCTTTGTCGTCCATGCCCTCGGCCTTGTAGGCTTCGAACGCGCCGGTGGCTTCGCAGCCAGCTTCGAGAACTTTTTCTTCAAAGACTTCACGGGTGCCGTGCTTGGTTCCGGGGATGAAGGCCATGATGTCGGCATCGGGGAGGTTCGCGTTGAATTCGTTCCATTTGCCGTAGGTGTTGTCGACGAGCTTGCCGTCTTTCATCACCTTGGCGCCAAGCGCGTTATACAGGTCAGCGGGCACGAATGTGGTGAAGTCCGGGCCATCTTTTTGGCTGGCAAAGACGATGCCATCATAGCCGATGCGGACTTCCATGATGTCTTTCACGCCGTTTTCAGCGCAGGTCGCGATCTCTTTATCTTTGATTTTGCGCGATGCGTTGGCGATGTCGATCGTGTTTTCGCCTACGCCTTCGCAGAAGCGCTTAAGGCCGGCCGAAGACCCACCGGATTCTACGACCGGGGTCGGAAAGTCGAAGTTTTCGCCAAAGGCCTCGGCCACGATCGACGCGTAGGGCAGTACGGTCGACGAACCAGCGATTTGGATGTTGTCGCGCGCAAGCGCTGCGCTGCCGGAAGCGGCGAGGATCGCTAGGGCGGAAGCGGTGAGGGTCACGGATTTCATTTGTTACTCCCAGAGTTCAGTTGCGGGCCTTTGCGGCCTTGTTGGCGTCCTATTGGGCTTGCGTGACGCTTATGCGAAGGAAATGTAACAGTCATGTGACATTACACGCGAATGTGAGCGTGACGCAAAGGGCGGGGCCGACTTGCTCACGAATTCGCGAGCGATTCCAGCTATTTGATGGGGGTAAAATCTTTTTCACGACACAAGTGGTGTGATGTCGCAGCACAAGGGTTAATGAAGTATTGACGTTAACGAATTGTAATTGCTTGTATTTTCATGATAGTAAGCTTGCCTTGATGAAGGTTTTTCCGTAAACCTATCTCACCGGCCAGGATGGCCAGACCCGAGATACAGTTTCACGTGTGGTGCGTTAGGGGAGCACGTGGGTGACGGAGGGTTCTGGTAGGGGTGCCGGAACCCTCTTTGTCTTTTCAAAGAGGGCGTCAGTGATTCCTATTCGGGATCGATGCCGCCTAGATCGCAGACGATCTTCCACTCTTCTTCGGTCACTGGCTGCACCGAAAGCCGCATCGAAGTGACGAGCGACATTTCTGACAGGCGCGGATCCCCTTTGACTTCGGCGAGCGTCACCGGGCGTTTGAACGGTTTTACCGCCTTGATATCAACGCAGTCCCAGCGCGGGTCATCCGTTGTGCTGTCGGGATGGCTGAGGGCGCAAACCTCGACAATGCCGACGACCTCTTTGCCGATATTGGAATGATAGAAAAAGGCGCGATCGCCGATTTTCATCTCGCGCATGTTGTTGCGCGCCAGATAATTGCGGATTCCGTCCCATTCTTCGCCCGCGTCGCCCTTGGCGACTTGTTGATCCCATGACCATTTGTTGGGTTCGGATTTGAACAGCCAGTAGCGCATCAGCCCACCACCTTTTTCCATTCCTGAATGCTGACATCGGCGAAAAGCCCGGCCTTGGCGTAGGGGTCATTCGCAGCCCAGTCTTGCGCGGCTTCAAGACTGTCGAGCGCGAGAATCACAAGAGAGCCACACATCGCGCCCGCCTCGATGAATGGTCCGGCCATGAACACCACGCCTGTTTCAGCGATATAGGCGAGGTGGGCGTCGCGGTTTTCCTTGCGAATATCGAGTGCGCCGGGTTTGTCGCGGCAGATCAGGGCAAAATACATTTCATTCCTCTTTCAAAGGGCGCGCAAGCAGCGCTTGAACCGCGTCGTTTACGCTGATTTTCTGTTCTGTCAGGGCCGTCACCATGGCAGCGATTGGCATCTCAATATCGCGGCTTTGCGCCAGTTTAGAGACTGCCTTGGCCGTGGCTACCCCTTCCACCGTGATCGTTTGATCGAAGGGTTCGTTCGCTCCAAGCGCATGGCCTAGCTTAAAATTGCGCGATTGGCTTGAGGTGCAGGTCAATACCAGATCACCGAAACCCGAAAGGCCCGAAAGCGTTTCGGCCCGCGCGCCCAACATCAACGCGAAGCGCAACATTTCGGCAAATCCGCGGGTCATCAACGCGGCGCGCGCGGAATCGCCAAGGCCTGCACCAATCACGGTGCCCGCCGCGATGGCATAGACATTTTTCAACGCACCACCCAACTCTGCTCCGGTCGTGTCCGTTGTGCGATACAGGCGCAAATTGGGCGTTGAAAGCGCGGTCTGCAAGCTCTGCGAATGATCGGTGCAGGCAAGCGTCAACGCCGTCGGCAGGCCGCGCGCGATATCGGCGGCAAAGCTTGGCCCTGTCAGAACGGCGGCGCGAGCGCCGGGGCAATGAGCGCGGATCAGGCCAGTAGGGCCTTGGCCCGTCGCAATATCAATGCCCTTCGAACACGACACCAGCGTTTTGCCGCCAAGCTTTTCGGCATGGGTCTTTAGGAAATCTCCCATTTGCTGCATCGGCATCGCTAACAGCAGAAGGTCAGCGGCAAGACATAGCGAAAGGTCTGCATCTATCGAGACGTTTTCGGGCAAATCCACCCCCGGCAATCTCCGGGCGTTGGTTCGCGTCGCCTGCATTTGGCGGGCATGCTCGCCATCGCGCGCCCAAAGCGTGACGGGGCCGTTTTGGGCAAGGCTGATGGCGAGCGCGGTGCCAAAAGCGCCCGCTCCAAGAACTGAGATGCTCATGCTTTGGCCCCTTTCTTTCCCGATCCCAACAACGCTGGTGCAGTTTTATCAAGCGGCCAACGCGGGCGCGCCGCCAAGTCCATCCCATCGCGCGCACCTGCGCGAAAACGCTCAATCCCAGCATAGGCGATCATCGCCGCATTATCGGTGCAAAGCCGCAAGGGTGGGGCGAGGAATTGTGCGCCGAATTCCCCGCAAACCGTCTCTAAACTGGCGCGAATAGCCGTGTTGGCCGCCACGCCCCCTGCGACCGCCAAGGCAGGATGCTGGGGTGCGCTCGTCAGATATTCGCGCAAGGCCCGGCGGGATTTCTCGGCCAAGACATCCGCCACGGCCGCCTGAAACGAGGCGCAGAGATCGGCACGTTTCGCGCGCGGCAGGCCACCATACTGAGCGATGATTTGATCGCGTGCGCGCAAAACGGCGGTCTTGAGACCGGAAAAGGACATATCACACCCCGGCCGGTCCAAAAGCGGACGCGGTAGCGAGATCGCTTTGGGGTCACCTTTGGCTGCTTCGGCCTCGACCGCAGGGCCGCCGGGTTGGGGCAGGGCCAGCAGCTTGGCGACTTTGTCAAAGGCCTCGCCAGGGGCATCGTCGATTGTGCCGCCCAGACGTGTGAACTCTTCGGGGCCCTTCGCGATCAGAAACTGGCAATGCCCACCTGACACCAACAGCATCAGATACGGAAACGGCAGATTATCCGTGAGACGCGGCGTCAGCGCGTGGCCAGCCAGATGGTTCACGCCAATCAGTGGCAAGCCGGACCCGGCGGCAAGACCCTTGGCGCACATCACGCCCGACATCACCCCACCAATCAGGCCCGGCCCAGCGGTAACAGCGATCCCATCCAGACCATCCAGACCAATTCCGGCCTGTTCCAGTGCCTCTTCCACGCAAAGATCCAACTTTTCAGCATGGGCGCGCGCGGCGATTTCGGGAACGACGCCTCCGAACGGGGCGTGCAGCTCGGTCTGGCCTGCGACGACGGAGGATAGGATTTCATTTCCATCGGGCGTGCTGCGCACCACAGCGGCGGCTGTGTCGTCGCAGCTGGATTCGAGGCCGAGGAATGTAAGCGTCTGTGTCATCGGGGCCGATGTTGCGTGTGCGTTGCTTCGCAGGTAACACCGGGGAAGGGTTCACACAATCCCGAGGCGCATTTGGCAGATGGGTAAGCGTATCGAGAAACCGATTCTGCTGCTGACGCGGCCGCGTGAAAGTTCCGAGGCGTTTGCCCGCCAATTTAACGCGCGGTTTGGCGCCGATTGGCCCGTGCTTCTCTCTCCTTTGATCGAGATCGACCCTTTGGATGGGGCAATCCCGCCAGCCGAAGCGCTGATTTTTACGTCCCAACATGGGGTGCGCGTTTTTGCCGAACGAGAAGATGCGACGGGTCGCGTCGCTTATTGCGTTGGCGCGCGCACGGCGCAGGCGGCGCGCAAAGCGGGGTTTCATGCGATCGCAGGTGAGGGTGGTGCCGAGGCGCTGATACCGGTGATCAAGGCTACGTATTCCGGGGAAAGGTTGCTTCACGCACGTGGTGAAGAGGTCGCGTTTGATCTCGCAAAAGCGCTCAATTACGCCGGAATAGAGACGAATGAGATCGTTTTATACCGACAAGTGTCAGTCCCGCTATCGCCGGATGCGCGCGCTGCACTGCGCGGAGAGATGCCGCTATTGATACCGATTTTTTCACCAAATAGTGCGCGGGCCCTCACCAAGGCGCTGCCCGATCATCATGCGCCGCTATTTGTCGCAGCGATCAGCGCGGCAGTAGCTGATATCTGTCAGCCCTCTATATATGATCTGATCGAAGTTGCGCCGACAGCGGATGCGGTTGGGGTGTTGGAGGCCCTAAACCGTTTGCTGCGCGCGCAGATGGCGGGTTGAGCCGGGGGCAGCACCTCTCTAGATTGACTATATACCGCGAAATTTCGGCGCGAATCTGGAGGGCGTGGCCAATGGCAAAACCAAGAACTCGGAAACCAAAATCCGAGGAGCAGCCAGTAGATGGTGTCGAAAACACTTCAGCTGAGAGCGTTGATCCATCATCGGATATCGCGCAAGACTCGCAGCCCGCTGGCGTCGATGAGACAGAGCTGGCGCCCGATGTTACCCAAGGCACCAGTGAAGCGCCGTCCGAAGCCGTTGTTGACGCGGATGAAAGTGTTGATCTAGCCCAGCCAACCGAAGATGCGCCCGCTGAGGATGCGATCACAACTGCCACGGAAGAGACTGCGCCAGAGGCGCCAGACCACCCCGAGCCCGCAATCTTGCCGCCGCCCGCCGCCGCTCCGGTCAAGCGTGGCGGTTTCATGCCGCTCTTTCTGGGCGGTGTGATTGCTGCGATCGTGGGAGCAGGGGCCGCAATTTACACGCTCCCCAAGCTGCCGCCGCAATTTGCCGCGTGGTTCCCAGCTGCCCCCGAGAGCAGTGCCATTGCCGACATCGACGCAAAACAGAATGCGCTATCGAGTAAGATTGACGCGCTCAGCAGCCAGTTGGCCGCATTGAAATCAGCCCAGCCTCCCGCGCCGGATCTGTCGGGCGTGCAAGGCGCGCTGGACCAGATCGGCTCTGAGGTGCGGGCGAATAAATCGACGCTCGATGATCTGAAAAAGCAAATGTCCGGGTTTGAAGCGTCCGGTGCCGCGGTGGATGCAACGACCAAGGCGCAAATCGAGGCGGTCGCAAAAGCCGCGCAAGATCGCATTGATCAGGCCGAGCAGCAGGCAAAGACGTTGCAAGACCAATCGCAGGCGGCTGCAAAGGCGGCGATGGCGCAAGCGGCGAGTGCGCGGATGAAGGCGGCTCTTGATGCCGGCGCTCCGCTTGATCCGGCGCGGGCTGATTTGCAGGCGGCGGGTGTCTCTATTCCTGCTGCATTGAGCGGGGACGTGCCCACATTGCAATCGCTACAGGCCAGTTTCCCCGAGGCGGCGCGCTTGGCGCTCGCTGCGGCACGCAAAGCGGGTAGTGGGGCGAGTTTGGGCGATAAGCTGGGGGCGTTTTTGTTGACGCAAACGGGCGCGCGGTCTTTGACGCCACAAGCGGGCGATGGGCCGGATGCGGTTTTGTCGCGCGCGCAAGCGGATGTGAATACGGGCGATCTGAAAGCGGCCCTGACCGAGATCGCAAAACTCCCCGAGGCGGCGCGACCTGCACTGTCCGATTGGTCCACACAGGCGCAGGCGCGGGTCGCCGCGCTGGATGCGGCCGGCCAGCTTGGCCAGAATCAATGAGGAACCGCAGATGATCTGGACCTTTATAAAAGTTGCCCTGTTCCTTGTCGTCGTGGCTGCGGCCACGCTGGGGGCGTCACATCTGGCGGATATGTCAGGCGGATTGCGGATTTCGACGCTGGGAATGGAGTTCACGCTTGGTCCGTTGCAGGCGGTGATCGCGGCGATCTTGTTGTTTGTGGCGATTTGGCTGGTGATCCGGATCGTGGGGTTCTTGGTGGCGTTCCTGCGCTTTATCTCGGGGGATGAAACCGCGATCAGCCGCTATTTTGATCGCAACCGGGAACGCAAAGGCTATGAGGCACTCGCCGAAGGCATGATGGCTGCGGCGGCAGGCGAAGGGCGGCTAGCGCTGTCCAAAGCGGCCAAGGCCGAGCGTTATTTGCAGCGCCCTGAGTTGACCAATCTGCTCACCGCGCAGGCGGCCGAGCAGATCGGCGACACCAAGAAGGCCAGCGAAGTTTACAAGCGCCTTCTGGGCGATGATCGCACGCGTTTTGTGGGCGTGCGCGGCTTGATGCGCCAAAAGCTGGAAGAGGGTGACACGACGACCGCGCTGGAATTGGCCAAAAAGGCCTATGCGCTCAAACCGCGTCACCGCGAGGTTCAAGATACACTGCTGAAATTGCAGACGGAAAAAGGCGATTGGAAGGGCGCGCGTGGCGTACTTCAATCCAAGCTGCGCCAAGGCGAGTTGCCGCGCGACGTGCACAAGCGGCGCGATGCTGTGATGGCTCTGCAAGAGGCCAAGGATGTTATGGCTGAAGGTGCGAGCGTTGAGGCGCGTGAAGCTGCGATTGCTGCGGCGAAGTCCTCGCCCGATCTGATACCGGCGGTGGTGATGGCGGCACGGTCTTACATCGAGAAAGACAAGCCCCGCGCGGCAGAGCGTATTTTGCGCAAAGCCTGGGGGGTGCAACCGCATCCGGACTTGGCGGCGGCCTATGCCGCGATCGCGCCTGATGAAGCGCCTGCCAAGCGGCTCAAGCGGTTTGACAAACTGTTGGTGACGCGACCCGAGCACGAAGAGACACGGCTTTTGAAAGCCGAGTTGAACATTTCCGCCGAAGATTTTCCGGCAGCCCGTCGGGCGCTGGGCGATCTGCCCGAGACACATCCCACCGCGCGCGTGCTTGCGATCATGGCGGCGGTAGAGCGTGGCGAGGGCGCGGATGATGCCGTTGTGCGCGGCTGGTTGACCCGTGCGCTGACGGCGCCGCGTGGCCCGCAATGGTGCTGCGATAATTGTCAGAATATCCAATCCGAATGGACGCCGATTTGTGACAATTGCGGTGGTTTCGACACTTTGAGCTGGCGCGAAACGACTCAGCATGCCGCGCCGTTGCCCAATGGGGCCGAGATGTTGCCGCTGATCGTGGGCAAACCTGCATCTGCGCCTGCGTCAGATTCTGAGGAGTCCATCGTGGATGCCGAGGTGGTCGAGGCGAGCGAGCAGATGAGCGCCGAGGACGAAAAGCCAGCTGCAAGCTAAGGTAATTCTTGCGGTCATTCCCTGTTTGCGGGCCTCAGGTAGATGGGGGTCTAGTTGCGACGTGCAAACGGAGTTTTCCTGGGAAAGCGGCCAAAGTCTTGGCCCTTTCCAAGGGGACAGGATCTCCTAGATCGCCACAGATGACCCAAAATTAAGGGGCGCACCATTGCTGATCGGTGCGCCCCTGAATTTGTCTCTATTCCCGCCTTTTTGGCTTTAATCTGGTCGCGGGTCAGATATCGGTCCAGGCTTTGTCTGCACCACCCAATCCGCCGATTTGCACCCGCGTGGGTAGGCCGATCCGGTCGAGTACGGTAAAGAACGGCTTCGGGTCCAGTTCTTCGACGTTTTTCATCGTCTTGGCGTCCCAATCGCCTTGCGCGACCAAGATCGCGGCGGCGACCGGGGGCACGCCCGCGGTGTAGGAAATGCCCTGCGAGCCGACCTCTTCATAGGCCTCTTTGTGATCGGCGACGTTATAGACAAACAGCTCGGTCTCGACGCCGTCTTTCACGCCTTTGACTACATCGCCGATGCAGGTCTTGCCGGTATAATTCGGTGCCAGCGAGGACGGATCAGGCAGGCAGGCCTTGACCACCTTGAGCGGGATGACCTCTTGCCCCTCTGCCGTCATCACCGGTTTTTCCGACAGCAGGCCGATATTTTTCAGCACGGTGAAAACGTTGATGTAGTGATCGCCAAAGCCCATCCAGAAGCGCACATCGGCATCGGGGTAATTCGCGGCCAGCGAGTGCACCTCGTCATGGCCCGACATATAGGCTTTCTGCTTGCCCACGACGGGCAAATCCCATTCGTGGCCCACTTCGAACATCGCGTTTTCCTGCCACGCACCTTGCTGCCAAGAATAGACCGTGCCGGTGAACTCGCGGAAGTTGATTTCGGGATCGAAATTGGTCGCAAAATACTTGCCGTGCGAGCCTGCGTTGATATCGACGATGTCGATGGATTTGACCGTGTCCATCTGATCAGCGGCAAAGCGGGCATAGGCGTTGACGACGCCAGGATCGAACCCGGCACCCAAAATCGCCGTTACGCCCTTTTGTGCGCAGAGATCGCGTTTTTTCCACTCGTAATTGGCATACCACGGCGGAGCCTCGCAAATTTTGTCGGGCTCTTCGTGAATTGCGGTGTCGATATAGGCCGCGCCGGTCTCGATACAGGCGTCGAGCACGTATTTGTTCACGAAAGCCGAGCCCACATTGATCACAATCTGCGCGCCCGTCTTGCGGATCAGTTCGGCGGTCGCGGCGACATCCATCGCGTCCAGCGCATGGGCCTCAAACGTGCCCTCGATCTTCATCGCGCCTTTTTCGCGCACGCTGTCCAAGATCGCGTCGCATTTCGACTTGGTGCGCGAGGCGATGTGAAGATCGCCGAAAATATCGTTATTCTGCGCGCATTTATGGGCCACGACTTGCGCGACACCGCCCGCTCCGATGATGAGCACGTTCTTTTTCACTTCGGCTGTCTCCTTTTGATTGGACAGGGGAAGGGGGCGCGAGCGCCCTTCAGGACAATGAGGACAAGTAGTCCTCATAGGTGAAATCTCGAATCCGCTCGATCGTGCCATCGGCACGGCGAATTGCGATTGCGGGCATGTTCACGCCGTTAAACCAGTTCTTCTTGACCATCGTGTAACCGGCTGCATCGGCAATCGAAATCCGGTCGCCGATCTGCAAGGGCGCATCGAATTTGCCATCGCCAAAGATATCGCCCGCTAGACAGGTCTTGCCTGCGATCTGATATTCATGCGTGCCGTTCTGGGGCAGCTTGGCCGTTTCGCGATAGATCAGCAGGTCCAGCATATGCGCTTCGATCGAGCTGTCGACGATGGCGATCTTTTTGCCATTGTCGAGAATATCCAGCACCGTCACTTCAAGGCTGGCGGTCTGCGTGATCGCCGCTTCGCCGGGTTCGAGATAGACCTGCACGCCGAAATCGTCAGAGAAGCGTTTCAGCCGATCCGCGAGATCATCCAGCGGATAGCCTTCGCCGGTGAAATGGATGCCACCGCCAAGGCTGACCCAATCGAGCCGCTTGAGGATATCGCCGAACTCTGCCTCGATCCGACCAAGCTGGTGATCGAACAGCGCAAAGTCACTATTCTCGCAGTTATAGTGGATCATCACGCCCGAGATCCGCCCCATAGCCGCCTCAAGCCGCTCGGTATCCCACTCGCCCAGCCGCGAGAACGGCCGCGCCGGATCGGCCAGATCGAAGCCGCTGGTCGAAAACCGTGGATTGAGCCGCAGCCCACGTTCGATATGCGCGGCCTTGTCGTCGAAACGGTCAAGCTGGCTCAGCGAATTGAAAATGATCTTGTCGGCATACCCGATGGCTTCGTCGATTTCGCCATCAGACCACGCCACGGAATAGGCATGGGTTTCCTTGCCGAATTTCTCGCGCCCCAGATGCAGCTCGAACAGCGAGCTCGACGTCGTGCCATCCAGATAGGGGCGCATGATGTCAAAGGCCGACCATGTGGCAAAGCATTTCAGCGCCAGCAGCGCCTTCGCCCCCGAGCGTTCGCGCAGGCGTTCGATTTTGCGCATATTTTCAAGAAGGCGCATTTCGTCGATCAGGTAGAAGGGCGTGTCAGACATGGCTTTTCCCCCGGCAGGACAGGCCCGGGATATAAGGTGCATGTGACAGCGGTGCAACCGGACTCAGTCGACGCGGATCGCCTCTTTCGCGACGCTCAGCGCATAGCCCTTGCGCGCGATATTGCGCACCAGCAGCTCTGTCACCAGCTGATTTCCCAGCGCATCGCGCAGCCGTTTGATGCGTGTGGCACCTGCGGCTTCGTCGCAATCGGCCTCGGATCGACCCGATATCATCGCTTCGATCTGCACCCCGGTGAGGATATCGTCATCCATCCGTGCCTCGGCCAGCACCGAAAGGGTCTCAATCGCGGCGGGGGTCAACGAGAACGCCATATCGTTGAGCATCACGGCGTTTTCGCTGCGCAGGATGTGCAAAGATTGCACCTCGATCCCGGCGCGGCGAATCTCGATCATGCGACGGTTGAGACCGATCAGCAGCAGCAAGAAGATCAGTGTGACGATCAAAAGCGCCGCCGCAAAGATCAGCAGGATGAAAATGATCACGCGATAAGAACTGAGCACATCGGAAAACGCGGTGCCCGATTGCGCGAGCACTTCCAGCAGCTTGATCTCGGCCTGCGAGGTGAGGTTGTCGTTTTGCACGAAAATCTGCTCGACCCGCGCGTTGAACGCGTTGGCATCGGGCAGTGCGGCAAATAACAGCCCCGCCGCTATCGCCAGAATCGCGACCACCGCCGCGATTCCGCCGATCACCGCGCGCGAACCCAGCCGCAAACTGTCAGTAACGGAGGTAAAATGGTCCGGCACTGGCCTTCCTTTGCGCTAAGCCTTCGGGGCCGAATGTGGAGACAACCGTCAACAAGGTCCAGCCCGCAGACTTGAGCCTCGGCGCTAATTCGCGCGCGGCCCCCTGTTTCGAGCACGCCTTATCCGAGATTCTCGCCACGCCATATTGCAGCTGCAACGGGTCGTCGCGCTTGGCCTTGTAATCGGCATAACACTCGGCCTGTGCCGTGCTTGCCATGCCGATGAAGGCGCATATGAGGATAAGCTGTTTCATGCCGACCACGTTGCGCAAACCGGCAATGTTATTCAATAGCCAAAGGGGGTTGGTGGGGCTGCTATCCGATAACATCGCGGCGTTATTGTCTGTCCAAGCCGATTGGGATGAGGGTGATTTATCGCTTTGTTGCGGCCCCGGTGGGTCGCCCTACCGAAAGGACTGACCATGTCACTCAAAACCAAAATGACCGCTTTGTTCACCGCCTCCGCGCTGGCTTTGGGCACCTTTGCCGCCACCGCGAGCCCTGCGGCGGCGCTGGGTCAGAAGGACCGTCAGGCGTTGACCGTCATCTTGGGGATTGGGGCTGCGGCGCTGATCCTTGATTCTGCGAACAACAATCAACGCCGCGTGCGTCATGCGCCGCCGCCGCCGCCACGTGTTGTGTATCGCGAAGTGCGTCGCCACGGCCATCATGTCGACCGCCGTGTGGATCGCCGTGACGAGCGCCGCTTTGAACGCCGTGTGGAGCGTCGCAACGATGCCTATGATCGCAATCGCTGGGACCGCAATCACTGGGATCGCAACGCCTATTACGGGCGCGACTCACGTCGTTAAGTCAGCAGGCAGGTGCCACAGAACGCACCGTCGAGCAGGGCGGGGGCCAAGTGCCCCCGCTTTTTCGTTGAACGCGACGCTAAACCGGGGCATCTCGGTGCGATGACACAAGCCCCCGATTTTTCCTTCGAAAGCGCCGCCCTTTTGCGGGGCTTCACCGTAATCGCTGGCGTTGACGAGGTGGGGCGCGGTCCGCTTTGTGGCCCTGTAACGGCGGCGGCAGTGGTGCTGGATCCGGCTCATATCCCCGCAGGGCTGAACGATTCGAAAAAGCTCAGTGCGGCGAAACGTGCCAAGCTTGCCGCCGAGATCATGGAAACCGCGCAATTTTGCGTTGCTCATGCCAGCGTCGAAGAAATTGACGCGATAAACATCCTGCAAGCCTCGCATCTGGCGATGTGCCGCGCGGTTGCGGGACTGTCCAAGCGCCCCGATCATGTCTTGGTCGATGGAAACCGCCTGCCGCGCGACCTTACCCTCTCAGCCGAAGCTGTGGTGAAAGGCGATGGCCGCTCTGTGTCGATCGCGGCGGCCTCAATTCTGGCGAAAGAAGCGCGCGATTTGCTGATGGTGGATTTGGCGCAACAGTATCCGGGTTATGGTTGGGAACGAAACGCAGGCTACCCGACCAAGGACCATCTGCAAGCGCTTCTAGATTTGGGGGTAACCCCTGTTCATAGACGTTCATTCAAACCCGTCCACAATATCTTGTGCCAAGAGAAATTTATAACCCCTTGATTCAAAAAAGAAATTGACGGGGAATCGCCTTTGACTCATCTTGGTGGACATAGATCGGCGCAAAAGCCGACACCCGAAAGACGGGCAGAAAGAGGCGAGTATGACCAAGATCAAGACCCCGGTAGTGCGCAATGCACTGCCCCTGAACGAGATTCTTGCAGGTGACTGCATCGAAGTAATGAACAGCCTGCCCGAGGGCAGTGTTGATCTTATTTTTGCCGACCCCCCTTACAACCTGCAACTGCGCGGCGATCTGCATCGCCCCGACAATTCCAAGGTCGATGCGGTGGATGACGCTTGGGACCAGTTCGGATCCTTCGCGCATTACGACCAGTTTACACGCGACTGGCTGGCCGCTGCGCGCCGCATCCTCAAACCCAATGGGGCGATCTGGGTGATCGGATCGTATCACAATGTGTTCCGCATGGGCGCTGAGCTGCAGAATCAAGGCTTCTGGATTCTCAATGATGTGGTCTGGCGCAAATCCAACCCGATGCCGAATTTCCGCGGCAAACGCCTGACCAATGCGCATGAAACGCTGATCTGGGCCTCCAAAGCCGAGGGCGCAAAATATACGTTCAACTATGAGGCGCTGAAATCGCTGAACGAGGGCATTCAGATGCGCTCGGATTGGGTGATCCCGATCTGCAATGGCGGTGAGCGTCTCAAGGATGAGAATGGTGACAAGGCCCATCCCACCCAAAAACCCGAAGCCCTGCTGCATCGTCTCATCGTAGGCACCACCAATCCCGGCGATGTCGTGCTCGACCCGTTCTTTGGTACCGGCACCTCGGGCGCTGTGGCGAAAATGCTGGGCCGCGATTTTATCGGCATCGAGCGCGAGGAAGCCTATCGCGAGGTGGCGCAAAAACGCCTCTCGAAGATTCGCAAATTCGACCGCGAGGCGCTTGAGGTTTCGACCTCGAAACGCTCCGAGCCGCGCGTGCCCTTTGGTCAATTGGTCGAGCGCGGCATGCTGCGCCCCGGCGAAGAGCTGTTTTCGATGAACGGGCGGCACAAGGTCAAGGTGCGCGCTGACGGCACGCTGATTGGCGATGACGTCAAAGGTTCGATCCACCAGGTCGGTGCGCATCTTGAAGGCGCGCCGAGCTGTAATGGCTGGACCTATTGGACCTTCAAGCGCGATGGCAAACAGGTCCCCATTGACCTGCTGCGTCAACAAATTCGCGCAGAGATGACCTGAGCGTCTTTCACTAGCAACACAAGTTTACCGCCAGTGCCTGAGGCTCGTCCTCAGGCACAGCCTTGCCCCGTCGTGTCAAAACGACGGGGCCTTTTGAGTCCAGGAGAAAGGGGCCTTGCTTGGCCGTTGATTGTCGTTTCGGGACGCCTTGTTTCTAAGGGCTGCTCAATTTTGAAAGCCCGCCAGAACACTGGCGGGCTTTAACGATCCGTTGTGCGCAGTCAGCCGCGCGGGGCAGAGGCGATTGTCGATCAGATGTCCTTGTTATCCACTGCACTCTCCTTAGGCTTTTCCCGAGTCGAGGCCTGCGGTGCCGCAGGTGAGGGCGAAGTGGGGGCCTCCGGTTCGGGAAGTAGTTGCGCGAGGTAATCCGCAATCCGCTTGCTATCAGCGGCACTGGACGCACCAGAGAGCGTTTCGAGGAAGGTCTCGACCTGATCGCGCGGCGTCTTGTCGAGCCACTTGCCAAAGGCGTCAATGACATAACGGCGCCGACGCAATTGCGCCTTGTGCTCTTTTTCAGCCACCTGTGCGACCTTGTTCTGGAGACTCAGATATTTCTGAAAGATGCGCTCTTGCTGCGATTGAGGGATTTGAACGGTCATGTCGTGCTCCTGTGTTTGCGACGGGTTCAAAAGCAAAAATGGAGCCCCTGACCCCGCACGGAAGCCAATTTAGCGCTTTTTTTGATCGTTATTTTTATTGTTGTTTTTCAATTTTTTGTCCGTGATTTCGACCGCCCTTTTCTCGATCTGCGTGTCTGCGATGAAATGTTTTCGCAGGCCCGATGGGAGCGCTGCAAGCATCTTGGCGCGCAGCTGGTCGAGGGCTGTTTCTTTCTGCTCGACCGCAGCCAACCGCGCAGCGACAGACTTTTCGGCCTGTTGGGATGCCCCTTGCCGGAAGGCTCGATAGGCACCGCCCAGATGGATCAGTAGTTTTCGTGCCGAACTGCCTGGTGCTAATAGTAAGCGCTCCAACCGATCGCGCTCCCGCGACTTCGCAGGAACGCGTGGTGAAACCGTCATTCGGTCGTTTTCGGCCGGAATGAGTTTGCCTGTCGCCGCGTGCTCGGCAATCTCGATCACTTCGTTCGCGACAGTTTCGCGCGCTTCGGCGCGCTCGGTTGCCGCGATCAGAGCTTCTCGTTGGCGTCTGGTATCACGCAGCAATTGTTCCGAGCGTTCGCGCTCCGCTTCGAGCTTCTTCTTATCGGCCTGGACCTTGGCATTTGCTCGCGCCAAGCGGATTTCCTCATTTGCACGCCAGATATGCGCTGGAACATGTTTCTTGCGACGCGGAATGATGACGGCCGGGTCGTTCTTTTTCGCTTTCTTCGCCTTTCGGCGCGCCGCTGCCTGACGTTCCCCACGCGTCAGCCCCAGTGAGGCGAAAAATGCGCCGATGTCGTCCTGCGCTTTCTCGTAATCCTTCAGGAGCGGATGAGACGATGGTTGGATGAGCCGCTGTATGCCGCTGCGTTTCGAGTGTTTCTCCGTCCAAGGGGCGATCACCCCATGGATGTGGAATGTCGTCTCGTCGCGATCAGCGCGCGCATGCAGAACCTGGTTGCCGAAGCGCGATCGCAGCCATTCAATCGCCAAGTCCTGAAACTGAGCTTCGCGCTCTTCGATCAGTTTCTGTCGCGCTGCCGCCTTTTCTTCGTCTGTCCCGACAAAGTGGGTGTCGTCCTGCGAGGGAACGAACCACTCTCGGCTTGCGGTGATGATGAACTCACGCAAAGGGCCGGATTTTGATTTGCGCCACGGATCGCGCGGCCCCTCAATCAAGCGCCGATCCGCTTCCTTGTGGCGCTTGACTGCACGAAGCCCTTCGACCTCCTGATTGATATTTTCAAGGCTCGCGAGGCGGACCGCCTGCGTCAGCTCTTTGTGCCAAGCCGGGGAGCCGAGGATCTGCTCGTTCAGTCGAGTGCGGCTCGGATCGACATGGTCCAGTCGGTCTTCCTGCTGCTTGCGATCACCGTGCATCCGATAGCGGTAGAGCTGCTGAGGATAGAGTTCGGCGAAGCGCAGCACGACGGGACGGGGTGACGATACCGACGCAGCAGCGAATGCGTCGATAGGGTGATGCATGGACATAACGGCCTCCTGATTGGGTTGCCGTCGGAAAATGGGCGGAGGGTGGGGAAGTAAAAGTTAGAGCGGAGGCATGAGATCGTGCTTAGCCTCTGCTGCGCCTTCGTTCGGATTGGAACGGAGCCCTGCGTCAAAGCGGTATTGGGCCGATGGCAGCCCGCTCATGACATGTGTGCGGAGCGCAGCCAAACGCAGGGTATTCTAGCATGAAGGGCGGGAAGTTTGAATTTTCTGCTGCGCAGCGGAAGACATAGTCGACCACGAAAGCGGATGTTGTTTTCTTTGGTGAACAAGAGTGTGAGGATGGCCCGATTACGCCACGCGCAGACCTATTGAAGTTTCTGCCCTTGACCATGTTAACTTTTTTCCCCACAAATGAGGAAGTAAAAATTAACACGAGCAGGCTAACATGGAATCGATTCGCCCCACCACAACCACAGACACTGAAGAGGGGGACCTCCGTCTCTCTGAGTTAGGTCTTGAGCGACACAGGCTAATTGCGGCAGGTCATCATGCTTTGGCAGGCCGCGCAAATGCTTCCCCCCTTCACCCTGCAAACACCGCCGGATTCTTTTCCTACGCCGATGGTGTCAAAGGGTTGCGCGCTGAAAACATGGGCGCGAATTGGCAGTTTTTTCGAAGTGAAGGCGTCGAAGGGATTTGTAATGAAGAGCTCAATCTCAGGGTTTTGTTTGCAAATGTTCACGTCGCTTGCGGACCGACCGACCCACAAGCGCGCTCCAAGAAGGGGGCTGGATCCGAAAGAGTAGCTTGTGGCGACATGTTTGAAGCTGCTGGCGTTGAGCTCCCTGTAAGTGTCGTGAAGTTTAGCGGCGACTACAAAACCTATTACCTCATGGTGGATCAGAACGGCGCGATGGAATTGAGCCTCCCAATTGTTAAGGCTGGCGGAAACTTCTTGCGCTGTGTTGAGCGAATTTTCCTAATTGATGGAAATGACCTTGACGAGATTGACTTCGGCCTCGATGAACCGGCTGGCGAATCCGATCTGGATTTCGTCGTGACCCGGAAATAGCGTTAAACTACTATGTTCAGCAGCAAAAGGCTTAGCCTGGCTAGGAAGCGGCGCAGGCTGACGGCAAAAGGACTTGCACAAAAAGCAGGGGTGTCACCTGTAACGATTACGCGATTGGAGAACGGTCAAAATGAGGCCGTTCCTGAAACTGTAGAAAAATTGGCTGAGGTTCTCGGCTACCCTGCCGCCTTCTTCTATAAGGATGATCCCTCTGCTCTCACTAGAGAGGCAGTTAGTTTTCGTAGCTTGAAGAGCATGAGCGCTAAGGAACGCGACGCCGCGTTGTCGGCTGGCGAAATAGGCGTGGAAGTTTTCTCATGGCTCGAAGAGCAATTCAACCTCCCCTCTCTTGATCTTCCTCCCTTTGACCCAGAACTGACCCCTGATGCCGCGGCAGAGGCTCTGAGGCAACACTGGGGGCTTGGATACGAACCAATCCCAAATCTGCTCAAACTTTTTGAGTCCAAAGGGATTCGCGTTTTGGGTTTGGAGGAGAATACTGCAAACGTGGATGCTTTCTCTTTTTGGGAAGAAGAAAGTGCCTATGTTTTCTTGAACTCTTACAAATCGGCGGAGCGCAGCATCTTTGATGCGGCGCACGAATTGGGGCACCTAGTTCTACATAAGCATGGCGCGACGCCGCAGGCTCCGAAAGGAAAAAGTGAGATTAATCCTTTCGAAGACACAAGAAATACAGAGATTGAGGCAAACAGATTTGCGGCAGCATTCTTGATGCCCGAAGAAGATTTGCGCTTGCGCCTTCCTCGTTTCATCACGGCTGATGTCATCATCAAAGCCAAGAGGCGTTGGAGGGTGTCTGCGATGGCGCTCGCGTATCGCGTGCACCACTTTCAGCGACCAATGCTGACTGAGTGGCAGTATCGCTCAATCTGCATTGAGCTTGGAAGACGTGGTTATCGGAGCGGCGAACCAGAAGGGATTTCCCGAGAAAGCTCGGTTCTGTGGAAAATGGTGCTTTCTGAACTCTGGTCAGATCGCAAAAATCTTCAGCACATTGCCAACGATCTATCTCTGCCTGCAGGCGAAGTTGAAATGTTGCTTTCAGGGATTTTGCCAAGAATAGAACAGAGTGAATTTATCGGCGAAAATGCCAGACCTGCTTTGAGAGCTGTAAAATAATAACAGATAGCTCCCCGCGGGCTAAAAGCTTGCGGGTGGCGATCCCATCCGGAACAGTCAATCCCCCCACCTTCAAAGGTGGATGATCTCAACGTTACCCCATCTTTGATCAAGGTATTCAGCCAACAGTCTCCGATGGCAAAAATGCGGGGTGTCTTCACTGCACAGCAAACAACATCCGTCTAAATCGGCAGGACGCAGTTTCTCAACTTTGCGTTTCATCATGAGGTCCAAATACTGGTTCTCATAATTTGACCAATCAATTTTATTTTTCTTGTATGCGTCAAGCATTGACTTTGTTGGGGCAAAGTTGGGTGCGTGAATGTAGTCCATTTTGCACAAGTTCTTTGCAAAGAACTTTAGGTCATCGCGTTTAGCGAACCCGGCGAGCTGCGAAACGTTGTTCAAGCGGACATCGACAAGCTTTCGAGAGTGGGAGTCTTTGAGTCGGCCAAAGAAATGCTCGGCTGTGGTTTTCGTAAAGCCTATTGTGAAGACTTGAACCATGTTGCCTCAACCTCCCCGCCGATAGGCGATTTGTTTTTCTCTGCCAAAATATGCCTTCGAAACGAGTTCATCCTGAGAATTCAGCATGTCCTCTCGAGGCATACCAAGGATATCTAGGACACGCAGCATCGTCTCCTCATGAGATTCTGTCATGCCATTGGAGAGGATGTGCTTGATTTCAGCTCCTCGTTCGCACAACACTTTCGAAACTAAGATTGTCCGATGGCATTCCGTAGGGTCACGTTCGGAGCACATCAGCGCGATGCGGTGCCGCTCGCACCCATCTTCCACACGCTGAATGCCCCTTTGAAAGAGCTGAGACCTAGCCAGCCTTTCATAGCTTACGACGTCGTTAACGTAGCATGAGTCGTCATTCGATCTCGCGCCCAATTCTTTCCCGAGGAAAACATAGGCGACACCCGCCTCATTCAATGAAGCTCTCAATTCGTCTGTAGAAAACTGCGGGGCGTGCTTGCTGTATGGTGAAGAACGGACATCTGCCACAGCAGTCACGCCATGCTTTGCCAACAACTCCAAAAACCGTTCTACAGGTTGAGTTGAGTGTCCAATCGTGAAAACAAGGCGGTTGCTGCTCATGTCTCTATGCTATCAGCCCGGCAACCAGCTTTGAAGCAGTGTTTTTCGCCGGCCAAACATGCGCCAAGCTAACACTGAGGAATGGGTTTTGCAGAGCGTGCCTATCCCCAACCCCCGTATTGAATCGCGCAAATTGGATCGGATCTGTCAACTTGATTTTGTGAGGTGTTCCAGCCCAAGTGAAGCTCACCCAAACTTCATTGTTTCCACTGTATGGATTGTGGGAAACTTCAACGTTAGCGGTTTCTGGTTGAATCAGAGCAAGTGACCAATCAAACTGATGCGCCACTTGTCCGCTGACTAGGTCATGGCGGCCTGTGTAGGTGCTCTGAGCCGGCCTCCACAAAGGAGTATCGTGCGAAAGGACAGCTCCAACCAGTTCATTTGATTCGGCTTGTCCAACCTTCGTCCAACGGAGGTTATTCGTTATTAGCCAGTTCTCAGTTTGGTGATGCTCTGGCTGGTGAGCGTCAAAAGATATTTCGACCAAATCTAGCATGGCCAAACTAGAGCCGTCAGCATAGGTCTTCTCATCTTCGCTGATCGCCTGATCCTGTCGGTGACTGATGGGGCGAACCCATGGCCCGAACTGACCATTCACAATTTCGATACCAGCTACACAACTGCCACCAGGTCGAAAAGAATTAGCCAAACAAATAATAGTCTTTGTCACCATAATGCATCCCCCACTCCTAATAACAAAGAATATAGGACTGAACGAGTGACTTTCAACGCCCCGGGGCCTCCATAATCAAAAGTCTGAAGTGGGTTGCACCCCATCGACCCGGTCTCTGCGCACTCCATTACTGGCCTTGCTGTTGGTAGCGTTGATCCTACTACATGACTGAGGCGCTGATTGGTCAATGATGTATTGTCCGGCCAAACGGCCGCTCTGCCTCGCGCGGCGGCCGGCAGACAAGCAGGAATGCTGCACAATGAATAGATGTCCGGTCTAGGAAAGCAGGCAGACCGGTTACTAGTCGCATCAAATGTCGGTTTTGGACTGTCGTTTCAAAGGGGTGATGCAACATTTTAATCTTTTTGGAAAGATGGAGTGTTTGCCATGAAGTATCGCACACGTCTGTTATATACGGACAAACAGAAGTCTGAGATGATCGATAGGTGGCAACGCGGCGATTCAATGAGCTCGATTGGCCGTCACTTCAATGGTGCGTCGTCGTCGATTTTCCCTCATTTGGCACGAACAGGTGGGATTCGCCCCGCTGATCGCACGCGACCGCGATATGCTTTGAGTCTGACGGAACGGTAAGAAATTTCCCGTGGGCTTGTCACAAAGCAGTCGTTTCGTTTAATCGCGCAAAACTTGAACCGGTCATCCCGTTGCACCACTACTCCGTAACACCATTACTCACTAAGCATCTGACACTTCGGGCCGTTGGCCCTGCGTATCAGAAGCCGTTCGCCGGGGCGCTGCCCCGGACCCCGCGCCGTCCGCGGGACCGTTGGGGCGTCGTTCGCCACTCCCCCTCCGGCCTCCCCCTGGCGTCTTCCGACGGACCATAGGGGCGCTCGCCGCCCCCTCTGGACATCCCCGGCCGCTGTCTGCGCGACCAGAGGGTCGTCGTTCTGCACTCCCCCTCTGGACACCCCCTGCGCCCGGGGGAGGCCGCTTAGGCGCGCCTCCCCCGAACCCCCTCCAAGCATTGCGCCGAAACCTGACGGACCGCGGGCCAAGGCCCGAGCGGTTGCGCATGAATTGCCGCCGAGGCGTCCGGGTTTTGGTCGCGCGGTCGGGATGACGCGCGACCAAATCCCGGACACCCCGTGGGGGACGGAATGGGAGCGTGTCGATCTTTCCCAAAAATGGAGAATCCCATGTTCGACAACCTTCCTGCTGTGTCTGAGAAAGCAACGCAGGCTTGGTCCGAGACCGTGCGCTCTGGCGACATCGTCTCGTTCCACTTTCCGGCCAACGAGGGCAAGAGCGGCCCCACACCAAAGGCCCGTCCTTGTCTCGTCCTTGCTGCGGCCACGATTGCGGGTCAGCGCTGGCTCACCATCGCCTACGGCACCTCGGTCACCGAAAAGGTCCGCAAGGGCTACGCGATCCCGCTTGGCTCGCGCGATGCGCGGCTGGCCGGGCTTGAACGCGCGACGGCGTTTCGTGGTGATCGCATCGTCATTGTGCGCACCAACCATTCCGCTTTCGCCGTCAGCCCGATCTTTCGCACCCCGGTTCTGGGGCGGCTGACCGGACGACCGCTGGCGCGGATGCGCGAGATTCAGGCGCGGCTTCAAGCCGAGGCCGATATCGCTGCCGAGCGTCGCGCGGAACGCCGTCGCGCCCGCGTCAATGACCGCAAATCGCTGATCCAGGCCCGCGCCCGGGCCGCAGCGCGGGCGGTCATCACCGGCACCTGACGCTGATGCCTTCCGGCAGCGTCAGTTCGCCGGCGCTGCCGCCTTTCCCTCTCTAAACAGGAGTTCCCAAATGAGCGTTCCCAACATCATCCCCAGTGGCAATACCCACCGGATCATTCTTTCATCCCCCGACCAGCGGACCCCGGATATCGACCGGATTCAGGACATCGCAGCCGATGCGACCGGCGCCCTGCGTGCAGCTCTGCAATCGGTCTCCGAGCTATCAGAAGGAGTCGCCGACGACATCGCCACCGAGCTGACTGCGCTCGAACGCAGACTCGAATTGCGCGACACGATCCGCGACGGGGCCCGGGCCGAGATTACGCTCTGCATCGACCGGCTCGAAGCCTTCCTTCCCGACGAGACTGTGGAAGCGTTTCGCGATGCTCTCACGAGGGCGCTGACCCTCTCGCAGCGCGTCGCGGATCTAATCGCGGCGGAGCAAGATCTCCGCCGTATTCGGTGGGGTAGCAGATAAGCCAAACCACCCAACTTGGGGCGCGGGTTCTCCAAGGGATCTGCGCCCCCTTTTTCGAGAGGTCAAACTCGAAAATACAATTAATTTCGAATTTTCTTTTACGCAGAATCAAACAGTTAGACATGCACGCCGCATTTTTTTCCGAAAACTCGCTTTGATCAAAGGGGCCACGCGGAATGTTCGTGAATCTACGACACGAACTTTGAGGAAAAAGCATGCAGGCACCAACAACCACACTGACCGCAGCCAACGATAACCCCGACGGACCCACCCGGATCGAGATTGCGCCGACAGGCCTTGTCTCGCTTCTTGGCCGCGCCGCCGCTCGCCGCTTTGTCGAGGCCGCCACGCCCGCCAACAGCACCACCGCCCCGACCGAAAGGACCGCCCAATGACACGCGCCGCCATCTACGCCCGCTATTCTTCCGACCGCCAGAAAGCCACCTCGATCGAAGACCAGATCGCCATGGCGCGTCGCGAATGCGACCGCAAAGGTTGGACCGTTGTCGAAGTCTTCGAAGACCGCGAGATGACCGGTCGCAACATGCGCCGCCCTGGGTTGCAGAGAATGAAGGACGCAAGTGCGCGCGGCGAAATTGATGTCGTCGTGGTCGAGGCGCTGGACCGTCTGACCCGCAAGGTCGCTGATGCGCTCAACCTATTCGATCTTTACCAGTTCCAAGGCGTGGAGCTTTATTCCGTTAATGAGGGCAAACAGGACTTCATGCGTGTTATGCTGCTTGGCTTTGGTGCTCAGGAAGTTTCGGCGAAGATTTCGGTTCATACGCGCCGTGGTATGCAGGGGGCTATTTCGCGAGGGCGCTTGCACACCAGCGCCTATGGCTATCGCAAGCGGGACGAGCCGAAGGGCACGAACCGCGAAATCGCCCCGGAAGAAGCCCGGATCGTGCTCCGGATCTTTCGCGAAACCGCCGAGGGGCGCTCGGCCATGGCGATCGCAAAAGGGTTGAATGCAGATGGCATCCCGGCACCCAAAGGCGGCACTTGGGAGCCATCGACGATCCGCGGCCGCAAAGATCGCCAAGAAGGCATTTTGAACAACCGTCTCTATATCGGCGAAGCCTCGGTGTGCAAATTCGGCCGCCGCTACCATCCCGAGACCGGTGCGAAGGCCGTCTATTCGACCGAAGAAGACATGGTGCAGAAAACCTTCGAAGAACTGCGGATCATCCCGCAGGATCTCTGGGATCAGGTGCAGGCCGAGTGCGCGACGCGCACGCGCCGTGCAACCGTCTCGGGAAACCCTCAGGCGGCGCGTCGTTCGAAGCATCTTCTGAGCGGCTTGCTGGTCTGCGACTGCTGCGGTGCGCCCTATATCAAAGTGGGTCGGAAGCGCTTTCAGTGTCGCGAAGCCCGCAAGGGCGCCTGCAACAATAAGGTCACGATCTGCCAGACCCGGATTGAGGCGCGTGTCTTCGACGCACTGCGCGCCGAGCTTCGCAATGCGGATCTGATGGCGCAATTCGAGGCTGCGTTCCAAGCCGAGCTGCGCGTGCTCGAAAGCACAGATTTCGGCGCTGCGATCAAGGCTACAAAAGCGCAACTTGCGTTGGCTCGCAAGGCGCGCGACGGCATCATGCGCGCGATTGAAAAGGGCGCTGATTTTGCGGATTACAGCGCGCGCGACAAGGAACTCAAAGCCGAGATCACGGCACTCGAAGACCGGATCGCGTATTTGGAGGCACAGCAGGCCGAGAAAGACGCCACACCGCCCGACATCCCCGCGATCTTCGAGGCGGCGCTGCAAGACCTCGAAGCGTTGCTCGGCGATCCCGATCTCGTCGCGCGCGCCAATGAAGAACTCGCGACCCTGGTCCGAAGTATCACCCTCCTACCGGACCCCGAGTCCAAAGACGGCCTGGCTGCCGAGATCCACATGGATCTCGGTAGTTTGCGTTCGAGGGCATGGGATCGGGATGAGGCTCGGGGTTAGTCGCCGTGAGGTGCGGTCGAGAGATACAAGGCAGGCCCTCGCTCTTCGCCTCTGTCGAAGCGCAAGGGAGGCCATGTGGCGCTTCAATGCGCTGTTGCCCCTGCACCGCGCTAAAAGTGTTCGCAATGGGTGATCGACGGGCTGCGCGATGCTTACGGGTTCGTAAATCGGGCCTTCATTGCTATTCTGGTTTTTTAACCGTCAAAGTTCGGCGCAAGAACGACAATCAACGGTCGGGCAAGGGGCGCTGCCCCCTCTGGCTGCGCCATTCACCCCCGGGATATTTCGATCAAGAGGAAGTTAGGCTTTTCTTTACCAGAATCAGGTGAGTTTGGTTTTGCGGAACAGGCGGGGACGCCGATGACCGTTCAAGGGGAAGCGTCCGGCCTTGCAGCCCAGAAACGGGCCCGAGCCGGGCGTTTTTTCTTCCTCTTGATCGAAATATCCCGGGGGAGGCCGTAGGCCGGGGGCAGCGCCCCCCCACCCGATCAGCTTTCTTCCAGCCGCGCGCGCAATTCGCGCAAGACCGGCAAGGTTGCGCGCACTTTGTCGGGACCCAGATCGCGCACGATCCCTCCGATGATCGGCATCAACGATGCGAGTGCGCCATCGCGGGCGCGCCGACCCGAGGGCGATAGAGACACCCATTTACGCCGCGCATCATCCCAATCGGGACGCACATGCACATGTCCCGCCCATTCCAGTTTGGCAAGCGTATTGGTCATCGCGCCGCGCGTCACGTGCAGCGCCTCGGCCAACTGTGCAGGGGTGCGTTCCTCATTGATGTGGCTCAACAGGTTGAGCACCGAGAAATGTGAAATTTCCATCCCCTTGGGCAGGGCGCGGCTGACCACGCTGCGCGCCAACTGGTCGGCCATGAAGACCTCGGCGAATAGGGCTGCGGCAAGGGGATCGGGATCTTGGCTCACGGTGCCTCATAGCTCCGGTCATGAAACAGCGAGCGCAGGCGCAATCGCGTGGTTTCGACCTCATCTAGATTGATATCGACAAGGCTGACGCCCGGCTCGGTGCCGCCATCGACCAGCACATCGCCCCAAGGGTTCACTGCCAGCGAGTGACCCCAGGTCTTGCGCGGTCCCCCCTCATGAGCGCCATGCGTGCCACATTGCGCCGGCGCCAGAACGAAGCACGAGTTTTCGATCGCGCGCGCGCGCACCAGAATGTCCCAATGGGCACGCCCGGTGCCCTCTGTAAAGGCCGACGGGATCGTCAAAATAGTCGCACCTGCCTGTGCGAGTTGGCGATACAAATGGGGAAAGCGCAGATCGTAGCACACCGACATCCCGAGCAAGCCGTATTTCGAGGGCGCAAGCACCGCCTGTCTGCCGGGGCGATAGCCCTCTGATTCGCGGTAGCGTTCGGTCTCGGATACGTCGAGGTCGAACATATGAATCTTGTCATAGCTCGCCTTGATGGTGCCTTTGCGTCCGATCAGAAACGACCGGTTGGCAAAACGCCCATCCTCATCGTCGGTTTTCAGACAGAGCGAGCCGATCAGCACATAAACGCCCAGCCGTTCCGCCTCTTGTCGGATTGCGGCCAGCGTGGGGTCATTGTGCTCGTGGTGCAGCACCGTGCGCTGATAGGCGCGATCCGAGGAAATCAGATTGGTGCATTCGGGCGTCGCGATCATCTGCGCGCCACCGGCCGCAGCCTCCCGGATGAACTCTAGCGTGATCGGCAGGTTCTTGACCGGGTCATCGGTGACAGAAAGCTGAACCAGAGCTGCTTTCATCGGCTCAACCCGCCAACAAAGTGTCGAGCTTGCCCGAATGATCAAGCGCATGCAGCTCATCGCAGCCGCCAATTGGCTGATCACCGATGAAAATTTGTGGCACAGTGCGCCTACCCTTTGCGCGCTGCGTCATCTGTGCGCGCAGATGCGGGTCACGGCCCACGTCGGTTTCTTCATAGGCAACGCCCTTTTGATCCAACAGGCGCTTGGCCATGATGCAGAACGGGCAGGTCCGGGTCGTATAGATCTCGACGCGCTTCATGCGATAATCCTTCTTAAGTCGGCTCGACTATAGGGATTTAGGGCGCCTTCGCAACGCGCGCCAGTGTCACAACGTCAACTCGGCCAGCACCGGCGTGCATGGCCGCCTGCGTGGCCGCCCCCAGCGTCGCCCCTGAGGTCATCACATCATCCACGATCAGCACATTGCGCCCCGCGATCAGATCGGCGCGCGCCGGGTTCAGGGTGATCGCATCAGAGAGATTGGCAAGCCGCGCGCCGCGATCATGCCCTTTCTGGCTGGGCGTGTTTCGGGTGCGCAAAAATAGATCGACGCAGCCTTCGCGTTCGGTGATCCGCGCCATCGCCTTGGCCAAAAGCGCGGATTGGTTGTAACGCCGCTTCAGCAACCGCAAGCGATGCAGCGGGATCGGCGCAATCAGCGTGTCAGGCGTGATCAGGGCGCGCGCGGCCTGCGCCATCCACCCCGCCATTGGCCGCACCAGATCAAGCCGGTCGGCATGTTTGAACGCCAGCACCAGATCGCGCCCGACGCAGGAATACATCATCGCCGTGCGCCCGCGCGTCCAGGGGCGCGGATGAGTCAGGCAGTCGTCACATAGCACGGCCTCGCCGCCGTCATCGCCCGGCAGCGGCACCCCGCAGGCATCACAGACCGTTCCGGTGGCGAAACTCGTTTGCTCCCAGCAGCTCAGGCAGAGGCCGAAGTCAGACCCGACCTCTTCGCCACAGGCAATACAGCGCGGCGGGAAGACGGCGTGCAGCGCATGCATCCCTCCCGCTAGCATCCGTGCGCGAAGCACGCTAAGACCTGAATTAGCCATGAACACACCGCCCCTCTTGACCGACCGCGCCGCCTTGATGCGCCAACGTGCCCGCGCCGCGCGCGCCCCCGAGCTGTTCCTGCACGAGGACGCGGCTGATGAGCTGTATGAAAGGCTCCAAGAGGTTAACAGAACCTTTACGTCGCCCGCTGTGATCACCGCTTTTCCCGAACCGTGGCGCAAAATCCTGCCTGACGCCAAATTCGTGGCCGATAGAGATCTGCTTGATCTGGAAGAGGGCGCGCATGATTTGGTGGTGCATGCGATGTGCCTGCATTGGGCCAATGATCCGGTCGGCCAGATGGTGCAGGCTGCCCGCGCGCTGGAACCCGACGGGCTATTTCTGGCCGTGATGTTTGGTGGTCAGACCCTGAATGAGTTGCGCGCGGCGCTGGCGCAGGCCGAGGCGTCGATCACCGGCGGCCTTAGCCCGCGCGTGCTGCCGATGGGCGAAATTCGCGATCTCGGGGCTTTGCTGGGACGGGCCGGGTTTGCACTGCCGGTGGCGGATGCGGTGACGCGCAAAGTGACCTATGAAACGCCGCTGCGCCTGCTCAGCGATCTGCGCGCCATGGGCGAGACCAATGCGCTTACCACTCGCAGCCGCCATTTCACCCGCCGTGACGTGATGTCCGAGGCGCTGAGGATCTATTCCGAGAGCTATCGCGAGCCTGATGGCCGGATGCGCGCCACGTTTGAGATGGTCTGGCTGACGGGCTGGAAACCCCATCCGAAACAGCAAAAACCTCTGCGCCCCGGATCAGCGGCGAAACGTCTGGCAGATGCGCTGGGCACGATGGAAATTCCGACGGGTGACAAGCCGGGTCACTGATTGGCCCAACGCCGCTTACCCCAAGGCGGTCAGAAATGCCTTGGACCACCAATGCACGTCATGCGTGGTCAGACCCTTCATCAAGGCATGGTAGCGCTCGCGCCGCTCTGACAGCGACATCAACAGCGCGGTAAGCATTGATGTCGCCATCTGCTCGGTGTCATGAGGGTTGACGATCAGCGCCTCTTCCATCTGCTCGGCGGCCCCGGCAAATTTCGACAAGATCAATACGCCGGGATTTTCGGGATTTTGCGCCGCGATATATTCCTTGGCCACAAGGTTCATCCCATCCATCAGCGGCGTCACCAGCCCCACTTGCGAGGCCCGATAAAGCCCCGCCAACACCGCGCGCGGCACGGGGCGGTTGATAAAGCGGATCGGCGCCCATTGGATATCGGCAAACTGCCCGTTGATGCGCCCCGACAGATGCTCGGTCTCTTCGCGAATATCGTCATAGGCGGGCACGCCCTCACGGGTTGGGGGCGAAATCTGGATCAATGAGACATGGCGGTGCCAATCTTCGTGGCGATCGAGAAACTCGCCAAAGGCACGAAACCGTTGCGGCACCCCTTTGGAATAATCCAGCCGATCCACGCCAATCATCAGGCTGCGATTGGCTTTGACGATGCCAGCGGGCAGCTTTTCGATCTCGCGCTCGGCCAAGGTCTTGAATTCGCCCGCGTCGATCGAGATCGGAAAGGCCGCGATCCGGCATTGCCGCGGCGAGAGGTGCACAAATCCACTCCCGAAATCTGAGCCGCCGCCAATTTCGACCATCGAGGCAAGACAGGCCCGCACATCGCGCTCGCTTTGCAAGCCGATCAGGTCGAAATTTGATAACCACTCGCAAATCTCACGCCCGTTGGGCAGCGCCCGCATCGTGGTCGGGCCGGGAAACGGGGTGTGCAGGAAAAACCCGAACGGGTTTTGCACGCCCATGACGCGCAGCTCATAGGCCAGCGGCAGGAAGTGGAAATCATGCACCCAGATCCGGTCATCTGGCTGAAGGATCGGCGCAAGCATCTTCGCCAGACGCCGGTTCACATGCTTGTAGCTATCAAGATAATCCTGCTGGATTTGCATCAGATCAGTGCGGCCGTGAAACAGTGGCCACAGCACCGAATTTGAATAGCCGTCGTAATAGAGCGCGTGCTCTTCCTCGGTCAGATCAAAGCAGAGTCGTTTGAACGGTCCGCCCTCGATCTCGCGCAGCTCGGTGCCGGGTTGCTCGGCGATCTCGCCCGACGTGCCAATCCAGACACCTCCGGTTTCGCTCAGCACATCGCCGAGCGCCACGACCAGCCCCCCCGAAGGGTTCGCCCCGGTGGGAATGCGGTTTGACAGGCAAATCAGACGTCCCATGCTTCGCCCTCCAGCGCTGCAGAAAGCCAGCCGCGCAACTGCTGGGGCTCGGGCAGCCGAAACCGCGCAACACTTTCGCCCGCGCCAATCTTGATACCAAAACCGCCATTCGCCTCGGCCCAGGCCAGCGCTGGCTCGTCCGTCGTATCATCGCCCGCATAAACCGGACGACGCCCTTCAAAAGCGGATAGCTCGGACAAAAGCACCAGCGCGCCATCTTTGGAAAATCCCGTCGGGCGCAGCTCAACCGCCATCTTTGCGGGCTGGACAGTGAAATCGCGATAGCGCTCTGCAAGCGCGTGCGCGAACCCCTCAACCTGCGCTTGCCGGGTGGGATCAGAGCGAAAATGCACCGCCCCGCCATGGCTTTTATGCTCATAGAGCAGGCCCGACTGGCTAGCAAAATCCGCCATCTCTTGTTGCAAGTCAGACAGGCCCACAGGCTGATGTGCCATCGGCGCAGTCATGCCGCGTGCCTCGGCCCCGTGAGAGCCGACCATTGGTCCGTCAAATCCCTGCAAAAACGTCTCTAACTCGTGCAAAGAGCGCCCTGAGACGATTGCCAGCGCCCCATTCAGACGCGCGGCTAATTCCTGCAAGACATGGGGGAGATCATCGGGCACTTTGATGGCATCCGGTGTGGGTGCGATCTCGACAAGGCAGCCATCAAAATCCAGAAAAAGCGCATCCCCGTACGGGTTCAGTGCCGGTGGTCCGGGTTTCGTTTGGGGTGAGTCATCCAATATCATGTTGCGAACGTAAGTGATCCAGTGTCGGTTGAATAGGCCGCATTGACCTGACAGGCAAACCCGTTAAGTCGGGATAAGGTTCCGAAGAACAAGAAATAGGACAGTGACAGATGACGAATGATGCCGCTGCGCGCCTTGCTCATGCGCCCGCCGACCACCCGCCCGTAAAAGCGGCCAAAATTGGTTTGCTGGTTGCCAATCTGGGAACGCCGGACGGCACGGATTACTGGTCGATGCGCCGCTATCTCAGCGAATTTTTGTCCGACCATCGGGTCGTCGATATCGCGCGCTGGAAATGGCAGCCGCTGCTGCAACTGATCATCCTGTCGCGCCGTCCGTTCACGAGCGGGGCGAATTACAAGACGATCTGGAACACCGAGGCCGATGAAAGCCCGTTGATGACGATCACTAAACAGCAGGTTACCAAGCTGCGCGCGGCGGTTTCGGCGCGCTACGGGGCTGAGGTGGTGGTCGATTTCTGCATGCGCTACGGCAACCCCTCGACGCAATCGGTCGTGGATCGCATGGTCGAGCAGGGCTGCGAGAAGATCCTGTTTTTGCCACTTTATCCGCAATATGCGGGCCCGACATCGGCTACGGCGAATGATCAGTTCTTCCGCGCCCTGATGAAGCAAAACCGCCAGCCCGCCGCGCGCATCGCGCCTGAATATTTTGACCGCCCCAGCTATATCGAGGCGCTCGCGGCTTCGGTTGAGAGGGTCTATGCCACGCTGGATCGCAAGCCCGATGTGCTGGTGGCCTCCTATCATGGGATGCCGCAGCGCTATCTGATGGAGGGGGATCCCTACCATTGCCAATGTCAGAAAACCTCACGTCTGCTGCGTGAGCGGTTGGGTTGGGACAAAGACGCGATCGACACCACTTTCCAGTCGGTCTTTGGTCGCGAAGTCTGGCTCAAGCCCTACACGGTCGAGCATGTCGCGGAACTCGCGAAGGCCGGGAAAAAGAACATCGCGGTGATCTCGCCCGCATTTTCCGCCGATTGCATCGAGACGCTCGAGGAAATCAACGGCGAAATCTGCGAAGCGTTCGAGCATGCGGGCGGTGAGACATTCACCTATATCCCCTGCCTCAACGATGACGATCTGCACATCAAGGCGCTGATGGATGTGGTTGAGGACAACCTGTTGGGCTGGATCAAATAGACCCTATTCCAGCCCGATCAGCCCCGGAACTTGCGCCATATCGGTAAACAGCTCTGCGCCTTCTGCGGCAAGGCGCGGATTCGGCCCCTGCGGCGCGTAGCCCAGACAGCGCATCCCGGCTGCCTTGGCCGCACGCGCGCCGGTCGCGCTATCCTCGATCACCACACAGTAGCCGGGGTCCACGCCAACCGCGCGGGCTGCGTGCAAATACAGGTCCGGATCGGGCTTGGGACAGCCCATATCCTGCCCCGAAAACAGCCGCCCCTCGAGCCGCGCTTTGATGTCGGGATGCTGGCCCAGCGTGGCCTCCATCTTGGCCATTCGCCCATTCGAGCCCACCGCATAGGCAATGCCCGCGCCGTCAAGCCGGTCCAGCAGTTCCGCAATCCCCGGCATCAGTGCGACCCCCTCGCGCAGCCGCGTATAAAGCCGGATGTAATAGCTCTCGACCCAATCTGCGGGCAGGGTCGCCCCCATCTCGCGGGCCTGATGCGCCACGCCTTCGATGGTGCCGCCGATGAACATACGCTCCATCTCGTCATGCGACATCGCTAGCCCATGCGCGGCAAGATCCTCGCCCAGAAGATCGAAGGTCGCAGGCTCGCTATCCACCAGCACACCATCGCAATCAAACAAAACCGCTTGCACGTTCATTCTGGGTTCCTTGCTAATGTGACCAGAGTATCGCCGTAACGGCGTTGATCGATCTGAACCAAAGGTGCAGGCACCATTGGCGCGGCGCTTTCCTCCCAGACCACCATCGCGCCGGGGGCAATCCAGCCACCTTCAAGGCAAGAGGCAATCGCGCGTTCGCCCAACCCCATCCCATAAGGCGGGTCCAGAAAGATCAGGTCATAGCCCGCGCCCCGGCACGGCCCCATCTTGGTCGCATCGCGCCGCCACACATCGCTGACGCCCATCGCGCGCATCGCCTCGATATTCTGGCGCATCAGCGCGCGCGCCACCGTGCCGTCATCGACAAAGGCGACCCGCGCGGCCCCGCGCGACAAGGCTTCAAGGCCCAGCGCGCCGGTGCCCGCAAACAGATCAAGCACGCGCGCCCCCGCCACCGGGTTACCATGACCACCATTGATCAGCAGGTTGAAGATGCTCTCGCGGACCCGGTCTGTGGTCGGGCGCAGATGCGCCTGCGCATCGCCCGCCCCCACGTCGGCCAGCTTCAACCCGCGCCGCTCGCCACCGATGATTCTCATTTCAGCAAAGCCTTCAAATCGCATGTCGGGTCAGCAACCTGCGCTGGTGTGACGGGCTTGCCCCCTTCGATCAGCCGCTTGCCGATCATATAGGCCCGCGCATCCGAAAGCGCATCGACCGCAATCAACCGCTCGTCCCGGAAATACCAGAAGCTCTGGCCTTCGCCTGCACGCGCAACCACTTTGTCATAACCCAGATTTAGCCCGGCGATTTGCAGCTTGGCGTCGAACTGATCTGACCAGAACCACGGTCTGGGCGTATACTCCTGGGCCGCCCCCAGCATGTTCGCAGCCACCAATTCGGCCATATCAATCGCGTTGCCCACGCTTTCCAGCCGCAGCCTGCCATCTGCGTAGGGAAAGGACGCGCAATCGCCCGCCGCCCAGATATGCGGGTCTGAACTGCGGCCCTGCGCATCCACCGCGATTCCATTGTCACAGGCGATCCCGGCCGCGCGCGCAAGTGCGTCATCGGGGGTGACGCCAATGCCGACCACAACGAAATCTGCGGCGATCATGCGGCCATCACTCAACTCGGCCCCGGTGACCCACGCATCGCCCGTCAATCGCGTCAGCCCGACGCCCTCGATGATCTCGACCCCATGCGTGTGGTGCAGCGCGCGGATCGCTTCGGCCGTCTCTTCGCAGGCCACCCGGCCCAGAATACGCGGAGCGGCCTCGATCAACGTGACCTCAAGCCCCAGTTTGCGCGCCACCGCTGCCGCCTCAAGGCCGATATACCCCCCGCCGATCACCACCAGCCGTTTGCCCGCTACGAACAGCGCGCGCATCGCATCGACATCGGCCAGATTGCGCACCGTGAAAACGTGATCCAATGCGCCACCGATCGCGGCAGGCAGCCGCTTGGGCGTGGCGCCTGTGCACAGCGCCAAATCGCTATATTCAAGGGTATCGCCATCCGACAGGGTGATGACTTGCGCGCCCGGGTCAATCGCGCTCACCGTGGTGTCCAGACGCAGACTTACATCATGCTCCGCCCACCATGTATCTGAGCGCAGGGTCAGCCGCTCTACTGCCATTTCGCCTAGCAAATAGGCCTTGGATAGCGGTGGACGCTGATAGGGTGGCACCGGTTCTGATCCGACAACACTGAGCGCCCCGTCATAGCCAAGACCGCGCAATTTCGCCGCCATCGAGGCCGCCGCTTGCCCCGCTCCAACGATAACGATGCCGCTCATATCAATCTCCACTGGCCTGACCCGCGCTTGACCCTATATCGTCCCAAGCGACAAACGCAACGCGACAGCAACGGAGCATTCCATGACACTCACCACCGGCGACGTCCTTCCAGGCGCCACCTTTCTTTCGATGGGCAGCGAAGGCCCGCAAGATGTTAGCCTTGGCGAGAAGATGAAGGGCCGCAAGATCGTGATCTTCGCGGTGCCGGGCGCATTTACCGGCGTGTGCACAACCGCCCATGTGCCCAGCTTCATGCGCACTAAGGATGCGTTTGCTGCAAAGGGCGTGGATGAAATCATCTGCGTCGCGGTCAACGACCCCTTCGTGATGCAGGCTTGGGGCGAGTCAACCGGCGCGACTGCGGCGGGGCTGAGCATGCTTGCCGATGCGGAAGGCGCGTTCACCCAAGCCATCGGCATGGATTTCAACGCCCCGCCCGCGGGCCTGATCAACCGCTCAAAGCGCTATGCGATGCTGGTCGAAGACGGCGTTGTCAAAGTGCTGCATGTCGAGGATAGCCCCGGCACCTGCGAGGCCTCGGCGGGCGAAAGCTTGCTGGCCGCAATTTAAGTTTGCGCGGCGGATTGCTTGCGCTCTCCGCCGAACCAAATCCTATTCCGGCGCCTCATCCGCAAGCCGCATGATCGGACGCCCGATATCGCGATCAACCTCGCAGTCATCGTCCGCCAGCGCATCGAGTGCACGCGCCAACTCGATATCCAAAACGCTGACGCCGCCACAATCATGCGTCGAAAGCGTGATCTCGACCTTGTTATAGACGTTGCGCCAATCGGGATGGTGATCCATCTTTTCGGCGCAGAGCGCGGCCTGTGACATGAATCCCCAAGCGGCAGAGAAATCCTTGAACATCAGCCGCTTGACCAGCGCATCCGCGCTTTCTGCCGCGCGCCAGCCGGTATCTTCCAGCCCGCGCAACAGCGCTTTGCGTTCCTCAGAGTCTAGCTTTGTGGTCATATCTTTCTCCCATAACGCATCTGACGAAACCTAGCGCTTCCGCGCCTCCCTGCAACTCAGACCGCACCACTTTGCGCAGGCTTCTGCGCAGTTTCGATACGGGGCACCTGCACGACTTCCAAAGTGCGTGTCGGAAAGGGAATGCCGATATCATTGGCGTCGAACTCTTCCTTGATCTTGCGCAGCATCTCGGCTTGCAAAGCCCAGTAATCGCTTGAATTGGCCCAGACCCGAAAGGTGAAATCGACCGAGCTATCCCCCAACGCCTTCACCCGGATCGTCGGGGCGGGATCCGCCAAAGCGCGGGCATCCGAGGTCGAGATAGTTTCAAGAATGGACTGCGTCTTTTTCAGATCCGCATTATAGGCGACCCCAATCGTCAGATCCATCATCCGCGTCGCATTGGCCGAGTAATTGATGATCGAACTCGACCAGATATCGCTGTTGGGAACGATGATCTGCAACCCGTCATAGGTCGTCAGAACCGTGTAAAACAGCTGGATCTCAGTCACCGTTCCGCTTTCGCTGCCCGCTGCGATGAAATCACCCTGCCGGAACGGGCGAAACATGATGATCATCACACCGGCGGCCAGGTTCTTCAGCGCCCCTTGCAGTGCCAGACCCACGGCCAGACCTGCGGCACCGATCAGGGCGGCCAGCGATGTCGTTTGAATACCAAAGCGATTGAGAATGAAGATGATCCCGATCCCGAGGATCAGGTATTTCGCTAAATTACCCAGGAATCCGAACAGAGTATCGTCCAGCTTTTGATGACTGTTTGATAGCGACACGATCCGGCGCTTGGCCCATGCAGAGACAGACATAGACAGCAGCAGGATCACCAGTGCGGCCAGAACATTCACCGCCACAAGGATTGCCGCGTCGATGCGTGTCTGGGTTAGCCAGCCGCTGACATTCGTAAGATCGTCCAAAGTCATTCAAGTCCCCTTAATATGTCCTGTGACAAACGCCCGATGCCCTTCACGGTTCCTTGAGGTTCCGAAACGGCCCCATCTCGGTCAGGATTTCGATATCTTCATCAACGGCCGTGCGTTCGGCCTCAAGGTAGTCGGCAATCGCGCGTCGCAGGCCCGGATGAGCGATCCAATGCGCCGAATATGTGGCGACCGGAAGATAGCCGCGTGCCAGCTTGTGCTCGCCCTGCGCGCCCGCCTCGACCCGTTGCAATCCCTGTGCAATCGCCCAATCCACGGCCTGATGATAGCACAGTTCGAAATGCAGATAGGGGTGATCCTCGATGCAGCCCCAATAGCGCCCGAACAGCGCCTCACGCCCGATCAGGTTCAGAGCCCCTGCAATCGGTGTCCCATCACGCAGCGCCAGCACCAACAGCACATCCTCGCGCATCTCATGCAACGCGTCGAAAAAGGCGCGCGTCAGATAGGGGCGGCCCCATTTTCGACTGCCGGTATCTTGGTAAAACGTCCAGAACGCGTCCCAATGCTCGGGGCGAATGTCATCGCCTGTCAGTGAAATGATCTGCCCGCCAAACGCCTGCGCCCGAGCGCGCTCTTTGCGCAAGGCTTTGCGTTTGCGCGACGAAAGCTCGGCGAGGAAATCGTCAAAGCTGGTGTAATCGCGATTGATCCAGTGGAACTGCTGGCCGATGCGGGGCAGCCAACCCGCGTCTGCGGCGGCTTCCATCTCGGGTTGCGTACAAAACGTCATGTGAACCGACGAGACGCCCGCCCCCTCGGCAATTTGCGCCATGCCGGCCAGTAAGGCGCGCCGCCCGGCCTCTTCCAGCCCCGGCAGCACCAAAAGGCGGCGTCCTGCCACCGGCGTAAAAGGCACCGCGCATTGCAGCTTGGGGTAATAGCGCCCACCGGCGCGCTCGAACGCATCCGCCCAGCCATGATCGAACACATATTCGCCCTGAGAATGGCTTTTGACATAAAGCGGCGCGACACCAATCACCCGGCCCTCGACCTTCGCCACCAAATGGCGCGCGTCCCAGCCAGTGCCCGGTCCGACAGATCCAGACGCCTCCAAGGCTGCCAGAAACCGATGCGTTGTGAACGGATCATAGGCCCGCAGGCCCTGCGCAAGCTCTGGGCACGCACAGGCATTCCAATCACTTTCGCTTATTTCGGAAATATCCGAATGAAGCGTGATTTCAACGCTTTGATCCATGGCACCTGCCGAGGTTTGCGGGGGCTTTCGCTGAACTTGGGGCGAGCCACCTTTTGGTCAAGCGGACAGAGGCGAAAGATAGCCCTCAAAGGTGACGTTATTCGCCATGCGGCGCGCTTGCAGCTCAGCCTCAAGCGAGCGGATCGTCCAGCACAATACCGGCACGTTGCGCGCTTTCAGATCTGCCACGCGCGGTGAGTCCAGATCCTTTGCCTCATGCGAGATGAACTGCGCCCCCACAGCGTCAAAATCAGGAATCGAACGCAGCGCATCGCGGCGCGCTGCAGGCAGCAATTGCCAATCCTGCGCATCATAGGCGGATGTGGTCAGCCCAACACAGATCGCGGGCGCGGCATTGGAAAACGCCGCGATGGAATGCGGGTTGAACGACATCACCGCCAGCGGCCCCGGGTAATCGCGCAACAGTTCCGCCGCCGCCGCCTCAAGCTGGCCGACATTGGGCCCCATCGCGCCGTCTTGATCCTTGATCTCGATCAGCAGCGGAGCGCGCCCATCGACCAGCGCAATCACCTCGGCAAGCGTGGGGATACCCTCATCCCCGCCACGCAGCGCAATGTTGGACAGCTCCGCCGCGGTGCGCCCCTTCACAGGGCCGGTTTCCTCGGTCAGCCGATGCAGGCTGTAATCGTGGAACACCATCACTTCGCCATCCGCCGAGGACTGCAGGTCAAGTTCAATCCCGTAGCCCGCTGCAATCGCCGCGCGCATCGCCGCGAGACTGTTTTCGGGGCGGCCAGCGGCCGTATCGTGCAGCGCGCGATGCGCAATTGGCAGGTTTAGAAACGCAGGATGTAGCGCCATCACTCGACCTCGAAAATTGCTTCGATTTCCACGCCGACCCCAAGTGGCAGGCTTGGGGCCCCGACGGCGGCACGCGCATGGCGCCCGGCATCGCCAAACACCTCGACCATCAGATCAGAACAGCCATTCACGACCTTCGGTTGATCCGTAAAATCGGGTGTGCAATTCACGAAACCGGTCAGTTTCACCACCCGCTTCACCCGATCAAGATCGCCCAGTGCCGCCTTGGCCTGCGCAATCAGCGCCAGCCCGCAAAAGCGCGCCGCGACAGCGCCCTCTTCCACATCCATCGTCGCCCCAAGCCGACCTAGGATCAGCCCGTCCGGTCCGTTCGAGATTTGCCCGGAGACATAGAGCAAATTGCCACTGCGCACGAAGGGCACATAATTCGCCGCAGGTGCAGGTGCGGCGGGCAGAGTAAGTCCCAATTCGTCCAGTCGAGCGTCAATTTTCGCCATGTTCGCCTCCATATATTTGCGCCGAAGGCTAGGGGTGCGCCGCCTCCCTCGCAAGGTCAAAACGACATTGTGTTTTGGGTACTAAACGGCGGGAAAGAGAGGCGCAGATCGCGCGCCCGCCCGTCAACTTTCAGGCGCCGCTCTCGGCGCAATGACGGCGAAACGCCTGTTTCAACAAGTCCAACTCGGCGCGCAGCAAGTCGATCTCCGCGCGCAGATCATCGGCCAATGGCTCTCCGGCGATGATCGCGAAATGCGCCACCTCTGCGCCGTTGGAGCAGTCGCGCACAACAAAGCTGAGAACGCCATCTGACAACAGCTCTGCCGGGATCGGTTGTGAAATATGCCATTCCATCGGCGCGCCGCTTATCGTGAGCCCCTCCAGCGCCTGACCCAGATGCAACACTTCAAGCACCGGGGCCTCGGGGGCGCGCCAAACCGCCTCCCAGCGTCCGGCATGAATGCGCGTTAACTCTAGCATTGCAGGTTCCTTACAACTCAGCGCGTGGGTAGCGCGAGAACGTCAAATCGCGCAGCAAAATCTGGTTCATAGCGGGGCGCTCAAAGATGATATCGACCCAGGCCTTCTCTAGCCGCTTCTCGTTCATCCGGGTGTAGGCGAGATCGAATTCCACAAAGCTGTCGCCTTGCGTCAATGGCATTTCGCGCACCAACTGCTCACTATTCGGGCCGTGTTTGATGTTGAGGCGACAGAATATCTCCAGCGGGCGCTCTAGCTCCAGTTTCATATCAAGGCGCACCAGATGATTGAGGTGCAATCGCTGCAGTGCCGTTTCGGGCAGATCAAGCACGAAAGACAGAAACGAGCCATTGAAACGAAACACATCCATCCGCAGCGCGCAGGGAGCCAGATCACTGTCATGGCGGTTGCGGATTTGGCGCAGGGTGATTTCAGACTCGTCGCAGTCGTGAAACAGGGTCAGTTCCCGCCCCAGTTGGGCGCGATTCTGCGCGCCCGCCACCCCGAAAGGAGAGACCGGCCCACGCCATAGCTCGGGGCGCCAAGTCCAATCGCTGGTGGGCGGGGCTGGCACAGAATCGGCACCGATCCGGGGCATTTGTAGCCGCCCGTCAACCTGATGCAGCACCGAGTCGATTTCACGACGTAGCGCACGCGCATCTGAACGCAGAAGCGGCAATTGCGCCAGATCCAGACTGCCCGCAGCCCGTGCAGCTTCACGCCAGCGCGCCAAGGCGCGGCGCTGAACCACCCGGTCAAGAAATGAGCTTCGCCGCGATTTCACCACTTAAATCCACATGCTCTCGCCCGCAGGCGCGTCAATTTCCAACATGGAAACAGTTATTTCTTATCGTTTCTTTACGCGAAAGTCCCTTTCGGGAAATAAATCACAAATTCCTCAACACCTTGCGTGGCGTTCTCTTGCAAGCCTCAATTTGCGTTTCGAATGGCCTCGGCAAAGCGCGTGATCAAAACGCTTTGCGCCTTGGCGCTCATTTCTCCGTCTTTCAAAGGCATGACGGAAAGTGACGTGATTCGACCGCCCAGATCGGTGATCGCGCGCAAGTAAACCTGCGCCACCGGCGGCGCACCGCTTTGCGAGCGATCCTGAATTCGCAGCATCAGCATGTCATGGGTAATCTCGGAATGCAGGATCTTCACGTCCTTGCTTTCGCCCGAGCGCGATAGCGCCGCGCGCCCGATATCAGAGCGAAAGAACGTCTCCATCTGCGCGAGACGGGCGTGGCCAAGCTTGCCGTTCTCATCCTCAATCGCGGGCGGGCCTACGGTCGCGCTTAACAGGGCGGGCTCGGGGGCGCGGGCATCTTCGGGATTGCCCGAGATCGCAGCGCAATTGCCAAAAAGCACAAATCCGCCATTGCGCCCGTCGCGCAGCGTCTTGGGGTCCACGCACCAGCCTTTGGGAGCGGCGATTGTCAGCGCCCCACTTGCCAATGTGGTGCGCGCCTGTCCCACCTGCGCGCCGCCCATTCCGGTGGGCACACACCCAACAAGCGACAACGCAACGCCCACCGCAAGAACGCGTTTGATCAAAGTGAGCCAAAGGGGTCGGGTCAATCTCACAAGCATAGGCAAAGGGATAGAAGGTTGCCGCGCGGCTCGCAAGCCTGACGGCGCTAACATCGCGGGGATTGCTCGCCGATTATGGCCGCAATTGCAGCACGCGATCTGCTGCCAGCGCGTCTTGTTCGTCATGGCTGACCATCAGAGCCGGGATCTTGCGTGCGCCAATGTGCTCCAGCACGAAGCCGCGGATCTCTGCGCGCAGTCCGCTATCAAGACGCGCAAACGCCTCGTCTATCAGCATCGCGCGTGGCTCAGCCAGAAGCGCGCGCATCAGCGCCACCCGCATCCGTTGCCCCCCCGAGAGCGTCGCCTGATCGCGGGCCTCAAAGCCCGCCAACCCAGCCTGTTCAAGCGCCTGAGCAACCGCGCGTTGACGTGGGACACGCCCTCGCAGTCCCGCGCGCAGCCCAAAGGCCAAATTATCCCCCACCGATAGATGCGCAAACAGCTGCGCATCCTGAAATAAGACCCCAACACCGCGTTTTTCGGCTGGGAGGGCCAGCAAATCGACCCCGTTCAGCGTGACTGAGCCAAAGCAGCGAAATCCCCGCGCGAGATGCCCGCCGATATGCGCGATCAGGCTTGATTTTCCCACACCCGACGGTCCCATGATGCACACCGTTTCACCGGGTGCGACCGTCAGCGAGAGGGGGGCAAACATCGCCGCCTCCGCGCCCGGTGGGATCAGGGTGACATCGCCCAATTTTAAACTCATGTTGCCCCCCCACGCAGGCCACGCCGATTGCGATGCAGCCATAGCGGCAGCGTCAAAGCCAGAAGATACCCGATCAGCGGCAGTGCCGCCTGCATCAGCGCCATGATCGCCGCCAACCGCCGATCCGCCCCGGAGGCCAGCGCGACGGCTTCGGTCGCCAGCACGCGCACCCGGCCTGCACCCGGCAGCAACACCGCAAGATATTGCGCCACCGACACCGCAATGCCAATCGCGACAGCCGTGGCGATCGGCGCGGCCAGCATCGGTACTTTTACCGCGAAAAATCGCCGTGTCGGCCCTGCACCAAGGCTTGCCGCGGTTGCCAGCAGCGCCGGATCAAGCGCGCGCCACGGCCCGGTCAGCGCAATCATCACATAGGGAAACACGAACAGCAGTTGCGCCCAGATCACGGCCAGCGGCCCGGGCGGCAGGCCTAGCCAAAGAAACCCCGTCGTAAGCCCTTGCAGAAACCCGATCTGGGGCAGCAATAGGGGCAGCGCGATCAGCCAACCCAGATGCAAACGGCGCTGCGTGCGATCCTCAATCTCAAGCCAAAACAGAGACAAACACAGCGCAATCGTGCCTGAGGCCAGCGCCAGACCAAGCGTGCTAAGCGCCGGTGCCAGCCAATCGGCAGAGCCCCAAAGCCGCCCTGAAAACCCGCTTGGCAGAGCGTTGGGAAAACGCCAGAACGTCGCCACGCTCCACAGCAGCAAAGCCCCCAGCGCACCAAGGCCCAACACGACGCCGATTATCGCCATGAACGGTCCCGCCAGTTGCGCGCCCCGCCGCCCGCGCCGCCCTTGGCGCAGCCAAATGCGGCCCAGCGCTGCAATTGCGCGCTCCCCGGCCAGCCACGCCAGCAAGCTGAGCGCCATCACCCCTAGCAAGATCACCGCCATCGCCGAAGCAGGCTGCGCCATCGCTGGATCGGGCGCGCCAAACAGCCGCAAGATTTGCACCGCCATCACCGGCGGGTTCGACGGTCCTAGCACCAGCGCCATATCCACCACGGATAGCGAAAACCCCAAAACGATCAGCACCGGCAGGCGCAGGGCTGGATACAATTGCGGCCAGATCATTAACCGCCAGACCTGACCGGGCGGATATCCCAGCGCGCGTCCTGCCGCCATCTGCCCGGCAATATCGCGCGTTCCCGCCGCCACAAGGGTCGCAAGCACCAGAAACGGCACTTCTTTCAGCATCAGCCCAAGGATCAGCGTAAACCCCCAAGGATCGCCCACCGTAATCACGGCGGGTGGCAGATCCCAGCCCGTCGCCCAAGGCGAGATCAGCCGCACCGCCCAGCCCGAGGGCGCGAGCAAGAACGCTAGCCCAATCGCCAAGGCAGCATGGGGCACCGCCAAAAGCGGTGTCAAAAACCGCACCGCGCCCGATTTGCCCACCAGCCACAAGCCAAGGGGGACCGAAACGGCCAGCGACCCCAGCGTCGCCCCGATCCCGGTGATTAGCGTCAGCCGCAAGCTGCTGGCAAAGCCGGGCAGGGCGACCGCCTGCGCAAAGCCCTGCCAGCCCAGATCAAACCGCCCGATCCCCGGCTGCCAGCCCAGTGCCGTGCCCAGCGTTAGCCCCGCGCCGATCAAAACAGGCGCGCCAAGCAGTAGCAAAAACAGGGCTCGGGCAGCGATCATTGCGTGTAGCGCTTGGCCCAGTCTTCAGTGATCCGGGTCATCCAACTGGGATGTGGCTCGGGCAGGGTCGGCCCCAGATCAGCCAGCGTGGGCAACGCCGGGGCGCTCGGCAAAGCTGCGAAATCCGCCTTGGCCGCAGTATCCAACTTGGCCGGATCAAGTACCGAATAGCTGCCCAAAACGTCGATATTTTGCATATGCGCTTGCGTGGCCGGATCGAGCAGGAAATTCGCCACGACCTCGGCCCCCGCGCGATGCGCCGCGTTATAGGGGATCGCCACAAACGACATATTCCCGATCGAGCCGTCCTCGGGCACCCAGACCCGAACGCTTGGCGGCAAGACCTGTTGTTGGATCATCGCGGCAGGAGCGGCGGGGTCAAAGAACATCGCGAAATCAGTCTCTCCATCGGCCAAAAGCTGGGCCTGTGCGCTTTCGTTCTCGGGAAAATCACGCCCCTGATGCCACATGTTCGGACGCAGCGCGTCATACCACGCCCAAAGTGGTGCGGTTTGCTGGGCATAGGCTGCATCGGTGACGGGTTTGGCCAAGACTGCCGGATCTGGTGCCATCTCGACCAGCGCCTGTTTCAGAAAGGTTGCTCCCATGAAATTCGTCGGATTGGGATGGGTGAAACGGCCCGGATGCGCCGCCGCCCACGCGCCCAAGCCTGCCATATCCTCGGGCAGGTCGTTCACCCGATCCGCGTCATAGGCAAAGACGAATTTTGCTAACCGCCACGGGCTTTCATAGCCCTCGGTGGGAATGGTGAAATCGGTGGTTGCTGCCGATCCGGGCGCAAGATCAAGATATGTCGCATTCGGCAAATCGGTTAGAAACGGCCCGGCCAGCAGCCCCGCCTGTTTCATCGCCAGAAAATTCGGCCCGTTGATCCAGATCAGATCGACCGCGCCGCCGCTATCCTTGCCCGCCGCCTTTTCGGCTTGCACCCGCGAAACCGCCTCGGCCGTGTCGCTTAGCTTCACCTGAGTGACCGTCACGCCATATTGCGCCTGCATCTGCTCTGACACCCAGTCAATGAACGCATTGGTGCGCGGATCGCCCCCCCAGGCATTGAAATACACCGTCTGACCCTTGGCGTCGGCCACCGTTTTGGCCCAATCGGCAAGTACCGGAGTGCCCAGCAGACATGACGCCGCAAACCCCAGTGCAACAACAAGTTTCTTCATGCTCACTCCGTCTCTGAAAAGGCCCGCCAGCCCATCAGCCAGCGGGTGAGTGTGGTGACACCACAGGCCATCGCAAACAGGTAGGCCAGCAGCGGGAAGGCGTTGGGAAAGACGCAAATTGCCGCGAAGAACAAGATCGTCTCGGCCCCTTCGGTCAGCCCGCCCAGGTAATAGATGCCCTTGCTCGGGTAGTTTTGCGCAGACAGACCGCGTTTCGCGGCAATCGAGGCAAAAGCCAGAAAGCTTGACCCGGTGCCCACAAACGCCGCGATCAGCACACTGGCCGCCAGCGCATTGCGCCCCGGATCGGCCAGCGCAAACCCCACCGGGATCAGCGCGTAGAATAGGAAATCGAGCGCAATATCAAGAAACGCCCCGCGATCCGTCGGCCCGTTGATCCGCGCAATCGCCCCGTCCAGCCCATCGGCCAACCGGTTGAGCAAGATCAACACCAGCGCCAGCCAATAGGCATGTAACGCCAGCGCCGCGATCGCCAAAATCCCGATGCTGAATCCCGCCAGCGTGACCTGATCGGCGCGCACTCCGCGCGCCGCCAGCGCCGCCGCGGGCGAGCGCAACATCGCGCGCTGAAGCGGTAGTAGCGTGGCGTCAATCATCCGCGCCTCCATGCCATGAACCGGCTCGCAAGCGTCAACATACGCGGGTTCACATGCCCTTGCCGCCAGCGCCCGGCTGCGTTTTTCGCGGCCTCTGACCAGCTTGGATAGATATGGGGTGTGGATAGGATTTTGCCCAAACCCAGCTTGTGACGCATCGCCAGCGTGATCTCGGCCAAGATCTCGCCCGCATGATCGCCCAGAATGGTCGCACCCAAAATCGTATCCGAACCCTTCGCCGTGATGATCTGCACGAACCCTTCGCGCGCGCCCTCGGTGATCGCGCGGTCCAGATCGGCCAGCGGATAGCGCACGACCTCATGCGCGATGTCCTGCGCATTTGCCTCGGCCACCGTGAGCCCCACACGCGCCACTTCCGGTGCAGTAAAGATCGCCGCCGGAATGGGCGCGGACGCCGCTTTGAAGCGCCAGAACGGAGCCGCCAAAGCATTGGCCGCCGCGATCCAGCCCTGATGCCCGGCGGCATTGGTCAGCTGCAACGGCCCCGCCACATCACCCGCCGCGAGGATATTGGGCAGCAAGGTCTCAAGATATTCATTGGTTTCGATCACGCGATCCGTGCGAATGCCCAGCTCTTGTAGGCCGTAGCCCTCAAGCCGCGCGCGCCTGCCGACAGCCACCAACAGCATGTCGAATTCGACCCGCGAGCCGTCATCCAGCTCGACCCATTTGTCACTATCCACGCCAAATTGCATCGCTTTCGCGCCGATTTTCACCTCTACACCATCCGCGCGCAGCGCGGCTTCCAGTGCTTGCGAGACCTCGGGTTCTTCGCGCGCCACCAGCCGATCCGCCGCCTCGATCAACGTCACACCGCCCCCAAGCCGCGCAATCGCCTGCGCCAATTCGCAGCCAATCGGTCCACCGCCCAAAATCACCATTCGCTCGGGCGGGGCAGGGCGCGCGGCCAGCGCCGTCCACAGCGTTTCCGAGGTCAGCGGCTCGACCTGATCCAGCCCCGGTAGAGTTGGGATCACCGGAGCAGCGCCTGTTGCCAGCACGATCGCGCGGCTAGTCCAGCGCCGGCCATCAACTTCCACGGTCCACGGGTCGATCAGTCGCGCATGACCGCGCTTTACCTCAACGCCCAACCCCTCATACCGCTCGGGGGAGTCATTGGGGGCGATCGTTGCGATCACCTCGGAAATCCGCGCTGTGACTCGCGGCCAATCCACCTGCGGCATGCTGCTGACCCCCAACGCCGTGCCCGCGCGCGCATTCGCCGCTGCGCGCCCCGACGCGATCAGCGCCTTTGACGGAACGCAGCCGGAATTGAGACAATCGCCGCCCATTTGCGCCTGCTCGACCAGCGTCACCTTCGCCTTGGCCTGTGCTGCGACATAAGACGCCACCAACCCCGCTGCGCCCGCACCAATCACCGTGAGGTTGCGATCAAAGCTTTTCGGTCGCGTAAAGCCGCGATAGGCCCGGCGGCGCGCCACGATGCGCAACCCCGCCCGTGCGATCCACGGGAAAATCGCCAGCAACACAAACGCGCCAAGCAATCCCGGCGAGAGGATACCCGACAGGCTATCAAGCTGCCCAAGCTGCGCCCCGGCGGCCACATACACCACGGTCCCCGGCAACATCCCCAGTTGCGAAATCGCGTAAAATCGCAGCGCCTTCATTTGGGTCAAACCAAAGGCGAGGTTGATGACGAAGAACGGCACAACCGGAATCAGCCGCAGCGAGAACAGATAAAACGCCCCATCGCGCGCCACGCCTTTTTCAATCGAGGCAAGCCGATTGCCCAGCTTCCCCCGCACCCAATCGCGCATCAGGTAGCGCCCCACCAGAAACGCCAGCAGTGCGCCGATGGACGACGCAAACGAGATCAGCACCAACCCTTTCCAAAACCCGAACAAGGCCGCGCCTAGCAGCGTCATCCACAGCGCAAAAGGCAAGGATAGAGCCGCAATTGCCACATAGAGCAGGAAAAACCCCAGCGGCAGCGCCAGAGGATAGGCGGCTTGCCAGCCGCGCAAACCGTCGCGCAAATTGCGCAACGCGTCCGGGTTCGGATCGGCGACGATGAAGGCGGCTAAAATAGCCGCCGCGATCAGTGCCGCGAATATGAGTGGTTTGCGCATCGGTCCCCGCATGTGTCGTTTTAGTGATAAAGCCCGCAGGCTGCTTTCCCAAGTCGTTTCGGTGTCGTGCTTCGTTACACTCTTTCGCTTATCGCGTGGCTTTGGCAGTGTTACGTCGCAAATGGAGGCAGGGATGCATTTTCTTGGGCTCGACGGCGGCGGCAGCGGATGCCGTGCGGTTCTGGCGGATCAAACAGGGCGCATTATCGGGCGCGGATCGGCCGGTCCGGCCAATATCGCAAGCGATCTCGCGAGCGCTGCGCAAAATATCCGCGCCGCGTGTGATGCGGCGATGGCGGGGGTTGAGGGCGGTGATATTCGCGCAGTCTTCGGGCTTGCAGGCGCCAATCTGGGCGGTGCTGCCGAGGCGATCGCCGCGCAACTCCCGTTCAAGACGCGCGTCGTGCAAGATGTGACCACCTCGGTGCGTGGCGCGCTGGGCACGGGGGATGGGATCGTCGCGGCGATCGGCACTGGTTCGGTTTTTGCGCGCCAGATGGGGGGCATGATCCATTCCATCGGCGGCTGGGGGTTGCGTTTGGGCGATGAGGGTTCGGGGGCGTGGATAGGGCGCGCGCTGGGCATAGCGGCTGCGCGCGCCTCCGATGGGTTTCGCGAGATCACGCCGCTGTTGCGCGATGCGCTGAGCGAATGGGACGGTCGCGCAGGCTTGATCGCCTTTAGCTTGCGCGCCACCCCCGCCGATTGGGCTGTTTACGCGCTGCGTGTGCTGAATAGCGATGATACCGCCGCCTACGAGATCCGCGATCAGGCCGAGGCCGAAATTCGCGCCGCGATCACCTTGCTGCAGCCCGAGTCCGCGCTGCCGGTCACCTGGATTGGCGGGTTGGGCAAGATGCTTGCGCTCTCGGATTGGCCAGCGCACGAAGCGTTGGGAACATCGCTTGATGGGGCTTTGGCGATGGCAATGGAGGGTCGAGCATGAGCCAACTTGTAATCGTAGCCGCGCGCGTGTTCGACGGGTTCGAGATGCTTGAGAATCGCGCAATTGTGCTGGAACAGGGTCGAATCACTGCGATCCTGCCGCTGGCCGAGGCCCCTTCGGGCGACACAATCGCGCTGCGTGATGGCGTACTTGCCCCCGGTTTGGTGGACCTGCAAGTCAATGGCGGCGGTGGGGTGATGCTGGACGGGGATGTGACCCAAGACCGGCTTGCGAGAATCTGCGCCGCCCATGCCGGGCTAGGCGCGACTGCGATTTTACCGACGCTGATCACCGACAGCTTTGCCGCGACGCAAACCGTGCTGGCGGCGGGCGTAACCGCCGTTGGGCGGGTGCCGGGCTTTGCCGGGCTGCATCTGGAGGGCCCCCATCTTGACCCCAAGCGCCCCGGTTGCCACCCGCCGGGCCTGATCCGGCCGATGGAGGAGGGCGATTTCGAACTGCTGCTCGAGGCAAAAACCGGGCTGCCCGCGCTGATCGTCACGCTCTCGCCCGCCTCCGCCACGCCGCAGCAGATCGCGCGGCTCTCGGATGGTGGGATCATCGTCAGTCTTGGTCATTCTGAGTGCAGTTTCGAGCAGGCCCAGACGGCAGTGCAGGCTGGCGCGCGCATGGTTACGCATCTGTTCAACGCGATGAGCCAGCTTGGCAGTCGCGCCCCCGGACTGGTCGGCGCGGCGCTTGCCTTGCCGGTGTCGGCGGGGCTGATCGCCGATGGTATCCACGTGCATCCCGAAACGATCCGCCTCGCGCTGGCGGTCAAACAGCAGGGCGATCTGTTTCTGGTGAGCGATGCGATGGCTTGTGCAGGCTCTGATATGGCGGAATTCGACCTCGCAGGCCGCAAGATCCTGCGACAGAACGGGGCGCTTCGGCTAGAGGATGGCACACTGGCCGGGGCCGATTTGTCGTTGCCTCAAGCGATCCGCTACATGATCAAGACGGTGGGGATTACGCCCGAGCGCGCCCTCGCCATGGCCACCCGCATCCCGGCGCAAGCAATCGGCGCGCCAATGGGCCGGATCGCGCCGGGCCTGCCCGCCGATCTGGTGCATTTCGATGAAAACTGGGTGCTCACCCGTGTCTGGCAGGACGGTCAGGCGAAATCTGTCACCGCGTAGCCTTGGATATATAGCAACGCGCTTAGATCGCCGTGATTGATGCGAATGTCGCATTGCGCCGCGACCGAGGGCTTGGCGTGCAGCGCCACCCCGGACCCGGCCAGCCCCAGCATCCCAAGATCATTCGCGCCATCGCCCACGGCCATGACGTCTGCATGGGCAAGCCCCAGCCGATCCGAAATCTCAAGTAAGGCCTGCACCTTCGCCTCCCGCCCCAAGATCGGGCGCGCGACGTCACCGCTCAGATACCCATCCACAACCAGCAGCGTGTTCGCGCGGCTCTCATCGAAGCCCAAAGTCTTGGCGACATAGCCGGTGAAGGCCGTAAATCCGCCTGACACCAGCGCGCAATAGGCCCCGTTTGCCTTCATCGTGCCCAGTAAATCATGCCCGCCCGGCATGAAGCTGATGCGTGTCGCGATCACCTCGTCGATCACGCTGTCGGGTAAACCGGCCAGCAGCCCGACGCGCTCGAGCAACGCCCCTTCGAAATCCAGCTCGCCATTCATCGCCCGCGCGGTGATCTCTTTGACCCGCGCCCCGACACCGGCCACATCTGCCAGCTCGTCGATGCATTCCTGCTGGATCATCGTGCTGTCCATATCAGCGAGCAACATTTTTTTGCGACGCCCCGCGCTGGGCTGCACGACCAGATCAACGCCCAGCCCTTGAAGGCCCTCCCAAGCCTGCGCTGCATTGCGCGGCACCGTGTCGCAGGAGAACTCGGCCGCGACATTCGGGTTGAGCCAACGCGCCCCGCCGCCACCCCACGCCCCGCACAGCGCATCCAGCGTGGCCTGATCCAGATTGGCCTGCGACGGGTCGGCGATCAGCGTGGCGGTGAACATGCGCGCTCCTGTGGGGAATGTCGTATCCGGGTCGTGATGCGGCGCATTAGACGAATTTTCCCTCTTGCGCCAGAGGGTCGCCAAGCGTATCTGCGGCGGCGGGACACCCTTCCCCAACGAAGGGCATATATCTGAGAGGATACCAGCAATGGCTATTCAAGCTCCGGCAGCGCGCCCGGCCAATCCGCGTTTTTCTTCGGGCCCCTGCACGAAGATCCCCGGCTTCTCCCTCGACATGCTATCCGACGCGCCCTTGGGCCGTTCGCACCGTGCCGCTATCGGCAAGGCCAAGCTGAAAGAGGCGATCGAAACCACCCGTGAAATTCTTGGCATCCCGGCTGATTACCGCATCGGCATCGTGCCTGCCTCCGATACTGGCGCTGTCGAAATGGCGTTGTGGTCGCTGCTGGGTGAACGCAAGGCGACGATGTGCGCTTGGGAAAGCTTTGGTGCTGGCTGGGTGACCGACGTGGTCAAGCAGCTCAAGATCGACGCCGAGACCAAGACCGCCGAATATGGCGATATCGTCGATTTCTCGACCGTCGATTTCAACACCGATGTCGTGTTCACTTGGAACGGCACCACCTCTGGCGTGCGCGTCCCGAATGGCGATGCGATCCCGGCGGATCGTGAAGGTCTGACGATCTGCGATGCCACCTCGGCAGCGTTTGCGATGGACCTGCCCTGGGACAAGCTCGATGTGACGACATTCTCCTGGCAGAAAGTGCTGGGCGGTGAGGGTGGCCACGGCGTTCTGGTTCTCTCGCCCCGCGCCGTTGCGCGTCTGGAAAGCTACAGCCCCGCTTGGCCGCTGCCGAAAATCTTCCGCATGACCAAGGGCGGCAAGCTGATCGAAGGCATCTTTGTTGGCGAAACCATCAACACGCCCTCGATGCTCTGTGTCGAAGACTACCTTGTGTCGCTGAAATGGGCGCAATCCATTGGCGGGCTCAAGGGCCTGGTGGATCGCGCCACGGCGAATGCGAAAACCGTCTGGGATTTCTGCGATGCACGCGACTGGATCGCAAACCTCGCCAATGATCCCGCGACCGCCTCGACCACCAGCGTCTGCGTGAAGTTCACCGATGATCGCATCAAGGACGGCGCGGCATTCGCCAAGGCTGTCGCCAAGCGTCTGGAAAAAGAGGGTGTCGGTCTTGACCTTGGCGCCTATCGCGACGCGCCAGCAGGTCTGCGGATCTGGTGTGGCTCGACCGTCGAGCAGGCAGATGTTGCGGCCCTGCTGCCGTGGATCGAATACGCCTTTGAGGCCGAGATCGCAGCGCAAGCGTGATCCAAACCTGACAGATCGGCGGGCCATGCTGGCCCGTCTTTCCCAGATTTCAGAAAATTCAAGGAACCCAGAAAATGGCTCCCAAAGTTCTCGTCTCCGATAGCCTCTCGGAAACCGCCGTCCAGATCTTCCGCGATCGCGGCATCGAGGTTGATTTCGAACCCAGCCTTGGCAAAGACAAGGAAAAACTGGCCGAGGTGATCGGCAAATATGACGGTCTGGCGATCCGCTCGGCCACCAAGGTCACCGCTAAGCTGCTCGAAAGCGCGACCAACCTGAAAGTCGTCGGCCGCGCCGGGATCGGCACCGATAACGTGGATAAAGAAGCGTCCAGCAAAAAGGGCGTGATCGTGATGAACACGCCGTTCGGCAACATGATCACCACCGCCGAACATGCCATCGCGCTGATGTTCGCCGTCGCGCGCCAGATCCCCGAGGCCGATGCCTCCACCCAAGCGGGCAAATGGGAAAAGTCGAAATTCATGGGGGTCGAGCTGACCGCCAAGACGCTGGGCGTGATTGGTGCTGGCAATATCGGCGGCATCGTGTGCGACCGGGCGCGCGGCCTCAAGATGAAGGTCGTGGCCTATGACCCCTTCCTGAGCGAAGAGAAAGCGTCGAACATGGGCGTTGAAAAGGTCGAACTGGACGAGCTGCTGCGTCGTGCCGATTTCATTACCCTTCACGTGCCGCTGACCGATCAGACCCGCAATATCCTTGGCCGCGAAAACCTCGCCAAGACCAAGAAAGGCGTGCGCATCATCAACTGTGCGCGCGGCGGTCTGGTCGATGAGAACGCGCTGGCCGAGCTGATCAAATCGGGCCATGTCGCGGGCGCGGCCTTTGATGTGTTCGCTGAAGAACCCGCCACCGAGAACCCGCTGTTTGGCCTGCCCAACGTGGTCTGCACGCCCCACCTTGGCGCTTCGACCACCGAGGCACAGGAAAACGTGGCCCTGCAAGTGGCCGAGCAGATGTCGAACTACCTGCTCGACGGAGCCGTGGAAAACGCGCTCAACATGCCCTCGATGACCGCCGAAGAGGCCAAAACGATGGGCCCGTGGGTCAAGCTGGCCGAGCATCTGGGCGGCTTCATCGGTCAAATGACCGAAGACGCGATCAAAGCAATCAACGTCACCTATGATGGCATCGCCTCTGAAATGAACCTCAAGGCGCTGGATTGTGCTGTCGTTGCGGGCATCCTGAAGGCCAGCCAACCCGATGTGAACATGGTTTCTGCGCCGGTCATCGCAAAAGAGCGTGGCATCCAGATCTCAACCACGTCGCAAGATCAAAGCGGCGCGTTTGATGGTTATATCAAGGTCACCGTGGTCTCTGAAAGCAAGGAACGCTCGATTGCGGGCACCGTGTTCAGCGATGGCAAGCCGCGCTTTATCCAGATCAAGGGCATCAATATCGACGCCGAAGTGGGCAATCACATGCTCTATACCACCAATAACGACGTGCCCGGCATCATCGGCAAGCTCGGCACGCTGCTGGGCGAGCACAACGTGAACCTCGCGAACTTTACGCTCGGCCGCTCCAAACAGGGCGGTGAGGCGATCGCAATCGCTTATGTGGATGACGCGGTCCCGGCCAGTGTAGTCGAGGCGATGAAAGCCACGGGCAACTTCAAACAGGTCAAGCCGCTGGAATTTAACGTCGGTTGATCTAGTTGAAGGCAACGATCATGGCCCCTCGCACCTGCGGGGGGCCTATCGCATGACGGGGGTAAAATGCGCAGCTACGCAATCGGTGACATTCACGGCCATCTCGACAAGTTGAAGGCGGCGCATGCGTTGATCGCTGCCGATCGCGCAGCCTGTGGCGACACAGAGGCGCCAATCGTTCATGTCGGTGATCTGGTTGATCGCGGGCCGAACTCGGCTGGCGTGATCGACTATCTGATGACGGGGCAGGCGCAGGGCGAAAACTGGGTCGTGCTGCGGGGCAATCACGACCGGATGTTTTTGGGATTTCTCGACCATCCCTATATCGAAGATCCGATCCTGAGCAGCCATGTCACCTATCTCAACCCGCGCGTGGGCGGTGAGGCGACGTTGCAAAGCTACGGTATCGCTGATGCGTTCTCCCGCCCCAAGGCAGAGATCACCCCGCTGCTTGGTGCGGTCCCGCAAGTGCATCGCTCATGGCTGGCCGGTCAGCCCGCCTATTTCTTGCGTGGCGAGGCGCTGTTCGTACATGCAGGCGTTCGTCCCGGCGTCGATCTGCACGATCAGGTCGAAGATGACCTGCTCTGGATTCGCGAGCCCTTCCTGTCTGATACCCGCGATCACGGCGCGCTGATCGTGCACGGTCACACCAATATTGAGGCGGCCACCCATTACGGCAACCGCCTCAATCTCGATAGCGGCGCAGGCTATGGCCACCCGATTTCAACAGCCGTGATCGAGGGGCGCGACGCGTGGCTATTGTCGGCTGAGGGCCGCGTGCCGTTGACCCCTCAACGCGGCTCGAAATAATCCAGCGGAATCTTGAGATAGCTGCGCCCGTCGTTTTCTGCCTCGGGTTTGCGCCCGCCACGAATGTTGATCTGCAACGCCGCTAGCATCAGCTTGGGCAGCGGCAGGGTCGCATCGCGCGCCTCACGCGTGGCGATGAAATCGGCGCGGCTGATCCCGTCCTTCACATGCTTGTTGTCGCGGCGATGCTCGGCCACCGTCGCCATGCAGCGCGGCGCGGCCCCCTCACCGGGATAGTCATGTCCAATGAACAGCCGCGTCTCGCTGGGCAGGTCCAGAATGGCACGCACCGAGTCCCACAGTTCTGCCGCCGATCCGCCGGGGAAATCGGCACGGCTCGTCCCGCTTTCGGGCATCATCAGCGTGTCATGCACAAAGGCGGCATCGCCCACGACATAGGTGATTGAGGCCAGCGTGTGCCCCGTCGACAGCATCACCCGCAAATCAAGATTGCCGATCTTGAAATTCTCGCCATCGGCAAACAGACGGTCCCATTGCCGCCCGTCCTGCGCCAGATCGGGGGTGTTGTAGATCCCGGCCCAAAGGCTTTGGACCTTGCGCACCCGCTCTCCGATACCGCGTTTCGCACCCAGTTGTTCGGCCAGCCAGACCGCGGATGTAAAGTGATCGGCATGGGGATGCGTATCCAGCACCCATTCCACATCAATCCCGGTCTCGCGAATATAGCTTAGGATCGCCTTGGCATTGCCCAGACCCGTCGCGCCCGCCTGCGGATCATAATCCCAGACCGGATCGACCACGGCCCCTGTCATCGTATCGGGATCGTGAAACACGTATTGCCAGCTACCGGTGGGTTTGTCCCAAAACCCTTTGACGATCGGATGCGCGGTCATGGCTGTCTCCTGAATTCATATTCGTTACTTGGAATGTGTTTGTCCAATGAAAGATTTCAACCCCCCGCGATCTGCGCCGTAACGTGCCGTCATTTGCGCCTCCCCCCTCTGGCCGGATGCGCGCGCAGGGCCTACCGTGACGCCAACCCAACCACATGAGGTCCCCATGACAAGCATCGTCATCCTTTCCGCCACCCGCACGCCGATTGGCACCTTCGGCGGATCGCTCTCGGGCTTTTCGCCCATTGATCTTGCAACCATCGTCTCGAAAGAGGCCATCGCGCGCGCGGGCATTGCCCCCGAGAAGATCGGGCAAGCCGTGTTCGGTCATATCATCAACACCGAGCCGAGCGACATGTATGTCAGCCGCGTCGCCGCCGTGAACGCGGGCGTTCCGGTTGGTACCCCGGCGATGAACGTCAACCGCTTGTGCGGATCGGGCGTGCAGGCGGTCATCTCGGCGGCGCAGATGCTGATGCTGGGCGATGCCGAATTCGCGCTGGTAGGCGGCTCGGAAGTCATGAGCAGATCACCCTATATTCTGCCCGCCGCCCGGTTCGGTCAGAAGATGGGTGATGCGAAAGTGGTCGATATGATGACCGGCGCGCTGTCTTGCCCCTTTGGCACTGGTCATATGGGCGTGACGGCGGAAAACGTGGCGTCTGAGTGCAACATCACCCGCGTCGAGCAAGACGCCTTTGCCATGCAAAGCCAAGAACGCGCCGCCGCCGCCATCGCCGCAGGCCATTTCAAGGAAGAAATCACCCCCGTCGAGATCACCTCGCGCAAAGGCACGATTGTGTTTGATACCGACGAGCACCCGAAATCCACCAGCCTCGAAAAGCTGGCAGGTCTCAAGCCGGTGTTCCAGAAAGACGGCACCGTTACCGCGGGCAACGCCAGCGGCATCAATGACGCCGCCGCCGCCCTCGTGATTGCGCGCGAAGACGCAGCTGCTGCCGCTGGCCTGGCTCCGCGCGCCAAGATCACCGGCTACGCCTTTGCCGGGGTGCGCCCCGAGGTGATGGGCCTTGGCCCGATCCCCGCCGTGCGCGCCTTGCTCGAAAAAACCGGGCTGAGCGCCGATGATTTCGACTGGATCGAAAGCAACGAAGCGTTCGCCTCGCAAGCTCTGGCGGTTTCCAAGGAACTGGGCCTTGACCCCGCCAAGGTGAATCCCGATGGCGGTGCGATTGCGATGGGCCACCCGGTTGGGGCGACAGGCGCGATCCTGATCGTCAAGGCGCTGCATGCGCTCGAACGCACGGGCGGCAAGCGCGCGCTTATCACCATGTGCATCGGCGGCGGGCAAGGCATTGCGCTGGCGATTGAGCGGGTCTGAGTGCCAGAAAATACGGGCAATTTTATCTGTATTTTCAAAGACCTGCCGCCGACCAAGCCGTATCGTGATTAATCGTTAATTCATCGCCCTGTGGCAACCTGCCCCCGAAGGATCGCTTTCGGGGGCAGGTGTCGCATTATGCAATCGTCTATCGCGGAAAAACTGGCGCAGGAACGCCGGGCCCGGCTTGCCGCTGAACGTTTACTGGATCAGAAAAAAACCGAACTCTTCGCGGCCAATCAAAAACTGGCGATGCATGCGCGTATGTTGACTGAGCAAATTGTCGAACAACGTCAGGGCCTTGTGCGCGCTATGCACGAAACAGAATCGCTCAAGGGTGAAAACACCCGCGTGAAGACAGACCTCGAACGCGCCAACTCGATGGCGATGATCGCGCAACGCAGGCTTTGGGACGCGGTCGAAACGATCACGCAGGCCTTCGCTGTCTATGACGGCGACTTGCGGCTGGTCGCGGCAAACCGGGCCTATCTGACTTTCTTCGAGGGCCATGTCGCGATCGGACCAGGCACCTCTTATGATGATGTGCTGCGTCTGGTGGCCGAACGCGGTCTGTTCAATCTGGCTGGGCGCGACCCGCAAGACTGGTATTTTGAAATGAGCGCGCGCATCCGCAGCCGCGATATCAGCCCGGTCGATATGCAGTCTCATGACGGGCGCTGGTATCGGCTCAACAATCGTTGGGGCATGCAGGGCGATTTGGTGACCTACGCGCAAGACATCACTGACTCGATCGCGCGCGAGGATGAGTTGCGCGAAGCCCGCGATAAGGCCGAGGCCGCCAATCGCGCCAAATCGGCATTCCTCGCGAATATGAGCCATGAAATCCGCACCCCGATGAACGGCGTCGTGGGGATGGCCGATCTGCTTGCAGAAACCGACCTGACCGAGGAACAAAGGCTTTTTGCGGATACGATCCGCTCGTCGGGTGAGGCGCTTTTGACGATCATCAATGACGTGCTCGACTACTCCAAGATCGAGGCCGAGCGGATGAAACTTTATCCCGAGCCCTTCGATCTGGAACGCTGCCTGCATGAAATCATGGTGCTGTTGCAGCCCTCCGCCAAAGATCGCGACGTCAAGCTGCTGGTTGATTACGACCTGTTCCTGCCCACCCGATTTGAGGCCGATCCGGGCCGCATGCGCCAGATCATGACCAATCTTTTGGGCAATGCCGTCAAGTTCACCCAACGCGGGCATGTGCTGGCCCGCGTTGTCGGCTTTGAACGCGAAGAAAGCCAATATGAATTGCACATCACGATCGAAGACACCGGCATTGGCATCGCGCCCGAACTGCTTGAACACGTCTTTGGCGAATTCAATCAGGTCGAGGCCGATTCAAACCGCAAGTTTGAGGGCACGGGACTAGGCCTTGCGATCACAAGTCAGCTTGTGGCGCTGATGGGGGGTGAGGTGTGGGTCGATAGCGCGCTCGGCGAGGGGTCGTGTTTTGGCTTCAAACTCACCTTGCCACGCAGCGAACCCGCCACACCAATCGACACACCCACGCCGCCAATCACACTGAGTGCAGCCTTGGTTGTCGATGATCTCTTGGTGAACCGTGTCATTCTGGAGCGTCAGCTACAGACCTACGGCCTTGAGGTAACGCTGTGCCGTTCGGGCGAAGAGGCGCTGCATGTGATCGAGCAGGGCGCGACATTCGACGTTGTTCTCAGTGATCATCACATGCCCGATCTGGATGGTGTGGCCTTCGTGCAAAAGCTGAAAGAGGCGGGCGTATCGGTGCCGATCTTGCTGCTTAGCTCCGATCCCGATGCAGTGCTGACCGCGCAAAGCGACGATCTGGCCGGGTATTTGCAAAAGCCGGTTCTGCGCTCTGAGCTGTTTCGCGCCTTGCAAGATCTCTCACATCCGCCCCCGGCGCGCGTGCCGGCTGCACCGCCCGCGGGGCCGCGCGCCCTCGCGGAGCTGCGCCAGATGCGCGTGCTCGCCGCCGAGGACAACCGCACAAACCAGCTTGTTTTTCGCAAGATGGTCAAGGATTTCGATATCGACCTGCGCTTTGCCAATAACGGGCGCGAAGCGGTCAAGATGTGGCAAGACTTTGCTCCCGATCTGATCTTCATGGATATTTCGATGCCCGAAATGGACGGGCGCGAAGCCGCACGCGAAATCCGCGCACGTGAAGTGCCCGGCACGCATGTTCCAATCTGTGCGCTGACCGCGCATGCGATGGATGGCGATAGCGAGTCGATCTTGGCCGCCGGGATCGACTATTACCTGACCAAGCCCTTGAAAAAAATCGCAATTGCCGAACGTATCAGTTCCGAATGCCCCGATGTCGCGCGCCCGGCTATCCCGGGGTGATCTGCGCTTAGCGAAACTCGGCCAGCACCTCAAGAAAGGCATCGCCAAAGCGTTCCAGCTTGGCTTCGGGCAGCCGTGTCAGCCGCGCCAGATCGTCCTGCGTGTGGGGTTTGGCTTCGGCGATCTTGCGCAGCAGCGATGTCGAACACGAAAGCGGGCGCGCCAACCCATCGGTGCCCCGCTCCAGATCGCGTTGCACCTGTGCCAGCCGGTCGAAAATCTCTCCGGCCGGGCTGCCCGCCAGCTTGCGCCGAGTGGGATGCATTTCTTGCACCGCTCCGGCGATCACCGCCAGAAACTCTGTGCCATAGCTCTCCAGTTTTTTCGCGCCAACGCCGCTGATCCGCGCCATCTCATCCAGCGTCGCGGGCCGCGTTTCGGCCATTTCGATCAGGCTGCGGTCGTTGAAAATAATATAGGCCGGCATGCCCGCCGCCTCGGCCAAAGCACGCCGTTTCGCCTTGAGCGCGGAAAGCAGCGGCGCGTCCTCATCACTGACCAGCGCTTTGGCGACATTCGTGACTTTCGCTCGTGCCACAAGATCACGCCGCAAGGTGATGCTTTCTTCGCCGCGCAAGATCGGATGGGCGCGCCGCGTCATCACCAGCGCCCCGTGGCGCGCCGCATCGGGCCGCATCAGATCATGGCCCATCATCTGGCGGAACACCGCCTGCCATTGCGGGCGGCTCAGATCGCGCCCGATGCCAAAGGTGGGCAGCTTGTCATGGCCGCGCTGGGTGATCTTGTCCGTCGCGCTGCCTAGCAAAATCTCGATCAGATGGCCGGCGCCGAACCGTTCGTCGGTGCGAAGTGCCGCCGACAGCGCCTTGCGCACGGACTCGGTGCCATCAAATAGGTCGGGCGGGCTGTCACACAGATCGCAATTGCCGCAGGCGGCGGCATCTTCGCCGAAATAGCGCAGCAGTTTCGCGCGGCGGCATTCGGTGGCCTCTGCGAGACCCAACAGCGCATTCAGTCGCCCGTGATCGGCCTCTTTGCGCTCGGGCGGGGCCAGCCCTTCGTCGATCTGCGTGCGCCGCAGCTTGATGTCATCGGGGCCATAGAGGGTCAGCGTTTCGGCCGACGCACCATCGCGCCCCGCCCGGCCGATTTCCTGATAATAGGCTTCGATGGATTTCGGCAGATCGGCATGGGCGACCCAGCGAATATCGGGCTTGTCCACGCCCATCCCAAACGCGACGGTGGCGACCACAATCAACCCGTCTTCCTGCTGAAAGCGTACCTCGACATGGCGTCGCTCCTCGGCCTCCATCCCGCCGTGATAGTGACAGGCAGAATGCCCCGCCTCGCGCAGCGCCGCAGCCAGAGACTCGGTTTTCGCGCGGGTGCCGCAATAGACAATCCCGGATTGGCCCTTGCGCGCCCCGGCAAAGGTCAAGATTTGCTTGCGCGGCTGATCTTTGGGCGAAAACGCCAGATGGATGTTGGGCCGATCAAAGCCGCGCAGAAACGTCTCGGGCGCTTGACCGTCGAACAGGCGCGTCACGATCTCGGCGCGGGTTTCTTCATCGGCTGTGGCGGTAAACGCGGCCAGCGGCACGCCCAAGGACCGGCGCAATTCTCCGATCCGCAGATAGTCGGGGCGAAAATCATGGCCCCATTGGCTGACGCAATGCGCCTCGTCGACGGCGATCAGCGACACACCGGCACGGCGCAACATATTCTGCGCCCCGCCCGAGGCCAGCCGCTCGGGGGCCATATACAAAAGCTTCAGCCGCCCCTCATCGAGCGCGGCAAAGACTTCCTCGGTCTCTTCCTCGGTATTGCCAGAGGTCAGCGCGCCCGCCTCGACGCCGGCCTGTTTCATCGCGCGCACCTGATCGCGCATCAGCGCAATCAGCGGGGAAATCACCACCGTCACCCCATCACGCATCAGCGCAGGTAGCTGAAAACACAGGGATTTGCCGCCGCCCGTGGGCATGATCGCCAGCACGTTATGCCCCGCGATCACAGCACGCACGACCTCTTCCTGACCGGGGCGAAACGCATCAAACCCCCAGACCCGCGCCAGCAGCGCGGCAGGGTCGTTGCTCGGTCCCGGCTCAGACATTAATAGGCGTTGCCGTAAAAGAAGCCCGCATTGTTAAACAGCGCCTGACGCAGGATGATCAGCACGATAAAGGCCACCAGCGGTGCCAGATCAAGCCCGCCCGTACTGGGCAGGAACTGCCGGATCCGGCTATAGATCGGCTCAAGCAGATTGGTCAGACCGTACCAGATCTGGGCAACCAGGGGCTGGCGCAGGTTGAGCACCTGAAAATTGATCAGCCAACTCATGATGATATGGGCAATCATGATGTACCAGATCACATTCAGGATCAGGACGAGCGCTTGAAAAAGCGTGACCATCGAACACCTCCGCTTTGGGTCGCAAAGACAGGTAAGCGAGGGGCGCGTGCAATGCAACCGTCACACCTGCGGCTTTTTCCGTAACGTCCCGCTTGACGACGATGCTGCGTCGCGGCACCGCTGGGGGCATGTATCCGATCATTCGCATGACCAAAGAGATCCTGAAGTTCCGCAATGCGCCTGCGCTGCCGATCACGGGCACTCATATCAGTCAGCATATCTGTTGGCCGTGGGATATCGACCTGTGGATGGAGCTCAATAACGGGCGCACGCTGACCTTGTATGATCTGGGGCGTATTCCGCTGGCGATGCGCACCGGGCTATGGCCTGCGCTGAAAAAGAACCGCTGGGGCATTGTCGTTGCGGGCAATACCACGCGCTATCGCCGCCGGGTGCAGGCGTTTCAGCGCTTTGAGATGCGCTCGCGGTGCATCGGCTGGGATGATCGCTGGATCTGGCTGGAACACGCGATGTTCACCAAGGGCGAATGTTCATCCCATGTGTTGATCCGTGGTGCTGTGACCTCGCGCAATGGCATAATCACGCCCGCACAGGTGATGGCCGAAATGGGCGTTGATGCGGTCAGCCCCGAATTGCCCGAATTCGTCACTGCTTGGGCCGAAGCCGATACCAAGCGTCCTTGGCCGCCAACTATTTAGCGCTTCCAAGCACTGTGACTTGCACCGGCACATCTTTTCGGGCTTGATCGCGCTAAAGGCAATTTACGCCTGCGGGGGACGACATGATTACAGCACGCAAACGCATTTGGGGCTGGTGGTTTTTTGACTGGGCCAGCCAACCCTATAACTCGCTGCTGATCACCTTTATTTTTGCGCCTTTCATGAAAGACCTGCTGGGCTCTGGCACCGGGGCTCAGACCGTCTGGGGCTATGGAGTCGGGCTTGCCGGGCTGGTGATTGCGATCTTCTCACCCTTTTTGGGGGCAATCGCGGATCGCTCGGGGCGGCGGATGCCGTTCATCTGGGTTTTCTCACTGATGTATGTGCTGGGCGCTTGGGGGCTTTGGTATGCGGTGCCGGGCAATTTCAGCCTGATGCTGATCATGCTGTCTTTTGCCATCGGTATGATTGGCATGGAATTCGCCACCACCTTCACCAATGCGATGCTGCCCGATTTGGGCCCGCGTGAGCAGATTGGCAGAATTTCCGGCTCGGGCTGGGCCTTTGGCTATGTTGGAGGGTTGATCACGCTGTTGATCATGCTGTTCTTGCTGCAAGCCAGCCCGACCACTGGCAAGACGATGCTGGGGATCGCACCGCTGTTCGGCCTTGACCCGGCCACGCGCGAAGATACCCGTGTTGTCGGGCCGCTGGTCGCGATCTGGTATGCCGTCTTCATGATCCCGTTTTTCTATTGGGTGCGCGAACCGCGCAAAGCCGATGCTTTGCCCGTCGCCACGGCGTTGCGCGCCGCATGGCCGGAATTGCGCGCCACCTTGCGCGCCCTGCCCAAGCGCCGCTCGCTCACCTCGTTCCTCGTTTCTTCGATGTTTTACCGTGACGCGCTCAATGGCATTTACACTTTCGGCGGGCTCTATGCGGCGGGCGTGCTGGGCTGGTCGATCACGATGATCGGCATTTTCGGCATTCTCGCGATCATCACCGGGGCGATCTTTGCGTGGCTTGGCGGCAAGGCCGATGATCGCTTTGGTCCGAAATCGGTGATCGTGGCCAATGTGGTGATCCTGACGGCGGTGGTGATCGGCGTCGTGTTCATCTCGCGCGACCATGTCTTTGGCATCGCCGTGCCGCCTGGCAGCTCGCTGCCTGACATCGCCTTTTATGTGCTTGGCGGGCTGATTGGGGCCTGCGGGGGCGCGCTGCAATCGGCGAGCCGCACAATGATGGTGCGTCAGGCTGACCCCGAGAAAATCACTGAACATTTCGGCCTCTACGCCTTGTCGGGCAAGGCCACCGCCTTTATCGCACCGCTCGCGATTGGGATCACCACGCAGATCAGTGACAATCAGTCCACCGGCATCACCCCGATTATCGTGCTTTTGATTTTGGGCCTTATCCTGCTAGGTTTCGTCAAGACCAACGGAGATCCGCAGCCCGAAGGGTAACCCATGTTTCGTTTTTTGATTATCGCCAGTGTTTCCTTAGTCACCTCGCTCTCTCCGGCCCTGTCCGAGCCCTTGGCCCGCCAACTCTTCGGCGCGAAATCGGTGCCCTCGCAACAAGCCCCTCAAGCGATCGGGTTCTACTCACGCGGCTGTGCGGCGGGATTGCAGGCGATGCCGCAGACCGGGCCGACATGGCAGGCGATGCGGCTGTCGCGCAATCGCAACTGGGGCCAGCCCGAGATGATCGCCTATTTGCAGGATCTGTCGCGCTACGCGGCCAGCCTGCCGGGCTGGAAAGGTCTCTATATCGGCGATATTTCGCAGCCGCGCGGCGGGCCGATGACAGGGGGGCATGCCAGCCACCAGATCGGGCTGGATGCCGATGTCTGGATGCTGCCGCCGCAACGTCTTGATCTGAGCCGGGCGCAGCGCGAGAAAATCTCGTCGATCTCGGTGCGCTCCGCCGATCAGCGCCGCACCAATGGCAACTGGACGCCGCAACATATGGCACTCCTGCGCCATGCTGCTTCTGATCCGCGCGTAGAACGCGTCTTCGTAACGGCCGCCGCCAAGATCGCGATGTGCAACGCGGCGCCGCGTAATGATCGCGCCTGGTTGCAAAAAATCCGCCCGATTTACGGCCATAACACGCATTTTCATGTGCGCCTCAAATGCCCGCCCGGTGCGCGCTATTGTCAGGCGCAAAAGCCCACGGTGGCGACGCTCTCCAAAGGGGGAGATGGCTGTGATGAGACGCTGAACTGGTGGGTGACCGATTATCTCAACCCGCCGAAAACCACTGCGCCGCCCAAGAAAAAAGGCCCGCGCAAGAAAAACGCCAAGACCTATGTCATGGCGGATCTGCCCAGCCAATGCCGCGCCGTTTTGTCCGCACGCTGATTGCAGGGGTGCTGGCGCTGGGGTTTGCGGGGCTGTCAGCCGCCGCCGACCCTGTGCGCGCGCAATTCCTGCAATCCTATCGCTGGCAGATCCCGGATCAGCCCCTTTTCGGTGGCTTCTCGGGGTTTGAGATCGGCCCGCAGGGGCGCGATTTCGTCACCCAATCAGATCGCGCGACGCTGTGGCGCGGTCAAATTCAGCGCGATGCGCAGGGCGAGATCATCGGGATTGCCCTGACGTCGGGGCCAACCAAGCTGCATGACGCCAAGGGCGCGCTGATGACGCGTCGCTTTGCCGATTCCGAAGGCTTGGCGCTTGCGCCTGACGGATCGGTCTATCTGTCGTTCGAAGGCGTCGCCCGCGTGGCCCATTTCGCAACCGATGGCGGCCCGGCGCGCGATCTACCGCGTCCCGAGGCGTTCAAGAATATGCAGCGCAACTCCTCGTTTGAATCGCTGGCAATTGCGCCCGATGGTACGCTTTACACGATGCCCGAACGCTCTGGCTCGCTGGATGCCTCTTTCCCGATCTGGCGCTATCGCAACGGCGAATGGAGCCAACCTTTCGACATCCCGCGCGCGGGCGATTGGCTGCCAGTGGGCGCAGATTTCGGCCCCGACGGGCGGCTTTACGTGCTGGAGCGCGACTTTTGGGGCCTTCTGGGCTTTCTCACCCGCGTGCAGGTGTTTGACATCACCGGTGACACGCTAAGCGGCGGCGACGTGCTGATCCAGACCGGACCGGGCAAGCATGACAACCTCGAAGGCATTTCCGCTTGGCGCGACAGCACCGGAGCGATCCGTCTGACGATGATCTCGGATGACAATTTCCGCATCTTCCAGCGCACCGAAATTGTCGAATACCGCCTGCAGCCGAACCCCGAAGGGGATTGACGCACGCGCAACATCGGCGTATCGCGCGCCCTTGCTTGGATTGACCAAGCCATGTCCCCGCTACCATGTAAAAACGGATGAAATGATGACCCGCTTCCTACCTGGCATTCTTGCCATGGCCATTATCGTTGTGGCCTCCAATATTCTCGTGCAATTCCTCGTCGGCGATTGGCTGACCTGGGGCGCGTTCACTTATCCCTTCGCCTTTCTCGTCAATGACGTGATGAACCGCGTCTACGGGCCCGCCGCCGCGCGCCGTGTGGTGTTTGCCGGTTTCGTCGCCGGCGTGGCCTGCTCGCTCATCGGCTCTCAGATCATGCTGCAAGGCGATGGCTACACCTACCCCGCAGTGACCTTGCGCATCGCGCTGGGCTCGGGCGCGGCGTTCCTTGTGGCGCAACTGACCGACGTGTTCATCTTTGACAAGCTGCGCAACGGGGTGTGGTGGCGCGCGCCGGCGGTGTCCACGCTGATCGGGGCCTCGCTCGATACGATGATCTTCTTCTCGATCGCGTTTTCGGCCACGCTGACCTTCATCGAGCCGTCCAATGACGTGTCTTGGGCGGGGGCGCATCTGCCGCTTCTGGGGCTTGGCCCGGAAGTGCCGCTTTGGGTGTCGCTCGCTTGCGCCGATTGGCTTGTAAAACTTGCCCTGACTTTAATCGCACTGCTGCCTTTCAAGGCACTTGTCACAAAACTTTCTCCACGGATTGCGTAAAAAAACTTGTCACACACAAAATATGTGGCAGGCTGTGGATAACGGCAACGCATGAAAGGAGGTGGTCCAGTGTCTAGAGTGATAGTGGAGAGAGGTGTCGGGACAGTGAGGGGGGCCGTGGCCTGAGGGCAAACCCTGGGGCAAAAGAACCCTGACTGGGACGGCTGGATCCTTCGGACCCTAACCGGACCATCTCCGTAGATCTCGGAGGGCCGTCTCACATCGAGACGGCCCTTTCCGTATTGTGATCGCGTCCTGATATCAGGCGACAGACCGCGCGTCCTGCCTTGCAGGGCTGGACGTTGAGGCCATTTGGTGGCATCCCGAAGACCAAGCAAGGAGCGAGCGAATGAGCGATGAACAGCCCGACGTAAAAACCCTCAGCTTCGAGCAGGCGATGAAGGCCCTCGAAGACGTTGTCAGCCAGTTGGAACATGGCGATGTGGCGCTGGATCGCTCGATTGCGCTGTATGAACGCGGTGCCGAGCTGAAAGCGCGCTGTGCCAAGCTGCTCAAAGAGGCTGAGGAACGGGTCGAAAAAATCACCCTTGGCGCCGATGGTGCGCCGCAGGGCACGACCCCGGTCGACGGGCTGTAAATGTTCAACGCGCGTCTGTCAGAGGTCCAAGCTGCGGTGCAAACGGCGCTTGATGAGGCCGTGGCGCGCCAGCCCGAAGGCCCTCTGCGCGCGCCGATGCATTACGCGCTGCAAGGTGGCAAACGCTTGCGGGCGTTTCTCGTGCTCGAAAGTGCGGCCTTATTCGATCTCCCACAAGCCCAAGCCATGCCCGCTGCCGCCGCCGTCGAGGCGCTGCATGCTTTCAGTCTCGTGCATGATGATATGCCCTGCATGGATGACGATGATCTGCGCCGCGGCCAGCCCACTGTTCACGTCAAATGGGATGAGGCCACCGCCGTTCTCACGGGCGATGCGCTGCAAACGCTGGCGTTTGAGCTGTGCTGTGATCCGATTTTGGGCGCGCCTGAACGCCGGATTGCGCTGGTCGAGGCTTTGGCCAAATCGACTGGGGCGGCTGGGATGTGTCATGGCCAAGCGCTGGATATTGCCGCTGAAACCGCAAGCACACCGCTGACCCTTGAGCAGATTATCGCCTTGCAAGCGGGTAAGACCGGCGCGCTGATTTCCTTTTCGGCGCGCGCTGGGGCGATTTTGGCCGGGGCCGATCAAACCGCGCTGCGGATCTATTCTGATGCGGTGGGTCTCGCCTTTCAGATCGCGGATGACATTCTTGATGTGACCGGCGATGAGGCCGCAACCGGCAAGCGTGTTGGCAAGGATGCGCTGGCGGGCAAGGCGACCTTTGTGTCTTTGCTGGGCCTGAGCGGCGCGCAGACCCGTGCCGCTGAGTTGATCGAAACCGCGACAGATGTGCTCTCTGCCTATGGCGACAAGGCGGAAAACTTGCGAGAGGCCGCGCGTTTCGTTATCTCCCGTAGAACTTGAGCCATCCGAAAGCACCCAAATGAGCGATAGCGCCTCCCCCCTGACTGCAACCCCGATCCTTGATCGGGTGCGTCTACCTGCGGACATGAAAGGGCTGTCGGATCTTGAGCTGAAAAAGCTGGCCGAAGAATTGCGCAGCGAAACCATTTCCGCCGTGTCACAAACCGGCGGGCATCTTGGGGCAGGGCTGGGCGTGGTCGAGTTGACCGTGGCGCTGCATGCCGTGTTTGACGCGCCGCGCGACAAGATCATCTGGGATGTCGGCCATCAATGCTACCCGCATAAAATCCTGACCGGGCGGCGCGACCGCATCCGGACCCTGCGCATGAAAGACGGGCTGTCTGGCTTCACGAAACGCTCGGAAAGCCCCTATGACGCGTTCGGCGCGGGGCATAGCTCGACCTCGATCTCGGCGGCTGTCGGCTTCACGATGGGGCGCGAGTTGGGCGCGGAGACCGGCGACGCGATTGCGGTGATCGGTGATGGCGCGATGTCGGGCGGCATGGCGTTTGAGGCGATGAACCACGCAGGCCACTTGGGCAAGCGGATGTTTGTCGTGCTCAACGATAATGAAATGTCGATTGCCCCGCCGGTTGGCGCCCTGTCGTCTTATCTGACCCGGCTTTACGCCGAGGGACCGGTGCAAGACCTCAAGGAAGTCGCCAAGGGCGCTGCGCGGGCTTTCCTTCCCGAGGCGTTCCACGAAGGCGCGCGCCGAGCCAAGGAAATGCTCAAGGGCATGGCGATGGGCGGCACCCTGTTCGAAGAGCTTGGTTTTACCTATGTCGGGCCGGTCGATGGTCATGATCTTGATCAGCTTTTGCCGGTGCTGCGCATGCTCAAGACCCGCGCCAAGGGGCCGGTTCTGATCCATGCGCTGACGAAAAAGGGCAAAGGCTATACCCATGCCGAAAGCCGCCCCGATGGCGGCCATGCGACCGCCAAATTCGACGTCGCGACCGGCACGCAGGTCAAGGCGATCTCGAATGCGCCCAGCTATACCAAGGTCTTCGCCGAAAGCCTGATCAAGGAAGCCGCGAAGGACGAAAAGATCGTGGCGATCACGGCGGCGATGCCTGATGGCACCGGGCTGAATATGTTTGCCCAACTCTATCCGCGCCGCTGCTTTGATGTGGGTATTGCCGAACAGCACGCGGTGACCTTCTCGGCCGGGCTTGCGGCCTCGGGGATGAAGCCGTTCTGCGCGATCTACTCGACCTTCCTGCAACGCGGCTACGATCAGATCGTGCATGACGTGGCGATTCAACGCCTTCCCGTGCGCTTTGCCATCGACCGCGCCGGGCTTGTGGGCGCCGATGGCGCGACCCATGCGGGCAGCTTCGATGTGGGCTTCATGGCCAGCCTGCCGGGCATGGTGGTGATGGCCGCCGCCGATGAGGCTGATCTGGTGCATATGGTCGCCACCGCCGCCGCCTATGACGCGGGCCCCATCGCGTTCCGCTATCCGCGCGGCGAGGGGATGGGCGTGGAGATGCCCGAAACTGGCGTGCCGCTGGAAATCGGCAAAGGCCGGATGATCGCCGAAGGGGGCCGCGTCGCGATTCTCAGCTACGGCACCCGTCTGGCCGAAGTGCTTAAGGCGCGCGAAGCATTGCAGGCGCGCGGTCTTGCGCCGACTGTTGCGGATGCGCGTTTCGCCAAGCCGCTCGACACCGATCTGATCGACCAGCTCGTCGCCAATCACGAGGCGCTGATCTGCATCGAAGAGGGCGCGATTGGCGGCTTTGGCAGCCATGTCGCGCAGTACCTAGCCGATCAGGGCGTGTTTGATCGCGGCTTCAAATTCCGCTCGATGGTGCTGCCCGACACGTTCATCGACCATGCCTCGCCCGAGGATATGTATCGCTCGGCGGGGATGGAGGCGTCTCAGATCGAGGCCAAGGTGCTGGAACTGCTCGGGGTGGCCGTGGCCAAGCGCGCTTGAGATAAGCGGCGCTTAATTCAGGCGGGCACAAATAAGCGTGGCTTATGCGGCCTCGGTCGCACTTAGCAATCCCTCATCAACCAACCGTTGCGCCCAGCCTTCGGGCCCCTCGAACAGATGCGTTTTCCAGCCAAACGTGTGCGCCGTCGCGATATTGTCGTTGCGATCATCGGTGAACAAAAACTGATGCCCGCTCAACCCGCTCGCCGCCTCGACCATCTCATAGATTTTCGGATCGGGCTTGGTCACGCCCATATGCCCCGAGATGAAATCGCGATCGAACGCGCGCAGGAACGGGTAATGGGTCGCGGCAAAATCATAGCTGCCAATGCCAAAATTCGTGAGCGAAAATACCGGCATCCCCTTGGCCTGAAGCGCCTTCATCAAGCGCAGCGAATGCGGAATCTCGGGCGTCGCCATCTTGATCCAGTCATCGTGCCACAGCCGGATCTTGTCACGCCATTTCGGGTGTTGATCGGCCATCGCATAGATCGTCTCGCGAAACGGCGCGCCGCGGTCGATATCGTCATTCATCGCGTGCAGATCGACCTGTGCAAACATCTCCTCGCGCTCGGAGACGGGCATAATCGCGTCGTAATAGCGCTCGGGTTGCCATTCGATCAGCACATTGCCGATGTCGAAAATCACGGCTTCAACCATTGTTTGCCTCTCTCATCGCGGCCCGCGTGATGCGATCAAGCGCATCCGCAAAGCGAGATCTGTCTGCCTTGGAAAACGGCTTGCCCCCGCCTTGGCGAAACGGATCGGCGCTGCGCAAATCTGTCATCAAATCGCGTGTCGCCAGCACATTGCCGATATTGGCCGGTGTCAGCGCCTCGCCATCGGGGCGCAAAACGCGCGCGCCCGCTTCAACGCATTTCGCCGCCAGAGGAATGTCATTGGTCACCACGACATCGCCGACCGTCGCGCGTTCGGCGATATACATGTCAGCAATATCAGGGCCTTGATCGACATAGACCATCTCAACCAACGGGTTGGGTGAGGGCCGCAACCCGCCATTGCTGACCAAGATCAGCTTCACCTTCAGTCGGGTCGCAACGGTCTCAGCCTCGGTTTTGACCGGGCAGGCATCGGCATCAATCCAGATCACTGCCAAAGCGCCTCGGCATGGAAATCGATGTGATCGGGCATGAAGCTTTGCACAAAGAAATAGCTGTGATCATAGCCCTGTTGCATGCGGAACGTGCCGGGTTGACGGCGTGTTGCCAACGCGCCCGCCAAAGCCTCGGGGCGCAACAATTCGAGGAACTGATCCGACGTGCCCTGATCAATCAACACTTCACCATCAAACCCGATATCGCGCATCAGATGCGAGGCATCATGCTGCGCCCAAGCCGTTTCATCGCTACCCAGATAGGCGCCCAACTGCTTGCGCCCCCAATCTGACATCAGCGGATTGGCAATCGGCGCAAAGGCCGAAACCGAGCGGAACCGCCCCGGCAAACCCATCGCCAACGTCAGCGCGCCATGCCCGCCCATCGAATGACCGGTGATTGATTGACGCTCGCCATCAATGGCGAAAGCCGCGGTCACGACACGGGGCAATTCTTCGGCGATGTAATCCCACATCTGGAAATGCGCCGCCCAAGGGTCTTGCGTGGCGTTGACGTAAAACCCCGCGCCTTGACCCAGATCGTAATCCTCGTGATCGGCCACACCTTCGCCACGCGGGCTTGTGTCGGGGAACACCAGCGCAATACCGTGCTCGGCGGCAAAGGCCTGCGCGCCGGCTTTGGTCATCGCGTTGTCGTGGGTGCAGGTCAGCCCGGAGAGATACCACAGCACCGGAACGGGGCCGAATTCGGCCTCTGCGGGCAGGAACAGGCCAAAGGTCATCTCGCAATTCGTGACTTTTGAATCATGCGAATAGACGCCTTGAACGCCCCCAAAACAGCGATTTTCCGAGATCGTACGCATTGCGCTCTCCTACATTTGTACCCAGTGAATGACCGCCGGAACCGTCAAAATCGAAACGGCGGTGGAAACGAGGATCGCCGCAGACACGCGCTGCGGCGCGACCCCGTAATGCTGCGCCAGAATATAGACATTGCCCGCCACGGGAAGGGCCGCCGCTGCAATCATCACCGCCGCCGCGTAGGGATCAACATCAAAGATCATCAGCGAGGTGATGGCAATCGCAACGGGATGCAGGAAAAGCTTGCCAAAGGACAGCCAGATCGCGGGCGCGGGTTTCTCGGCGGATTTGAACGCAAGCGAAGCCCCGATGGCGAAAAGCGCGCCCGGTGTCGCGGCGGCGCCAAGAAGCGTCATGAACTCCTCAATCGGCGCCGGAATCGGCCATTTCAGCCCCGCCCAGATCAGCCCGGCCCCCATCGACACAATCATCGGGTTTTTCAGCAGGCCCAGTGCGATGGGCGCAACCGAAACCTTCCCGTGGCGCGCGGCCGTGATGATGATCGTGATGATTGAGGAAAACACAATCAAATCACAGGACAAGACCATCAGTACCGGGCCAACCGCTTGCGGGCCAAGCAACACCACCAGCATCGGCACGCCGAGAAAGCCGGTATTGCCGGTCATCGCGGTGTGGCTTTCCATTGCGGCCAAGGTCGTGGGCAGCTTGCGCGCCTTGGCCACAAGGAATGTGAGAATCCAGACCGCACCCGAGCCGCTGAGATAGGCCAGCACGAATTGCGGATCAAACAGCTCGGCCAGTTTCAGATTGGCCGAAAATTTGAACAGCATCGCAGAAAGCGCGAAATAAAAGACGAATTTCGTCAGCCACGCGGTCGCTTCGGCGGTGAAAAACCGGATTCTACCGGCAAACCAGCCCAGCCCAATCAGGGCGAAAAACGGCAGTGTCTTGAGGAAAATCTCCAGCATGAACAAGCGCTAGCATGAGGACTGGCCAAGCGCCAGTCAGGGATTTGCGCGGTGTTGGTAAGGGCGGATGCCTCCGGCGGGAGTATTTATGGCCAGATGAAAGACAAGGCGCGCTCCCTCCTTTCATCTGGCCATAAATACTCCCCGCGGAGCGTCCAACGCATCAAGATGCGTGCCGCTCATGGGGTCAGCCCGCGCCGATCAACACACCGGCTGCAAAGACCAGCGCGCCGCCCAGCACAACCTGAAAGGCTGCGCGCAGAAACGGGGTTTCCATAAAGCGGTTCTGAATCCAGGTGATCGCCCAAAGCTCGAGGAACACGACGATCATGGCGATCGTGGTTGCAGTCCAGAAATCGGGGATCAGATAGGGCAGCGCGTGACCCAAGCCGCCAAGCGTTGTCATCACGCCCGAAGCGATACCACGCTTCATGGGCGAGCCGCGCCCCGAGATTACGCCGTCATCATGGGCGGCCTCGGTGAAGCCCATCGAGATCCCCGCACCAACCGATGCGGCCAGACCCACGAGCAACGTGGTGTGCGGGTCATGCGTGGCAAAAGCGGTGGCAAAAATCGGGGCCAGTGTGGACACCGAGCCGTCCATCAGCCCGGCCAAACCCGGCTGCACCCATGTCAGAATGAACTGGCGATGAGCCTTGCGGTCTTCCTCGTCCTTGGCGTCTTCGGTGAGATGGGTCGCGCTGAGTTCGGCGGCCGTTTTCTCATGGCCCAATTCTGCAGCGGCCAGATCGCCCAGCAGCTTGCGGGTATCAGCGTCTGAACTGCGCTGGGCGGCGAGGGTGTAGAACTTCCCGGCATCGCGCTCCATCGCCTCGGCCTCGCCGCGGATCGTTTCGAGCGACAGGTTCTTGGCCAGCCAGATCGGTTTGCGGGCATAGAATCCTGCCACATGTTCGCGCCGAATAAGCGGGATGACATCGCCAAAGCGCGCCTTATGGGCCTCGATCAGGCGGCGACGATGTTCATCCTCTTCCAGCGCCATCCCGTCAAAGATTTGTGCCGAAGCGGGATATTCCTTGCGCAGTTTTTCGCCATATTGGCGGTAAATCTGCGCATCATCCTCTTCAGAAGAGATCGCAAGCGCGAGCACTTCTTGTTCAGACAAATCGGCGAAACGGCGACGAGAGGTAAACCCAGCGAACATGTGGAATCCTTTTTTAGAACGCTTCTAAACTAGCAAGGGTTGCGGCGATTGCAATGCAGTATTTTGAACCAATCAGTTCAGAGCATCTTGAAAAGTGAACGACTCGGTTCATATTGGAATCTGAACGAAGCAGTTCAGATTTGGAGAGATGAAATGAAACGTATAATAATCGCTTTGGCTTTGACGATGATGACGACAGGCGCCGCCTCGGCGGGGATCGGAGATTTTTCGTTGCCACGACTCGAATTCCCCACGACGGGCGGCGATGTGACGCAGGCGTGCAACCCCCTGACGCAGGCATGCGCGCAGGATTAATCGCGCCCCAGATGCGCCTCTCCGCGCTTGGCTGCGAGGCGTATCTGGTGCTCGCGTTCCCGAAAGCGCGCGCGATCGGCGTCAGAAAATTCGCCAATGCAGCGGGGGCATGACACGCCTTGTTCAAAATCGGGATGCTGCTTGTCTTGGGCGGAAACGGGGCGGCGACAGGCGTGGCAGCTTTCGTAATCGCCAACCTCCAACCCGTGGCGCAGGCTCACCCGATTGTCAAAAACAAAGCAATCGCCGTTCCAGAGGGACCCCTCTGCGGGCATTTCCTCAAGATATTTCAGGATGCCGCCTTTGAGGTGGTAAACATCTGTAACACCCTCGGAAATCAGGAAATTCGTCGCCTTTTCGCAGCGAATACCCCCGGTGCAGAACATCGCGACACGCTTGTTGTGAAAGCGCGGTGCGTTTTCACGCCACCAGTCGGGAAATTCGCGGAATGACTTGGTTTGAGGGTCAATCGCGCCCTCAAATGTGCCAATCTCGACCTCGTAATCGTTGCGCGTGTCGATCACCACCGTGTCGGGCGAGGCGATCAGATCGTTCCAGGCGGCGGGCTCGACATAGTGGCCAACGCGGGCGCGCGGATCGACATCGGCAATCCCCATCGTGACAATTTCGCGCTTGAGCCGCACCTTCATTTTGCCAAAGGGCATCTTCTCAGCGCCGCTTTCTTTCCACTCAAGATCGGCGCAACCGGGCAGGGCGCGGATATGGGATAGCATCGCATCAATGCCCGCACGCGAGCCCGCGATGGTGCCGTTGATACCCTCGCGTGCCAGCAAAAGCGAGCCTTTGACGCCCTGCGCGCGTGCCAGATCGGCCAGCGGCGCCTGAAGCGCGGCAGGATCGGGGAACTTGGTGAAATGGTAAAGCGCTGCAACAGTAATCATGAGAGGGGGCTTAGCGCCGCAGGGGGTATTCTGGCAAGGGCCGGATTGACCGCGCAGGCCCGCCGCCCTACCCATTGTGAAAGCCATGAGGAAAACCATGACCAAAGCCTTGATCGTGATCGATGTGCAAAATGACTTTTGCCCCGGCGGCAAACTGGCGGTTGAAGGCGGTGATGAGATCATCGCGCGGATCAACGCGCTGATGTCGGAGTTCGAGGTGGTCGTGCTGACGCAGGACTGGCACCCGGCGGGACATTCGTCTTTTGCCTCAAGCCATGAGGGGGCAGCGGCGTTCACCCAGATCCATATGGAGTATGGGGTGCAGACGCTCTGGCCCGATCATTGCGTGCAAGGCAGCAAGGGCGCAGAGTTTCACGCGGATCTGGCCGTTGATCGCGCGCAGATGGTGATCCGCAAAGGGTTTCGCGCGGCGGTCGACAGTTATTCGGCGTTCTTTGAAAACGATCACAAAATCACTACGGGGCTGGCCGGGTATCTGCGCGACCGGGGCGTGGAGGAGCTAACCTTCGTCGGGCTCGCGACCGATTTCTGCGTCGCGTGGTCGGCGCTGGACGCGGCGAAACTGGGGTTCAAGGTAACGGTGCTGGAAGGCGCATGTCGCGCGATTGATTTAGACGGATCGCTGGCTGCGGCGCGCGATGCAATGCGCGCGGCTGGCGTGACACTGGAGCACTGAACATGGCCGATATCGCCACCCGCGTTTACAATCACAAATGGAAAATCGACCCGATCGTGCGCTCGCTGATCGATACGGATTTCTACAAGCTGTTGATGTGTCAGTCTATTTTTCGCAACCATCCGGATACGCAGGTCACCTTTTCGCTGATCAATCGCAGCAAATCGGTGCGTCTTGCCGATCTGGTCGATGAGGGCGAGTTGCGCGAGCAGTTGGATTATGCGCGCTCGTTGACGCTGGCGCGGGGCGAAAGCACATGGCTGCGCGGCAACACGTTTTACGGCAAGCGGCAGATGTTCCGCCCCGATTTCATGGAGTGGTTCGAGGGGTTCCAACTGCCGCCCTATCATCTGGAAAAGCGTGACGGACAGTATGAGCTGACCTTTGAAGGCAAATGGCATGAGGTCATGCTGTGGGAAATTCCGGCGCTGGCGATCTTGATGGAGTTGCGCGGGCGTGCGGTGCTGAACCGGATGGGTCGGTTTGAGTTGCAGGTGCTTTATGCGCGCGCGATGACGAAGGTTTGGGAGAAAATCGAGGCGTTGCGCGATTTGCCGGGCCTCAAGATCGCGGATTTCGGCACGCGGCGGCGCCACTCGTTCCTGTGGCAGGATTGGTGCGTGCGCGCGATGCTTGAGGGGCTGGGCGATAGCGGCAAAGGGGGCGCGTTTACCGGCACCTCGAATTGCCTGATTGCGATGCGGCGCGACATCGAGGCGGTGGGCACCAACGCGCATGAACTGCCGATGGTCTATGCCGCGCTCGCCGATACCGATGCGGCCTTGGCGCAGGCTCCGTACCGGGTGCTGGCGGATTGGCACGAAGAGCATGACGGTAATCTGCGCATTATCCTGCCCGATACTTATGGCACCAAGGGCTTCCTTGATCGCGCGCCCGACTGGTTGGCGGGCTGGACGGGGATTCGCATCGATTCAGGCGATCCGGCAGCGGGTGCAGAGGTTGCGATCGAGTGGTGGAAATCGCGCGGCGAAGATCCGCGCGACAAGCTGGTGATTTTTTCGGATGGTCTGAACGTGAACAAGATCCGCGAATTGCACGCGCAGTTCTTGGGCCGCGTGAAGGTCAGCTTTGGCTGGGGCACCCTGCTGACCAATGATTTTCGCGGCCTTGTGCCCGATGATGGGCTCGCGCCGTTCAGCCTTGTGTGCAAGGCAGTCTCGGCCAATGGGCGCCCGACGGTCAAACTGTCGGACAATCCCGAAAAGGCCATGGGGCCCGCCGATGAGATCGCGCGGTACAAACGGGTGTTCGGAGTTGGTGCGCAGCAGGCGATGGATGTGATCGTTTAGGCGATCAGCCAGTTCAGCAAGATATAGATCAGGGCGGATAGGCCTGCGCTGACCGGCACTGTGATAATCCAGGCTGCCGCCACCGTCAGCATATGCGAGCGGCGCACCAAAAGGCGGCGTTTGCGCTCTTCAATAGGGACGGGTTTGCCTTTGCTGATGCCAAGATCGCGGGCGCGTTTTTCGGAATGCCATTCGCGATAAAAGCCGACGCCAAAGATGCCACCGACTGCGATATGGGTCGAGCTGACCGGCAAGCCCAGCCACGAGGCCACGATGACCGTGATCGCGGCGGACAGGGCGACGCAATAGGCGCGCATCGGGTTGAGTTTGGTGATTTCATTGCCCACCAGACGGATCAGTTTCGGCCCGAAAAGCAACAGACCGACCGAAATTCCCAGTGCCCCCACGGCCATCACCCAGAACGGGATGCCGACTTGCGACGCGATATCGCCTTGCTCGACCGTGTGCACGATGGCCGCCAGCGGCCCCACCGCATTAGCGACGTCATTGGCGCCATGGGCAAAGCTGAGCAAGGCCGCCGACACGATCAGGGGCAGTGAGAACAGCGATTTAAGCGATTTCTTGCGATTCTCCATGCCTTCAGACTGGCGGCGGATCATCGGGATCGTGAGCAGCCAGCACGCGATGCCCGTTGCGAGGCCAATCAGGACTGCCTCCAGCAGGGAGATCTTGAACAGGTGCTTCAGCCCTTTGAGCGCCAGATAGGCGGCAAAGGCCCCGGCCATGATGCCGATCAGGATGGGCACCCATTTGCGTGCGGCGGCGATCTTGTCATCGACGTAGACGACCTTGGATTTGATGATCGCAAGGAACAGGGCCGCAATCACCCCGCCCATTACCGGTGAGATCACCCAGCTTGCCGCGATCATGCCCATCGTGCCCCAGTCGACCGCGCCAAAGCCTGCCGCCACGATGCCCGCGCCGACAACGCCGCCGACGATGGAATGGGTGGTCGAAACCGGCGCGCCAAACCATGTCGCAAGGTTGAGCCAAAGGGCCGCGGCCAGAAGTGCCGCCATCATCGCCCAGACGAAATGCGTGGAATCGGGCAGGGCGCTGGGCTCGATGATGCCTTTGGCCACGGTATTCACGACATCGCCGCCCGCAACCAGCGCACCCAGCGATTCAAACACCGCCGCCAAAATCAGGGCCATGCCCAGCGTCATCGCCTTGGAGCCAACGGCCGGGCCCATATTGTTGGCCACGTCATTGGCCCCGATATTGAGCGCCATATAGGCCCCAATCGCCGCCGCTGCGACGACCAGAATCTGGCCCGATTGGCCGCCCATCAGCAGCGCCGCTGCAAGCCCGGCCAGCACGATGAAGGCCAGCGCCACGCCCGGCGCGACCAAGCCGCGAGAAACGGTCTGCGCGCCTACCTCGATCCGACTGATCCGTTTGAGATCTTTGTCGAGCGTTTTCCACTGATTGACGGGGGGCGTTCTGTCTTCGTCGCTCACTGTCGCAAACCTGTCATGCTGGTGTCATATCCAGCGCAGGCCCTATCGGTTTAGACCCATCCAAACAAGAGAAAGCCCGCCTTTAGCGGATCAGAGCGCGCAAAATATCCTGCAAGCCGTCCTCATCGACACGTTTGGCAGCCTGATTGAGCGAAAACCATTGCCGCTTGCGCTGATGTTGTTCGGGAAAGGTCTTGGAGGTGTTGTCGACCCGGAGGTGATAGACCAGAACATCGGTCGGCACGCTCAGCCCGCCATCAAGGCGTTTGTCATAGCGAAAACTGCCGATCGGGTCAGACGAGATGTGCCCTTTTACGCCCGCTTCCTCCCAGGCCTCTTGACGCGCCGCCCCTGAAAGCGAGCGACCCCGCATCGGCCAGCCCTTGGGCATGACCCAGCGCCCGGTATCGCGCGAGGTGATCAGCATCACCTGCACCTTGCCATCGCGCAGCCGCGTACACAGCGCGCCCACCTGCAAGGAGGCGGGGCGGTGGCCCAAGATCTCTTTGGCCATTTGTTTGGCCCATTTTATACTTTGTATTGCCAAGGTGGTGTTCCATCGAGCATATGTTGTGCGAGAACGCATGCACGCTCTATATAGGCGATTTGTCGCGGGTCGTCACCTGCTGCGCGGCTCACGATCCAGCCAGCTGATGCGAACGCCCGCAATGCCACAAAAAGCGGCAGTAAACCTGCTTGATCATCGGCCAATGCGCGACGACTGCGATATCCGGCCACCAAACCCTCGGCTTGCGCGGCCCAAAGCGGGTCGCCCCACCCCTGCACCAAGGCGGTTGCCAAGTCGTAAAGGCGATATCCCGGCCCACAATCGTCAAAGTCTATCAGCGCAAGTCCGTGATGTGTGGCCAGCACGTTCTCTCGTAGGATATCGGCATGGATCGGGCCAAAATCAAGCGCCGCAGCTAGTTGGTCGCGGGCCTGCGCGCGCGCCTTTTGCAGCAGTGTCGCTTGTGTGGGGCTCAGGGCGGGATGCTCCCAAAAGCGGCCCCATTGCGGATGATCGCCCAGCAAACCCTCGCCATCCCAAGCGTGGCGCGCAAAGTCTTTCGGCGGCGCGGCGTCGCTGGCATTGTGGAGCTGTGCGATCAGTGCGCCCAGCGCCTCGGCCTGCATGTGGACCTGCGCCGCGTCAGGCCCAAGCGGTTGATCCCCCGAACCAATCGGCCCCCCGTCAAGCCACTGCACGCACGAGGCCACGCGATTGCCCGCGCCCCCCGTCAGCCGGCCGTTGATACCACGTATTGGGCGCGGCACGGCCAGCCCCTGCGCGCTGAGCGCTTCGCACCAGCGCAGCTCGGCCTCGATGCCCGCGCGGCCTTGATAACCGGGGCGGTGCAGGCGCAACGCGACGTGTCGGCCATCCTTCAAATGCGCCTCAAAGACGATGTTTTCGCGGATATTCACAAGGCGGGGTGGGGTCGCCGTTTGGCCCCAAGTGAACAGCGCGGTTTGCGCCATCGCCATCGCTTTGCGTTCGGACATCATGCGGGGATCACGGCGAAACTGGCGTTCAGTTGGTCGATCAGAAAATCGACATCTTGGCGCGAAAAAACCAACGGTGGGCGGATTTTCAGGATGTGCTGGGCGCGGCCGACGCGGCCCATCAGGACATGGCGGTTGCGCATTGCCTCGACGATCTGCCCGGCCTCATGGCTGGCGGGTTGCCCCTCGCGCGCCAGTTCAATCGCGGCGAACAGGCCAAGACCGCGCGTGTCCGCAATCAGCGGGTGATCAAGGCTTTGCAGTCCCTGCAGCAGATAGGCCCCGATTTCGGCGGCGTTTTGTTGTAGCCCTTCATCGTCGATCACCTGCAACACCGCCATTGCCGCAGCACAGGACACCGGATTGCCGCCAAAGGTGTTGAAATAGCCAAAGGCCTCGCGGAAGGCGGCCATCACTTCGGGCCTTGCGACCACGCCAGCCACCGGGTGACCATTGCCCATCGGCTTACCCAATGTGACCACATCGGGCGCAAACCCCAGCCAGTCATGGCCCCAGAAATCGCTGCCGATGCGTCCGAAACCGGGCTGGACCTCATCGGAGATAATCAAGCCACCCGCCGCGCGGATCACCGCGACGGTTGGATCGAGAAAACCGGAGGCGACGCCGGGCATCCCCTCATTGGCGAAAATCGGACAGAGCATGAATCCGGCGAAGCCATGCCCTGAGGCCTCCAGCTCGGCGATGGCTTGCGCGACACTGGCGGCGAAGGCTTGCGGCTGCGCGTCCAGGCTGCCCCCGAGCGGCGCAAGGCTGTCGGGCGCGGGCACCCGGCGGATGTGATCGGGCCAGCCCCCGATTGGCGGACGCCGGGTGGAGAGATGCGCGACCGCCGTGGTGTTGCCGTGATAGGTGTTGTCGGTGGCGATAAAGCCGCGCTTGCCGGTCGCCGCTTGGGCCATGCGTAGCGCCACGTCATTGGCCTCCGATCCGGTGCAGGTCATCAACAGCTGATCCAACCCGTGATCCAGCCGCGCCACCAAGGCTTCGCCGTAATCGAGAATTCCCTCGTGGAGATAGCGCGTGTGGGTGTTGAGCGTCGCGGCCTGATCGGCAATTGCGCGCACCACGCGCGGGTGGCAATGCCCGACATGGGCGACGTTGTTATAGGCGTCGAGATAGCGCTGCCCGTTTGCGCCCCACAAATAGGCGCCCGCGCCGCGCGTGATATGCACGGGCTGCTCATAAAATGTCGGCACATTGGGGCCCAGCAAGCGGGCGCGCCGGGCGATCAGGTCATTCTCCATCATCTACCTTCCCGCGCATCGCCTTGACCTCACCGCGGATGGTTTTCGCCTTGAGACGGCGGCGTTGACTGCCTTTGGTGGGCTTGGTGGCGATCCGGCGCTTGGGCCGCTCGCAAGCTTTGCGGATCAACTCGGCCAGCCGCTCACGCGCGATCTCGCGGTTGCGGGCCTGAGATCGCGTGTCTTGAACCTGCAACAGCAGTGCGCCCTCCAGCGTCCATTTGCGCCCCGCAAGACGTTTGAGGCGCGATTTGACGGCGGGGGGAAGATTGGGCGACCGCTCGGCCTCAAAGCGCAATTCGACGGCGGTTGAGACCTTGTTCACATTCTGCCCACCCGGCCCTTGGGCGCGGGTAAAGCTCTCGACAAGCTCCCAATCCTCGATGGTGATTTGATCGTTTATTCGCAACATGCCGCCAAGCTAGCGCGTGCAGAGGAAAACGAAAGCCCCCTTTGCATTTGCATAAATATCCCGAGGGAGGCTGTGCAGGAGACGGGGCAGTGCCGCCTATCAGCGGGCGGTCATTGTCGAGACACAGGTAAGGTCTGATATCCAAGTCACTTTGGCGGCCACGCAGATCAAATTCTAGCTGAAGTAGACATCACTTGCGTTGATGCCATTGGCCCAGACGCCCTGCAGAAGGACTTCGCCTCCGTCCCATTCCAGCCAAACACCCCGAGGTGCATTGGTGACCGAGAGTGCGGCGAAATTCTTTTCGATGGTATCGAACAGAAGATGATCTACGCCCGGCTCAAAATCGGTGATCTCATTGCGCCCGGACAGGGAGTCAAATGCAAAAATGTCGGCATCAGCGCCCCCGGTCAAAAGGTCAAATCCCCGCCCTCCCTCAAGCCAATCTGCGCCGGTGCCGCCGAAAAGGACGTCATTGTTGAACCCGCCAAACAGCGTGTCATTCCCCGCGTCGCCGTACAGAAAATCTCCGCCAAAACCGCCAGAAATCAGATCATCGCCTCCCTCGCCATGGGCTAAATCGCTGCCCGAGTTCGCCCAGATCGTATCTTGTCCCTCGCCGCCCCAAATCGTGTCGCGGCCTAGCCAGCCGCCTTGAGAAAAGCCGCGAAACAGGTCGTCACCGTCTTCCAGCCACACAAGATCAGGACCGGAACCGCCATTGACGGTATCATTGCCACCACCGCCGAATATCGTATCGCCCATAGCGCCACCGTGGATCCAATCATCGCCCAGGCCGCCGTCGATATAATCGCTGCCGTATTGACCTTCGAGCGAGTCGTTTCCGAGCCCCCCGAACAGCGTGTCGCGCATATTCCCGCCCAGCAGCCAATCATCATCTGCGCCGCCATCGAGCCAATCGTTGTTCTGGCCGCCCTCCAGAACATCTCGCCCATCCTCACCTTCAAGGCGATCATTGCCATACGCGCCATAGAGAGAGTCATTGCCGTCGCCGCCCATCAAAAGGTCGTTTTGCGATCCGCCATGCATCCAATCATTGCCGAGACCTCCATAGAGCAGGTCAACACCATCTTGGCCTTCAAGGCGATCATCGCCATCCGACCCATAAAGAGTGTCCACGCCGTGCCCACCGAGCAGCGTGTCGTTGTGCATCCCGCCATCAAGCCAGTCATTGTCATCGCTGCCATCGATAAAATCGGCCCCGGCGTTGCCTTCGATCAGGTCCGCGCCAGCATTGCCATGCAGGTTATCATTGCCGTCATTCCCCCGAAGCGTATCGTTGCTTTCTGTGCCAAACAGGCTGTCGCCGCCCGGGCCGCCAATGAACGTGTGGCTGTTGTCTTGCGCGGGTTCGTCGGGGGCAGGGTCGTCAGGGCTCACACTCGCCGCGACCATCGGGGGGCGGTTGGCATTCCAGCTGATCGCGCCAAAAATCTGATCGGCGGTCAAGGTCTTGCCGTTGGCGCTGTGCAATTCGGTCTCTTCTCCGCCGCGGAAGGACAAGACCGCGCCCCAGGATTTCTCTGTAACACTCAGGCGGCTTGCCTCATAAAGCATTGGAATTGCAGTAAGGTCTAGGCGATCGACCGCAGCATCGAAATCGGTGATGACATCGCGTTTTTCGTCAGCGCGTAGCACGAACAGATCGGCTCCACTGCCCCCGCTAAGCGTATCTTGCCCTTCGCCGTCGAGCAGAATGTCGGCGCCAGCCCCTCCGCGAAGGTCGCTATTGCCAGCGCCAGCGATCAGCATGTCATCCTTGGTGGTCCCGTTCAGTAGCCCGCTTTCGGTGCTAAGCACTGCGCCTTGATCGGCGAGCGAGACCGCAAGGCGGCTGAGCCCTGCCGACTTGTCCGAACTGACAAGGATATCCAGTTCGTCGTCGCGAACGAGCGTTGTGAGCGCCGTAATATTTTCGAGCCCGGATTGCAGGCTGTCGGCCAAGCTGTCGAGATGGATCAGTTGGCCTTGCGGGGTAAGAGTGAACAGGCTGAGACCAGCATCGCCGCCGCCAGCCAGCACATAGGTCCAATCCCCGACCTGTGTGCTGGTCAGGCTATGCGTGCGGCCAAATCGGGTGTCCAGCGTGTCGATCAGATGATCCGTCACACTCAGCGACCCGTCGTCATGCAACTCAAGCGCGCTCAAGGCGCCGCCCGCGCCATTATCGGCAGAGCTTGCGACAAGGATGTAGCAATGCCCGCCGACCTCGACCGTGGTCATGCCTGTCGGATTTGCAAGCAAGCCCAGACCTGAAGCTGTGCCGAGAGAGCCGCCAGCGCTTAGCGCGCCGGTATCATTTTCGATGCAGAATGCGCTGACTCCCTGCTCGGTGCCCGAAAGGGTCAGCAGATATTCCTGCCCTGAAACACGCACCGTCGTCATTGCAACCGGGCTTTGCAGATAAAGACCGTCAGTGTCGGCATACGAGGTGCCTGCGACATACCCATTCTGCGCGTTTGGCGCGAAACATTGCAACATCGCCGAGGCGTTCATTGTATAGACGAACCCATCCTGCGCGACGGCCATAACGGGGCCTGTCAGACTAGCGGAGTCGGGCAAGCCAATCGTCGTCGACGCTCCGATCTGACCATCGGAGCTGACCGAAAAGCCAAATGTGCCGTCCTGCGCGGTGCAGCCCAGAACCGCAACCATCGTGCCGCCCTCTGGTTCCAGCAGGAGCGAACCGCCCGTGACGCTATATGACATCGAGGTGTTGTAGGTGACGCTGTCGATCAGATCCGCTTCCGCAAGACCCTCGTTCAAGCGAAAGCTTAGCACCCCGCCAGCCGGACCGTTCACCGCCAGAACTACCGGCCCAAGCGTCGTGTCGAGAACTTGCATGGACCGAATATCAACTGCCAAATCGCCCCAAGACGCGCCGATCTGTGATCGGAATTCGAGACTCAACATCCCCGTTCACCCCAGTTTCTTACCCCGAGACAGGTTTAGGCTTCGTTTGGGGAGGTTTTGGGGAGGGCATTCAGGCGAAACTGTGGATAACGCTCCAAATTTGAGCGGAAATTGCGATAAAGACGCTAAGTTTCACGGTGTTACCTCTCGCGCATGAGGGCTTCGTGTTGTTCGATGGCTTCGTCGAGATCGTCGAAATAGAAAAGTTTGCCGCGATCAAGCAGGATTCCCGCATCGCAGAAATCCCGCAATTCACGCATGTTATGTGTCACCATGATGGCGCTGCTTTCCTGCATCCGATCGCGGAAAACGAGGCGGCTTTTATTGCGAAAGCGCGAATCCCCGACGGCGGTCACTTCATCGACCAGATAGGTGTCAAACCGGATGCCCATCGAAGTGCCAAAGGTCAAACGCGACTTCATCCCCGAGGAATAGGTGCGTACCGGCATGTAGAAATGTTTGCCCAGTTCGGCAAAATCTTCGACGAACGCGATCAGGCTATCGGTATCCACGCCGTAAATCCGCGCCACAAAGCGCACATTCTGCGCGCCTGTCAGGGCTGGATGAAAGGAGCCACCAAAGGCCACCGGCCAGGAAATCGATCCGTCCGAGACGACGCGCCCGGAATCAGGGGGCAAAATTCCCGCGATGATCTGGATCAGCGTCGATTTTCCCGCACCATTGCGCCCCAGAAGTCCAAGTGATTTTCCGGTGGGCAAGGTCAGGTCGAGTTTGTCGATCACTGTCTTGTATTCACCAGCAACCCAGAAGCCCTTTGAGAGGTTCTCAAACCGGATCATGCCAACTCAACCTCGATCGCGGATCGAATAATAGATCAAGACAACGATCCCCCAGCTGAGCAGCAAAAACAGCGCAGCCAGGCCAAAAATCATGCTGCGTTGTGGGTATTCAGGAGAATCCGCAAGGGTTGGTGTGATGAAGGTTGCCAGATACCGGGTCTGTCGTTGGGCGCTGTCATAGGCGGAATCGCGCGCGGTCAAGGCTGCTCGGTAAACTTGCTCTGCGAATTCCCGATCAACCGTCAGCCCTTCGAATTCGGACATGAGTGCTGGATAGTCTTTGCCTGTGCCCGGGACGACCGTGGTGGCGAGGTTCTTGCGTTCCGTTGCGATGCGCTCGCGGATGGCTTGGATGCGGCGCTTGGCTTGGGTGACGCGCGGGTCGTCCTCGCTTGTTGATGCGGCCAGTTGATCAAGGGCGACGAGCTCTTGGGCGAGCTGTTGCTGAAGGTTGTTGGTCACGCCCATCCGGCCCTGAATGTCGGCCTGCAGGTCGACAATCTGGGTGCGCGTGCGAAATTCCGTCAATTTTTCGCGGGCTTCGCGTAGCTGCTTTTGTGCTTTCACGAGGTCGTTGTCAGCATAGCGAATGGCGTCATCACGGGCGACATCGTTCAGCCCGTTCACCATTTTCGTGCTTTCAGCGACAATTTGCTGTGCGATTTTCTGCGCCATGTCGGGGGTAAACGTGTGCACGTCTACTTGCAGCAAGCCGCTGCCTTGACTGTAGGTCACGCGCACGACCCGCCCCCAATACCAATGCAGATCTTCGGCGGTAGCGTTGGGCCACAGCGCATAGACCGGGTCGCTTTTCCAATGGGCCGAAAAATACTGCCGAAGATGGAGCTTTTTGTCGACCTCAAGGGCGAGGTTCTGGCTACGGATGAACTGATACAGCACATCGGAATCGGGCGAGGACGAGGCACCGGTAAATTTCGCCAATCCACCCAGAATATCCGACGAGCTTTGTTCGGAGGCTTGGCGCACCGAAAACCCTGTCGTTGAGCCGTAGCGATCATCCGCCACGATCCACAGATAGAATCCCACGAGGAAAAGCGGCACGACAACAATGGCGACAAAGCTGGCCAGCACGCCCCAGTGGCGTTTGCGCATCCGCGCCGCCTTTGCCAGAGGGCGAGTCTTAACAACCTTTTCTGCGGGTTTTCCGCCGGGCTTTCCTTGTGGTCCGCGGGCTGCCTGCTTCTGACCTTGAGGACCGGGCGCTGGCGCTTCGTGCTCGGGCGTTGCGCCGATATTGTTATCGCCTGTCAAATTTTTTACCCCAAGAACGTAGTTTGCAATTGTTACCAAGACTAACATAATACGTTTCGAGACCACCAATGCAAAGGCGACTCTCTTTGTCCTCTTCCCCTATCCGACCGCCCGCTTTGCCCGGACGCGGATTGTCGCAACGGTTTCGCATGTCGCGCACCGTTGCAGCCCTAATTCTGCGGGAAATGTCAACGCGCTACGGGCGTTCGCCCGGTGGCTACGTCTGGGCAGTTATTGAGCCTTTGGGGTCTATTTTTCTGATGAGCCTCGGCTTTTCTTTGCTGGTGCGTTCGCCACCGATTGGCAATAGCTTCATCTTGTTCTTTGCCACGGGCTTTGTCCCTTTTGTCTTTTATCAGACGATCTCAAACGTGATCGCGCGCGCATTTCGGTTCTCAGGGGCGCTTTTGTCTTACCCCGTCGTCACTTGGGTTGATGCGATAGTGGCGCGCTTGTTGCTCAACAGTTTGACGCAGATTCTCGTGTCTTATCTGATCATGGGCGTCATCCTGTTCATGCAATCTGACCCGATCACGCTCGACTTTAGACCGATCGTGGAAGCTATGGCGCTGTCGCTGTTTTTCGGTTTGGCGATCGGCACTTTGAATTGTGCGCTGATGGGGTTGATACAGGTGTGGGATCAGGTCTGGTCGATCATATCCCGGCCACTTTTCCTCGCCTCTGGTGTGATATTTCTCTATGAATCGCTGCCGGCAATTGCACAAAATATCTTGTGGTATAATCCGCTGATGCACATCCTGGGGATCATGCGTATGGGGTTTTATCCCGGCTATGACGCCGACTATGTGTCGGTTCCCTATGTGATTGGCGTTAGCTTGGTGTTGCTGTTTTTGGGCGTCATGCTGCTTGGCCGCTATCATCGTCAAATCTTGGCATCGTGACGGATCGCACCAGACGATTTGGCGTCAGGTGAGAAGCTGGTAGTCCTCGATCAGCTTCCCATAGCGGACACGCAAAGTTGCGTCAAAATCAGCGACGCTGAGCGTCAGCGCAGACCCAAAGAGCGCGCGCGCTTCTGTGGCGGGATCACAGTCCAAGTCGAGTAGCCCATCTGCCGCAGCCAATTTTGCAAGAACGGCCGGCTCAAGTTTGATGAGCCCGATCAGCCGCTTCAGCGCCGCCTTGTCGCCGCGACTTTCATACAGCGCGTTGAGTTGGCGCGACCGTGCCGCTGTGCGTTTGGTGAATACGCCTTTCTTGTCCGCCTCAAGAAGCGGTGCATAATCGAGATAAAAGCGCAGCAGTTTGAGCTGCCAGTGTAGCGACGTCATGCCGTCGAAATGGACCAACCAGCTTTCAGGCAGAAACGGCCCCGGCTTTAGCGAGCCCTCGCGTCTCATTGCCTCTTCTTGTGCACCATCGCGCGGCACAGGAAAGTGGATACGGATGCGCAGATCAGCCTGCCCAGTGCGAACGAAGGACTTGCCGATGACATGGCCGGTCAAGCCGCGCGTGGTCATCTCAGCAAGGTCTCCATAGATTTCGCGGATCAAAGCTGGATGGGGTGGCAACATTTTGCGGATCCGCCCATCGAACAAACCGACCTGCGGCTGTTCGGCCTCAAAGATCCGCTCGGCCATTTGTGGTCGGCAAAACGCGATCTCTGCGGGCACCTCGGACAGCGCGTGCGCGACCTCCGTTTTTGAGACAAGAAATTCATCAGCATCGCAGAAAAAGAACCAATCGGTGGTGCATTGCGCATAGCCGCGATTGGCATTTTTGATTTGGCGCATGAGATGTCCTGGCGGGCGCTTGCCGTTTGTCTCAAGCCAATATTTCTCGGTACAAAGAGTCAGCCGCACGCCGTCAATTTTTGACAGCATCTCGACGGTCGTGTCGTCGGGGGCATCGAGAAACAGATGCACCTCCTGAGCGCCCAAAGCGAGGTAATGCGCGGCAAAGGCACATAGCAGTTCAGGCGGTTCTGCGACGGTGGAACAGACTGACCAGCTGGCCATGGCGTAACTCCTTTGGTGCCCGTAGATAAGGCGCAACCTGACGGATTTGAGAGCCTGTTTACCGCTTCTCCGCCCAAGCTAAAATCGTTTTATGTGCAACATTGGTGCGTCGCAAAAGACCGTCGCGCAGTGCGCGCCCAATCAAAGCCAGAAACAGCAACCGCTCGCCTTGGTGGTGGCGTGCCTTGGTCAGCCACTTCGGCACAATGACCAAAAGCACCGGCCAAAATAGCCAACCCGCTGCCATCCGATACAGCAGCAACAGGTTGCGATGGTAATAATAGGCCTTCCAAAGCGGGTGAAAACGGCCGCGTTGAGAGCTCGCAAATGTTGAACAATCATGCTCAAAACGCAGGTCAGGCGCAAAGGCGATCCGGCCGCCCTTCATCGACAACCCAAGCGTATACAGCCCGTCATCGCCATATAGAAACAGCCCGGGATCGGGCAGCCCGGCCAAGGCAAGACCCTTGCGCGAGATAAAGAAGCCCACAAAAGACGTGACGTCGATGTTAAGGGAATCCGTGCCCTCGTAAGCCTCGGGCGTTACATGAAATCCGTCGCGCCCCTGCAGCAGCGTGCGCCAGAATGCGCGCCCGTTTGAGAACGGATTGCGCGAGGGGCGGTTCATTTCACATATCCGGCCATCGGGAAAATAGACCGCTGCGGCGAGCGCATCCCATTGCGACAAATCGCGGGTGTGAAACGCACTCAACGCGCCCGGTTCCGGGCGGGCATCATCGTCCATCACGACCATCCAATCGGAATTAAAACGATCCCGCGCCAAGGCCATGCCGCCCGCAAACCCTCCGGCACCGCCAAGATTGGTTTCGCTGCGCGACACCACAAGTCGCGGGTCGTGTTGCGTTGCCAGCCAAGCCGCGCTGTCATCATTTGAGGCATTGTCAAAGACGATGACGGCCTGCAAATCTTCGGCCGCGCTTTGCAGCAGGCGCGACAGGGTCACCTTGAGCTGAGGCAGCCGATTATAGGTCACGACCACGGCCACCAAACGGCTCGCCGGGCGACCTTGGCTGTCGCTTGCGTCGGCGCTGGCGTTGCCGCTTGTGTTCAAATAGCCATTCCTTCGCTTGGCCGTCCCAAAAGGCATTTCTGTGCCTAAGTCTCAGAGATCAGGCGTTTCAGATAGGTACCATAGCTGTTTTTGCCAAATTGATTGGCGCGTTTTATGAGGTCGTCAGCGCTGATCCAGCCATTCGAAAAGGCAATCTCATCGGGGCTGCCGCTTTGCAAACCCTGGCGCTGCTCAAGCGTGCGCACGAAATTCCCCGCATCCAGCAGGCTGGCATGGGTGCCGGTATCGAGCCAAGCATAGCCGCGCCCCATTTGTTTGACCGACAAAGCACCATCCGCAAGATACATCTCAAGAAGCGAAGCGATTTCCAGTTCGCCGCGCGCGGATGGGGTCACGTCACGGGCGCGCCGTGATGCGGTTTCATCTAAGAAATAAAGCCCCGTGACCGCGTAGTTTGATGGCGGCATAGCGGGTTTCTCGACAATCGCGCGCACTTGACCGCTCGCGTCGAAATCCACCACGCCGTAGCGCTCTGGGTCGGCGACGTGATAGCCAAAAACCGTGCCGCCATCCGCCGCGCGATCGGCCTCTTGCAGCAAGATCGGCAGACCATGGCCGAAAAAGATATTGTCGCCCAGCACCATTGCCGAAGGCGCGCCACCCAGAAAACCCTCTGCGAGAATATAGGCCTGCGCAAGGCCATCCGGGGTGGGTTGCGTGATGTAGTCCAGCGAGATGCCCCACTGGCTGCCATCTCCCAGCGTGCGGCGAAATTGGTCTTGATCGACGGGGGTTGTGATGATCGCGATCTCACGGATGCCCGACAGCATCAACGTGGTCAGCGGGTAATAAATCATCGGTTTATCATAGATCGGCAGCAGTTGTTTGGACACGCCGATGGTGATCGGATATAGCCGCGTGCCCGTGCCACCCGCCAGAATTATGCCTTTGCGTTGGGTCATCGCGCCGCCTCCAGATCGCTGAGAATACGTGCCAACCCGGCGCGCCAATCGGGGGCTTCGATCCCGAAATCCTGCCGTAGCCGCGTGCAATCGAGCCGCGAATTGCGTGGGCGTGCGGCGGGGGTCGGGTAGTCTTGGTTGGCAATGCCGGTGACGGTCACGTCGCGATGGGCCTGCGCGAAAATCTCACACGCAAAGTCTTTCCAACTGACCCAAGGCGCGCCGCCGTAATGATACAGCCCGCCCCCTTGACCCGCGCCAATCGGCGCCGCGATGCGCAGCAATGTTGCGGCGATATCGGCGGCCGGGGTTGGCCCGCCAATTTGGTCATCCACAATGGTAAGCGCGTCACGGGTCTGCGACAGGCGCAGCATCGTCTTGACGAAGTTATTGCCATGAGACGACACAACCCAGCTGGTGCGCAAAATTGCGTAGCGTCCGCCCGCTTGGGCAATGCCCTGCTCGCCTGCCAATTTCGAGCGGCCATAGGCGTTCAGCGGGGCCACGCGATCATCGACCTGCCAGGGCGCATCGCCCGAGCCATCAAAAACGTAATCGGTTGAGATATGCAAAAACGGGATGCCTTTGGCGGCGCAGGCCTGCGCCATCGTGCTGGGGGCAGCAGCGTTGATCACGGTGGCCAAGGCCTCTTCGTCTTCGGCGCGATCAACAGCGGTGTAGGCGGCGGCATTGATCACGCAAGTGGCGTCGCTGTCGCGGATCGCTTGGGCGCAGGCTGCCGGTTCGCTGAGATCAGCGGCGTCGCGGCCCAATGCGACAACCTCGGCTTGGCGCTGCAATTCGCATGCGACCTGACCGGTTTTGCCAAACACAAGGATCATGCCTTGACCCCAAGCCGCTGGCCCACGCCCGTGCGGGTTTGCAGTGCGCGCCACCAATCTTCGTGATCGAGATACCATTGCACGGTCTTCTCAAGCCCCTGTTGAACGCTCACACTGGGCCGCCAACCCAGTTCGGTGCGAATACGTGTGGGATCAATCGCATAGCGCGCATCATGCCCGGGGCGGTCGGTGACAAAGGTGATCTGATCGGCATAGGAACCGCTGGGCTTTGGTTTTTTCTGATCGAGAATGGCGCACAGCGTTTTGACCAAGTCGAGGTTTGAACACTCGTTTTCGCTGCCGATATTGTAGCTGCGTCCCGAGACGCCCTTTTCGAGCACCAGCAACAAAGCATCGGCGTGATCCTCGACATAAAGCCAGTCGCGGATATTAGAGCCATCGCCATAGATCGGCAGTTTGGCCCCCGCCAAGGCGTTGAGGATGATCACCGGGATCAGCTTTTCGGGGAAATGGAACGGGCCATAATTGTTTGAGCAATTGCTGAGCACGACGGGCAGGCCATAGGTTTCGTGCCAAGCGCGCACCAGATGATCCGAGCTTGCCTTTGAGGCCGAATAGGGCGAGCGCGGATCATAGGGGGTTGTCTCGGTGAATTTGACACCCGGATCATTGGGCAAAGAGCCAAACACCTCATCCGTCGAGATGTGATGAAAGCGGAAAGTGGCGGGCTTGCCTTGATCGGACCAGTAGCGGCGCGCGGCCTCGAGCATGTTGAACGTGCCGGTGATATTGGTCTCGATGAAATCGCCCGGCCCGTCGATGGAACGATCAACATGGCTCTCGGCGGCCAAATGCATCACTGCATCGGGGCGGTGCTGGGAAAATACCCGATCCAGGGACGCGCGGTCGCGGATATCGACGTGCTCAAAGGCGTAGCGGTCGCTGCCCGAAACGCTGGCGACGTTCTCAAGGCAGGCCGCATAGGTCAGCGCGTCAAGATTGATGACATGATGACCGCGCGCCACTGCAAGCCGCACAACCGCGGATCCGATAAATCCTGCCCCGCCGGTGACCAAAAGCTTCATGATCCACCATCCCAAATGAACGGGCTGTCGAGATCAGCGAACCGGCCTGCCTCGGCATCTTTTTGCGACAATGCGGGTTCCACGCCCTCAGCGAGCGCCCAGTCAATGGCGACGTCAGGATCGTTCCAGCGGATCGCCCCTTCGCTTTGGGGCGCGTAGTAGTCGGTGCATTTATAAATAATCTCGGTGCTTGGTTCGCGGGTGATAAACCCATGCGCAAATCCGGCGGGGATCAGCAATTGCCGCCCATTCTCAAAGCTGAGTTCAGTCCCAAACCACTGACCGTAAGTCGGGCTGCCCTTGCGGATATCAACCGCCACATCCCACAACCGCCCGCGCCCACATCGCACCAGTTTATCCTGCGCGTGAGGCGGCGCTTGAAAATGCAGACCGCGGATTGTGCCTACGGCTTGCGATAGCGAATGATTGTCTTGCACGAAATCGAAATTGAGCTGGTTTTGCGCAAAAGACCTTGCACTAAAGGTTTCGCAGAAAAACCCGCGAGCGTCGCCAAAACGCTTGGGGGTCAAGACAAGGACGCCCGCGAGGGGAGTTTGTTCTATAAGCACGCGGGCCTCTCGTTGCGCCAGATCGGATGGGGGCAAAATGGTCTAGAATGAACAAGATTGCCAGTAGCGAAACGCGTTTCAGCGGTCGGTATGGGGCCTGCGGGTGCCTTGCCCCGCCAAGACGAGGCCGCACTTGCTGCGAAAGAGGTTACTAGCGCGCTTTGCCAATGTTGATTTCACTTCGCCTGCTCAATTCACCACGAATTCGGCGTGCAAGGCACCTGCGGCGTTGATGCTTTTGAGAATGTCTATCATATCGCGCGGACTGACCCCAAGCGCATTCAGTCCGGCTACCACTTGCGACAATGTGCTACCTTCGGTCACTTCAGCCATGCGGATGCCGGGTTCTTCGGTGATCGTAGCTTTTGAGCGCGGCACAACCACGGTTTCCCCTTCTGAAAAGGGGTTTGGTTGAACGACGATCGGGCTTTCTTCGACCTTGAGTGTCAGGTTTCCTTGGCTGACCGCGACGCGCGAAATACGTACATCTTGGCCCATAACAATGGTCCCAGAGCGTTGATCAACGACCACGCGGGCGCGTTGTTCTGGCTCGACGCCAAGATTCTCGATTTGACCAATAGCGTGCGCAACCGAGCGCGCGCGGGTGGATTTGATATCAAGTGCGACTGTCCCACCATCAAGCATCTCGGCCACGCGCCGCCCGAATTCAAGATTGATGACGGCTTCAATCCGGCTCGCCGTGGTAAAGTCAGGGGTGCGCAGAGCCAAACGTACGACGCTCAAATCATTGATCGCAAAATCGATTTCACGCTCCACGCGGCCGCCGGCTGGGATATTTCCAGAGGTCGGAACACCTTGGGTCACCTTTGCGCCGGCACCTTCAGCCACCGTACCGCCCGCAATAATCGTCCCTTGCGAGACAACGTAGATTTCGCCATCGGCTGCCTTGAGGGGAGTCATCACCAAGGTCCCGCCCAACAGACTTTTAGCGTCGCCAATGGCTGAGACTGTGACATCGATTTGGCTGCCTGCGCGCGAAAAGGGGGGCATTGTCGCGGTGACCATGACGGCGGCGACGTTTTTTGGCCGAAACTGTTCGCCGGTAACGTTAACGCCCAGCCGTTCAAGCATGTTTGACATGATCTCTTCGGTGAAAGGCGCGTTGCGCAACCCATCGCCCGTGCCATTGAGGCCTACAACCAGGCCATAGCCGACCAGATCGTTGCCGCGCACTCCGTCAAATTCGACAAGATCCTTGATCCGGATCGGTGTGGCTGCGGACAGCGTTGGCAAGAGGGCTAGGCACAGCGCGAAGAGGAGCTTCAGCATTACAGGTAATCCGCCAGAGACAGCCGCGACAGTCGCGACGTCAACGTATAAAGAGTTTCAAGCTGAGTGTTGACGGCCTCAAGGGCGGTCGCGCTTTCGTAGGGATCCGCTGAAATCAAATCGTTTCGCGCTAGCTTTAGGGCCGTGCTTTCGGCTTGGTTGCGGGTCTGGGTATCGGCGATTTTGCCTTGTTTTGCGCCGATGTCAGCCGCCAGCGCTGTCAGGCGGGAATTGCCCGAAAGAATTCGTTCGCCCGACGCAGTCGCCAAGGTTGAGCGGGCCTGTTGATCCCCAGCGAACAACCCATCTGCCATCAGCGAAGCGATCGCAAATCCCTTGAGCGCGTCGCGAATGCGCGGATCAGAGGCAGAGCTATCGATCGACGTTGTTTCACCATCCGCAATGCGAAAGGTCAGGCCTAGGCTATCGTCGCCGCGATAGGCCGTGTCCACAAAACCGCCACCGCCCGCGGGGGCAGCGAACCAATCGTCAATTATGGTGAGCACATCATCGGCTGATATCGCCCCTGCAATCTCGGTTTTCAAAGCTGCCAGGATATCTGCCGGATCGGCCAAAGGCGCGGTATCTGTCGCCGCGCCCGAAAATACATAGCGGCCTGCCACGTTGGTATTGAGCGCAGAAATGATGGTGCTAAATTTCTGCGCCGCGTCGGTAACGGAAACATCAAGCAACGTCGGGCTGAAATTTGTTGCGGCAGACATCAATGTGGTGCCGACATCATCTGACAGGGATTGGATCACACCCAGCGTCTGTTGCATCGTATCCGTCGTAAGGGCCGCTTCGGTCGAGACAACCTTGTAGCTGTCCATCATCGACAAGCTGCGGTTGAGGCCGGACAGCGACGTGAAATCACCGGCCACAGCGGCACCGATATCTTGTTTGACGCCGCTGACGACCTCATGCGTGAGCTGTGACAGAGTGGTCTTGAGTTGCGTGTTGTGTTGGCGCAGCTGAAAGCTTTGAGCCATGTCGCCGATGGAAACGTAGTTCATGTCACATCTCCAGAAGGGTTTGAATGAGGGTGTCGACAGTCTGCATCACTTTCGCATTGGCCGCATAACTGCGTTCCACTTGCAAAAGGGTCTGCAGTTCTTGATCAGTATCCACCCCATCGGCGAGCACCAGGTCATTGAGCGTTTGATGACGCGCTGACGCGAAGCTTTCCGTTGTTTCTGCATTTTGCCGCTTGGTTGAAAACTCTGATATCAGATTGGCCGCAAGGCTGGACGCGCTGTGTTTTGAGACACCGAAGCTGCCGGATGCGGGTGTCGTTTGCGCTGTCAGCGCATCGGTAAGTGCCGACAGAGTCTGCGAATTTCCGACCGAGCCCGCGCTGGTCGCGCCAAGACCGTCACGCAAATGCCAAAGCGCTCCGCCTTGATCGGGGTCGGCGATCGCGTTGATGGAAATGCGGCCTGACAGCCCAAGTTCATCGGTGATATCAAGCGCCCCACCAGCATCGGTGAACAGCCCCGGATCTCCAGCGTTCAATGTTGGGTCGATCGCGGGGTCGGAAAACCGTTCGATCAAGTTGCGTGCATAGGCGTCAAGTTGGGTTTGCGCCTGTGGGGCCAGCTCATCTCGGATCACGAACAACGCGCCAAGTGAGCCGCCACCCATCAGCCGATCCTCACCCGTAGCGATCTGCGTGCCGTTGATCGTCAGGCCAGAAAGGGCTCCGGAGCCCTGTGTCATGTCCGGGGTAATCACGCCCACGGGCTCAAACCCGATTTTGGCCGGATTGCCTTCAAGTAATACCGCGCCACCCGTCGTGACGAGGCTGATCTGTTGATTGTCGCGCGCCACTTGGCGCACGGGCACGATCGTGGAGACTTGATCTACCAAGACCTGACGCTGATCCAGCAAGGCGCTGGCATCGTGACCCGAAGCGCGATCGGAGAGGATAGAGGCGTTGAGCGTGTCAATCTGCCCCAGCGTTTCATTCAGACGGTCAACTTGAGAGGCGATCGACTGATCGGCCGTCATGCGAGCGCGCTGGATGTTGTCGCTGGTCTCGTTGAGATGGGTTGTTATCGCTGTTGCGGCATCCAGGACGGCTGTCAAACGCGGTTCGCTGTCAGGACGGCTCGCGGCCTCGACCAGAGTTGCCTCAAGATCAGACATCTGCGTGGAGAGCGAGCCTGCCTCTTCGGGGTTCCCCAGCCAACCTTCCATCTGCGAGAAGAAATCTGTTCGCATACTGGCATTCTGGGCGCTGGCATCGGCCAATCGACGGTCTTGCAGCACCGTTTCATTGACCGCGCGATTGATGCCGGTCACCGCGACGCCCGCACCGCGGGTGCCGAGCATTTGCGAGGTTAATTGCACCTCGCGCCGGGCATAGCCTTCGGTCATTGCATTGGCGGTATTGGAGGCCACGACCTCTGCCATCCGCGATGCTGCAGTGAGCCCGGACAAAGCGTTGGATAGAGCGAGCGTAATACTCATCATGGCCTCCTATTTGTAATCCGATCCGGATCAGCGTTTGATGTTCGTCGTCTCTTGCAGCATTTCATCCACGGTCTGGATGACCTTTGCGTTCGAAGAATAGGCGCGCTGCGTCTGGATGAGGTTGGTAAGCTCTTGCGCGACATCGACTGCCGAGCCCTCGCGTGCGTAACCCTCGATCGAGCCGGTCGGGCCATCACCTGCGTCCCACAGGAAAAACGAGCCAGAGGTGGGGGAGACTTTGAACGTCTGATTGTCGAGCGAGGTCAAACCATTCTGATTGGGAACATCGACCAGCGGAATTTGATAGACGGTGCGAATGAAGCCTGTGTCATAGGTCGCCTTGAGATAGCCATTCTCGTCGATCTCAACGGCGGTCAGATTGCCCACGGGTGAGCCGTCTTTGTTGATCGCGGTCGGTGCGAAACTGTCGGAAAGTTGGGTCAGCCCGTTGGTGTCCCCGATCTTGCCAATGGTCATTTCCATCGGGCCGCCCGCGACTGTGAGGGCAAGTTTACCCGTGGCGGCGTCATACGCCCCCCCGGACACGGGTGTGACTGTGGCCAGCGTGCCGCCCGACCCGCGGCTGTCATCGAAGGTCAGGGTATATTCGCCGATGATGCTTTCATCGATGGCAGTCGCGATATCATCGACCGTTGCCGAATCTCGGATCACCATCGTCCATTCATTTGAAACGCCGGTTGCGGGGATGCTTGGTGTGAAGCTGATATCAAGCGTCTCTGATGTGCCGAGGTTGCCGAAATACTCAACCGAGAGGGGCAAGGTTTCGCCCGCAGCGCCAGCCTCGGTATCGACGGCTGGCAGGTTCACACCCAGATTCATCTTGGTGGTCGGGTCGCCTGCGGTCTGGTTGGCATTGACGACGACAGGTTCCAGACCTGAGGTGGTATCGCGTGGCAGGACTGGAATGGTGCCATCCGCATTGGCGGGCCAGCCCAGGAGAACAAGGCCAGATTCCGTCTTGAGCGTGCCTTCGGCATCGGTGCGAAACGCCCCGGTTGTCGTCAAAAGCAGTGGCGGCTCACCAGAGAAGGCTTCGATCGCGACCGAGGTTGCAACGGGCAACATGCCGCGCCCCGAAACCGCGATATCTAGCGCGTTCGAAGTGCCCACGAGGGCGCCATGCTCTTCGATCAGGCGATTGGTTGACGCGCGAACGCCGCCTGCAGAATAGGATCCCGCGCCACGCGATTCGTTTATCACCATGCTTTCAAACTCTGCGACGGCCCGCTTGTAGCCGTAAGTGCCAGAGTTCGCGATGTTGTCTGAGATTGTAGCAAGCCGGGTGGCATTGGCTGCCAGCCCGGCTACGCCAGCGTTCAACGAAGAGGAAATGGACATTTAGGGCGCCTTTCTGCTGCGGTGTCCGAATTGCAGCTAGATTGGCGCGCTTTGGTTTAAGATCGTCCTAACATCTCAAATTTTTCTCTTTTCTCCTCAGAGTCGGTTGCGGAGCAAGATGATCTCAAGCCGGTTATTACGCAGATCCATCGGCTTTTTGACGCTTGGCTTGCGATCAGCGTATCCGGTGACGCGTTGAATACGCGTTTTGTCGAAATCCGCCGCTTCCAGCAGTTCGCGCATCGATTGAGCGCGCGCTGATGATAGCTCCCAGACGGGGTCAAGCTTGAGCATTTGCGGATAGGACCGCGTATACCCGTTTATCGCAATCTGGTTTTTCACCAGCCCAAAGACACGCGTTATCATCTTGGCGAGGTCACGTGTCAAAGGTTCGGGCGTGGCGCTATCGCCGATAAAGAGCGGCTCACCGGGCAGGTCGAAGAATTCTACAATCAGGCCCTCATCGGTCACCTTGGTGACGATGTGGCGCGCGAGTTGTTCAGAGACCATCGATTCACCGCCAACGCCCATTAGGGCCTTTTCGATGTTTTTAGCAGCCTGATCGAACTTTGCCTTATCGGCGTCAGCTTTGTCTTCGGCAGAGTTCTGGCCTTTGGCCTGATGCTCCGCCGTCGGTTTTTGTTGCATCGCACCACTGCCGGTTTGCGCGATCTGATCCTCGGAAAAGACCGACTCGCCGCCAAAGGCACCGTCGCCACCACCGGAAATCCGGTTGATTGGAATCGTTGGATTAAAGTAATCCGCAATCCCTTTGCGTTGTTTTTCAGTCGTTGCGTTCAAAAGCCACATCAACAGAAAGAAGGCCATCATGGCGGTCACGAAATCAGCATAGGCCACTTTCCACGCCCCACCGTGGTGCCCACCGCCGCTAACGACCTTCTTGCGTTTGATGATGACTGGAGCCGCTGTATCGCGCGCGCCCATCACACCACCTCTTATTCACCCGAGGGAAGATTTAGCAGAGCGGGTTTAACGCTCGGTTTACAGATAAAATGCGCGCTATCTTGGCGAGCCCTTGTCGTGGCGTGGGCAATCGTTAGATTTAGCACATGACGCCACCCTTTTATCCATATGACCATGACCTGAGCGGGCTGATTGCCTGTCCGCGCTGTGATGTCTTGCATCGCAGTGAGGAACTGGCCGATGGCCAAAGGGCGAAATGCACACGCTGTGGCACCGTGCTGATGTGGCCGCGCAAAAACGCATTCCTCCACGTCGTTTCGCTGTCGTTCACCGGGATGATCCTGATGATCGGGGCGATCTTTTTCCCGTTTCTGGAAATATCGACGCGCGGCTTGTCGCATGAAAGTTCGATTTTCGGAGTGGCGATGGCGTTTTCGGATGGGTTTCTTGCCCCGCTGGCCTTTGCTGTTCTGACGATGATCGTGGCCTTGCCGATCTTTCGTTTTGTTGCCTTGATCTATACCTTGTGGCCACTGGCCAACGGTCGCCCTGCTTATCGCCATGCCGCGACGACTTTCAGGTTGGTCCAGGAGCTCCAGCCCTGGGCGATGGCCGAGATCTTTATTATTGGAACGGCGGTGGCTCTGGTAAAGATCGGCGGGCTTGCAACCGTGTCTTTGGGTCCGGCTTTTTGGGCGTTTTGCGTTTTGATCATCGTGATCGCGCTGAAGAACAGTTTTGTCAGCGATTGGACGATATGGAACGCGATAGGACGCAAATGAACGCATTGACGGCAACCGATGCCGGGCTGGTGGGCTGCACCCGTTGCGGTCGTGTCTGGCCCAAGGACGAGGGGCATTGCGCGCGCTGTGGGGCGCATTTGCAGGCAGTGGACCGACACAGGCTGCAGGCCGTGTGGGCGTGGTGGATCGCGGGAATGATTTTCTACATCCCGGCCAATCTTTTGCCGATGCTGGTCACGACGACGCTGGGAAATGCGCAGAAGAATACGATTGTGGGGGGCGCGATCGAGCTATGGAAACACCATAATTACGGCGTTGCGATGATCATCTTTGGTGCGTCGATCATGATCCCGGTTGGTAAGTTCATTGCGGTGGCCTATCTCGCGGTTTCGGTTGGCAATGAAAGCCGGCAGGGCGGGAAACCCCATTTGCATATGCTTGAAGTGGTGGAATTCATCGGGCGTTGGTCGATGATCGACGTGTTCGTCGTGGCGATCCTCTCGGCGCTGGTGCAGCTTGGCTTTGTCGCCTCAATTCATCCCGGTCCGGCGGCCGCGTCTTTTGCGCTGTCTGTTGCATTCACAATGCTTTCCGCCCAAAGCTTCGACCCGCGTCTGATTTGGCGCGGCCCTGACAGAGAGAGAAAATGACCGACACGCCCGAACCCGGCCCGGCCAAGCTTGATATCTCCAAAGCCCCGCGTCCGATCTGGACCCGGCTTTCGGTGGTTTGGATCGTGCCCCTGCTGGCGCTGGCCATTACACTTGGGGTCGCGTGGAAAAGCTATTCTGATCGTGGCGCGCTGATACATATCGACTTCAAGGATGCCACCGGGGTCGAGATCGGCACACCCTTGAAGTTCCGCGAAGTCGAGGTGGGCAAGGTAGAATCCGTTGGGTTTACCTCTGATTTGACGCAGGTGCGTCTTGGGGTGCGCGTCGATAAGGATGTTTCGCCCTTCATCGACAATCAGACAAAGTTCTGGCTGGTGCGCCCCGAAGTGTCGGCCCGCGGGATCTCGAATCTCGGGACGGTGCTGTCAGGCACCTATATTGAGGGGTTCTGGAATAACACGCCGAACGGCTATCAAGATCAGTTCAAGGGGCTGGAGGCACCGCCGATTTCCCCCGATCCAAGCAAGGGCATCAGCATTGAGCTTAGCTCAAAGGATGCGGGTGGGATCGTTGATGGAGCGCCGATCTTGTATCGTGGGATCACGGTGGGGCATTTGCAAAACCTGCGCCTTGATAAAGATGGCTCGGGCGTGATCGTCGATGCTTTTATCGAAAAGCCTTATAGCGATCTGCTATCAACGCAGACGCGGTTTTGGAATACGTCAGGGTTTTCGGTGAAATTTGACACGTCAGGGCTGAGCCTTGATGTGCGCTCGCTTGCGACCTTGGTGCAGGGCGGGGTTGAATTTGATACCTTTACCAGCGGCGGGGGCATTGTCGATAACGGGCAATCTTTCCGTCTGTTTGATAGTAAAGGCTCGGCTGAGAACTCGATCTTCCAATCCGATCAGATTGATCCGCCGCGCTATTCCTTGTTGTTTGACGACCCGGTGCAGGGGCTCTCGGTTGGCTCCAAGGTGCAATTCCGCGGTGTTGAGGCGGGCGAAGTGACTGGCCTTGCGATCAAGGTGCATGAGGACTCGGCGGGCCAGCGGTTTGCCCAGCAACAGGTGACGATTGCGCTTTCGCCCGATCGTTTGGGGCTGGCGCGTGACACTGATGCCGAACAGGTGTCGCAATTCCTCGAAGGTCAGATTGAAAATGGCCTGCGCGCGCGCATTGCCTCAACCGGATTGTTGGGCGGGACGATGGTGGTCGAGTTGACCGATGTCGCCGATCAACCCAAAGAAACGATGAATCTTGATGCGAAACCCTATCCAACCATCCCGACTGCGCCGACATCAGAGAACGATATTACGAAATCTGCCAAAGGGGTGTTCAAGCGCATTGAGGGTCTGCCGATCGAAGATTTGATGAACTCGGCCATTCGCACGATGGATTCGATCTCAGCAGTCGCCGAGAATGAGAACACGCGCAAAGTGCCTGGGGAATTGTCGGGTCTGCTGGAGCAATTGCGCACCTTCACCGCCGATCTGAACAAACAGGGTGCGGCGGATAAGACGGTGGCGGCGCTGGATCGTGTGACCGAGGCGGCGTCCTCGGTGCTCGAGGAGATTTCCGGCCTCGATAAAACGCTTGCCTCTGCGGATAAGGCTGCGACAGCTATCGCGGATATGCCGCTGGGCGATATTGGCAATAAGCTTGATACGATCCTTGCCGATATCAACGGGCTGTTGAACAAGCCGGGCACGCAGGATCTGCCGCAATCGCTCAACAACACGCTCGAACAGACGGCGGCGATTCTGGAACAGCTGCGCAAGGCTGGCGCGGCGGAGAAGTTGAACGAGACGTTGGATGCGACGCAACAGGCGGCGGGGTCCATCTCGAAGGCGGCAGATCGCTTGCCCGAGTTGACGCAACAGTTGCAGGATCTTGTCGGCCAAGCGCGCGCATTGGTGGCGACGTATGGACAGGGTTCGAACTTCTCGAACGAGACGAGTAATATGCTGCGCGAACTGCGCCGCTCGATTGCCAATATTGGCGCGGTGGCGCGGATGATCGAACGCAACCCGCGCGCCTTTATTCTTGGCCGCTGATTGGAGATGCCGATGACGATGCTGCGCCTCATTCCGCTATGCTTGCTGGCCCTCGCCGCGTGTTCCAACCCTGAAAAGGTCGCACGCTATCCCATCGAACCGCCTGCGGTAAAAAAGAGCCTGCCAAACCGGATTGGCACCGCTGAACTGCGCGAAGTGTCCTTGCCACAATATGCCACCGCGCAAGAGATCGCCTATCAGACGCCTGATGGGGCGCTGCGCTCGAACCCGGACAATCTGTGGGCAGATGACCCGGCGCGTTCCATCACGTTGGCCCTAGCGCGCCAAATCTCGGCGATCTCGGGGGCGACCGTGTTGTCTGATCCCTGGCCGCTCTCAGACCCGCCGCGCCGCCGCATCGAGGTGCGCATCGAACAAATCCTGCCGGGCGCCGATGGGGCCTTGCATGTTTCGGGTGTGTATTTCGTCTCGCCTGCCGGGTTGAATGGCGGGGGGGATGTGGTGCGCCGCTTTGACTATAGCGTGCCCATCGCAACGGGCGAACCCAGCGCCATCGTGGCAGCACAAGGGGCCGCGGTGACAGAGCTAGCGAAACGGATCGCCGCGCTGAATTAAGACGTGCTGACGAAGCGGCCGAATTCGCCCTTGGCGAAAACGAGGGGTGTGCCAACGTCTGACTGGGTGAAGCGCGTAACGCGGCCAATGATGATGGTGTGATCGCCACCGTCATGGCGCGCCTCTGTGACGCATTCGAACCGCGCCAGCGCGCCCGCCAGCAACGGCACGCCATCGGCATTGGGCGCATAGCTCAGCCCGTCAAACCCATCGCCACGCTGGGTGAAACGGCGCGCGATTGCCTCTTGATCGTCGCGCAGCACATGCACGGCAAAGGCGGGGGCTTGCGTGAAATGGGCATGGCGCATCGAACTGCGCGCGGCTGACCACAAGATCAACGCAGGCGAAAGCGAGACCGAGGCAAAGCTGTTCACCGTCATGCCCACCGGGGTGGCTGCATCGGTGCATTCACAGGCGGTGACGACCGTCACGCCAGTCGCAAATTGCCCCAGCGCATCGCGCAGCCGCCGCATATCCCTTGGGTCGGGCGCATGTCCCAACCCAGAAATCTCGGCTCGCGTCATGGCCGCCTCGATATCGTCGCTTTCACTCATACTCACTCCTTGCCTCATTCCTGAGATAAGGGACAGGCTGGCAAGAGCAAGCCTTAGCTGCATATTCCGGGAATATCCGCGCCGAGATCGCGCAAAATGTTGTATACGGCTTCGCCACTCGTTTCATGTGCTGGCGCTCGGGAACACGGTTTGGGGCCGTTGCCGCGACAAGCTCACGCTAAGGTCTGCAAAAAGTGATGTTGGACGGGCGCGCGTGCCAGCCTAATTCTCAGGAAACAGGCACGTCGGAAATGGAGACAGGCATGACAAAACGCGCAATCAAGATCGAGACGCTGGATGGGACGGCGCCCGCGGCAATCTTTACGGCTGAGGGGCACGCAGGTGGTCAGTCGCGCCCCGGCGTCATTCTTTACATGGATGCGTTTGGCCCGCGCCCTGCATTGGATGGGATGGCCGAGCGGTTGGCCGCGGCTGGCTACACCGTGCTTTTGCCGGATCTGTTTTATCGCTACGGCGCCTATGGGCCCTTTGACACGGCCACTGCCTTTTCAAACGCGGAGTCCCGCGACGTGCTTATGGGAATGTTGGGCAATACCACGCAAGACATGACGATCCGCGACAGCGCGGGATTTCTCGATGCGCTGGCAGCCGAAGGGGTGACGGGCCCGGTGGGCACGGTCGGCTATTGCATGGGCGGCGCGCGCGCGTTGAACGCTGCGGCCGCCTATCCCGAGCGGGTGGCCGCAGCCGCGAGCTTTCATGGCGGCGGGCTGGCCAGCGACGCCCCCGACAGCCCGCATCGCCGCGCCGCCGATATCCGGGCGCGGGTCTATGTGGGGTCTGCCGGGGTCGACAAAAGTTTCCCGCCCGAGCAATCCGCCCGGCTGGCACAAGCCCTGCGCGAAGCCGAAGTGGACCATATTATCGAGAATTACATCGGTATGGCGCATGGCTGGGCAGTGTCGGATCATGGCGTTTACGACCCCGAGGGATCTGAGCGACACTGGAAACGTCTGCTGAGCTTTTTCGAAGAGTCGCTTGGCTAAAACAGGCGCGCTGCTCACGCATTCTTGCTCTGTATAGCGCCTTGTCAGCAGCTGGGTTTTGGCATCGTTCGAAGGCGTTCTAACGCCAATTCAGCCATTCTCGGCTTACTGCGCGTGCGCCTTCAAAATCACGATCTTCGTAGTGTAGGGCGGCGCATAATGTTTTGCGCCGCCCTACATCAGCTTAGAAGTCCAGATTCGCGACCGATAGCGCGTTTTGTTGGATGAACTCGCGGCGCGGTTCGACGACGTCGCCCATCAGCTTGGAGAAGATGTCCTCGGCCTCGGCCACGTCTTCGATGCGAACCTGCAAAAGGGTGCGTGCGGACGGGTCGAGCGTGGTTTCCCAAAGCTGTTCGGGGTTCATTTCGCCCAAACCTTTATAGCGCTGCAATGACAGGCCTTTTTCGCCCTCTTGCAAGATCGCATCGAGCAATTCCAGCGGGCCGTGAATCAGGATCCCGCGCTCTTTGCGCATCAGCTTGGCGGGGTGGTCATAGACCTCGTTCATCGTGTCGGTGTGCTGGCCCAGACGCCGCGCCTCACCCGCACGCAGAACCGCGCCGTCCAAGGTGCGCACCTCTTCGACACCGCGCAGAACGCGGGTCAGGCGCAGGCCGTGATCTTGCGTCGGGCGACCTTGCCAGCCGCGCTCATATTCCAGCGCGACAAGATCAAGACGCTCGGCCACCGCATCGGCCACGCCCTGCGCATCGGCATCCAGTTTGCCGGGCAACATCGCGCCCGCGATCGCCGCTTGTTCCAGAATGTGGCGCGGATAATGGGTCGGGAAGGCGCCAAGGATACGCTTGATCACGCGGGCCTCTTCGACCACGCGCCGAAGGTCCTGACCCGAGATTTCCTCGCCAGTATTGAGCCGCAATATCGCACCATCGACGCCCTGTTCGATCAGGTAATCGTCCAGCGCGGTTTGGTCCTTGAGGTAAACTTCGGACTTGCCGCGCGCGACCTTATAGAGCGGCGGCTGCGCGATATAGAGATACCCACGCTCGATCAGTTCGGGCATTTGCCGGAAGAAGAAGGTCAGCAGAAGCGTGCGGATATGCGCGCCGTCCACGTCAGCATCGGTCATGATGACGATCTTGTGGTAGCGCAGCTTGTCGATGTTGAATTCATCGCGGCCAATGCCGGTGCCAAGCGCGGTGATCAGCGTGCCGATCTGGTCCGAGCCAAGCATCCGGTCAAACCGCGCGCGTTCCACGTTCAGGATTTTTCCGCGCAACGGCAGCACCGCCTGATTTTTCCGCTCACGACCCTGCTTGGCGGATCCCCCTGCGGAATCCCCCTCGACGAGGAAGACTTCGGACAGGGCTGGGTCTTTTTCCTGACAATCGGCAAGCTTGCCGGGCAGCGAGGCCACATCCATCGCCGTCTTGCGACGGGTCAATTCGCGCGCCTTGCGGGCGGCTTCGCGCGCAAGGGCCGCTTCGACGATCTTGCCGACGATCTGCTTGGCCTCGGTCGGGTTTTCTTCGAACCATTCAGACAGCTTCTGGTTCACGAGGTTTTCGACCGCAGGCCGCACCTCGGAACTCACCAGCTTGTCTTTGGTCTGGCTGGAGAATTTCGGATCAGGCGCTTTGACTGACAGAACACAGGTCAAACCTTCGCGCGCGTCATCGCCGGTGAAATCGACTTTCTCGCGTTTCGCGATGCCGCTTTCCTGAGCGTATTTCGTAATCGTGCGGGTCAAGGCCGCGCGCAGACCGGCCATATGGGTGCCGCCATCGCGCTGGGGAATGTTGTTGGTAAAGGGCAGCACCGTTTCGTGGTAGCTGTCATTCCACCACAACGCGACCTCAACGCCGATGCCGCGTACTTCGCCAACCATATAGATCGGCTCGGGCATCACGGGGGTCTTCGAGCGGTCGAGATATTTCACGAATTCGCGCACGCCACCGTCATAGTGCAACTCGACATGCAGCGGCTCTGCGGGGCGCTCATCTTCGATCAGGATGCGGACGCCGGAATTGAGGAAAGCCAGCTCGCGCAAACGCTTTTCGAGCGTGGAGAACTGGAAATCGAGGTTGGAAAACGTCCCCTCGGGGCTCGTTTCCTTGTTCGATGCGTAAAACCGCACCTCGGTGCCCTTTTCGCCCGGCGCATCACCCACGACATGCACATGCTCGACACATTCGCCATGTTCAAAGCGCGCCTTGTAGATCTTGTCATCGCGCCAGACGGTCAGTTCCAGCCAGTCAGACAGCGCGTTGACCACCGAAACGCCAACCCCGTGCAAGCCACCCGAGACTTTGTAGGCATTGCCATCGGTGTCGGTGTTGTTGAATTTGCCGCCCGCATGCAGCTGGGTCATGATGACCTCGGCCGCCGAGACGCCTTCCTCGGTGTGAATACCAACCGGAATTCCGCGCCCGTTATCGCGCACAGAGACCGAGCTGTCGGCGTGAATTTTTACGTGAACATAGTCGGCGTGACCGGCCAGAGCCTCGTCGATGCCATTATCGACGACCTCATAAACCATGTGATGCAGACCAGACCCGTCATCGGTGTCGCCGATATACATGCCAGGACGTTTGCGAACCGCCTCCAAGCCCCTGAGAACCTTGATGGAATCGGCGCCATAAGCGCTATTGTTCGGAGTATTTTCGGCCATGCTCGCCCGTCCTTATTTATCTATGGATTTTATAGGGGATAGGCCGGGGAATGTCACGCCTGAGACACAAGATTTAGGGGTCTCATGTGAACGCGATCAAAACTCCGACGGCAATCATCAACCCACCCGCGATCCGGTTGAGCCGTGCCAACTTGCCCCGGCTTGTGACAAAGCTGCGAATGCGGTCGACAAAGCTGGCAAGGATCAGGTTTCCCGTCAAAGGCACGATCGCGGAAATCAGGCTGACCAACGCAATATCGGCCCATGTCATTGTCGCGATCGGAAAGAAACCCGGCAGGATGCCCATGTAAAACAAGATCGCCTTGGGGTTGCCAATGATCACGATCAGGCCCGCGACGAAGCCCGCCCATTTGCCGGGCCGTGTCAGGCGACTGTCCGAGCTGATTTTATGATCAGCGTGGCGGATCAGCAAAAAACCCATGCCGATGAATACCGCCACGGCGATCCAGCGCAGAACGATCAGGAAATAGCTGAATTCCTGGACCAGCCACGAAACGCCAAGGATGGCCAATGCTGGCCAGATCATATCGCCGACGGTGACACCAAGCGCGAGCGGCCAAGCGGCCGCAAACCCACCCGACATGCTGCGTGCCAACAGCGCGAGCCAGACCGGGCCGGGGGTGAGGAACAGCACGAACAGCGCGCCGGAATACAGCGCAATCTGCGCCAAGGTGAGGGTCATGGCAGGGTCAGGCCTCCATCATCGGCCAAGGGCCAGAACGGATTATGGGCAAGCTCCCAGACATGGCCGTCGGGATCTGCGAAATAGCCCGAATAACCGCCCCAAAACACCTTTTCGGGACGTTTAAGCACCGTAGCACCTGCGGCAAGCGCTTGCTCAAACGCGGCGTCCACATCTTCGAGCGTGTCGAAATTCTGCGCCAAAGTCATCGCGCCTGTGCCCAGATCGGCCGCATCGCGTCCCTGATCCTTGGCAAGGTCCGCATGGCCAAACAGACCCAAAACCAGCCCATTCAGCTGGTAGAATGCCACGCCCTCTTGTTGCTGCGCAGGCTGCCAGCCCAAGGCCGCATAGAATGACTGTGCGCGTCCCAGATCGGCCACGCCCAGCGTGATCAGTGTGACGCGCTGTACCGGGTAAGTCATGGCGTGCCCTCTTGCACCTGCGAGCCGGTCGGACCCTCGAATACCTCAAGAAACTGGCCGCGCGATCCAAGGCTGTCAAACAGCTCCGCGCCCGTTCCCGTCATCATAACCTGCCCATCAAGTGCGCAGATTTCGTCATAAAGCGCTGCACGTCTTGCAGAGTCCAGATGGGCCGCGACCTCATCCAGCAAAAGCACCACCGTCTCTCCGGAAAGCGCGCGCGCGTTGGCCAGAATAAGCGAGATCAGCAAGGCCTTCTGCTCGCCCGTCGAACAGAGCGAGGCGGGGGCATTCTTTTCGCTATAGGTGGCCAGCAGATCGGCGCGATGCGGCCCCTCCAGCGTGCGCCCCGCCGCCATGTCGCGGGACCGATTGGCCTCAAGCGCCCCGGCAAGGTCTTCGGGGCCCTGATTGTCGAGCGCCAGACTGGCTGCTGGAAACGCCGTCGCCGCCCCATCTTGGGCGGCTGCAATCCGGGCCAGTGCATCGGCGCGGTTGGCGCGAATGGCGGCTCCCGCCTCGGCCATCTGGCCCTCTAGCGCATGATACCAAGCCGGGTCGCGCACCATATCCTTGAGCAACCTATTGCGTTCGCGCATCGCTTTCTCATAGGTCAACGTGGCCTCGGCATGGCTGGGCGTAAAGCTCATCACCATCCGGTCCAGAAACCGCCGCCGCCCCTCGGCCCCCTCAATCCAAAGCCGATCCATCGAGGGCACCAGCCACAGAACCCGCAAAATTTGCGCCAGCGCGATTTGCGGCACGGCCTTGGCGTCGATCTCAACGCGGCGTGGCTCGCCGGGCAGGGCAGAGGTCTCGATCTCATGCGCTTGCGTCAGCGCGCGCAGCTTCCAGCCAACGGCCTCATCGCGGCGCATCAACTCATCGCCCTGCGCGCGCCGTAAACCGCGCCCGGGGGAAAATAGTGATACCGCCTCTAGAATGTTGGTTTTTCCGGCCCCGTTCGGCCCGTAAATCGCCACAGGCCGCCCATCAAAGGCAATCTCGGCACGCCGATGCGAGCGGAACTGCAAGATCGTCAGTTCACGCAGCATCGCTCTCTTTCATCTAGCTCGAAATACTCCCGCCGGAGGCATCCGACAGGCGTCACACACGCATCGGCATCACGACATAGACTGCCGACGTATCGCCGCCTTCACGCATCAAGGTCGGATCGCCCGACGAGTTGAACAGGAATACCGCGTTTTCGCGATCCACCTGATCGGCGATCTCTTGTAGGTATTTCGCGTTGAACCCGATCTCGAGCGGCTCGTCATTATAGGCCACGACCAGTTCTTCCTCGGCCGCACCCGCATCCGGCGCATTGACCGAAAGAACCAGCTTATCCGCCTCAAGCGTCAGCTTGACCGCGCGCGAGCGTTCCGAAGACACCGTCGCCACGCGATCCACGGCTTTGGCGAATTCTTTGGCATCCACTTCCAGCTGGCGGGTGTTGCCCACCGGAATGACGCGCGTGTAATCGGGGAAGGTGCCGTCGATAACCTTTGAGGTCAGCGTGATCGCAGGCGTTGCGAAACGCACTTTGGTTTCAGACACCGAGACCGCGATTTCCTGATCGTCGTCATCCAGCAACTTGCGCATTTCGTTTACCGTCTTGCGCGGCACGATGACGCCGGGCATGTCGGATGCGTGATCGGGCAGGGCGGCGTCGATGCGCGCCAGACGGTGCCCATCTGTCGCCACGCAGCGCAGCACCTGGCCATCCTCGCCCGTCGCGACATGCATGTAAACGCCGTTGAGGTAATAACGGGTCTCTTCGGTGGAGATGGCAAATTTCGACTTATCAAACAAGCGCTTGAGCACGCCCGCCTTGGCCGTGAAATTGGCCGTGTATTCCGAGCTTGCCATGACCGGAAAATCTTCTTTGGGCAGCGTGGCAAGGTTGAAGCTAGAGCGCCCGGCTTGCACGCTCAACCGCCCGGCTGCGGGATCATCGGCAATCGCGACCAGCGCGCCATCGGGCAATTTGCGTACGATTTCATGCAGCATCAGCGCCGAAACGGTCGTCGCGCCAGCCTGTTCGACCTTGGCGGGCGCTTTGTCCACCACCTCGATATCCAGATCGGTGGCGCGGAACTGCACGGTGTCGCCCTCGGCCTCGATCAGCACATTTGCCAAGATCGGGATCGTGTTGCGGCGTTCAACCACTGACTGGGCCTGCGAAACGGCTTTGAGAAGCACAGCGCGTTCAATGCTGAATTTCATATCGATCCCTCATGAGTGTCCGGGGCAGGCAACGTATCACCTTACCGCGCCGGCACAATAGATTTTCCGAGACATTCGGTTGCTTTGCACCAAGCGTCAAGCCCGGGTGGCCGTTTCAGCTTTCCAGAAGGCGGCGCAGCATGTCGATATCTTCGGCAAGTTGCGAATCAGACGCACGCAGTTCTTCGATTTTGCGAATCCCGTGCATGATCGTGGTGTGATCCCGACCGCCAAAGCGACGCCCGATATCGGGCAGCGACCGCGTGGTCAGCGATTTCGACAAGAACATCGCAACCTGACGGGGACGCGCAATGGCGCGCATGCGTTTCGGTCCGACCAGATCGGACAGGCGCACATTATAGTGCTCGGCCACCTTACGCAGGATTTCTTCGACGGTGACTTTGCGCTCGGATTGGCGCAGCTGATCTTTCAGGCACTCTTGCGCCAGATCCAGCGTAATTTCGCGCCCGATCAACGAGGCATAGGCGAATAGCCGTGTGAGGGCCCCTTCGAGAATGCGCACGTTCGAGGTGATGCGATGCGCAAGGAATTCGAGCACGCCGGGCGCGATTTGCAGCCCCGGATATTCTGTGCGGTAATTTTCGGTCTTGGTCTGCAAGATGCCAAGGCGCAGTTCGTAATCGGTCGGGTGGAGATCAACGACAAGGCCGCAGGACAGGCGCGACTTGATCCGCTCCTCAAGGTCCTTGATCTCGCCGGGGGCACGATCTGCCGAAATCACGATCTGTTTGCCCTGATCTACCAAGGCATTGAACGTATGGAAAAATTCTTCTTGCGTGCTTTCTTTGCCTGCAATGAATTGCACGTCATCGACCATAAGCACGTCGATCGAGCGGAACATTTCTTTGAAGTCCATGATCTGCTTGTCGCGCAGCGCTTGCACGAAGCGATACATGAACTGCTCGGCCGAAAGATAAAGGACGCGCAGATCGGGGCGTTGCTGGCGCAGGTCATGGGCAATCGCGTGCATCAGGTGGGTTTTGCCCAAACCAACGCCGCCATACAGGAACAGCGGGTTGAAGCTGACCGGGCCACCTTCGGCAACGCGTTTGGCCGCAGCATGGGCCAGCTCGTTCGGTTTGCCGACGACGAAACTGTCAAAAGTGAAACGCCCATCAAGCGGAGCGCTGGGCAGGGGGGCATCCAGATTGCTAACGATTTTGCGGGCTGGCGGTGCAGAGGCGTGCGTCGGTGCCGGTGCCGCATTGGCGGGGCGATGCTTGAGCACCAGAATTTCGATACGCTCGACGATCACACCGGCATGACGCAGTTCGCGCAGAATCGGTTCGGCGAAATTGCGCGACACCCAGTCCCGCATGAATTTGGTTGGTGCGTGAAACGACGCGATGCCATCGGACAGCCCAACGGGCTCCAACGGTGCAATCCACGTTGTGTAGTTATTTTGTCCGACAGCTTTCTGAAGCTGATTGCAGACCTGCCCCCAGGTTTCGTCCGTCATTTTCCCGCCCATCGAATTCATACATCAAGTTGCGACGAAAGACGCCTTGGGTCTGTCGCGGTCGAAACGGTTGGCAGCCGTTTCGCGCACAGCAATGGGACACAGACCGCCGCCCGACAAAGGTCGGTTGCAGCATTAACTGCCGAAGCCAAGGGCAGGTGCCCTATAGAATCGGAATCGGATTTTCCCAAAGCGAGGTTGCGGCGCTAATTTGTTTAAAACGGCAGACTTATAGCCGTCCTCGCTAGTAGAAAAATTCGTTATGTCCCCCAAGGCGACGTGAATCGCTTCGTGAAACTAGCAATTCGGTTAGCGCGCAGGCAACTGACCTTTTCACTTGACTGCGGAATTTCAAAAACGAATCTGATGGGGCTGCGCAAAATGGCAACACTTTTATGATAAGGTTTTGAAAAGGCTATAAAAATGAAAAAAGGCGCCGAATGGGCGCCCAATTTCTTTTCATTTTATTTGCTTTTGAAACGCTTAAGCCGAGAGCGCCTTCACGCGCGAGGCCAGACGCGACATTTTGCGTGCAGCGGTGTTCTTATGAACAACGCCCTTGGTCACGCCACGCATCAATTCAGGCTGAGCGGCACGCAACGCAGTGGTTGCTGCATCCTGATCGCCCGAAGCGATCGCTTCTTCGACTTTGCGCAGGTAGGTGCGAATGCGCGAACGACGCGCTTTGTTGATGTCTTGACGACGCTCGTTCTGACGGGCGCGTTTCTTGGACTGGGGCGTGTTTGCCATGGTGTCTTCCCACTTTCCGGGTCTGTTCAAATATCAAAATTGCACGACAGCCCGGGTTCCAGCGAACCTAGTTGATTCTAGCCTGAGCGGGCTCCACGCGCATGTAAGCGGCGTCTCTACGGTAAAAGGGGCGCAAAGAAAAGCCCTCAAATGCGAAACGGGGCCGAAGCCCCGTCTGCAACTGCAATCGCACCACAAGCGACTCGTTTATTTGTCGCGAAATTGCGGCTCGCGCTTTTCGAGGAAGGCCGCCATGCCCTCTTTTTGGTCCTCGGTCGCAAACAGCCCGTGGAACAAGCGCCGCTCAAACAAAATGCCCTCGCGCAGCGTCGTTTCATACGACCGGTTCACGGCTTCTTTCGCCGCGGCGGCGGCGAGCATGGATTTCTCGGAAATCTTTTTCGCGGCGGCCATCGCTTCGGGAATCAGCTTGGCATTGGGCACAACGCGGCTGACCAGCCCCGAGCGCTCGGCCTCGGTCGCATCCATGAACCGTCCGGTCAGGTGCATGTCCATCGCCTTCGCCTTGCCCACGAAACGGGTCAGGCGCTGCGTGCCGCCGATCCCGGCGATGACGCCAAGGTTGATTTCGGGCTGGCCGAATTTTGCGCTTTCCGAACAGATGATGAAATCGCACATCAGTGCCAATTCGCACCCACCGCCAAGCGCATAGCCCGACACTGCTGCGATGATGGGTTTGCGGGTGCGCGTGATCGCCTCGGCTTCGGGGCCGAAGTAGTCTGTTGTGAACATGTCCACAAAGCTCTTCTCCGACATCTCTTTAATGTCGGCACCGGCGGCAAACGCCTTTTCCGAACCGGTGATGACGATGCAACGCACTTTGTCATTTTCATCCGCCGATTTCAGCGCATCGACCAACTCGCCCAGCAATTGAGCGTTGAGCGCATTAAGAGCGTCGGGGCGATTGAGTCGGATCAGGGCGATATAATCCTCGATCTCGACGATCAGGGTCTGGTAGGCCATGCGGTCTTGCCTTTCCTTAACTTTGAACGGGAGTCCTATCAGGTGAGAAGGGCAGATCAAGCACCTTGTTCCGCCCTGTGCGCTGCGTCACTTTTGGCATGTCGGGCAGAAAAACGTGGAACGCCCTGCTTGTACTATGCGCCGGATCGTTGTGCCACAGGCGGTGCAGGGCGCGTCTTCGCGGTCATAGACGTGAAAACTGTGTTGAAAATATCCCAATTCGCCGTCGGCTTGACGATGATCGCGCAGGCTCGATCCGCCTGCCGCGATCGCCTCGGACAGCACCTCGCGAATGATCGGCACGAGACTGGCGATGCGTTTCGTGGCAATCCGTTTGGCTTGGCGACGCGGGTCAATTTTCGCGCGATGGAGCACCTCGCAGACATAGATATTGCCAAGGCCCGCGACGACATGCTGATCCAGAAGCGCGGATTTGATCGGTGTGGCCCGGCGTTTGAGCGCCTCAATCAGATAATCTTCGTGAAAATCATTGCCGAAGGGTTCGGGGCCAAGCCCTGCCAGCAACCAATGCGCCGCCTCGCGATCGGTGCGCACCAGATCCATCGCGCCAAACCGACGCGCATCGTTAAAGGTCACGCGCGCGCCACCTTCCATATGCAACACCACATGATCGTGTTTCAGCGGCGCGGGGTGGTCGAGATGAAACTCTCCCAGCATCACGCCCGACACCATCATCCGCCCTGACATACCCAGATGAATCAGCAGGCTTTCCCCGCTATCCAGGTCAGCAAGGATATATTTAGAGCGTCGCCGCAGCCGCTCGACCTTCGTGCCCGTCAGGCGTTCTGCCATGCGTTCGGGCAGGGGCCAGCGCAGATCGGGGCGGTTCACCTGTGCCCGCGCGATGCGCACTCCTTCCATCGCCGGGGCAAGGCCGCGTCGTACCGTCTCGACCTCGGGCAGTTCGGGCATTGATCTCTCCTGTCGCATTGTAATGGCCGGATCGGCCCCTATAAGAAGGGGGAGAATTTTCGATCGGCAAGGTCCTGAAGGCGATAACCATGACTGCAGACAGTTCCAAGACCACGCATTTCGGCTATCAGACCGTGAATGAAGACGCTAAGGCCGGGATGGTCCATGGCGTGTTCTCTCGCGTTGCCTCGAAGTATGACATCATGAACGACCTGATGAGTATGGGCATTCACCGTGTCTGGAAAGACGCGATGATGGATTGGCTTGCGCCGCGCCCCGGTCAGCGGCTGCTGGATGTTGCCGGCGGCACGGGGGATGTGGCGTTTCGCTTTCTCAAGCGCGCGGGACAGGCGCATGCGACCGTGTGCGACATGACCGAGCCGATGCTGATCGAAGGGCGCAAACGCGCCGAGGCCGAGAGCATGGCCGACAGCCTTGATTGGGTGGTGGGCGATGCGATGGCGCTGCCCTTTGCGGATAAAAGCTTTGATGTCTACACGATCTCGTTTGGCATTCGGAATGTGACCCGCATCGCCGATGCCCTGTCCGAGGCCTATCGCGTGCTGCGCCCCGGTGGGCGGTTGATGGTGTTGGAATTCAGCCAGATCCCGAATGATATGATGCAAAAGGCATATGATCTCTATTCGTTCAATATCATTCCCAAGATGGGTGAAATGGTGGCCGGGGATTGTGACAGCTATCAATATCTGGTCGAATCGATCCGCAAGTTCCCCGATCAGCAAAGCTTTGCGACGATGATCCGCGCCGCTGGCTTCGGCAATGTCAGCTATCGCAACCTCTCGCTTGGAATCGCGGCGCTGCATTCTGGCTGGAAGCTCTGAATGCGCGGACCGCATAACATTTGGCGTCTGATCCGCACCGGTGCGACCTTTGTGCGCTCGCGGGCGATGCATCAGGCGCTTGAGGCGATGGATGCGCCGCCGCGGCTGCGCGCCTTGGCATATGCGATCAGTTGGCCTTTTGCGTGGCTGGGCTACAAGGGCGATGAGGCCTTGCCGCCGGTGACGCGGGCGATCACCGCACTGGGCCCCGCCTATATCAAGTTCGGCCAAATTCTTTCGACGCGCCCCGATGTTGTGGGCGAGGAGTTGGCCGACCAACTGCGTGTTCTTCAAGACAAATTGCCCGCCTTCGACAGTGCGATTGCCAAGCGTATGATTGCCCAAGAGTTGGGCGCCTCGGCGGATGAGCTGTTCATGGAGTTTTCAGAACCCGTTGCAGCCGCCTCGATCGCGCAAGTCCATGCCGCGCGGCGCGCCGATACGGGGGAAAAAGTTGCGGTCAAAGTCTTGCGGCCGGGGATTGAGCGGGCGTTCAGCCGCGATATTGACGCGTTTCATTTTGTCGCGGGGATGATTGAGTTCCTCTCTCCCGCGTCACGTCGTCTGCGGCCCACTGAGGTTGTCAAACACTTCGAATCGGTTGTCTCTGGAGAGCTGGATTTACGGCTGGAGGCGTCGGCGGCGTCGCAATTCGGGGCCAATACCAAGGGCGATGCCGGGTTCAAGGTACCCCAGCCGATTTGGCATCTTTCGGCCAAGCGCGTGATGGTGCTGGACTGGGCCGAGGGGCTGCCGATGGGCGATCGGGCCGGGTTGGTTGCCGCAGGACATGACGTGCAGGCGCTGGGCGAACGGGTGTTGCAACTGTTTCTCAGCCATGCGTTGCGCGACGGGTATTTCCACGCCGATATGCATCACGGCAATCTCAAGGTTGCGGCGAATGGCGACGTGCTGGCCTATGATTTCGGAATCATGGGACAGATCGATGAATATACCCGCCGGGTATATGCCGAAATTCTGATGGGCTTTATCCAGCGCGATTATCGTCGTGTGGCCGAGGTCCATTTCGAGGCGGGTTATGTTTCGGCTGATCAAGATGTCGAGGAATTTGCGTTGGCGCTGCGCGCCGTTGGTGAGCCGATCTTTGGCATGGATGCGGGGCATATCTCGATGGCGCGCCTGCTGGCTTATCTGTTCGAGGTGACGGAACGTTTTGGAATGCAGACCCGCACCGAGTTGATCTTGTTGCAGCGCACCATGGTCGTGGTCGAGGGGGTGGCGCGTTCACTCCATCCGAGCATCAATATGTGGGACGTGGCCCAGCCCGTGGTCGAGAAATACATTCGCGAAAGTCTTGGCCCGCGCGCGGCGCTGCGCGATCTGCGTCGAACGGTGCATGTCTTGGCGCGGTTTGGGCCCGAACTCCCCGATCTGATCAAAACGGCGATCCGCAGGCAAAACGAACCGACCTTTGTACCGCTCGCACCCCGCCGTTGGCCCTATGTTCTGTTGGGGGCGGCTGCTGTGGTGCTTGTGGTGATCGGTGTGATTCTGGGCGAGCTGCTTTAGCCTTCGCGCAAGGCCTTGACGTCGCTGGTTGAAATGACTGTACCGCCTTTCAGGATCAGCTGCGTGCCATCTGTTCCGCCTTGCGCCTCGGTGATGTGGCCGTAGGTTTCCACCGTATTCGTGCCAATCAGCGTGCCGCTGTTATAGCTTTCGAGGCTGAAGGAATAGACCCCCTCGGGCAGGATGCCGCCAGAGCCATCATTCCCGGTCCATGAGACCTGTTCATTGGTCGGGGCAATCGCCTCGCGCGCGACGGTGGTCCCGCTGGCATCGCTGACCACTAACACCGTCTGATCTGCGCCGCGAACAGGGGTTGGCGCAAGCGTCACGGGCGTGCTGCCGTCAAACCAGGCGGGCGCTTCGGCGCGCGCTTCCATCCCGACCCATCCCGCAAGCTCCGATATCCCGGAAGCTCCCATTTGTGCGGCAAGGTTTTGCAGCAAATCGTTGGTTTTTACCTGTTGCTCGACCCCCGAGAACGTCGCCAACTGGGTCGCGTAATCGGTGCTGTCGACCGGGTTCAGCGGATCTTGGTTTTGCATTTGCGCTGTGAGCATCGTCAGAAATGTCTGGAAATCTGCACTGATTTCCGTCTTCGAACTTGTGCTCGACTGCGCTGCCGTTGTGGTGGTCGATGTGGTGACGGGGGAAATGGTTGTCATGGCTTTCTCCTAGATGCGCAGATCAAGCCCAGAGGCATTTTCGGCAAGAGGGGGCATTGGGGGGGGGCGAACGGTGGCGGGTGCGTCGGTGTTGCGATTTCCGCGCCCGCTAATCATCTCTGCGCTGGCCTCCGGCTCGGGGTGGCGAGACTGCTGCTGGGGATGATCGCTGAAGGTAAAGTTTAGCTCACTATAGCCCAAATCGCGCATATCCGCAGCGAGCATGCCGATATTGCGGCGCATCAGATCAAGGGTTTCGGGACGCTCAGCTTGCACGCTTACCACCATGCCGTGCTCGGACGCATGCAGAACCAGTCGAACACGTCCCAGTTCTTCGGGGGAAAGCGCGATTTCCACAGGTTGATCGGGCATCTGTGCAACGGCAATCGCGACCTGGCGGCTGACCGATTGGGCCATGTTCGGCGTCGCAGTCGCGGTGTGTCCGGTTGCCTCGCCGCGCACGGAGGAGCTGCCTTGGGTCGCGCCCGCTGTGTCGACTGACACATCCCCAGTTGGGTCTAACGCTGCGTCAGTGTCTTGCTCTATTGCTTGCATTTGTTGAACGTGAGCCGGGTTTATGGTCGCGGCAGGAGCCGTCGGCTGCGCCGCTATCGGAATAGGTTGTGTGGGTGTTGCCACTTTTCGTGCTGTTTCACCGTCATGCGACGAGAGAGATGTGAGATCGGACGCGGTGTGATCGGAAGATTTGGTTTTGTCGTTCACGAGAGAGGCGGCTTGCGGTCCGCCGGCTATGGCGACCGATTCCGGCTTCGGAAAAGCGGGGCCGCGTGCGGCGAAATCTTCAGACTTGCTGTTTTCTTTTTGAATAGTGATATCGCCCTTTAACTCCGGCTGAAGAGTTGCCGTTTCAGCGGTGCCGCTATCACCTATGTATTCTACAGGCTGGTGCATCGGCCTGACATTGGGCGTGATTTGAACCGATTGCCCCAAAGCTTTGGCATCGGCTTGTAAAGGCAGGACATCGACTTGGTGCTGTCTGGCGGGAGCAGGTATTTGGCTGTTTTGCGTGTTTTCGACATGCGCGAGCGGTGCGCTAGCTGCGTTTGCCAGTGCTTGGAAAGTCTGACCTAGCGCCGTCACAGCGTACAACGATGTGTCCGTTGATGCGGAACCAGTCGGGCCAGCCTGCAAAGAAGTCGTGACTTTGGTCGACTGCACAGTGTCGAGTTTTTGTCGAACGTGGTCTGTCGCATGCAACGCCGCGTTTTGTTCGAAACGGGTACTATTGGCAGACTGATTTTTGCCCCGAGAGGGTTTTTCGGATACCGGCAGTGCATCCTCTTTTAGGGGCCGATCTGAGGCGTTTGTATTTGGTGCGATACTTTGGCGACTGCGCACTGTGGAGTCATCAAGACTGTGTCGGATCGGCTGCAACGTTTCCGCGGTATCTTGCGCGATCTGATTTGATTGCGCCGATAATTTGTCCTCTGGAGATGCGGTTTGTGTGGTCAACACGGGGGCAGCCGAGGAGTCTCTGCTGGGCATGTTTGTAGCTGTAGGAGGCCAAGCAGCAACTGTGTCCGACACAGGTTGAAAGGCGATATCTGAGGACATCGAGTCATGTTCTGACGGTTTCTGTTGAGCGGACGAGGCCGGGTCCGCTTGCATGATTGCGCCATCATTTGCCGCCTGCAGTGACGCAAGATTCGGCGTGCCCTGGACTATTTGGGTTGGCGCAATGACTTGATCCGAGAGAGTTTCGACCGCAGGAAGATGGGTTGCAAAATTCGCAATCTCGGGCCCAATTTGAACATTACTCGGCGGTGTCTTTGTCGTGAGATTCTGCGTTGCACCTACATCGACGCTAAGTGCGTCCTTCAAGGTCGCGTCGGTCAAGACGCTGCCCGATCCTTGCAGCGCTGTGCGCGTCGCCACATCTGTAGCCACCGCTTTTTGCGTGCGAAGCCCAAAGTCGAGAGAAAACTGCGCTCCAAGCGGATCTGTTTGCATCCATGCAGCGCCGCCAGCGCGGCCGGAGGCTGAAGATTTCTGGGCGAGCGGGTCAGTCGTGGCAATTGGAATCATGGTTTCAAGACTTTCTGTCTGTGGCTTGTCCAGCATGTCAGCAGAGAGTTACCGATTCTTTACCTCGCCATGGCACAGTCAGAAAAATTCGCATCAATTGGAGGGATCCATGACCCCGACACAACCAATCACGCAACCCGCCCCGCCCCAACCCGCCCCGCCGACACAGCATGAGGCGGAGATGCGAGAGGCGGCGGTCAAGCTTGAGGCGAACTTCTTGGCAGAGATGCTCAAACACGCGGGTCTTGGTGACACTGAAGGGGCGTTCAGTGGCGGTGTCGGCGAAGAGCAATTTTCCTCGTTTTTGCGGCAAGAGCAGTCACAGCTTATGGCTGAAGCTGGCGGAATTGGACTGGCCGAGACGATCTTTGAGGCAATGAAAGCGCGGGAGGCCAAGAATGGCTCAAACTGAAGAGGACAAAACGACGGCGCTGATTGATTTGCTGCGCCTTGAACGGGATGCGATTCGTGCCGGTGATTTTTCGGCGCTCATCGAGATCGCGGATCGGAAAGAGGCTCTGATTGCCGATCTGGCGGGGTCGAGCCCGGCGCGACTGGACGAGCTGCGCGTCATCGCGGCTGACAACCAACGCCTGCTTGCTGCCGCGCTTGAGGGCGTGCGGGCTGCTCAGCGCCGCCTCAATGCAATCTTGAGTGCGTCTAAAGGGTTCAATGCCTATGATAAATCCGGCCAGGTCAAACCGATCCGACGTGGCGACGGCTCTCTCGAACATCGTGTATAAGCCATTAAGCATTAAAGAAAACTCTCATGAATTTGGGCCGGCCACAGCGCCGGCCTTAGCATTTCATTAGGGCAAGCTGTGCAATCTAGGACCTGCATCAAATGTGATGGCGCGTCGCAATAAAACGCAGCGCAACGGTCAGAATGACATGAGCGCCGTTTCAAAGAACGGCTTAGAAAATCTGGCGTAAAGCGCCAAAAAATTAGGAATATGACATGTCCAGCATTCTGACGAATACCAGCGCAATGGTCGCGCTGCAGACTCTCAAAGGCATCAACTCGGGTCTGGCGATGACCCAATCGGAAATCTCGACCGGTAAATCGATTTCCTCGGCCAAAGACAACGCCGCTGTTTGGGCGATTTCCAAGGTCATGGAATCTGATGTGAAGGGCTTTTCGGGGATCTCTGACAGCTTGGCACTCGGCGAATCGACGGTTGCCGTTGCGCGTCAGGCGTCGGAAACCGTGACCGACCTTTTGACCCAAATGAAGGGCAAGATCGTCGCGGCCCAAGAAGAGAACGTCGATCGCACCAAGATTCAAACCGATATCCAAGCGCTGACCGATCAAATTAAATCGGTTGTCGGTGCGGCTCAGTTCAACGGCCTGAACCTGATCGACGGGACGAGCAGTGATTCGATGAACGTCCTTTCGTCGCTTGATCGCGACTCGAGCGGGAACGTAAACGCCAGCACGATCAACATCGGGCGTCAAAACCTGTCGGTGACCACGCCGGTCACGGCGCAGAACTTTGGTGCGGGAGATCTGGCAGCCGCTGCACCGGATTACATTTCGGGCGCTGGTACGACCCAAACCGCGGCAGCCAGCGCGCTGACAGCGCCGGCAACGGTTACGGCAAGCGGTGGCACCGCGACTGTCACCGTTGGCCAAGTCGCTGCAGGCATCGGTTATGAGATGGCTCTCGACGGTCTGGACATCAAGACAGCAGATGGCAGTACCGCCAACGGATCTCGTACCTTCCAATACGTTGCCGGGGATTCCGATGGTACGGCCGATGTTGCTAAGAATTTGCTGAATCAGATCAACTCCTTCTTCGAAGCGGCTACTGATGGCAGCTACACTGCTGTGCTTGGGGCGACTGACAATCAAATCACGATCACCAACAACTCGGGTACAGATATCGATGTCGGTCTGCGTGCCACGAGTGGCGGGACCGCAGGCACCGATGCTGCCTCTGGTGGTTTGGGAACGCTGGCCAATATCGACGTGACTTCGGACGCTGGTGCGACCGCAGCCCTGAGCAATATTGAAACGCTGATCGGCAAGTCGATTGATGCCGCCTCAGCTTTTGGTTCTGCTGAGGGGCGCATTCAAACCCAGTCCAGCTTCATTTCCAACCTGTCGGATTCGATGAAATCGGGGATCGGCGCGCTTGTCGATGCGGATATGGAAGAGGCATCGGCCCGTCTGCAAGCCCTGCAGACCCAGCAACAGCTGGGTATTCAGGCGCTATCGATTGCGAACCAGCAGCCACAGAACATCCTGTCGCTGTTCCGCTGATGACATAGGGGGGCGCCGAAACTGGCGCCCCCTTTCACCGCGGAAAAGCCGCGATCTGATGTATCCAGTCACAGGAAGGATTTCCCGTGTTCGCTACGACTCTGGCCAAAACGGCCTACGCCAATCCCGGACAACCTGTCCGCACCGCGCGTGGCACCGAATTCGAACTTTTTGCGCGTATCACACGGCGCTTGAAACAGGCCTCCGATGCCAGCAAGGCGCAGTTTCCTGCTCTGGCCGCGGCGGTTTATGACAACCGCAAGCTGTGGACGGTGCTCGCCTCGGATGTTGCTGACCCTGGCAATAGATTGCCTAGCGACCTGCGCGCGCGACTTTTTTATCTCAATGAGTTCACGCAAGTGCATAGCCGCAAGGTTCTTTCCGGCGATGCCTCGGTTGATGTTCTGATTGACATCAATACCGCAATCATGCGCGGTTTGCGCCAAGAAGGAGGCGCAGCATGAGCGGCCTTGTTCTGAAACTTGCACCGAAAGAGCGTGTGCTGATCAATGGTGCCGTGATCGAGAATGGCGAGCGACGCTCGCGCCTTGCGATCATGACGCCCAACGCACATATCCTGCGGCTGCGTGATGCGATTCACCCCGAAGAGGTCAACACCCCGGTGCGCCGCGTGTGTTATATTGCGCAGCTCGTGCTGTCGGGCGATGCCGACCCGGAGGACGCCAAGATGCAGCTTCTGCGTGGGATCGAACAACTCAGCCAGGTGCTGACGGATCATGATAGCCGGGCGCAGTTGAACTCGGCCAGTCACGCAGTGCTTGACGGGCAGCCCTATCAGGCGCTGAAATTTCTGCGCAGCCTGTTGCCTCGGGAGGCGCGGCTTCTAGCCGCACATCCGCAATGAGCTATCAGCCGATCGTACCTTTCAGCGGCTTTGCCGGGTGGAGTTTTCTCAATCGCACGATGGAGAAGCAGCAGGCGGCGTTTTCTGCCTCAAGCGAAATCCAGCGCAACGAGGATTATTTCCGCGAAAAGATCGGCTCTATCAAAACAGCAGAAGAGCTGGTGGGCGATCGCCGGCTCTTATCTGTCGCGCTGGGCGCGTTCGGTCTTGACGATGATATCGACAACAAATTTTTCATTCGCAAGGTGCTTGATGAGGGCTCTCTGGATGGCGACGCGCTTGCGAATAAACTCTCTGACAAGCGTTACTTTGCTTTGACGCAGGCCTTCGGATTTGGTGATTACACCACGCCACGCACGGTTCTCTCGAATTTTCCTGACGAAATCTTGGGTCAATATGAGACACGCCAGTTCGAAATTGCCGTTGGCAATAGCGACAATGATATGCGTCTTGCGTTAGCCTTGCAGCGCGACCTGCCCGCGTTGGCGGCTAAAACGAATACTGAGACCACGAAATGGTATTCTATTATCGGGTCGTCAACGATGAGCACGGTGTTTCAAACAGCACTTGGCCTGCCTAGGAGCGTTGGCTCGCTTGATGTCGATGCGCAGGTGAAGATGTATGCGGCAAAGGCAGATCAGCTTTTTGGCTCGAGTGACCCGGCGCAGTTCAGCGATGGCGAAAAGCTAGAAAAGCTGACGCGCGACTTTTTGCTACGTTCGCAACTTAGCACGAGTGGTTCAATCAGCTCAGGCGAAGCCGCGCTAACTTTGCTGCAAAACGCCTCGAGCGGAAGCTTGTCGCTGCTGCTGTAACGATCAGCCAAATCCCGGAGCAAGTCGAATCTCGCCAGTCACGATCCCACGCCAGTTTTTCTGAATTCCCGTAAGCCAGGTCTCTACCGTTGGGTGGTTGCGATCCAGCACGCCTTGGCGGATCAGAAGCGCTGTAATCGCAGCTTCCGAAGCGCGGGTGGCGCCATCCATGATCTTGAGGGCAATGCCACGCTTTTGCTCTGGCAGGATTGCGATATAGACAGCTTCGGCCCCCGTTTTCACGGCCACTCTGCTCCCCATTGCGCGCATCAATTCGGTGCAGGCGCGCCCGTCATTGGCAACCATTTCAGGAAAGGTCGCCATCGCTTGTGTCAGCCGGGCGGCGGCGCGCTCGCGTGTTGAACCCTCGGGGTTGGCGGCCGCGAAGAATTGCATTGCGCGCGCCAGACCAGTCACCGTGGTTGCGAAATTCGGCGCAGAACAACCGTCAATCCCGAAACCGGGAGAGGTCACATCGGTCACCTCTTCAAAAGTGGTCTTGATTATCTGCTGAAGCGGGTGGGTCACTTCGACATATTCCGAGCCGCCGCGCAAATGTCGGTTCAGCGTGAGAAAGCCAACATGCTTGCCCGAACAATTATTGTGCAGCTGACAAGGGGCCTCATGGGAACAGACCAGCCGCGTTTTTTCGGCCGTGTCCCACGGCATATGCGTGCCGCAGCGCAAGTCTTCCTCATGCATGCCCAAGCCTGCCAACCACTCGGCGGCGGCATCGCGATGCAAGGCCGCGCCGGAATGACTGGCGCAGGCAAAGGCCAGCTGGCGTTCGCTCAATCCGGCTGCATCCGCCGCCCCGCTTTCGACCAAAGGTAACGCCTGAATCATTTTCACCGAAGAGCGCGGGAAAATTACCGCTTCCGGATCGCCCCACGCCTCTTCAATTCCATCAGGTCCGAAGACCACGGCATGGCCCGCGTGAACGGATTCCAGTATCCCACCACGCCAAAATTCGATCATTGGTGCTGCAGTCATGGTCATGCTCCTAATCTAATGGGCGATTTCTCGCCAACCAGGGGTTTTCCCTCTAGGCATTTATCGGTTAAACAGGTGTTATCGAGTGGAAAACGCATCCGCCAGCAAGAAAAGGGTGATCAGCCCGGGCGATGTAGAGGCAAACGGCAGCTGGAGGCTGTAAGCATGAAAAATATGTGTCTGCGGGTCGTGACCGTAATTGGGCTCACGTTTGGGGTGGCGCATAGCGCGGTCGCGCAAGAAAGCACCAACCGTGTCGCCGCGGCGACTGACTGGAGTGTCTTCGTCGACGACAATCCCAAGGAATGTTGGGGCGTGTCCAAGCCGAAGAAAACGGTCAATACCAAGGATGGCAAAGTTGTGCAGGTGCGGCGCGGCGACATCTTGTTGTTCGTGACCTACCGACCGGGCAAGGCGCCGGAAGTGTCGTTCCGAGGCGGCTATCCCTTTGCATCGGGCTCAACTGTCGAACTGGACGTGGGCGGGCAGAAGTTCACACTCTTCACGGATGGCGAAGGTGCCTGGGCTGGTTCTCCCGATGAGGATGCCAAGGTGATCGCTGCCCTCAAATCGGGGAGCGATGTGACCCTGACAGGCCATTCGGGCCGGGGCACTCAGACCCAGGATAACTTCTCGTTGATGGGCTTTACCGCGGCCACTGAAGAGGCTGCGACGCGCTGCAAATAAGTGCGGCGATTTTGCATTAGGCGCCCTGGCCGCTGGTCGGGGCGTTATTTTTTGGTTTTTCCCTACACGCGCTGGGGTGAATCCCCTATATGAAGCCCTTGATTCCAAGGAAATGCGCCATGACCCAGCCCAACGCACCGATTACGCAAGACGTGCATACGATCCCGCGCAAACTGCCCGAGGGCGGCAAGATCAATCTTGTCGGCCTGACTCGCGCGCAGATGAGCGAAGCTTTGATCGCAGCGGGCACCCCCGAGAAGCAGGCGAAAATGCGTGTGGGGCAGGTCTGGCAATGGATTTATCATTGGGGCGTGCGCGATTTCGCGGCGATGACCAACCTCGCAAAAGACTATCGTGCAATGCTGGCTGAGCAGTTTGAAATCACCTTGCCCGAGATCGTGACAAAGCAGGTTTCCGAAGATGGCACGCGCAAATATCTGCTGCGCATCGCCGGCGGGCATGAGGTAGAAGCCGTCTACATCCCCGAAGAGACGCGCGGCACCTTGTGTATTTCCAGTCAGGTTGGCTGCACGCTGACCTGTTCGTTCTGTCACACCGGCACGCAAAAACTGGTGCGCAACCTCACGGCGGGCGAGATCGTCGGTCAGGTCATGGTGGCGCGCGACGATCTGGGCGAGTGGCCCGAAAAGAACAGCCCCAAGAATGAGACGCGGCTGGTCTCGAATGTCGTGCTGATGGGCATGGGCGAACCGCTGTATAATTTCGACAATGTGCGCGATGCGATGCAGGTCGTGATGGACAATGAGGGGCTGACGCTGTCGCGCCGCCGCATCACGCTGTCCACGTCAGGTGTGGTACCCGAAATCGCGAAGACGGCCGAGGAAATCGGCTGTCTGCTGGCGGTATCTTTCCACGCGACCACCGATGAGGTGCGCGACCGCTTGGTGCCGATCAACAAGCGTTGGAACATCGAGACACTGCTGAACACCCTGCGCGAGTACCCGCGGCTGTCCAATTCCGAACGGATCACGTTCGAATATGTCATGCTCAAGGGCGTGAATGACAGCGACGAGGATGCGCGCCGTCTGGTCAAGCTGATCAAGGGCATTCCTGCCAAGATCAACTTGATCCCGTTCAACGAATGGCCCGGCGCGCCTTATGAGCGCTCTGATTGGCAGCGCATCGAAAGCTTTGCCGACATCATCTACAAAGCCGGTTACGCCAGCCCGATCCGCACCCCGCGCGGTGAAGATATCATGGCTGCCTGTGGTCAGTTGAAATCGGCAACCGAGCGGTCGCGCAAAAGCCGCGCCGAGATCGCGGCGGAGGCCGGACTGTAAGGGAACTTAGCGTCCTCTCGCTGCATTGTCCCCCAAAGGGACAATAGACTGGAGAGATCATGACGCGTGAGGCTATCGCCCCGTTGCCGCAGCCCGATACGGCCGATGGAACGCCACGCCGCATCGGTGTCGAGATTGAACTGGCCGGTCTGACCGAGAAGCAAATCGCGCAATTGGCCGCCCAGAATCTGGGCGGCACAGCCCGACGAACCTCTGGCAATGACTGGGAAGTCGCGCAGAGTGCGATTGGGAGATTGCAGATCTATCTCGACATCTTTCTGCGCAAAGAGGCCGATAGCGCGTTCAAAGAGATTGGCCTCAAGATCGGGCGCGAGGTGATTCCGGTCGAGATTGTGACCGAACCTTTGGGCCGCGAGGGCATGTTACAACTCTCTGATTTCATAGCATTGCTGCGCAGAGAAGGGGCGAAGGGAACGGGACAATCGCTGCTGTTTGGGTTTGGATTGCATCTGAACCCCGCCATTGCGAGCGCGCAAGATCGTGACATCGTGCGCCCGCTTCTGGCCTATGCCTTGATCGAGGAATGGATGCGCGAGCTGCACCCGATTGAGCGCACCCGCGAGTTGCTGCCCTTCACCGCGCCCTATCCGAAGAAACTCATCGCCGAACTGGCGCGGCTTGGCCCGAATGCCAGCTTAGAGGCCGTAATCCGAACCTATCGCGCGGCCACGCTGTCACGCAATCACGGCCTTGATATGCTGCCGATCTTTACCCATCTGCGCCCCGATCTGATCGCGCCCGAGGAGGGCAAGGGCGGCACAGTGTCTCCGCGTCCAGCGTTTCATTTTCGTCTGCCCGACTGCCGGATCGACGATGCGGATTGGTCCCTTGATACCGAGTGGCGGCGCTGGTGGCGCGTCGAGGCGATCGCCGCAGATACCACATTGTTGTCTGATCTGTGCCGCGAGTGGTTGGCGGCAAAAGAGGGGCTGACGCTGCTGGGCGACAAATGGGTCGCGCGGTGCGACACAGTTTTGCATGGCGCGGGGCTATTATGAGGCCATTGATCGGCATCTCGACCTCGCGCCGCACTGGCTGGCGGGTCTATCCGTTCCTTGCGCTGGGCGTGTGGCTGGCCGGCGGGCGGTCCGTGCGTTGGCAAGCGGGAAAGCCCGTGCAAGTGACATGCGTTGACGGCATTATCGTGGGCGGCGGCGATGATATTTCCCCTGAACTTTACGGCGGCGAGTTGGTCGCCAGCGCGGTTCTGGATCCAGCGCGCGACGATCTGGAGCGCTGTCTGATTGACGAGGCGATGGCGCAGGGCAAGCCGGTTTTGGGGATTTGTCGCGGGGCCCAGATGCTCAACGTGGCGCTGGGGGGCGATCTCTATCAAGATGCCTACGGGCATTTCGGTGCGCGCAAACACTCTACGATTCTACCCAAGAAGGACATTCGTATCAGCCCTGACACGCGGTTGGCGGCGCTGGCGGGAACCGCGCCGATGCGCGTCAATGCGCTGCACAGTCAGGCGGTGAACCTACTGGGCGATGGCTTGCGCGTGGCTGCGCGCGACACGTCGGGCATGGTGCAGGCGGTCGAGCGGATCGAGGAGCCCTTTGCGCTGGGCGTGCAATGGCACCCCGAATATCTGACCTATGCGCGCAGGCAGCGCGCGTTGTTTCGTGCCCTCGTGGCGGCGGCGCGTGCGCATGTCGCCGCGCGCGCGCAACTGCCCGAGGTCAGCGCCGAGGCCAAGGCCTAGCAGGCCTCGTAATCCCAGCCGTCGATCACCGCCGCGGCCTCGGCGGCGGTTTCGACAAAGCTCACCAGATCAAGGTCTTCGGGCGAGATCGTGCCCGCCTCTTTCAACCGATCCCAGTTGATGATCTCGCGCCAGAATTCGCACCCAAACAGGATGAACGGGATCTTTGCCATCCGCTTCGTCTGGATCAGCGTCAGCGCCTCGAACATCTCATCAAGCGTGCCAAACCCGCCGGGAAAGACGCAAACGGCCTTGGCGCGCATCAGGAAATGCATCTTGCGGATCGCGAAGTAGTGGAAGTTGAACGCCAGGTCGGGCGTGACATAGGCATTGGGCGCCTGTTCATGCGGTAGCACGATATTCAACCCGATGGACTGTCCGCCCGCCTCATGCGCGCCGCGATTGCCCGCCTCCATCACGCCGGGGCCGCCACCGGTGCAGATCACGTTCTGGCGGCCATAATCTTGCATCGAGCGTTCGGTCATTTCATATGCGAATTTCCGTGCCTCGTCGTAATAGCGCGTCAGTTCCGCCAGATAGGGCGTTTTGGCGCTGTCCTTGTTTTCAGGCGCGGGAATGCGCGCGCCGCCAAACATCACGATGGTTGATTCAATCCCGCGTTCATCCATGATCAGTTCGGGCTTGAGCAACTCCAACTGCAGACGCACCGGGCGCAGTTCTTCGCGCATCATGAAATCGGTGTCGGTGAAGGCAAGACGATAGGCGGGCGCGCGCGTTTGCGGCGTATCCGGGATGCGGTTGGCGGTGGCGGCGTCTTCCTGACTGTCGCGGAACGGGTGGCGGCGATCGTCTTTCATGGATGTCCTGCTCATTGCGCGTTGGGCTTTGACCAACTATAGCCTGATCTCGATAAAGGCCACCTGAAAGAGGAAGACCGACATGTCCAACGCCGCGCTGGAAACCGCCATCGAAGCTGCATGGGAAGCCCGCGACACGATCACGCCCGCCACCAAGGGCGAGACGCGTGAGGCGATCGAGGACACGCTGAATGCGCTGGATCGCGGCGCGTTGCGCGTGGCTGAAAAGCAGGCTGACGGCAATTGGCATGTCAATCAATGGGCGAAAAAGGCGGTTCTGCTGGGCTTTCGCCTGAAGGATATGGAAATGCAGCCGGGCGGTCCGCAAGGCAGCAGCTGGTATGACAAGGTCGACAGCAAATTCGAAGGCTGGGGCGATAACGAATGGAAAGCGGCCGGTTTCCGCGCCGTTCCCAACTGTATTGTGCGCCGCTCGGCCTATATCGCGCCGGGCGCGGTGCTGATGCCGTCTTTCGTCAATCTCGGCGCCTATGTTGATACCGGCACGATGGTCGATACTTGGGTGACGGTCGGGTCTTGCGCGCAGATCGGCAAGAACGTGCACCTCTCGGGCGGCGTCGGCATTGGCGGCGTCTTGGAGCCGATGCAGGCTGGCCCCACGATCATCGAGGATAACTGCTTTATCGGCGCGCGTTCCGAAGTGGTCGAAGGCTGCATCATCCGCGAAGGCTCGGTGCTGGGCATGGGCGTTTATATCGGCCAGTCGACCAAGATCGTGGATCGCGAAACCGGCAATGTGACCTACGGCGAAGTGCCGCCCTATTCGGTGGTTGTGTCGGGCACGATGCCGTCGAAAAACGGGATCAACCTGTATTGCGCAGTGATCGTGAAGCGCGTCGATGCCAAGACGCGCTCGAAAACCGGCATCAATGAACTGTTGCGTGACTGATGAGCGAACAGCCCGAAAAACCCGCCAAGAAACCCTCGCGCCAGCAGGTTTTTACCCTGCTGGTCGAGGTCGGCCGCGCGCCTAATGATGGCTTGCCCAAAGGGGCCTCGGGGGCGGGCTTGCTGTGCTATGCCAGCGGCGTTGATGAGGCCGAGGCGGTGCGCGAAACCGTGGCGATCCTCAAGCAGGCCGAGCTGGCGCCGCTGGATGTGACGGGCTACGGCACGATTGCCGAGCGCGAAGAGCAGGGCCATGAAATCCCCGATGAGGAACGCGAGTTGATGGGTCGCGCATTGGCGGAAAACTCGGTGATCGTCGCGCAGATGACGCCTTATTACGGCGACGACAAGAAGCCTCTGCAATAAACCGCCCGCGGCACCGAGTTCCGTTGAAACGCGCCCTGCGCCTGTTAGACTGTTTCGAAATGGCAAACATTCGGGCAGAACATGGCAAACCTTTCCTATCTTATCCCTCTGAGTTTCGTGGCATTTTCCGGGCTGGCCGCCTGTGCCGGTCCCCCCGAATCTTCGCCGCGCCCGATGGCGAAGGGGGCAACCCCGGTGGCTGATGCGATCCCCGCCGCCGATCCTGCGACCGAGGCGCGTTTTGAGGCGTGGCTTCGGGGGTTCAAATCGCGCGCGATGGCCAATGGTATCAGCGACGCGACGTGGACCCGCGCGATGGCGGATGTGCGCTATAATCCCAAGGTGATCGAGCGCGACCGTTATCAATCGGAATTCACCAAATCCATCTGGGATTATCTCGATAGCGCGGTTTCGCCCGAACGGGTGGCGACCGGCCAGCAGATGCTGCGCCAATATGGCCCACAGCTGAACGCGATCGAAAAGAAATACGGCGTCGACAAAGAGGTTGTCGTTGCGATTTGGGGCATGGAAAGCCGCTATGGCGCGCATCGCGGCACCACCGCAATCATCCCCGCACTGGCGACGCTGGCCTATGACGGGCGGCGCGGCGAATTCTTTGCCAAGCAGTTGATTGCCGCGCTCAAGATCATCCAGTCGGGCGATGTCGATGAACGCCACATGACCGGATCATGGGCGGGCGCGATGGGCCATACGCAGTTCATCCCGACCTCATATGAGGCCTATGCGGTCGATTTCACCGGCGACGGCAAGCGCGACATCTGGTCGAATGATCCGACCGATGCGCTGGCCTCGACGGCGGCGTATCTGGCGCGCTCGGGTTGGTCGAAGGGGCAGCCTTGGGGGGTCGAGGTCGCCTTGCCTGCGGGCTTCAATTACAGCCTGACCGGCAAGGGCACCAAGAAGTCGCCCGCGCAATGGGCGGCACTGGGTGTGCGCTCGGCGACGGGCGGGTCGATTGCGAATTACGGCCCCGCCTCGATCCTTGTGCCTGCGGGGGCGAAGGGACCTGCCTTCATGATCTTCGGGAATTTCCGGGCAATCTCGCGCTACAATGCCGCCGATAGCTATGTGATCGGGGTCGGGCATCTGGCGGATCGTATCAAGGGCAAGGGGCCGTTCGTGCGGGACTGGCCGCGCACCGGCAAGCCGCTGAGCGCGCCGCAGAAGATCGAGCTGCAGGAACGGCTGACGGCGGCGGGCTATGATACCGATGGCACCGATGGCAAGATCGGGCCGAACACGGCCAAGGCAATCGTGGCCTATCAGAAGGCCAATGGGCTTGCGCCCGATGGCTATGCCACGCTGGAGCTGTTGCAGACCCTGCGCTAGGGCTGCGGGCTGACACCGATGACGGGGGCGTGTAGGGAATAGAGCGCGCCCCACACGCCTACCGCCACGATCAAGCGCAGCGGCGAGGGCAGGGCTTTTGGCCGCCAACGCCCGCACAGTAGCGCGGCAAAGGGGATCAGGGCTGTGTGCGCGCTCAGCCTTTGCCAGTCCGCTGCGCCCCAGACACGGCGCTTGCGCGCCTCAAGCGCGCGAATCCCAGCGCCGGTGAACAGCGCAAACGCTCCGAACAGAATAACATGTGCCAGATCGCCATTGGCAATCAGATGCGCGCTTGCCCACAACAGGATCGCCCATAGCAGCGGTTGGCGGGTCAGCCCTGCGATGCCCGGACGGGTCGGGTCGAACCCACTGGCGCGCCCTTCAAAGGCGAAGGGATTGGGCGCGCCCACCCCGTAGCTACCCAGCACAATCGCCAAAGGCATCGCGATATTGACCAGCCAACGCGCCCAACTGTCTTGCGACCATAGCTCGACATAGGGCGCGCGCCCGGCGGCAAAGATCAGCCAAAACAGCAGCACGGTCGAGAGTGTGGAAAACGCAATCGTCCAGCCGCGCGCACCAAGGGTCGCAACCAACACGCCCTTGAGGCGCGGCATCGACGGGATCGCGTGCGAGGCGAGAAAGGCAAATCCCGCCAGAAAGAATTCACCCCAGCCGTTCATCGCACGACCTTTTGCTTGGACAGCTGTACGGCCAGAATGCCCCCCGCAATCACCGCAACCCCCAGCGCATCATGCCAATCCAGCGGATCGCCCAGAACGACCGCCGCAATCGCTACGCCAAAGACTGGCGTGAGGAAGTGGAACGTCGCTGCGCGCACCGCGCCGATCCGCCCGACCAATTGAAACCAGATCCAGGTCGCGGCGAGCCCCGGCACCAGGACCGTGTAGATAAATGCGGTGGCAAGCTTGGGTGTGACATCTACCGCAATCGCCTCGGTCAGCCCCGAGACCACGGCCAGCACCGCTGCCCCGATGAGCATCTGCAATCCCACAACCATCAACACGCCGCCCCCGCCGGAACTCGCTCCGCGTACGGTGAGTGTGGCCACCGCAAGTGCAAGCGCGCCAAAAACACACAGCATCAAGCCATAGGGGTCCACTCCGCCTTGCAACCGCGCGCCCATGATGATCGCAACGCCCGCAAACCCTGCGATCAGCCCGATCAGCCCCAAAGGAGAGAGGCGCTCGCGAAACACAATCCAGCCCAATGCGCCCACGATCAGCGGCATGGTCGAGGCGATGATCGCCGCAACCGAGGCCGCAACCGTTGTCATCGCGACCCAGTTAAAGCCCAGATACAGCGCATTCTGGCAGATCCCGAACAGGATTGTGGCGCGCCATTGTGCCCGGTTCAGCCGCCAGCTTTGTCCCAGCGCAAGGGCTAGCACGATGCCCAGCACACCGGAGATCAGAAAGCGGAAAGACAGCGAGGCAAGGGGCGGTGCCTGAGCTACGATAATGTGGGTCGATGTAAAGGCCGACGACCACATCAGGGCAAAGGCCAACCCCATTCCGATAGAGCGCAGATCCATACGTCCCCCAAAGCGTAATGTCGGCAATGAAAAGGGCCGCCTGCGTCATTGCGCTAGCGGCCCTGTCTGTCGTGTGTCCCTCGTTAAGCGAGAGGGGATCAGGCGTTGACGCTGTCTTTAAGCGCTTTGGCCACGGTAACCTTGACTTGCTTGTCGGCGGGCTTTTGCATCTGCTCACCGGTAGCGGGGTTGCGCACCATACGCTCGGGACGCTCGCGGCAGTAAACTTTGCCAATGCCCGGAAGGGTCACGGCACCGCCTGCAGCGACTTCTTTGGTGATCACGTCGGTCATCGCGTCCAGCGCGGCCGAGGCGGTTTTCTTGTCGGCGTCCATTGCTTCGGCGAGTGCAGCCACAAGCTGTGTCTTGGTCATCGGTTTCGACATATTTAATCCTCTCTTCGCCCCGCTTGGCCGGGGTCAATTTCGTCCGCATCACGCGGTTGGTCGGCAATGTTCGACACGTTTTTATTGAGCAAGGCAAGACCTTTTCGCCTTATTTCATGGATTTTCCTGCGTCACAGGAAGGCTGTTTCCTCGAAACTGCGCAATTTCCGGCTGTGAATGCGCTCCAACGGCATTTCGCGCAGCTTCTCCATCGCGCGGATGCCGATCAACAGGTGGTTGGACACTTGCGAGCGATAAAACTCGGTCGCCATGCCCGGCAGCTTCAACTCGCCATGCAGCGGTTTGTCGGAAACACAGAGCAATGTGCCGTAGGGAACGCGAAAGCGAAATCCGTTTGCAGCGATCGTTGCGCTTTCCATATCCAGCGCGACGGCGCGTGACTGGCTAAGCCGATGCACCGGACCGGATTGGTCGCGCAGCTCCCAGTTGCGGTTGTCGATTGTCGCGACCGTGCCCGTGCGCATGATCCGTTTAAGCTCAAACCCGTCCAGATCGGTGACTTCGGCCACGGCCTCTTGCAGGGCAATCTGAATTTCGGCCAAGGCCGGGATCGGCACCCAGACCGGTAAGTCGTCATCAAGCACATGATCCTCGCGCAGATAGGCATGAGCCAGCACGAAATCGCCCAAGGATTGCGAGTTGCGCAGCCCCGCGCAATGCCCGACCATCAGCCAGGCATGCGGGCGCAGAACGGCGATATGATCGGTCGCGGTTTTCGCGTTCGACGGACCAACCCCGATATTGACCAGCGTGATGCCTTGCCCATCCGGCCGCTTGAGGTGGTAGGTCGGCATTTGCGGCAGTTTCGCGAGGCCGGGAATTTGCTCTTGCGGATCAAAGATTTCCTGATTGCCGGGCGCAACAAAGCTGGAATAGCCCGAATGCGGATCCGCCAGCATCCGGCGCGCCACATCTTCGAATTCATCGACGTAGAATTGGTAGTTGGTGAACAGAACATGGTTTTGGAAATGCTCGGCGGCAGTCGCGGTGTAATGCGACAGACGCGCCAACGAATAATCCACGCGCTGGGCGGTGAAAGGGGCCAGATGGCCTGACCCATCCGGGTTCGGCCCGGCGGTACCGTTGACAATATCGTCGTTCATCGAGGCCAGATCGGGCACGTCGAACACATCGCGCAGGCTGAAATCCAGTACGCCTTCTTGGGGCACGGTCACATCCGGATGCGCGGCGACGGCGAAATGCACCGGCATCGGCGTATCCGAGGGACCAACTTGCACCGGCACGCCGTGATTGCGCATCAGCAAGCCCAGTTGCTGCGTCAGATAATTGCGAAACAGATCGGGCCGCGTCAGCGTGGCCGTATAAGTCCCCGGCACTGGCACATGGCCAAAGCTCATCCGGTTGTCACCCTTGATATGCGAGGGCACGGTGATGCGCACCTCAGGGTAAAAGGCGCGAAACCGTGCTGTTGCGCGTTTAGATTCCAACGTGTCGTTGAATTTCTCCAGCAAAAAACTGGTGGCCTGTTCATACAGTTCCTCAAGGCGCGCCACGGCGGCCTCGGCATCGGTGAAACGTTCCGGATCGCGCGCGTCCGGGGTCAGGGTCGTGAGAGGTTCGTTCATTTGAATAATTCCGTCAGTTCAAAGCGCGTCACGTCGACCAGCCCCAGATCCGAAATCCGAATTTCAGGGATGACGACAAGCGCGAGTAGCGAATGCTGCATGTAAGCGTTGTTCAGGGTGCAGCCGCAATCGGCCATTGCCTGCACCATTTTTCCGGCACGTTCGGCCACGGTCGCGGCGGGATCATCCGACATCAGCCCGGCGATAGGCAGCGGCACGGTGGCGATCTCGGCCCCGTCTTTCCAGACCGAAATGCCACCGCCCATCTCGCCCAAAGCATTGGCACAGGCGGCCATCATCTCGCGGTCGGTGCCCACCACGATCATGTGGTGGCTGTCATGGGCAACGGTAGACCCTATCGCCATGCGGCCCTTGTAGCCAAAGCCCGAGACAAACCCGTTGGTCACGCCGCCGGTGCCTTGGTGACGCTCGACGAGGGCGATCTGGGCAATGTCTTTGGCGGTGTCGGGCTGGGCCAGACCGTCCGTCACATCCAGTTCCGCCGTGAGCGCCTTGGTTGGGGCCTGATTTTCAACGACCCCGATCACGCGGGCAGTGACCGTGTTGGCCCCTTCGGGCGCGGCGATTGCGAAGTCTTCTGCTGTCAGTGTCTTGCCCAGATGCACGGTATTGCGCGCGCTTTCGGGCCACGCGAAGTGCGGGCATTCTACCAGCAATTTGCCGTCTTTTGCGACCGTGCGGCCACGCGCGATCACGTGCTCGACTGGCAGAGTGGCCAGATCCGAGGTCAGGATCAGATCGGCGCGCCGACCCGGCGTGATGCTCCCCAACTCGCGCTCTAGCCCGAAATGGGTGGCGGTGTTGATCGTGCACATTTGCAGCGCGACCAGCGGTTCGGCCCCGCAGGTCACGGCATGGCGAAACACCCGGTTCATATGCCCGTCATGCACCAGCGTGCCGGAATGGCAATCATCGGTGCACAGAATGAAATTGCGCGGATCGAGGCCCTTTTCGGTGACCGCGGTAATCTGCGTTTCCACGTCATACCAAGCCGAGCCCAGCCGCATCATCGAGCGCATCCCCTGACGCACCCGCGCAATCGCGTCGGCCTCGCAGGTGCCTTCGTGATCATCCGCTGGACCACCCGCCACATAGGCGCGAAACGCGGCCCCCAGATCGGGCGAGGCGTAGTGCCCGCCCACCGTCTTGCCCGAATTCTGCGTCGCCGCAATCTCGGCCAGCATCTTGGGGTCGCCCGCAACCACGCCGGGGAAATTCATCATCTCACCGAGGCCCACGATGCCCGGCCATTGCATCGCAGCCGATACATCCTCGGGGGTGATTTCAAAGCCGGTCGTCTCAAGCCCCGGTGCCGAGGGCGCGCAGGACGGCATCTGGGTGAAGATGTTGACGGGCTGCATCAGCGCCTCGTCATGCATCATCTTGACGCCCTCAAGGCCCAGCACATTGGCGATCTCATGGGGGTCGGTGAACATGCTTGTCGTGCCATGCGGGATCACAGCGGCGGCAAATTCCGCCGGTGTCAGCATGCCAGATTCAATATGCATATGCGCATCGCACAGGCCCGGCACCATGTAGCGCCCATTGGCCTCGATGACCTCGGTGTCGGGGCCGATTGCAGAAGACAGATCGGGCGCAATGGCGGCAAAGCGCCCCTCGGCTACGGCAATATCGTAGCCTTCAAGCACCTCACGCGAATGCACATTCACCCATTTGCCACCCCTGATCACAAGGTCGGCAGGCTCACGCCCGGCGGCTACGGCAATCAAGCGCGCAGCAGCCTCGGGCCAGGATTTGATTTTGTTGCTAAGTTCCATGTCCCAGCCTGTCATTGACCGCGCGAAGGTTCAAGAGACGTTGTGATGCGTTCACGCAGGCTCTACCTAGGTCAGATGACAGTTCGGCAAAGGGGGGCGGAAATGCCCACGCTTCTTTCCATCGGACACGGCTATAGTGCCCAAGCGCTAGCGCCGCTGTTGTTGGCGCGCGGTTGGCGGGTGATCGGTACAACGCGCTCGGCAGACAAGGCGGAACGCCTGCGCGCGCAAGGGATCGAGCCGATGATCTGGGAAGGCGGCGATCTACCGCTTGAGGGGGTCAGCCATGTGCTGAGTTCCGTGGCCCCCGGTCCCGAGGGCGACCCGGTGCTGGCGGCTGCGGGTGCGCAACTCGCGCAGGCCGCGCCGCAGCTTGACTGGGTCGGCTATCTCTCGACGATTGGCGTATACGGCGATCACGCGGGCGGCTGGGTGGATGAGGCTACGCCACTGACCCCCGCCACCCAACGCGGGCAGGCGCGTGTCGAGGCCGAGGCTGCGTGGGGCGCGCTTGGAGCCTCCCATCGTCTGCCGCTGCATATCTTTCGCCTTGCCGGGATTTACGGCCCCGGTCGCGGGCCATTTGAAAAGTTGCGCCAAGGGAGCGCGCGTCGGATCATCAAGCCGGGGCAGGTCTTCTCGCGCATCCATGTCGCGGATATCGCGCAAGTGCTTTTGGCGTCGATCGACCGGCCCGATCCGGGGGGAGTTTATAACGTCTGCGACGATGATCCGGCCCCACCGGAAGACGTGATCAGCTACGCTGCGGAATTGCTGGGCTTGCCTCAGCCGCCCGCCGTCGATTTTGACACGGCAGACTTGTCGCCGATGGCGCGCAGTTTCTATGGCGAAAGCAAGCGGGTGCGAAACGACAAGATCAAGCGCGATCTGGGCGTTGCCCTGCGCTATCGCGACTATCGCGCGGGGCTGCGTGCGCTGCTGGAACAAGAGGGCTGAGTCCTTTTCCCGCCTGTGCATCATCACAATCGCGCGGATGGCTTGCACCTTCGTCTCAGCCGTGTCCCAATATGGCCAATGATGGGGGCGCAATAGGGGGGCGGCATGTATACGGTGATCGGCACGGTGGGCTCACGCACGTTGCGCGTTTTATGGACGCTCGAAGAGTTGGGGCTGGACTATGAACATGTGCGCGCTGAGCCGCGTTCAAGCGATGTGGTGGCCTTTAATCCGGCGGGCAAGGTGCCAGTGCTGGTGGTGGATGGCACGCCAATTACCGATTCCACGGCGATTATCACCTATCTGGCGGATGCGCATGGCAAGCTGACACATAAAGCGGGCTCACTGGAGCGGGCGCGGCAAGACAGCCTGACGCAATTTTTGCTTGATGAGTTTGACGCCAGTCTCTGGACCGCGGCGCGCCACAGTTTCGTGCTTCCTGAAGAGCTGCGGCTGTCTGGCATCAAGAACAGCCTGCGTTGGGAATTTGAACGCTCGCAGCACACGCTGATGCATCGGATGGGCGAGGGCGATTTCGTGATGGGAGACGAGATGACGGTGCCTGATATCATTCTGGCGCATTGTCTGGATTGGGCGTTGCTGTCGAAATTTCCGATCACCGAGCATCGCTTGAGCGCGTATCACGCCCGGATGCGTGCACGTCCCGCCTATCAGCGCGCTGTGGCGAAACGCGACGGCTAAAGGGGCGCTGCCCCTCTGGCCTGCGGCCATTCACCCCGGGATATTTCAATCAGGGGAAGACATAAGGCGGCGCGCCGCGGCGCGTCCGGCGTGGCGTCCGGAGGCCAGACACGCGGTGAGCAGATAGCCTCCGGTCGGGGCCTCCCAATCCAGCATCTCTCCGGCAGCGAAAACGCCGGGCAAAGTGGTGAGTTCAAGATCATCGCTGAGGCTGTCCCACGCGATGCCGCCAGCGCTGGAGATCGCCTCGGATAGCGGGCGTGGCGGGCCAAGCGGCACGGGCAGCGATTTGATCCTTGCGGCCAATCTCTGGGGATCGGTTGGCAAGGGGCGGCCCCATTCCATCGCGAGCGCCAGTTTGACCGGGTCAAGTTTGGCCCCGCGGCGCAGGCGGTTGGACAGGCTTTGTTTGGGCGAGATTGAGCAGAGTCGCTGGGTGAGGGTGTCGATGTCGATATCTGGCGCGAGGTCGAGCTGCAGCGGCGCGCCCGCGCGCAATTGCGCTGCGATCTGATAGATGCCGCCACCTTCGATGCCGCGTTTAGACAGGACAAATTCGCCGCGAGAGCGACCAGTCGGTATGATCAAGGCAGCGCCTTTGACGGGCTGGCCGAGATGGGCGTGCATATGATCGGACCAGTCGATGTGAAAGCCCATATTGGCGGGTTGGAAGGGCGTGATCGCAACCCCTTTGCCCGCCAGCCACGCCACCCAAGCCGCATCCGACCCAAGGCGCGGCCAACTGGCGCCGCCAAGCGTCAGCACCGTGGTATCGGGGTGTAAGGTCTTGCGGCCCTCAGGCGTGTCAAAGACGAGCGCCGCGCCATCAAACCCTTGCCAGCGCCAACGCGTGCGGATCGAAACACCAAGCCCGGTGAGTCGCGCAATCCAAGCGCGCAGTAATGGCGAGGCCTTCATGCCACTTGGAAAGACGCGCCCTGTTGAACCCGCGAATAGATCGATCCCGAGATCGCGCGCAAATTCCTGCACTTGATCGGGCCCGAAGGGGCGGGTGATTGCAGCGATTTGCGGGTGTGAATAGTGCGATAGGAATGTTTCGAGCGGCTCCTGTTTGGTTAGGTTCAACCCCGATTTCCCCGCCATCAGGAATTTGCGCGCAAGGGTGGGTTTTGCCTCGATCAGCGTTACATCGGCGCCTGCGCGCGCCAATTCCTCGGCCGCCATCATGCCCGCCGGGCCGCCGCCAATGACCAGTGCCGTTTTCATCGCCGTGCCAGCATGGCCAGCCGCATCAGCGTGCGTTCGATCACCGCCATTTGCGGTGCCCGCGACGCCGAGCGCAGGGTCAGATCGGCCTCGACCAGATCCTTGAGCGCGGTTTCCAGTTTGAACATGCCCCAGCTCTGCGCCTGACGCTGCATCTTGTCGCGGCGTGGCCCAAAGATGGGCGGGCGGATGCGCGCAATTCCCGAACCGGGCCCGGCCGGGTCCGAGGCCGCCGCATGCAGCGCGCGAAAATGGCGCAGCGCCATGATCGTCAGCAGCACCGGCTGCACACCCTGACTCTCGAGCCGCTGCATCACCGGGCCAAGTTCGGGCGCGCGCCCGTCAGCCACGATTTCGAGCACATCATCGACGCCTGCCTCGACCGACGAGGGCGCACAGGCGGCGACATCGGCGGGACTCAGCGCGGCTTCGTCGCCATATTTATACAGCGAAATCTTCTCTACCGTCTGGCGGAAATCACCGGGATCGAGCGCGCGCGACAAAGCCAACAGATCGGTCATCGCCTCGGCGCTGATATCGCGCAGCCCCGCGCGGCGCAGGATATCCTCGATCTCTTCGCGCGAGGGCGGGTCGTCGTAAATGCCGACCGCATAGGCGCTGGAATGGCCCTCAAACGCCTTGCGCAGCTTCGATTTTGCGGTAAGCGATCCGGCGGTGACGACGATGCGCGCATCGCCTTCGCGCCATTCCGACAGCGCCGTCGTGATCGCGTCGGTCACGGTTTCGGTGGCATCTTCGAGAAAGGCGACGCGCAGGCCGGGGAAGAACCCGACCTCTTTGATCGCATCCAACAGCAGCGAGGGGGATTTGCGCAGATCGGCCCCCGCAATTCGGGTCAGGCGCATTTCTTCTTCGCCTTGCGGGCCGATCAGGGCGGCGATCACCTCTTGGCGACGCAGGGCCACGCGCATTGCATCCCCGCCATAGATCAGCAGGCCGGTGCGGTCGGGGTCGGGCTTGGCGAAATAGCGCGCTGCGGCAGCCCCGGCCAGTTTCATTGCGGCAGGCTCGACGCTTGCGCCAGCAACCGCGTCACGATCTGATCGCCGAGAATGCGCATCAGGCGGCGATGGGCGTCTTGCTCGGCGGATTGCGTGGCAACAATGGTGCCAGTTGCCGACCATGAGGTGAAGGAATTCACTCGTCCCGTCAGCAACACCGCATCGCTGGCGGCATCGCGCAGCGTGTAATCGACCGTGCCGGTGAGTTGATAGCGCGTGGTGGCGTTATCGGGTGATATCCCCTGGCCCGCAGCACTGGTCTCGATCCTATAGCCAAGGCGATAGCGCGCCGGATTGGCTGGGCCGAGGCGTGCTTGCAGATGTGTCACCAGTTCAAACGCATCCGGGCTGTCGGGCGCATCAGGAGACACGCCGTTCAGCAGCTTGGCCGCGCCACCTTGGGGGCCATAGGCCGGGGTGAAGCCGCACGCGCTCAACCCCAGCGCGCCGCCGGTGAGCAAGAAGGTTCTTCGGTTAGATGACCACATTGACGATGCGCCCCGGCACGACGATGAGTTTCTTGGGCTGACCTCCTGCCAGCGCCTTGACGACATGTTCGTCGGCCAGCGCCAGCTTTTCAACCTCTTCCTTTGGCATGTCCACCGGCACGGTCAGTTCCGAGCGCCGCTTGCCATTGACCTGAATGGGCAGCGTGACGCTGTCTTCGACCAGCAGCGCAGGGTCGGCCACCGGCCAGCGCGCGCCACTCACGAATCCCTCACCGCCCAGCATTTGCCAGATATCCTCGGCCAGATGGGGCACCATAGGTGCCATCAACTGCGCCATCAGCTTCATTGCAGCCTGCTTGGTTTCGGCTCCGGCTTTCGACTTGGACAGGGTGTTGGTCAGCGCGTAAAGCGACGCCACCGCCTTGTTGAAAGTGAATCCTTCGATCGAGCGGGTGATCTCGTCCACCGTTTTGTTGGCGGCTTTCAACAGCGCCAGATCCTCGGCCGTATCGGCAGGCGCTGCCGAGGTGGCGATCTCATCGGCGATTCGATGCAGGCGGTTGAGGAATTTCGACGTGGCCTCAGCCCCGGCTGCCGTCCATTCCACGTCGCGTTCTGGCGGACTGTCTGACATCACGAAGAATCGCGCGGTATCGGCGCCGAACGCGGCGATGATATTCATCGGATCGACGACGTTCTTCTTGGATTTCGACATTTTCGCCGAGGGGATGATTTCGACGGTCTCGCCGGTGGCCTTCAGCTTGCCGTCCTCGACCTCTTCGGGGAGGTGATAGACCGGGCGGTTCTTGGCGTCGCGCGTCTGATAGATCTCATGCGTGACCATGCCCTGCGTGAACAGGGCGTTGAACGGCTCGATTGCTTGCGCGGGCAGATGCCCGGTTTTCGCCATCGCGCGCGCGAAAAAGCGCGAATAGAGCAGGTGCAGGATCGCGTGCTCGATGCCGCCGATATATTGATCGACATTCATCCAATAGGCGGCCTCAGTCAGATCGGTCGGCGTGGCGGCATGGGGCGAGGTGAAGCGCGCGTAGTACCACGACGAATCGACGAAGGTATCCATCGTGTCAGTTTCGCGTTGCGCGGGTGCGCCGCATTTCGGGCAGGCGCAGTCACGCCAGCTCGGGTGACGATCCAGCGGGTTGCCGGGAATCGAGAAATCGATCGGCGCGCCGTCCTGATCGTAGGGCAATTCGACGGGCAAGTTCTCTTTCTTCTCGGGCACGACGCCGCACGCCGCACAATGCACGACCGGGATCGGGCAGCCCCAATAGCGCTGGCGCGACAGCCCCCAATCGCGCAGGCGGAACTTGGTCACGCCCTGGCCGATGCCGTTTTCCTCACAGAATGCGATGGCGCTGGCCACACCGTCTTCGCCGGTCTGAACCTCGTCACCCGCGAAGCCCGCGATGTAGCGGACCTTCTCGGATTTCAGCGGCACGAATTCGGCAGCGGGGTAGTTGCCCTCAAGCGGCTCGAACACCGGCACGATGGGCAATTCGTATTTCGTCGCGAATTCAAAATCGCGCGCATCATGGGCCGGGCAGCCGAAAATCGCGCCGGTGCCGTAATCCATCAGAATGAAATTCGCGATCCAGACGGGCAGCTCGACCTCGGTGTTAAGCGGGTGACGCACGCGGATGCCAGTGTCCATCCCCAGCTTTTCAGCGGTTTCGATGGCCTCTTCGGTGGTGCCACCAGCGCGGCATTTCGCGACAAACGCCGCGATTTCGGGATTGTGGCGTTCCAGATGCTTGGCGAGCGGGTGATCGGGTGAGATCGCAGCGAAACTTGCACCCAGCAGAGTGTCGGGGCGTGTGGTGTAGACCTCGAGCGATTCGAACCCGTCGGGCGCGCCCTTGGTCGAGAACGCGAATTGCAGACCGCGCGATTTGCCGATCCAGTTGGCCTGCATCAGGCGCACCTTTTCGGGCCAATCCTTGAGCCCGTCGAGCGCATCCAGCAATTCTTCAGAGTAATCCGAAATCTTGAAGAACCACTGCGTCAGTTCGCGCCGCTCGACCGCCGCGCCGGACCGCCAGCCCTTGCCGTCGATCACCTGCTCATTGGCCAGCACAGTCATGTCGACCGGGTCCCAGTTCACCACCGCATTCTTGCGATAGACCAGACCCGCAGCGAGCATGTCGATGAACATCGCCTGTTGCTGGCCGTAATAGTCCGGGTCACAGGTCGCAAATTCGCGCGTCCAGTCCAGCGAGAAGCCAAGCGGGCGCATCTGGTCCTTCATGTCGGCGATATTGGAATAGGTCCAGTCCTTGGGGTGGCCGCCGCGTTCCATCGCGGCGTTTTCAGCGGGCATTCCGAAGGCATCCCAGCCCATCGGATGCAGCACCGAAAATCCCTGCGCCATCTTATAGCGTGCGACCACATCGCCCATCGTGTAATTGCGCACATGGCCCATATGGATGCGCCCCGAGGGGTAGGGGAACATCTCGAGCACGTAGTATTTCGGACGGGCCGGATCGTGACGCGCGGCGAATAGCTGCGCTGCGTCCCAGGCTTTTTGCCATTTGGCTTCGCTTTGGCTTGGTTCGTAGCGCGACATATCTAGGCCCTCATCGGTCATATTCTGCGCAGGCTTGCTACACCGCGCGCGGGGGCAAGGTCCAGCCACCGCTGACATGCGCGCAGAAATAACCCCGCCAGAGACAGGCTCGGGCGGGGCGGAAAATGCGTGCGGGTGGTTAGGGCCCCCGGTTACAGCTTCGAATCACGAATCCGCAGTTGGCGGGCGCGCGTCAGGATCGCGTCTTCGACCGCGCGTTGCGTATCAGCCGAAACCGGACCGCTGCGCGTGCGCAGCGACACTTTCAACGAACGCGCATCCAGCGCCGGATCGGTCACATAAACAGTCGCCTTATACGCACGACCGCCGCCCGGAGGCGTGCCATATCCCGTCACGATCACGCCCGAGAACGGATCGACCTCTTGGATGGGTAGGAAATCAAGCACGTCCAGCGACGCCTGCCAAAGGTATTTGTTTACCTCGACGGTGATGTTCGGGTCGCCGCCGCCATTAAAGAGGTCCCAAATCTTGGTCTGCTTGCGCGCGTTGGCCTCGTTCGTGGGCTGTTTCGCCTTTGCGGCGTCTTCCGGGCTTGCCGAAAAAAGCTTGCCACTAGAGGTGCCGCCGCAAGCAGAGAGTGCGAGGCTAAGGCCAAGAGCTGCGGTGATGTGCAAAAGACGTCTGCTGATCATGAGGCGCTGTTCCTGTCGGCTCGCTAGAGTTTCTTGTTTCGTCTCTAGCCTATGGCCCTCAGAGCGACAAGGATTTTCCGGGTCCTACACGTCTTGTCGTCAAACAAGGCCATGCAGAGCGCGAAAATGACTGTGACAAGTCTGCACCATCCTGCGGGGCTTTGCTCTGGGCGCTGCGCTTTGAGTTGCATTGCATGGCGCTTGGAGAGAGAACAGCGTCATACCCAATTCGGACTTCCCCGGAGTTGGGGGTTACCTTTAGTTTTAAAAGAAGATGAGGGAAAACGATGAAAAAGGTTCTCTTCGCGACAACCGCTCTTGTGCTGTCGGCTGGCTTCGCGTCCGCTGACGTGACTCTGTCGGGCTACGGCCGTTTCGGTCTGCAGTATAACGACGGCCGTACCACCGCGGGCGTGTTTGACCCGACCTTGGCGGAAACCACCGTCGAAAGCCGTATGCGCTTGAACATCGACGCTTCGAAAGAAACCGACGGCGGCGTGACCTTCGGTGGCCGTATTCGCGTTCAGTACGACAACGACAGTGCTTCTGGCTCGTCTGACCTGAACGCCGCTATGATGTATGCTTCGTTCGGCGGTTTCCGTATGGAAGTCGGCAACGCCAACCAGGCGATGGACTCGGCTCCGCTGGTTTATGCTTCGGAACTCGGCCTCGTGTCCTCGTCCTTCGGTGACATCCAGTCCGGCTTCTTCGCCTACAATACCGGTGCTTACTCCGACACCAACCGCATGGGCGTGTCGGCTTCCTACTCGATGGGTGCATTCAGCGGTATGGTGTCGTACATCAACCCCGACCAGACCCTCAAGTCGCTGGGCGCTCGGAAAGCTGAATCGTCGCTGTACGTTGCATATGCTTCGGGCCCGCTCACCGTTTCTGCGGCTGGCACCTGGAACGCCAAAGGCGTTGACGGCGCTGACATCGCCTTCATCGGTGCTGCTTACCAAGTCAACGACGCAGTCAACGTCGGCCTGAACTACACGGACGAACTTGTTGGCGAAACCATCGTTGGCTACGGTAGCTACAAAATGGGTGCAACCACCCTGCGCGGCTACATCGCTAACAACAGCGCTGCTGGCAACGCAACCGACACCGCTTACGGTATCGGCGCTGACTACGACCTCGGCGGTGCGACCCTGCTTGGTGGCATCCAAAAAGGTTACGCGAAAGAAACCGTTGCTGACTTCGGTGTGAAATTCGCATTCTAATCCTTACGGATAGAACGAATGGAAGAGCGGGCCTTGTGCCCGCTCTTTTCTTTTGTGCGCCAAGCGTGTTTTCTGCACGCAAACAAGGAGGCGCAAAATGGGACTGGCCCAGATCAAGGACCGCATCGCAACCGCCGAGACCCGCGCCGGACGTGCGCCCGGATCGGTGCAGTTGATTGCCGTGTCCAAAGTGCAGCCACCCGAGCGGGTTGAAGCGGTGCTGCGCGAGGGCCATCGCCTGTTTGGCGAGAATTACGTTCAGGAAGCGCAGGGCAAATGGCCCGATTGGCGCGCTGAATTTCCCGGCTGCGCGGTGCATATGATCGGCCCGTTGCAAACAAACAAAGCGAAAATTGCCGTTGAGCTGTTCGAGGCGATCCACACGCTCGATCGGCCCTCGCTGGCGAAAAAGCTGGCCGGGCTGGCGCAGACGCGCGGGGCCTCGCCCGATCTGTTCGTGCAGGTCAATACCGGAAGCGAGCCGCAAAAGGCCGGTGTGCTGCCCGATGATCTGGATCGATTCGTAACGGAGGCACAGGCCTTGGATCTGCCGGTGAAAGGGCTGATGTGTATTCCGCCCGAGGGTGAAGACCCCGCCCCCCATTTCGCGATGCTGGCTGCGATGGCCGCGCGCAATGGGCTGGAACAGCTTTCGATGGGGATGAGTTCCGACTTTGAAGCCGCGATTGCGGCGGGGGCGACCCATGTACGGGTTGGCTCGGCTATTTTTGGCGCGCGGGATTATTCCTAGGCTTTGTCGCGGGCGGTGAGTTCTGGCGTCAGCAGCGAGTGGCGAAGCCGATGAAAGACCCGTGCCTAGATCCTCGGCTTGCGGATCGAATTGTGGTTGCTGCAGACGCCACGCCCATTGCCGCAGGTGACATAATAGGGCGCACCACAGGTGGCGCAGACCAGTAGGCCAGAAAGCAGGTGTCGACGACGATGGCATCGATCCGGCGATTAGGCATGGCTTTCAGGCACTGCCGGATGCCATGCCCGAAAGCCTGGGCTATGTCCGCGTCTAAGTCGGACGCTGTGCGGGCGTAGATGATGACACTTTGGGGGGAAGCTGATTGTTGGGTTCCTTTGCGGGTGGTGATGTGGGGGCGGCCACGACGGCCTCTTGCGAAAGCCCCGATGGATTAGGCGACGCGCATTCACGAACGGCTGAGCAAAATGGTGGTGAAATGTCGCATAGGCGTGTTATTGCCGAGTTCGAAACAGGTGGCTTGCCACAATTTCTGTTTCGGCATATTGAGCGCCACCCCTCTAGGTTGAAATTCTAGCGCCGTGCTTTGAAATACAGGTCTCCTGGCATTTCGTTCTTGAAACAATTGCTGTTCAAACTGGCCCAGATTGGCCCGTGAAATTTCAGGACCAATTATAACTCCATGTTTTCATTGTCTATCCGCCAGAAGATTGCCCTCGTCATGACCCTCGTTGTGTCGATCGCCACCGCCGGCATGGCGTTCACGTTCATTTACCAGTCCAAAGAACTGTCGCTGGACGCGGCCAAGCGTGAGATTGGCGGGCAAACCCGTCTGATCGCTTCGCGGTTCAAGAATCGCTATACACAACTTAGCGGCGATCTTTTCGTGCTGGCCGCCTCGGCGTCGGTCAAGGCGGCCGAGCGGCAGATGGAAGCCGACCTTGCGACTGGGCAGGCCGGGTCGCTGTACCCCTCCACCGCCACCGGGCTGCAGGATTCGTTCCGGGCGATCATGTCGGTTCAGCCCGAATACACCCAGCTACGCCTTATCACCGTCGCGGATCAGGGGCGCGAGCTGCTTCGTATGAACCGCGTAAACGGCACATTGATGGTCGTGAAGCAGGGGGCGCTGCAGCAAAAGGGTGGCGAGGCCTATTTCAAGAAGGCGGTGGCGATGTATAGCCACCATGGCGCGGGCGCGGAACACAGCGAACACCATATCACGTTTTCCGACATCACGCTGAACCGCGAGAATGGCGTGGTGACCGAACCGAAAACCGCAATGTTGCGCGCGATCTGGCCACTCTATTCGACGCGGCACGCTCTGTTGGGCTTTCTGGTCGCCAATATCGACTATGAGAAGCTTCTGGTGGGGACGTTTCGTGAATCCACGCCGGGTCACGATGCCTATGTCATCAACCGGGCCGGGGACTATCTCGAATATTCCGGAGACGGCTCTCTGATTGGGCTGCAACTGAGTGGCGGCAATTCCGCCCCGGTGCCAAAGCTGGTGGCGGATGCCCTGTCCAACACCAGCTCGGAACTGGCGATTGATGACGGAAAGAGTATTTCCTATCTGGTCCGGGTCAATGTGAACGATCTTGACGCCGAGAACTTCATCACCATCGGGCTGAAAGCCTCGCGCAAGGTGGTGCTTGCGGGCGTGTCCAGTCTTGGCAAGTTCGGAATGATTCTTGGCGGCGTCTTCGTATTGCTGGCAATTCTGGCGGCGACGGGATTGGCGAATATCGTGACGAAGCCGCTGCGCGAACTGACCCAAAGCGTGAAGGATGCCCGCACTACCGAAACGCCGGTACAGTTGCCGTCCCACAGGAAGGACGAGATCGGCGTTCTGGCCAATGCGTTCCTCGATCTGTCGACGAAGCTCAGCGACAATGAAGAGATGATGCGCTCGACCATCGACAGCATTGGCGAAGGCATTATCGTGATCGATGCCCAGGGCACGATCGTCAGCGTGAACCCGGCCTGCAAAAAGATATTCGGCTATGGCCCCGGCCAACTTAGCGGCAGGAATGTCAGCGTCTTGATGCCAAAGAGCCATGGCGTCCAGCACACGGCCTATCTTGAGCGCTACACCACTGCCGGCACCAAGAAGATTGCCTGGGCAGGGCGGCAAGAGGTTGGCCTGCGCCGCGACGGCTCGACCTTTCCGCTGGAACTGACGGTGAATGAGCTGATCACCAAGGACCGGTTGCTGTTTGTCGGGATCATCCGGGACATCACCGCGCGCGAGGCTGCGGACAAGGCCAAGGCCGAATTCACCTCGACCGTCAGCCACGAATTGCGCACGCCGCTGACCTCCGTTCTGGGCGCGCTGGGGCTTGTCCTCAGCGGCAAGATCGAAAAGGTACCGCCAAAGACCCAGCGCATGCTGGAAATCGCGAATGAAAATGGCACCCGGCTGATCCGTCTGATCGAGGATTTGCTGGATATGGAGCGGATCGCCTCGGGAAAGCTTCGGATGGAGAAGCATGCGGTCGAGCTAAATGAACTGGCGAAATCGGCGATAGAGCAGAACGTGAATTACGGGGCGAAGAACAACATCGCCTTTGAATTTGTGGGGTCTGACGATCCGGTCCATCGTGGATGGTGATGACGAGCGGCTGATGCAGGTTGTCACCAACCTTTTGACCAATGCGTCCAAATTCTCGCCGCGGGGCGAAACCGTGCAGGTCGATGTGCGTGCCAACGCAGAAACCCGCACCGCGCGGCTGTCGGTCGAAGACCGCGGCCCCGGCATTGTCGATGACGTGCGCGATAAGGTTTTCAAAAAATTCACCCAGATCGATTCGTCGGACCAGCGGTCGCATGGCGGCGTCGGTCTCGGGCTGGCGATTTCCAAGGAGATCGTCGAGCTTCACGGCGGGACAATCAATTTCTCGTCGCAAGTTGGTCGCGGGACTACGTTCTATTTCGATTTGCCCCTCGTCGAATGATGTGAAGTAGCGCCGCTAATCTCTGTCGGTGAAAGATTCCTTGCCCTTTGGCGCTTCTTGTGTTGAGCGGCGGCACCTGCCCGCGTCCGCTCGCTGACGCTTCAAGCCTAACGACCTTGCCCCCGGTGCCACGCGATCTCGCGCGGCAGCTGCTGCATCATATCGAATGCATCCCGAGCGACGTCGAGACCATCGGCAACGATGGCCTTGATCTGGGTTGAGAAGAATGGCGGGGCCGTGCCCGGGCACTGCCAGGCTTATTCCGTTGGCGGGCCAAACGGCGCGCTGGCGGGTTTGCCGGGCCTCGTTCACGGCGGTTACGGCGCTTTTCGGCGTGATGTTTTGTCGCCATGTCGTGCGCGGCGAAGATCCGGGCCCGGACGGTGTTGCGCCGCTCTCGCTCGTCGCCACCAAGCGGGTCGGGGCGACGACCGTAACTCCAAGAATGGAGAAAATGTCGCCGATGAGCGATGATATCACCTTCGCCCCCTCAGAACTCAGCATCCTCAAGCATGCGCTCGACGTTGGCGGTAAACGCATGAAGAAGCGCGGCGGTGCGACAAGGCTCTGCGCGATACAATCGTGGCGACCATCGCCGCGCTCAATGGCGATCCGCTGCGTCTCGCCGTTGATAACGCCGCGATCGAGAAGCGGAAGCCGTATTCCCTAGCACAGCGCTGGAGGCCGTCGGGAGGGGCCAGCAGCAGAGCCAAGGGTCTAATCTGGCATCATGGGTAAGGTCGCGACGGGGGTATCGGACCCAATCTCGCCTTTTGCTTTGTCTCTAGTCATCATCTTGGAAACGAAACATTTTCTGCCGTGCGGTGTTTTTGGAACCTCTGGCGTGTCTCAAATCTGGCGCTGAATTTCAGCCCCGAAAGACTTCAAGGATTGACTCCCTAAGTGGCTCTCAATAAAGACGACTTAAATGCTCAGGAATTGAGTGGTTACGTTTTCTGATCGACAAAGAGGCCTTCGCAATGTCCCGCCTACTGAAGATGAAGATGCCAAAGAAAGCCTTTCTGTGCGTTGTCGTGACCTGTCTCGCACCACTCTGGCTAAGTGCGGCACACGCGCAAGAAACCGCGACAGAGGCTACGGGATTTAGCGAACCTGTAGATCCGGGCGCATCGGTGCCTACCTACAAAATTGAGTTGAAGGACGGCGCGTTGCTACCCGAGACGCTGGTGGTGCCCGCCAAGACCCGTTTCAAGCTGCATGTGACGAATATCGGCACAAAACCCAGCGAGTTCGAGAGCAACCAGATGCGCCTTGAAGAGGTGTTGTTCATGGGGATGGACGTGACGATGACCGTCACCCCGCTCGATTCCGGCGAATATGACTATTTCGATGAGTTTCAGCCCGGCGTGATGGGCAAGCTGATCGCAAAGGAGGTCACGCAATGATGGGTCAGGTGATCTTCATCGTGGCGCGCGAAAGCGTCGAGGCGCTGTTGGTGATCGGTATTCTCTGGGCATGGATGGCACATCGCGCCGATGCGCGCGCGGGTAAGACATGGCTTTTGGGCGGGATCGTCGCGGGTTTCGCGTTGGCGACGATGCTGGCACTGGCGCTGGTGGGGGTCACGACGTTCCTTGGCGCGGCGGCGCGTAGCTGGTTCGAAATTGGTATGCTCACCATGGCGGCGGTGCTGATTGTTCAGATGGTGCTCTGGATGCGCAAGCATGGTCGCACTCTTAAGCGTGAGATGGAGGGCGAATTAGATCGCCATGTCGCCACATCCAACTGGTGGGGCGTGTTCGCGTTGGCGATGATCGCAATCGGGCGCGAAGGTTCGGAAACAGTGGTCTTCCTTTATGGCTCTTTCCTGCAACTGCAAAGCTTGGCCAATTTCCTTAGTTTCTTCGGATCGGCTGCTGCTGGTCTGGGGATTGCGCTGGGGCTGTTCTGGGCCTTGCAGGTTGGTGCGCGCTTCGTTTCTTGGAAATGGTTCTTCCGCGTGACCGAGTGGATGCTGCTGTTTCTGGGCTCGGCGCTGTTCCTGAGCGCGATGGGTAAGCTGCTCTCCAAGCACCTTTCCGCCTTTGATCTTCCTGGCTGGGTCTATGCCACCGTCTGGGACACGTCAGGTGTTCTCTCGGACAGCTCGATGTTTGGAAGTCTTCTGGCGACGCTCGCGGCCTATCGCTCGCAACCCATCGTCTGGGACATCCTTATGCTTGCGCTCTACTGGGGCACGTTGGCGGTGCTGTTTGGCTGGCAAAAGCGCCGCTTTGCCGCCACGCGGATCGCACCCGCCTGATTTTTCACCACGATGCGGCAAGCCCTCGCCAGCCGCGACCAAAGCAAACCGAAAACAAGGGACTAGTGACCATGAAAACCAATCGGATCGCCTTGATCGCAACCTGCTTTGCCCTCGGGATGCCTGCTTTCGCGCCGACGCGTGTGCTGGCCGAAGTAAGCAAAAAGCAAGAAATGGACGCGCTCGCGACTTATGCCACCATCGCCCATGACAGCTATTCGGACGCGCTGGCGGATGCCATGGCGTTGAAGGCAGCGATTGACGCCTTCGCCGCGACCCCAACCGAGGAGACGTTTGAGGCCGCCAAGCAGGCTTGGCTGCAATCGCGCGAGAGCTATGGCCCGACCGAGGTGTTTCGCCTCTCCAACGGGCCAATCGACGCCGAGACCGGCTGGGTTGCCGAGAAATACGGCGCGCTTGAAGGTCAAATCAACGCCTGGCCGCTTGATGAGAACATGATCGACTACACGACCGATGCCGATGGCCACAAAACCTCGGGCAATATCATCGACACGGCAGGTGCCTTCACCCCGGGCGGCGAAGCGCCCGAGGAAGTCGATGTGACCACGATCACCCCCGACGCGCTGACCGCGCTCAATGAAAATGGCGGCGATGCCAATGTCGCGACCGGCTATCACGCGATTGAATTTCTGCTTTGGGGGCAGGATCAGGATTACGCCAACATGATCGAGGATAAAGTCACCCATGGCGCGATGGTCGCAGGGCAGCGTCCGCTGAGCGATTTCACCACCGATGCACATGCCGCACGCCGCTTGGCCTATCTGCAATCGGCCGCAGACAAGCTGGTCTTTGATCTGACCACCGTTGCGGGGGCTTGGGACGACACGGTGGATGGCGACAAGGGCCTTTATCGCGCGGCGCTGCTGGGCAAGCTGGCCGGCGATCAGGCGGCGATGAATATCCCGACGCAGGACGCGCTCAAGCAGATCCTGACCGCTATTGGCGTGTTCTCGAAATCGGAACTGGCCAATGAACGGATCGCGGTGGCGGTGCTCACGCCCTCGGAGGAAGACGAGCAATCATGCTTTTCCGACAATACCCATCGCGATATCGCGCTGAATTATGAGGGCATTCACAATGTTCTGCTGGGCACGTATCGGGGTAAAGATGTCGGCATGGGCTTTGCCGATGCGCTGCCCAAGAAGGAGCGCGCCACGCTCGACAGCCTGATGGCTGATATCTCTCAGCGGATCGGCACGGTGAATGAGACCGCCAAGACCTCAATGCATTTCGATTATCAGATCCACCCCGAGAACAAAGACAGCGTGCAAAATATCGTCACGTTGAAGAACAAGCTGCGCAAGCTTGGGGATGAGATGGTGCAGATCGCGCCGCAATACGGCCTGTCGCTGACCACCGACAACGTGACCGACCCGGAAGAGACGCAAGTCAACTGATCGGGCCGGGACTGATGAATGAAGGGGCACGGCCGGCTTGGTCCGGGCGTGCCTGCACCGATTGAGAATTGCGGGACACAATGATGCGCAAGGAGATCATCGCGGGAACGCTTGCGCTGTCGCTGATGGCGGCAACGGGCATCGCTGCGACCGCTTTGCCCGATTGGACCGCCGATGCGGCGGGTCCCTCCCCCTTTGCCCAAGCCATGCGCGCGCGCGACGACGCTATGCTCGACCAGCGGATGCTTGGGCGGTCGTTCTTTTCCATTCCTTGGGTCGCAGCACCCGCGGCCACCACCGCACGCGACGGGCTGGGACCGTTCTTCAATGCCAATACCTGTGCGAGTTGCCACGAAGACAATGGCTCCGCGCCGACGATCGACGCCGATGGCAAGCCGCTGCGTGCGCTGCTATTCAAGCTCGCCCGTCCGGGCGCGCATAACGCGCGGATGGCGACGGATACTCCCGAAAGCCCCGATCATGCCCGCATGCTCGACCCGCATTACGGCGGCCAAATCGCGATCAACGCGACCGGCCATGCAACCCCCGAAGCGCGCCCGCGGCTGGAAACGCACAAGATCGCGTATCGCTATCGCGATGGCGCCGAAGTCACCCTCGAACGCTTCACACCGAAGCTCGACAATCTGGCCTATGGGCCGCTGGCCGAGGACACGGTGATTTTTACCCGCCAGCCGCCCGCGCTGGCCGGGCTGGGGCTGATCGCGGCGGTGCCCGACGCGGAAATTCTGGCGTGGGAAGACCCCGAGGATCGCGACGGCAACGGGATCAGCGGACGCGCCAACCGGATGGCGGATGGCGCAATCGGGCGCTATGGCTGGAAGGCCGCCGAGCCCACGCTTATCGCGCAGATTGCCAATGCCGCCGCCGTCGATATGGGGCTGACCAATTCGCGCTACCCGGTGGAGCTGTGCCAGCCCGGTCAGACCGCCTGCCGCGAGGCCCCGCGCGGACGCCCCTCGCCGCAAGGGCTGCTTGATCTGCCCGATACGCGGCTTGCGGCGATCGAAACCTATCTCGAGGGGTTCAAGGCGCCGCAACCCGTCATGCTCAATGCTCAGGCCGCGCGTGGGGCGGATCTCTTCGCCGCCATCGGCTGTGCCGCCTGTCACCGGCCTGCGCTGAGCACCGCCGATGGCCGCGAGATCCGCCCGATGAGCGACTATCTTTTGCATGACATGGGGGCGGATTTGGCCGATGGCGTGCGCGAACACGAGGCAGGTCCGTCGGAGTTTCGCACCGCACCGCTTTGGGGCCTTGGCGCACGCCTGCGCGCAGGTCATCGTTTCCTGCATGATGCGCGCGCCCGCACGCCGGAAGAGGCGATCTTGTGGCATGGCGGTGAGGCCGCAAAGGCCCGAAAGACATTTATTTCCCTCGATCCGGCCGCGCGGGCCGCGATCCTCAGCTATCTGGAGACACTATGACCCGGCTTGCAGTCCTATCCGTCCTGTTTGCGGCCCTCGTGCCGCTGGCTGGTGCCGCCCAAGATACGCAGGCCGCCTATGAGGCGATCTATGACGACATTCTTTTGGCCGATTCCGAGGCCACGGTGCAAAGCTGCCACGCGATGGTGGGGACGCTTGCAACCGACAGCACCCAGCAGGCGCGCGAAGACGCGTTCACCGCGCTTGCGATTGGCTGGGGGCGGGTCCAGGCGACCTATATCCTCGGCGGCTACGACATGGACGCAATGGATTACCCGCTGCTGATCGACATGTTTCATAACGGCAAGGAGGATCTCCACGCGAGCCTCGAACGTGCGATCAAAAGCGATTCCAGCCCGCAAAAGGCGCTTTACAAGAACGCCTATCGCTCGATTACCGCGCTTGACGACATCCTGTTTTCGGGTCCTTGGTCGCAGCGCCGTCAGGCCCTCGCGCAGGAGATTTCCGGATCGCTCTGCAAGCGGTTCGAGACGGTGCATCAGGGATATCTCGATCACCGCGACGATTTTCTGGCCAATCCCAATGAGGCGCTTGGCCTGCTGATGAATGCCCAGATTCAAAGTCTCTACAAGACCCGCGACTGGCGCATTTCCGAAGTGGCGGGGCTGACCAAAAAGACGCTTGGCCAGATGCATCCCGAAAGCCGCCAATACCGCTGGGGCAAGGCGTCTTGGCCCGCAATCGGCACGATTCTTGACACGCATTGGCGGCTTCTGGCGACCGAAACCGCGCCCAACCTCTCGAGCATCGCCGAGGCACGCGACGCAGGGGCCGGTCTCGCCTCGGTTCAGGACATGCTTGGCGAGGCGATCGAAGCCTACAAGGCCGTGCCCGAGGATAAGGCATTCGCACCGCGCGAGGCCGTGCCGATCATCAACGCGCTGCAACGCGCGCAGAACGCCTATTACAACTCGCTGGCGCTTCTGGTCGGCGTGACGCTTGGGCTCGTGGATGCTGACGGGGATTGAGCGCGATGACCACGGCTTTCACAACCCTGCACAGCCTGCCAAAGCCTTTTGACGGGCTTTTTGACGGGGCCGAGCGGATCTTCTGGCTCTATCTTCTCGCCAGCGCGGCGATTGCGCTGGTGCTGATGCTGGGGGCAGGAAGCTGGCCGACGCGCGCGCGGCTGCGGGCCTATTGGCTCAGCTCGGATTCGCGCCTTGATGCGCTCTATTTCATCGTGGCGTGGGGATTGCGCACGGCGCTGATCGTGCCGCTGGTGCTTTCGGTGCAGACAGTGGCGGTCTGGGTGCTGCACGGGTTGAACGCGTTTTACGACCCGCCCTTTCTTGCGTGGCGCTACCGATCCATCGTGCTGGCCTACACGCTCGCGCTGTTCTTGCTGTCTGATCTGTCGCGCTACTGGCTGCACCGGCTGATGCATCGTTCGCGCTGGCTTTGGCCGTTTCACCGGGTCCATCACGCGGCGGAGGTGCTGACACCGCTGCTGGTCTATCGCATCCACCCGCTGGAAAGCCTGCTCTTTGCGCTGCGTCATGCGGTGGTGGCGGGGGGCGTTACGGGGGTGTTCATCTTTCTCTTTGGCGCGCGGCTCGACCTTTATACGATCTTCGGCGAAAACCTGTTTATCGTGGCGCTGTTTGCCTTCACCGCGAACCTGCGCCACAGCCATGTGCGACTAAGCTACGGGCGCTGGCTGGACCATATTCTCGTGTCGCCCGCGCAGCACCAGATCCACCATGACCGCCGCCACCTGAACAGCAATTTCGGCTCCTGCCTCGCGCTTTGGGACTGGGTCTTCGGCACGCTCAAACTGCCCGCGCAAATTCAGGGCGCTCCCGATTTCGGGATCGGCCCGCGCGGGGCGCGCTACTCCAGCGTGGCGGCGCTGCTGATGGAACCGTTTCGCGATCTCGGCCAAATGATGCGGAGGCGCTGAGCCATGACGACCCGCCTTTCACTGATGATCGTGGCGACCCTCGCCGGACTGGTTGTGCTGGCCGCGCCGCCGCCCGCCCTGACCGAAGGCGCGCCTTTGACCGAGGCAGACCTGGGCGAGCAACTGTTCTTCGATCCCAATTTCTCGATCAATCGCACCATGGCCTGCGCCACCTGCCACGATCCCGACCGCGCCTTCACCGACGGGCGCGAGACCCCTGCGACGGGCATGGTCTCGCTGGGCGATGACGGCCACGCCTTGGGCGTGCGCAACGCGCCGATGGTGACCTATGCGCTGACCGCGCCGCCGTTTCATTTTGACGAGACGTTAAAGGAATATGTGGGCGGGCAGTTCCTTGACGGACGCGCCACGACGCTAGCCAATCAGGCCGTCGCCCCGACGTTGAACCCGGTCGAGATGATGATGCCCGAGGCGGCATCTGTTGAGGCGCGGATCAAGGAAAACCCCGATTACGTCGCCGATTTCAAGCGGCTCTTCGGCGCGGATATCTTTGAGCGCCCCAGCGATGCCGCCCCCGACACGCCAGCCGCCTTCACCGCGTTTGGCCGCGCCATCGAGGCATACGAACGCACCGCGCAATTCGCGCCCTTTGACAGCAAATACGACCGCTTCCTGCGCGGCGACTACGATCTGACCGTGCTGGAAGACCTCGGGCGCACGCTGTTCTTTTCGAACAATAACGTGAATTGCGCGAACTGCCACAGGCTCAAGCGCGAGGATGCGCCGTTTGAGCCTTTCACCAATCACCAGTATCGCAATATCGGCGTACCGCGGAACCCCGCCCTGCTGGCGCTTGGCCAAGTCTCGCCCGATTACATCGATCACGGGCTGCTGGAAAATCCGCAGGTGAGCGATCCGGCAATGGATGGCAAGTTTCGAACGCCAAGCCTGCGCAATGTCGCGGTGACCGGGCCCTACATGCATAACGGCGTGTTTTCCGACCTGCGGACGGTGATCGAATTCTACGACAAATTCAACAACCCCGATCGCAAGCTGAACCCTGAGACGGGCAAGCCTTGGGCCGATCCCGAAGTGCCCGGCACGGTGGACCTCGAAGAGCTGCGCGCCAAAGCCTTGAGCGACCGCAAGATCGATGCGCTGGTGGCCTTCCTCGAAACCCTGACCGACAAACGCTATGAGCCCCTGCTAAACAACCAGAACTAGGGGCTGCTGACGGATATCGGTGGCGACAAAGAAACAGACGATTTCGGCGACCTTCGTCAAGCCATCAGCCAATATGAATCGCGTGATCGCACCCGAACGGAAATCTGGTCGCACCACTTTCGTCGGTCGGCAGTTGCATGGAATTGGACGCTGCACTTCGGTGCGCTCTGATCCGGTGAACGGCGGCAATGGGGCGGTCGCGTTGATTACGACCGAGAGTGCCAGCAAGGCTACGCCGCGCCGCCGCATGTCGGCTTGGAGTCCTTAGCGCTCAAATCAGATCATGAGGTCAGCAACCGGGCGCCTTAGCGACATGGGTAAAGCAGGCGCGCGTCCGAAACGCACCACCAGGTCCGGACGCGCATCTGTCATTCCCAACCAACGCGAGAATTCTGAACGGACACCTGCCACTTCGATGGGTTGATTAATATGCGCGTTGCGAATGCCAAGCGCCGTAGATTGGAGCGCAAATCTCTGAAAGCTGCGTCCGACCTTGACCCAATGCTCAGGATCCTCGGCGTCCCCAACGAAAACCGCAACGCCGGCGGAAGAGCGGATCTGGGTCCGATACTTGTCATTCTCGCTGTCCTTTTGAAAGAACATGCCAAACATCGGGTTCGCGATCCACGCTGGCACGACCGGATTACCGGTGCACGCGGCAAACAGGCCATCCTGCGTCTCAAGCGCCTGTTTCGGTGTCATCCTGATCCAATTGCGCAACTCGGCCACAAAGGCAGGATCGTCCATCTGTGCGCTGTTGGCTTCGACAACGAGGTCAAGAATTGCGTCGCGATCAGAGGCTTCGGTGAAGATTAGAACCGATACACCCTCTTGTTGGGCCGCAGCTTTCAATAGCTTGATCTCAGACGCGGAAATCGGTTGTCCATCATATTCGGACCGCGTCGATTGGCGCAATGGGATGGCCTGCTGAAGCGCCAGATCGCGCACGGGACCATTGCCAAGTGAAATGTCGATTCTCGTCTGTGGACCGTCTTCGAACGAAAGCTCAGTGGATCTGCCTGTTGAGTTTGCCGCGATCAATAGATTTTCCGCAGCGCATCCTAAGCTAACGTAGAGATGGTGGTCATCGGGATCAACGACCTGCGTCCGCCGCGAAAGATCGGGCAAGATCGACACCGTCGCCCCGTCGAGACGGAATTTCCATGGCTGGGTGTTGTGTCCGTTGGCTGCAAGCGTTGCGAAACGCGCCAGTTCAACCAAATCCGGGTCCGCTGATAAGGGGCGACGTTGACGGTCAACCTCTTCGTTGTAACCGCCGAGACGAGGCCAGAGACCATATCCACATGCTCCGATAGCAGCGACCGACAACCCGGAGACAACCAAAGCTCGACGTGAGATCATATCGAATGCCCAATTGTTTGACGCATGCTTTCAATAATTTAACGTTTTGTGGCGACCATTCCTTGATTTGCGTCAATAGCCCCACGGTAAACATGAAAGAAGGCAAGTAGAGTGTCCGCTTTGTCTGCAGCAGTCATCGCTGCATCGCGTAGCTAAGGACCGCCATTGAGCCCACGAGCTGATCAAAGCCGCCTTGATCGTCGGCTTGCTGCGAAAGAAACTATTGGTCGATCAAGGGACCGAAGCCTTTCCCGTCCCACCAGCGGATTTTTGGGAGGCCCCGCACAGCAAAGCCAATCGCAGCGCCACCGAGATAGCGCACGGTGTACCTTGCATGAGAATGGGCGGGGCTCCCCCCGCCCATATCCGAGAGTGGAATAGTTCTCACATGCGGAACCGGTCGTTCCCGTCCAAAGATTGGCAAGCCAAGGCGCAACCAATCTTGCGGTTTTGACAGTATGACTTCCCCATTTAATTCCCGTCGCGGGCGGCCTGCGCCGCTTGCATTCGGTCTGGCCAAGTTGAGCGGATGAAGCCGAGAATGTCGAGGATCTCGCCATCATTGAGGGTTCCGGCGAAACCGGGCATGCCGCTGGCGAAATCCGCGACCCCACGATCAGCAAGCGCCGCCGCGCCGCCGCGTTTGACGTAGTCGAAAAGTAGCCCGGTATCGTGGTGCCAAGTATGGCCGCTTTCGTCATGTGGCGGTGCGGGCAGGATGCCGTCAGCTCCCGGCTCGCGCCAATTCGGCTGGCCCTCAAGTTGCGCGCCGTGGCAGCTTGCGCAGGTCTCGCCATAGAGCCGCTTACCCGTCGCGATATCGCGCCCATCAAGCGGGCCAGCACTTGCTGGCATCGCCAGCCCAGACAGCACCACAAGCGCGTAGAATGCAGGGGTCCAATCCATCACGCCACCTCGATCCAGCGGGTCATGCCCGCCGCCGCATGGGCGAGCATGTGACAATGCAACAGCCATTTTCCCGGGTTGTCGGCGATGAAGGCGATCTCTTGGCTCTGGCCCGCCATTGTCAGGATCGTATCGCGCATCGGGCCGAACCGACCCTCGGGCAATACCTCGCGGAAATGCATCCCGTGCAGGTGCATCGCATGGGGAAAGGCGGTGTCGTTGAGCAGGCGCAGCCGCACCGGTTCGCCGCGCGACAGCCGGGCAAAGGGGGCCTCGCCCGGCCCGGCCTGACCTCCCAGCGTCCAGAACTTGCCGCTCTGCATCAGTGAGCGCATCTGACCCATCGCCATCCGCCCCATCGCGCCGCCTTCTATCTTCATCTCAAGTTGGCGCGCCTGCGCTAGATCGGGCAGATCCATGCGCGGGTTGGGCGGCAGCGCCGATGGCGGATCGCGCCGTGCCCGGCTGGCCTGGCCTGCGATTTCGAAACCGATTTGCGCATGCCATTGATCATCATTGCCCAATCGCTCAATCGCGGCCTGTGCGCCCTCGGCCATGACATCGACGATCAGGTCGATGCGTTGCGCAGGTGCAAGGATCAGCTCTTGCGCGACGGGTTGCGGTGTCGGCAAGGGCATCCCGTCCAGCGCTACTTGCCAGCCTGACACCCCGACAAGCCGCAGCACGAAGATCCGAGCATTGGCCGCGTTGATCAGGCGCAAGCGCAACCGTTCGTGGCGCTTGACGGCAAGCCGATGGTTGAAACGCCCGTTCGTGCCGATCAGGTTGCCAAGGCGACCGCCATGGCTGAGATCCATCGGTTGGCTGAAATCCGGGTCGATCTGCGCGGTTTCGGGGTTAAGCAACCAGTCATCCAGCATCAGCACTTCGTCGCGATCGACATCCAGGGCCTCGGGTTCTTCGACGATCAGCGGGCCCGAAAGCCCGCGTGCGACCTGCTCCATCGAGTTGGTATGCGCATGATACCAATAGCTTCCGGCATCGGGCAGCGTGAAGTCGTAGTCAAAACTGTTCCCCGGCGGCACGGCGTCTTGCGTAAGCCCCGCCACACCATCCATCGCATTGTCGATGCGGATACCATGCCAGTGGATCGAGCTGGCCACATCGAGCTTGTTGACGAAACGGCGGCGCAACCGCGCGCCTTGGGGAACGCGCAATTGCGGACCGGGTAGCGCGCCGTCATAGGCCCAGACTTCGGTTTGTGGGTAGCCCTTGGGCGCGATCTGCACGCTTGCGCGCTGCGCGGTCAGAACGACGGGTGCGGTCTGGGCGAAGCCCGCGCGCCATGCCAGCGCGCTTGCGCCCGCTCCGGCAAGAATGGACCGGCGGGTCGGTTTGAAGTTCTGCATCTCAGTTGATCCCGTTGGCGCGCTGCAATTCGCGCACGTAAGTGACGATATTTGCGGTGTCGGCGCGGGTCAGGCCCTCTTGCGGCGGCATGTTTCCAAAGCGCCAGTGATGGGCGCGCACGCCTGCTTGAACCGCAGCGAGAAAGGCCATGTCGCCGTGATGCGAGGGCTCGTAGATCTTGTGCACCAGCGGCGGTCCGAACCCCGCCTTGCCGGTCGCGTTCTTGCCGTGACAGGTGATGCAGGTCGACTCGAAGGCGCGCTTGCCCATGACGGCCTGCGCAGAGAGGGTTTCGGGAAGGCTGATGGCGACAAGCGCAGCGCCTTGTGCAGGCGTCGCGGCCTTTGCCACGGTGGCGGGGTCAGGGCGTAGCGACAGCCAGACGCCCCCGGCGATCGCTGCGACGAGCGCAGCGTAGAGTATGTAGGTCTTCATATAGATATCCAATGCGATCAGACGCGCCTTCGCGGGCGCGAGAAACTGGGTCCGCGCGCGCAGGCGCAGGACGTGCGAACGTTTGATCGATCAGATGCGGGGGGGCGGCAGGTCGAGCTGGGGCTCATGCGCCGGTGGGGCCGGTATGTCGGCGGGCCGCAGCGGCAACGACAGATCGGCTCGGCTCAGAGAGAGCTCGGGCGAAAAGGTGAGAGTGGCCGAGACCAGCATTTCCGCATGCGGACAGGGCATGTCTTGCGCGGGTTGACCCGCGTGATGCCCATCGGGACAGGCCGCGCAATCTGCCATGGTGAGCGCGTCCATCGCGCGGGTATGGGTCATCGCGGCAGCGGGCGCACCCAACTGCGACAGGCCCATCATCGCGACCAGCCCGAACATGAAGATATGCAGCGCCTTGCGCATGTCTGCTCCCGTTTCTCCCTCATCCATATCTGGTGGGCTTGCGCGCGCCTGTCAATCGCCGCGCAGGCCCATCAGTTCGTCAAGGATCGCGCAATCGGGGGCATCGTCGCCGTGACATTGCGCGATGAGCCCTTCAAGCTGCCCCTCCAATGCGGTGAGGGATGCGATCTTTTCGCGCACCGCTTCCAGATTTTGTTGCGCAAGCGCGCGCACGTCGCGGCTTGCGCGGTCCTCGTCGGCGCTCAACGCGAGTAGGCGACGACATTCCTCAAGCGAGAAGCCTAGGTGACGCGCCTGCGCCAAAAGCCGCAACTGCTCGACGCAAGCCGCAGAAAAATCGCGATAGCCATTCGCGCGTCGGTCCGGCGTGACGAGGCCGATTTCCTCGTAATACCGGATGGTCTTGACCGGCAGCCCGGTCTGCGTCGCGGCGGCCCCGATATTCATCTGCACATTCCTCCTGAGCGGCAAGTAAGCCCTCTAGTAGATGGAAGCCAAAGTCACGCTTGCGTGATGCGTGCGGGAACTGGCGGATGCGGCCCGGGGTTGAAGGAAAATACCCGCCACGGGCTTGACCCTCCAGTTACTAGAGGCCCTATCTGGTCAAGCGAAGTTGCCGAAAGGATGAACGGATGACATCGCGCCATCAGCATGACACTGCCGAAACGATCACCCGCGATCCGGTCTGCGGGATGACCGTGGACACGAATGCCGACAAGCCCAGCCATGACCATGATGGGCATCGCTATCATTTCTGCTCGCAAGGGTGTCACGACAAGTTTGTCGCCAAGCCCGAGGAGTACGTCAAAGCGACCGATCCCGTCTGCGGCATGTCAATTGATCGCGCCACGGCCGCGCATATGGCCAAGCTTGATGGCGAGCGGTTCTATTTCTGTTCGTCCGGATGCCAGCACAAGTTCGAGGCGCGCCCTCAAGATTATCTCGGCGTCCGGCCGGCGGCTAAGGCCATGCCGGAAGGGACGCAATATACCTGCCCGATGCATCCCGAGATCGTGCGAGACCATCCCGGCGACTGCCCGAAATGCGGTATGGCGCTGGAGCCGATGAATCCCTCGGCCGATGCTGGCCCGAACCCGGAGTTGGTAGATTTTCGGCGCAGGCTCTGGATCATGGGGCCGCTGGCGGCGGCTGTTTTCGTGCTGGAAATGGGCGCACATATCGGCCTGCCGTTCGCGGATTGGATCGGCCCGAAAGCCTTCCTCTGGCTGCAATTCGTGCTGGCAACGCCCGTGCTGTGGTTCGCGCGCCCGTTCTTCGTGCGGGGTTGGAAATCGGTGGTGAACATCTCGCCCAATATGTGGACGCTGATTTCGCTCGGCACGCTTGCAGCCTACCTGTTCTCGCTTGTGGGCCTTTTGGTGCCGGGTGTTTTCCCGACCGAGATGCTGAACCAGCACGGGATGCCACCCGTCTACTTCGAGGCTTCGGCGGTGATCCTCGTTCTCGTCCTCATCGGGCAGATCATGGAGCTTTCGGCGCGCGAAAAGACCGGCGACGCGATCCGCGCACTTATGGATCTGGCGCCCAAGACCGCGCGCCGGGTGACCGACAGCGGCGAGGAGGACGTGCCGCTCGACGCAGTGCAGGCGGGCGACAAGCTGCGCGTGCGCCCGGGCGAGACCGTGCCGGTAGACGGCGTGATTGCTGATGGGTCGTCGGCCATCGATGAAAGCATGCTCACGGGTGAGCCCGTGCCAGTCGAGAAGGCGCAGGGCGATGCGGTCACGGGCGGTACGCTTAACAAGCAGGGCAGTTTCGTGATGGAAGCGCAGGCGGTGGGCTCGGAGACCACGCTCTCGCGTATCGTCGAAATGGTCGGTAAAGCGCAGCGCTCGCGTGCCCCGATTCAGGGGCTGGCCGACCGCGTGGCGCTTTATTTCGTGCCGGGGGTGGTGCTTTGCGCGGCGCTGGCCTTCATCGTCTGGCTCACCTTCGGCCCCAGTCCAGCGCTGGGTTACGCGACCGTGGCGGCCGTTTCGGTCCTGATCATCGCCTGCCCCTGTGCGCTGGGTCTCGCCACGCCGATGTCGGTGATGGTCGGCACTGGGCGCGGCGCGAGCGCAGGCGTTTTGATCCGCGATGCCGAGGCGCTGGAGCGCTTTGCCAAGGTTGACACGTTGATCGTGGACAAGACCGGCACGCTGACCGAAGGCAAACCCACGCTGACCGACGTGATTGCCGATGGGGTCAGCGAGGAAGAGGTGAAGTCGCTGGCTGCAGCGTTGGAACGTGGCTCGGAGCATCCCCTCGCGGAGGCCATCGTGCAGGGCGCACAGGATGCGCCCAGACTTGAAGCGGAGGGGTTCGAGGCGGTGACCGGCAAGGGCGTTATGGGCCGGGTGGAGAGCGCGCAGATCGCGCTTGGCAACGCCGCTCTGATGGCGCAGATCGGCGCCGATACCGGGGCGCTGGCCGAAACGGTCGAACGCCTTCAGAACGACGGCAAGACAGCAATGTATCTTGCCCGCGATGGCGCGGTGATCGGAGTGATCGCCGTCGCCGATCGGATCAAGGAAACCACCGTCGATGCGATCCGCGCCCTGCATGGCGAAGGGCTGCGCATCATCATGGCCACCGGCGACAGTCAGGGCACAGCGCAGGCGGTCGCGCGCGCGCTGGAGATCGATGAGGTTCATGCCGGCGTCTCGCCCGAAGACAAGGCCGCGCTGGTTGACAAGCTGCGCAAGGACGGCGCCTCGGTCGCAATGGCGGGCGACGGGGTGAACGATGCCCCGGCGCTGGCGGCGGCAGATGTCGGCATCGCGATGGGCACCGGGGCTGATGTCGCAGTGGAAAGCGCGGGGCTGACGCTCGTCAAGGGCGACCTGAACGGCATTGTGCGCGCGCGCCGTCTGGCTGAGGGGGTGATGCGCAATATCCGTCAGAACCTGTTCTTCGCCTTCGCCTACAACACCGCCGGCGTGCCGATCGCGGCAGGCGTGCTGTACCCGGTCTTCGGCGTGCTGCTTTCGCCGGCAATCGCAGCACTCGCGATGAGCTTCTCTTCGGTCTCGGTGATCGCCAACGCGTTGCGGCTGCGCAGGCTGAAATTGTGACGCGGCCGGATCAACATGATAGGCTCATGCAAACTGTTGGAGGTTATATGAAACGCAGTCTCTCCATCCTTGCTCTCGTGGCGGTTCCTGTGCTCGCCCATGCACAGGACATGGACGGTCACGGCATGGACCAAGCAATGGGTGAGGGCCATGCCATGATGTCAGACGATCATGCGATGATGCATGGCGCGGATATAGCCGGGCCTGAGGGGATGATGCCCGGCGTCCAGCCCATGGGTGATGCGCGCACCATCACTGAACCGGGCCAGTCCGCTTTTGCCGCGATCCAAGAAATCGTGGCCCACCTGCTCGCCGATCCCAACACCGACTGGAGCCGCGTCGATATTGAAGTCTTGCGCCAGCACCTGATCGACATGAACAACGTCACCCTTCATGCGCAGGTTCGCGCGCGCGACATCCAAGGCGGCGCTCGCTTCGAGGCAACCTCGGACGATCCTGCGATCACCGCGTCGATCCGGGCGATGGTGCCGGCCCATGTGGCGACGATGAACGGGGTCGAGGGCTGGAAGATGAGCGCCGAGAATATCCCCGGAGGCAGCGCGCTTATAGTGAAAGGGGCGGACGCTCAAAAGATCCGTGCGCTTGGCTTCATCGGCATTTTGACCGTCGGGGCGCATCATCAGGCTCATCACCTCGCGATCGCGAAGGGTGAGGCGATGCACGGTCATTGAGGTTTCGAGGATGTCCGATCTATTTCGGGCCAGGCCAAACGCCGAAAGTTTCAGATCAGTGACTGCTTGGATTCTTGTTGTAGCTTCGAAAACGATTAAACTCAGGGCGGACAAGGCTTGTATCATCGGGCGGCTGCTCAGGGCAGACCATCGTGCTTTCCAGCGTCGTGGTCGACTGGCAGCTTCAAGCTGCTTCCAGACCTTTGCGGCGATCGTCATAAAGGGCTGCTAAGGGTCGGGATCGTCGCTCGCGGCGGTGCATCGCCGTATTGGCAAAGTCGCGCTGCCGTATGACCGCTTGGACCCCAAACCCACAGTGCCTTGCCGCGTGGTCTTGAAAAATCGGATCGCCAAATCGGCAATGTCTGACTCCTTGGGGGACGAAACCGGTCATCCGACAGCCGAGCAAAACAGGCTGTATCAGCATTGGGCCGAAGGTGGGGTGGCCGTATCGATCATTGGCGAGGTGCAAGCCACGCCTATCTACGCTGAAAGGTCCGGCAATCTGATGTTTGACGCAGCTTCTGACCTGTCAAGGTTTCGCGCGCTTGCCGAACTTGGCTCTCAAAACGGCACGCAGTTTTGGCTGCAACTCGGTCACGCCGGGGCGCTTGCATATGTGCCAATCAGCAGCCCTAAGGGGCCAAGCGCCCTCGATTTGCCCGGCCTTCGCTGTGAGGGGATGACACAAGATGAAATCCAACAGATGGCTCTGGATTTCGCAAAGACCGCCAGCTTGGCACAGCAAGCCGGGTTTGGAGGCATGCAGATTCACGCCGCACATGGGTTTTTGCTCAGTCAATTCCTGTCGCCATTGTTCAACACGCGCCGCGATGAATATGGCGGAGCAATCGCCAACCGCATGAGACTGCTCCTTGAAACCATCGAGGCAACGCGTGCGGCAGTCGGTCCTAACTTTCCCATCGCAGTGAAGCTCAACTCTTCAGACCAGCTTGAAGGCGGGCTTGACGAAGAGAATGCTCTTCAATCGTGCGTCGTCTTCGATTCTCCCTCATTTGGCGCAATTTGGTGGGATCGGGCCATTGGGACGCAGGCAGTCGCGAGGGGTGTTGGGTCTCATTGAGCGGGAGGGGATTTCCCGTGAGCTTGTCGCAAAGCGGTCGTTTCGTTCGATCGCGCAAAGCTTGAAACGGTCGCCTTCGACAATCAGCCGAGAAGTTTGAAGCATGCGTTGCAGCGACCCGTTGAAATCGCAGAGGCAGAGCGGACGCATAGTTCATCGCCTGCGCCGAACGCTCCACGGCTCTTATTGGATTAGATAAGGCCCAGCTTTAGGGCGATGGCGACCGCCTCTGCGATGGTTCGCGCCCCGAGCTTTCTACGTAGGTTGGCACTGTGCAAATCGATCGTCGGCATCGCCAGATCGAGGTCGTGGCCCAACTGATCGCGCCTGAGGCCCCGGATCAAACCATGCAGGACATCGCGCTCACGAGGCGTAAGCAGTATTCGTTCCTGCGGAGAGTCGAAAAGATCCTGCATCCCATCGGTGAATTCGGTTGTCGCAATAACAAGCACCTTACGCCCGCCGTCGGTGCGTGGCAGGAAGTTGAGCCGCAGTCTCGGGATGATACGCCCGTCGCTTGCGCGCGTCTGGGCTAGATCCATCGCGCCTGCCTCGCTTTTACGGGCCGCCGTGGCTTTTCCGGCCGTCAAGTGAAAGGCGCTCTGTCCGGTGCCCTGAACCCTAAGCGTGCGCTTGGAATCGACGGCAAGAAGTGGGTGCAACTTGAAGAGACGTTCAGCTTTCCCATTCATCCGAAGAAGGCGGCCCTGATGATCAAGTTCGAAGATCGGCGCATCGTCGAGCAAGCTGCGATCCGCGGCTGCGATTTCGCGGATGCTGGCGCGGTGCAATTCGCGCCGGATCGCGTGGAGCCGACCTAGGTCTTCGACATGGCGATTTATCAGGCTCAGTTCGGTATCCGTGAAATCCCCGGCGGTCTTGCCTTTGTGGAAGGCCGTGGCAACCCGACCGTCGCGCGTGCCTTGTAGCAGGCCGAGGCACCAATACCGATCCAGCCGATTCTTCGTGATGAACTCGTTAAACATCTCGCTTTCTTCGAGTTCTTGCGGGGACACGTAGTTCGAAAGTCGAAATACGCCGGTCCCAACCTTGTCATCCGTGCCTTGCGCCAACCAGGGATCAGGTCCTTCGAATGTGTTGTAATCGAGATTGGCTTCCGCTTGTGTTCCGGCGGTGATTTCCCGGTAGTCCCCCGGGTGGAGCCATATGAATAACGCCGACGGAACGTCGATTTCGCGCGCCAGTCGATTGGGCAGCGTGTTGAACAGTTCGTCATCCAAGGCGGCTTCGTAAATGTCGTGATGCGATAGGGCTTTAGGCATTGGATGAATTTATTCTGTTGCGCGATTTCTGGCTGAGCGGTGGCTCGGGGAACCGCCTTGCTTCCGATAGGAAAACCGTTTCGAAACCAAAGCCAAATCTCCAAGTCGATCGGTTAATATGCCCCGCAGCAGATCGCCTAGGACACCGTGAAACTGGACAGATGAAACTTGTTAACCCTACGCCAAGATGCCCGATTTCTGTCAAAAATCAAGTTTTAGCGACAGGGCGCAATCGACGGAATTGGTTGTATAAAGCGCAACATTCGACTGGGTGCGCCGCACGGTGCAACTGATTTTGGGCGATTGCCCCAAGATTTTCGCCTTTCGCAATGCCACACTCAGACCAAGGCTCGCCGAACGGTCATGGCGGCGTTCGCCTACGATCGGGAAATTGGCATCGTAGCGGCGTTCGCCATAGCTAAGAGAGAGACCACCGCGGAGCCCTTCAAGCAATGGCCGCTCATATCCGATCCGCAATTCGGCACCGCTGTAGCGATGATAGTCGGTGCGCGGCAGGGCACGTTCAAGCCGCACCCCGTAGCTTAAATGTCCTCTCCGCCCCAGCGGGTTCCTGCGTCCAAGGTCAATGCTGTAGCGGGGGCCCGTCAGGTAGGGTTTCTCCAAATAGCTGCTGTATTCTTCAGTGATGCGCAAGAAAGTGCGCCTCCCGTCAACTTGGCGCCAAAATTTCGAAAAACTGATTGCGCGAGTGATGTTGTCCGAGGTTACATCTTGCGCGGCGCCGCCATAACGCCGCTTGCGCAGGGCTGCCTCCAGTGACCAAGGATTTCGGCCGCCGAGATGCTCGTATCTGATCGAGAGCGAGGGCTCTGCGTAACGCAGCGCGGCAGAATGAAACCAAGCTCCCGCATAGGTGGCGCGAAACCGGACACGATGGCCCGGTCGGGGCTGGATGACCCAATCCATATTCATGTCGAACCCGAGCCCGACACCGGAGGTTTCATTCCCGCCATTATCGATAAGGAAGGTGCCGAAATCGGTCACGAGGTAGCGTTCGGAGGCGACGTGATCGACATTGCTGCTCGGCAGGAGCGAGGCCGAGGCGGAGAACCGCAGGGGATGGGCGCGGTCGAGCGCCTGCCAGGCCGCGAGAAGCGCGGGCTCATGCGCCGGATCCTTCGCGAGAGCATAGCGCAGGAAAGCCTCGCTGCGCCGGATTGAGCCGAATTTCGCGAAACTCTTTTGCAGTCCTACCTGTGCAGGAACGTAATTGGGGTGGCGCGCCGCGATTTCTCCGAAAACCACAAGGGCGGTGCCCGGTTTGTCGCGTGAGATCTGTGCGTTCGCGAATGCGAGCCAATCCGAGACGGATTGCTGAGCCTGAACGCGTGTCGGCACGACGACTGTAAGTCCGACGAAGATCGAGACTGTGAGCCAAAGCCATTTTAACGGAAAAACGTTTCGCATCGCGTGCTCAGAAGTCGGTTTGTCGGTCCGAAGGACACCGGGCGCACTGCGCCCGGCCCCCATGTAGACGTGTGTCCCGTCTCAATTTTTGGTCGCGTAGAAAGCACCGCCGACGTCGATACTTGTCGAGCTGTCGCCAGAGTCAGCAATTGTTCCGCTTATATCACCGACGGCGGTCAAGGTGCCCGCATCGTCATAAAAACTGCCGGTCATGTTCAGAGCGACGTCTGTTGGCGTCTCGCCGTCCGACAATGTTCCTGTCGCGGAGGCCGTCAGATCCGTTCCCCCCACGGTCCCGTCCACGGCAAGCGTGCCGTTGACATTGGCGTCTTTGGTCAGGGTCTCGCCGCTGTAGATCCCGAAATCGGAAGCCGTGCCTCTGACCGTTCCCGCATCAAAGTCGACATCCATCGCGAGTTTGCCTATCGCAGTCGTGGTACTGTCCTCGGGATTGATGTCGCTGACGCCCATGTAGCCCGACATCGAAGCCTGCCCCGTCGGAGCCGTCGTGGTCAGTGCCCCACTGGTGATGCGGTCTTCATAGTCGGAATAGGTGGCATCGACGTTCTGTGCCGCTGCCGACGTCAGAGCGCCGGAAGAACCGTTGCTGCTGTTACAAGCGGACAGCGCAAGACAGGCGGCTGAAGCCGCAAGCGCAAATTTTAGAGTCATGAGAAAGCCCTGTTTTGTGATTGGTCCCCACGGCCCGACAGGTCGAGCCGATCACACACATCTCACACCAACGTGCGTGCGCCGCGCAATCTATGAGAAACTATAGGTTTCGCTCGCATCGGTGAGCCCTGTCTCGGTGTCGGGGTGACAAGTAAGCGTCAAGTCGCGACCACCAGAGAACGTGAGCCCAATCGTTAGACTTCCACGCTTTCAGAGATCGCCTGTGCGTCTTCGAGCGCAACGTCAAGGTAACGGATGGTGTTGTTTGTCTTGGGGCATTTAAGAAAGGGCTGAACCGCCCTCAGGTTGTCGGTCTTCCTGTCGATATGCGCCGCACGAGGCAGGCGTATTAACCAGCGGTTTCGTCCCAGTTCGGGCCTTCAGCGCTACGTGAATTATGCATATGCAGCGAAAGACCGGTATGGCGGCCACGTGGCAGTATCTCGGCGTGCAATCAAACGATAGCCCTGGGCCGAAACTTCGAGACAGCCTGAGCAGAAAGGTATTTTTTGCTACGCAAGGTAGGAGCGTCCTCTATGTGCAGAAAAGTCTTGGATACATGCGCGGTTTGCAGCGTCACATCGGCAGGCCTGTCAGGCGTGCAACGAGTTCGGCAGTGTTTCGCGCCCCCAGTTTGGCTTGCAGTTTGGCACGATGTGCCTCGGCAGTGCGCGGCGACAGGTCGAGAGCGCGCGCGATTTCCTTGCTCGTACGACCCTCGGCCAAGAGCGCTGCAACCTGACGCTCGCGGGCTGTGAGGTCCACAACGGGGCGCGATTCGGAGATGTCCGCGAAGCTCCACACCGCACGCTCGAAGGGCGTTTCGGGCGTCAGCGACTGGCCACGCACCCGGCACCAGAAGAGCGAACCGTCGCGCCGCTGCATGATGCGTTCGTCCGCATAACGTCCGGTGGCGCGCATGCGCCGCATCCCGATTTCGCCGATGCGCAGAAATTCTTCGTGCGACGGGTAGAGCAGCGCAAGCGAGCGACGGGGGAGTTCACATTCTGCGTAGCCAAAGGTCTCGCAGAAGCGCGCATTGCAACGCTCGATCACCCGATCGCGGGTCACCGCCAACCCGATCGGCGCATGCGTGAAGGCCAGCACAGCCGCCTCTACGTCCATGGCGTCTTTGTTCATCGTCTTCTCCCGATATCGTAGTTCTACGAATAGAGCGCGCGTGGGTCTCGCGCTAGTCTGCGCCGCGATGGATGCATTTGGGAGGATGACAGCATGGACGCGAAAATCGTCGGCTGGGGGCATACGAAATTCGGCAGGTTTGAGGGCCGGACGTTTGAGAATCTGGTTCTCGAAGCAGGCGCTGCAGCGCTCAATCACGCGGGGATCGATCCCGCTGAGATCGACGCGATCTGGCTGGGCCATTTCAATTCCGGGCTCGTGCCCGACGGATTCGCGAGCTCCCTCGCGCTGGGTCTGGATGACGCGCTGCGCTTCAAACCCGCGACCCGGGTCGAGAATGCCTGCGCCTCGGGATCTGCCGCGATCTACGCCGCGCGCGACGCGATCCGATCTGGACGGGTCAAGGCCGCACTGGTCATCGGGGCCGAGAAGATGACCGCGAAGGACACAGCCGGCGTGACGGAGGCTCTGGCGGGCGCGTCCTATCAAGCGGAAGAAGCTGGCGTCTCTTTCCCGCAGATATTCGCGCGCTTCGCGACTGCCTATTTTCAGACCTATGGCGATCGGTCTTCAGCGCTTGCCCGGATCGCGGCGAAGAACCATGCCAACGCGCTCGCCAACCCAATGGCGCAGATGCGCAAGGACGTAGGCTTTGAGTTCTGCAACACCGTCAGCGAGAAGAACCCGATGATCGCAGCGCCCCTTCGGATGACCGATTGCTCGCTGATCTCGGACGGGGCAGCAGCGTTGATCATGGTCGCAGACGATCGCGCAGGCGATTTCGCCAATTCCATCGCCTTCCGCGCCGCCGAGCAGGTCAACGACTACCTGCCGATGTCGCGGCGCGATCTGCTGGCCTTCGAGGGACCGGCGGAGGCCTTTCGCCGCGCCTATGCCAAGGCAGGTCTCGAGGTCGGAGACCTTTCCTTCGCCGAAGTTCATGACTGCTTCACCATCGCCGAACTTCTCGTCTACGAGGCGATGGGGCTGGTGCCTCGGGGCGCTGGCGCGCGCGCCATCGATGAGGGCATGGTCAATCGCGACGGGCGCTTGCCGGTGAATCTCTCGGGCGGTCTCAAGGCCAAGGGGCACCCCGTCGGCGCCACCGGAGTCTCGATGCATGTGTTGGCGGCGATGCAACTCACCGGGCAAGCGGGCGAAATGCAGCTGCCGGGGGCGGAACTGGGCTGCGTCTTCAACATGGGCGGCTCGGGTGTTGCCAATTACTGCTCGATCCTCGAAGCGGAGCGCGCGGCATGAACCCGGCTGAATGGCTTGTGCGCAGCGCGATCCGCCGCCCGGCAGCCCCCGCACTTCTCTGTGGCGACGAGGTGCGCGCCGATTACGCAACCTTCGCCGACCATGCGGCGCGGATCGGCGCCGGACTGGCGGAACGAGGTATCGTGCCGGGCGATCGCGTTGCTCTTTTCATGAAAAACCGCATCGAATATCTTGAGGCGCTTTACGGGGCGTGGTTCGCGGGCGCGGTGGTCGTGCCGATCAACGCGAAGCTCCACCCGCGTGAGGCCGAATGGATCATCGAGGCCTCTAGCGCAAAGCTTACCTTTGTATCTCCCGATACGGGCGCGGATCTGCGCGCCGAGACGATCGACATCGCCGGCGAGGCTTATTCCGAACTGCTGGGTCACGCGCCGTTGCGCGCCCCGGTTGAGGTGGCATCGGATCAGACGATCTGGCTCTTCTATACTTCAGGCACCACCGGTCGACCCAAGGGGGTGCAGATCACCTCGGCCAATATCCAGGCGATGTGCCTGGGCTATTTCGCCGATGTCGACAGCGTCGCAGAGCAGGACGCGATCCTCTACGCTGCACCGATGTCGCATGGCGCGGGGCTCTACAACTTCATGCACGTCATACGGGGCGCGCGTCACGTCGTGCCGCAATCAGGTGGCTTTGAAGCTGACGAGATTCTAGACCTCGCCCCGAAGCTTGACCATGTCTCGATGTTCGCCGCCCCCACGATGATCCGTCGGCTGGTCGATCACGCCAAGGCGGCCGGTCAGACGGGCGATGGGATCAAGACGATCGTCTATGGCGGCGGGCCGATGTATCTCGCCGATATCGTCGAGGCGGTCGCGGTGATGGGGCCCCGCTTCGTCCAGATCTACGGTCAGGGCGAAAGTCCGATGACGATCACTGCCCTGTCGCGCGATCTCGTGGCTGACCGCAGTCATCCGCGCTGGCGCGAACGGTTGGCTTCGGTCGGTCAGGCGCAAAGCCCGGTCTCTGTACGCATCGCGGATGCCGAGGGTCGGACTTTGCCACCGGGCGAGACAGGGGAAATCCTTGTGCGCGGCGCGGCGGTAATGGCCGGCTACTGGCAGAACCCCGAGGCAAGCGCGAACGCGATCCGGGATGGGTGGCTCTGGACGGGCGACCTTGGCGCGATGGATGCGGATGGCTTCGTCACGCTGCAGGATCGTTCAAAGGACGTCATCATTTCCGGCGGCACCAATATCTATCCGCGTGAGGTCGAGGAGGCGCTCTTGCTGCATCCTTGCGTTCACGAGGTGGCGGTGGTCGGCATGCCCGACCCCGAATGGGGCGAGAGCGTCGTGGCCTTTGTCACTCCCGCGCCGGGTGCAGAGATCGACCCCACGGCGCTCGACCAGCATTGCTGCGAAACCATCGCCCGGTTCAAGCGCCCCAAGGCGTATCGCGTGGTCGCGCAACTACCAAAGAACAACTACGGCAAGGTGTTGAAAACCGAGCTGAGACAGAAATTGAAGGAGGAGGAATGATGTCGAGACTGGATGGAAAGACAGCGCTCGTGACCGGCTCGGTGCAGGGCATCGGCCTTGCGATCGCCGAAGCCCTCGCCGGTGCCGGGGCGCGCATCGCGCTGCACGGTCTGGCCGATGATGCCCAAGTCGCCGAGGCGACTGCGACGCTGAAAGAGGCTGGTGCGCCAGAGGTGCGCTTTTTCGATGCCGACATGGCGGACCCTGCGGCCATCGACGCGATGATGGACGGCGTGGCGGGCTGGGGTGGGGCCGATATCCTCGTGAACAACGCGGGTATCCAGCGCACGGCGAGCCTCGCCGAAGCGACCCCCGAGATCTGGAACGCGGTGCTGGCCGTGAACCTCTCGGGCTCGTTTCACACGATGCGCCGGGCGCTGCCTTCAATGGCAGAGCGCGGTTATGGTCGTGTCGTCAATATCGCCTCTGTCCACGGTCTCGTGGCCTCGGTCAACAAGGCTCCCTATGTCGCATCGAAATTCGGTCTGGTCGGCATGAGCCGGGTCGCGGCGCTGGAATACGCGACGGCAGGGTCGAAATCCACCGGCGGGGTGACGGTCAACTGCATCTGCCCTGGCTGGACCGAAACCGCCATTCTCGCCCCCCAGATCGAGGAACGCGCGGCGGCTCATGACGGCGACCGCGCGGCCGGGATTGCGGATCTACTTGCGGAGAAACAACCCTCGCGGCGAACCTCGGACCCTGCAGAGATCGGGGCACTCGCGCTATGGCTCTGCGCGCCGATCGCGCACAACGTGACCGGAACGTCTATCCCGGTCGATGGCGGGTGGACCGCGCAATAGAGGGCAAGGGAGACCATTGCGGCCATGCATGTCATGTTCATCATCGGCAACGCACCTGTCCGGAATAGCCACTTCTGGACAGGCCCTCGGCCTTTCGCTTTCCTTCCTGAGCATGATGTCAACTTTCTTGATCGAAGCCCACGGCTTGAGTTCGGCCCAGGCGGGAAACGCCACCGGTTTGGTCGCGCGCGTCAGCATCGCGGGCAGCCTCGTCTACGGCCTGCTGGCGGATCGGGTGAAGCCAACCACGCTCGTTCTCACCGCCGCCGCCCTGCTGATCGCAAGCGCGCTGCCCGCTTTCGAGCCCGGCTTCGGTTTCGGCGTCGGCAGTCCCCCGTCTCGTGCCGTATTCGGCCCAGATTGGACCCGCAAATGGGCTTGTCGCACAGTTAGGTAGCATCGGGGCCTTCACGCTGACCATCGTCGGGCACCCATTGGCCGCGTCGAATTTCATCTAACAACAAGCCCGGTAGTGGCGGTCGCACGGACTCAGAACGATAATCAGCAAGGGAGCAAGAACATTGAAGGAGACATCACTGCAACCCACACCGGATGCGAAATCCCCGGCCGGGGCGAACATCCGCTTCATCATGGATGGGACCACGGGCAACATGATCCATAGCACGGTGCCACCAAGCCAAATCAACAGGGCCTGGTTCATGCCACCGTCAGCGAATTCTGGTTCGTCCTCGAAGGTGAAGGCGAGATCTGGCGACGAGACAGGACCGAAGAGAGGATCACACCGTTGCGTCCGGGCGTGTCGATCGACATTCCTATCGGCACGGCCTTCCAGTATCGCAATGTGGGAGATCAGCCGTTGACGTTTATCTGCGTGACCATGCCGCCTTGGCCGGGTGACCACGAGGCGACCCACTTGGAGGGGGCGTGGGCGCCAACGGTGTAGGCAACAGGCTGCCTCACTCAGCTGGGGAGCGAGAAGCGCCGATCCCAAGCCTTCCGGCGCAAAAAACCAGAGGTCCAGTTGGTCCGCGCTGACGTCATCGGTACAGCGCGCGGCGAAGGCCCGCACTGAGCCCATACTGCTGGATGCTGCTTCCGCCACCAACATCAGCCATGCGCAGAAAGCGGAGTTTGCCAAGTCTTTTCCTCGGGAGACTGCCAGGCCAGCAGCAGGCGGCCAGATGGCAATGGAGTGTTTTTGGACACGAGCCGCAAGATGTCGTTAGTTTGATATTTGACGGCGAGCCTGTGGAGCCTCGTTCTCATTGCGCCGGATATTGTGCTGCAGAGACAAGGGGAAACCGGTCATGCAGCCAAACGACATCCATATTGACGCACATGTCCATCTTTATAGGGATGGCGACCTTTCGCGGGTCGCTGATGACGCGCCCTATGCCCGGCCCGCCGCGCAATCTCTGACCAGCTATCTTGATGGGCTGAGCCAAGATGGGATTGTGCCTGTGCTGATCAATAACGTGCATCTCAGCATCCTGCCCGATTCCGAAAACGTGTTTTCTTCCTTTGCTGAGCTGGAAATGTTGCAGGCGCGGGAGCCGGAGCGCTACGGACATATCCGGCTGGTCGGAACGATCCTTGCCGATCCCGGATACGCGACCGCTGAACGGCTGCGCCATCCGCAGATCGTTGGTGTGCGGATCGTGTTGCATGATGCCTCGCCTGAGAGTGTTGGGCCAGATGACTTCGCGACGTCGGAATGGGCGGCGCTCTGGGCGCGGCTGCGGGCCGATCAGCACATCCATATCTATGCGCAAGAGCCCGAGACGGGCCTACGTGTGTTGCAGCAATTGCCGCAAGGCCTGAACGTCGTGATCGACCATCTGGGCAATTGTCGCCCCAGTCGTGGGCCGCAGGACAACGCCTTTCAGGCCTTGCTCGGCGAGGCCACGCGGCGCGGGACCGTCTGGTTCAAAGGGCCGGGCTATCGCACGACCACCGACCCGGAAACGACCCTGCCGTTCTTGCTGGCGATCCTTGAGGCGGTTGGCCCCCAACGGGTTCTGCTTCAGGCAAGCGACGCGCCGCATGTCGGCAAGGATCAGAGCGGGAGTGACTACGCGGCACAATTCACGCCGAGCAGTGCCTTCTCCTATGTTGCCCGGTTGGCCGCGCTTGCCGCGCAACGCACCGGCATTCCGGCCGAGCATCTTTTGAATGCCGCCCGGCACGAAATCTTCCCAACCTAATCAATGAAAGCAGAAAGATGACCAAGGTAATCGAAGAAGAATTTAGCTTCCCCGTTGAATTCGCGGATGAAACCTGCGATCTGCGCGGCTTCATTTTCCGCCCCGCTGAGCTGGATGATGAGGCGCGCAAACTGCCGCCTGTCGTGTTCAATTCCGGGTTCACCGGTGGCGTGTCGATGTATGGTCAGCTCGTCGGCAAAGCGCTGGCCGGGCGTGGCTACCGTGTGACGACATATGATGTGTCGGGCTTCTTCACCAACAAGGGCGTGCGCAACACCACCAAGACCGGTGCGCAGACTGTGACCAATGTCAGCCTCGAGGATCAGAAGACTGAGTTGCTTGCGCTGATCGACTGGACGCGTGCGCATTTCGGGCGGATGCCAGCAGTGGCTTCCTGGGCTATGGGTTCGGTCGCGAGCCTCGCCGCGATCACCGAACTTGCGCGCAGCGGCACCGAGCAGGTGCCGTTCTACGTGCCGATGAGCTATACCAAGCTTTCGGCGTTGCAGGGGCTGCGTGCGGACCGTGTGGCTGCGGATGCGGCGCTCAAGGCGCTTGATGACGATGCTGCGATCCCGCCGTTTGACACCGGAACCGAGGCGACGAAGCTGGGCTATTATCCGCTCGATCCGGCCACCCAAGCCTATGTGGATGTCCAACTGGGCGGCTACACCGATGTCGGGGGCGTCGATCATTGGCCGGGCTGCAGTTACGTCACGGCCAAATCCTACAAAAGCTATATCGCCTTCGATCCCGAAGCCGAGCTGGCCTCGGTCAGCGGCACCTTCCCACCCGCGCTCATAATTCACGGCAAGCAGAATACTCTGCATATGCCGGCAGAGTCGGAGCGGCTATACTCGGTCTATCCGGGCGAGAAAGGCGAGAATGCCCTGATAATCGACGGGATGGAGCATGGCCAGCAGCTGCAGGTCGACAACCCGGTCTTTCAGTCGTTGATCTCGGCCATCGACGACGCTATCCGCACGCATAGCGCCTGAGCCGGATCGCGGCCCGGGGCATCATCCCTCGGGCCGTCAAGCCATTTGATATCATGATCCCAGCGCTGCCACTCCAAGAGCCCGAGCTCCCTCTCACCAAGGCGTTTTGCGCCGAGCTGCGCGCACGCGGATTTTCGGGTGATATCATGACCGGGGTGGCTGATCGCACGGTCATGGCCACGGATAACTCCATTTACCAGATCGAGCCGCAGGCGGTTTTTTATCCACGCAACCAAGACGATCTGGTGCGGATCACCAAGCTGCTGTCCAGCGAGCGGTTCGCCGGGCTTCACATCGCGCCGCGCGGGGGTGGGACGGGCACCAACGGGCAGTCTCTGACAGACGGCGTTCTGGTCGATCTATCGCGGCATATGAACCGGATCCTCGAGATTGACCCGGTGACGCGGCGCGTGCGTGTCGAACCCGGCGTTGTTAAGGATCAGCTCAATGCCGCATTGGCACCACATGGTCTGTTCTTCGCGCCGGAGCTGTCGACGTCGAACCGTGCGACGATCGGGGGAATGATTTCCACAGATGCAAGCGGGCAGGGTTCTTGTCGTTATGGCAAGACCCGCGATCATGTGCGCGCATTGACCATGGTGCTCTCGGACGGCTCGGTGCTACGCTCGGAGCCGCTGGATCGGGATGGGCTCGCGGCGACACTGGCCCGACCCGGTTTGCCCGGGCAGATCTATCAGACGCTCGACCGGATCGCGCGTGAGAATGCCAAGGCCATCGACCAGGTCTTTCCGCCACTCAATCGCTGCCTAACCGGATATGACCTTGCGCATCTGCGCCACGGGGCGGACGGGCTCGATCTCAATGCAGTCTTGTGCGGCTCCGAAGGCACGCTGGGCTTCATTGCCGAGGCAGAGCTGTCCGTTCTACCGATCCCATCACACTCGGGACTGATTACGCTGCGCTATGACAGTTTCGACGGGGCACTGCGCGACGCGCAGGTTCTGATGCGCTTCGACCCCGCATCGATTGAAACCATCGACGAGCGGGTGCTCTCGCTCGCCCAGCAAGATAGCATCTGGGGAAGCGTGGCAGAGTTCTTCCCGCAGGACTCGCAGGGCTTGGCGAAAGGCGTCAATCTCGTCGAATTCACCGCCGATAGCCTCGACGCGCTCGATCTGGCGATGGAACAGTTCACTTCGGGCATCACGGCGGAGCCCAACCCTGCGCGGCGCGGCTACACCATTGCGCGCGGTGCCGAGACAGTCGAACGGCTCTGGCAGATGCGTAAACGAGCGGTCGGACTTCTGGGCAATATGCAGGGCGACCGACGTCCGGTGGCTTTTGTTGAAGATGCTGCGGTCCCGCCAGAGTGCCTTGCGGATTTCATTATGGAGTTCCGCGCGGTTCTTGACGGGCACGGGCTCGATTACGGGATGTTTGGCCATGTCGATGCCGGGGTGCTGCATGTGCGGCCCGCTCTCGATATGCGAGAGGACGGATCAGAGGCGCTGATCCGCGAGATCACCGAGCAGGTCGTGGCGCTCACCAAGCGCTATGGAGGGCTACTCTGGGGGGAACATGGCAAGGGTGTGCGATCCGAGTTCTCACCAGAATTCTTTGGCGCGCTTTACCCGGCATTGCAGGCGGTGAAGGAGGCTTTCGACCCGCGCAACCAGTTCAACCCCGGCAAGATCGCCGCACCCAAGGGGGGACACCTGCTGGCTGTGGATGCTGTGCCGACCAAGGGACAGCGCGACCGCGTGATACCGCAAGCCCTGCGCGAGGCGACGGATAACGCGCTGCATTGCAATGGCAACGGTGCGTGTTTCAACTGGGATCCGGACGAAGCAATGTGCCCATCATGGAAAGCGACGCGCGATCGTAGGCAGTCCCCCAAGGGGCGCGCGCAATTGATGCGCGACTGGTTGCGGCGACTCGCACAGGCCGGGGTGGACCCGCTGGCCGAGGCGCAAACGCTGCGCGCGGGACCGCGACTGCGTCACCTGCCAGCGCGAATTCGAGCGTCATTCGGCAAGCGCGAAGATGATTTTTCGCATGAGGTGATGGAGACGATGTCCACCTGTCTGGCATGCAAATCCTGCACCGGCGGCTGTCCCGTCAAGGTCGATGTGCCGAGTTTCCGGGCGAAGTTTCTCGAGCTTTATCATGGGCGCTACCTACGGCCCCTGCGCCATCATCTCGTGGCGTGGTTGGAGCCGTTTTTGCCGCTCGCGGCGTGCGTGCCACGGCTTGCCAATCTCGCCACCGCGACGCCGCTGACGCGTCTCGTCGGTCTGGTGCATACGCCAAAGCTTTCGACCCTGAACCTGCGCAAGGAATTGGCGCGTCGGAGTGTCGACTTTGCCGATCCGAGCCGGATGTGTGAGCTATCGGCGCAGGAGCGGGCGAAGTCCGTTGTGATCGTGCCAGACGCTTTCACCCAGCATTACGAGACTCAGCTTCTGCTCGACGCGATTGATCTGTTGCAGCTGCTCGGTTTTCGACCCGCGCTTGCCCGGTTCCGGCCCAACGGCAAGCCACTTCATGTGCATGGGTTTCTCGGTGCATTCCAGCGGGTCGCGGGTCGCCATGCGGCCGATCTGCGGCGCTTGCAGGAGTGTGGTGTGGATCTTGTCGGTCTCGACCCATCGATGGCCCTGACCTACCGCTCGGATTATACTGCGTTCCTGCCGAAAGGCACGGCGCCAAAGGTGCAGCTCTTGCAGGAATGGCTCGCTGGAGGCTGCGACGCTTTACCGAAACTGAACCAGAACGCACGTTTCACTCTCCTGCCGCATTGCACCGAACGCTCGATTGCTCCGGGTGCCGTCGCGGCTTGGACGGAGGTCTTTTCGGCGATGGGGGTGGAGATTGAGGTCGGGCAGGTTGGGTGTTGTGGGATGGCGGGCACCTTTGGGCATGAGGCCGAAAACCGCCCGCTATCCGAGAAGATCTATGCGATGAGTTGGGCCCGGCAGATGAATACCCCGGATGCGGAGCAAAAGCTGATGGCCGATGGGTTTTCGTGCCGGTGCCAAGTGCGCGAGATTGACGGGCTCAGCTTGCGCCACCCGGTCCAGGTGCTGTTGAATCTACTGCGCAAATCTGTGTCAGAACAGAGCCGCCCGTCGCATCTTGCAATCGACTCGATCCGCGACCAATGATGTCTGATGATCGACGCGCTTACAGACACACACGCGGGGGGAGCGGAACCGGGCGGCGACCGTAATCGCCCGATGCGCATCGGTATTTTGCTGTTCCCGAGCTTTTCGATGATGGCCTGTGCCTCGGCGATCGAGCCGTTCCGTGCGGTTAATCGGTTGGCAGACCAACAGTTTTACGATTTGCATCTTCTGTCGAGCACTGGCGGAGGCATAAGTGCGAGCAATGGTTTCAAGCTGGAAACCGAGGCTCTGGCTTTTGCGCCTGAGCTTGACCGAATTTTCGTCGTGGCCAGTCTCGATATCGAGAAGATTTGCGACAAGACCGCGACCCGTTTTTTGCAGCGTTTCGCGATCACGGGCAAACCGATCGGGGCGCTGAGCAATGGCTCTTTCGTTCTGGCGCGGGCCGGGGTTCTCGACGGCTATCGTTGCACATTGCACTGGGAATCGCTGGGCCAGTTCTCTGAAGAGTTTCCAACAATCGAGACCTGCCGCGAAATCTATGTGCGCGATCGTAACCGTTGGACCTGCGCGGGCGGGATTGCTGCGATCGATCTGATGCTTGAACAGATCGCGACGGATATCAGCGGCACATTAGCCGCCGAGGTGGCCGAGCAATTCCTGCACAGCCGGATACGTGGTCCGCAGGAGTTTCAGCGGATGGAGACCAAATGGCGCTACGGGGTGCGCGACGAACGGATCAATGCAGCCATCAGGTTGATGGAACAGAATCTCGAGTTGTTGGTCGAGATCAGCGATATCGCGTATCAGTGCAATCTCTCGCTACGCCATATGGAGCGGCTCTGGCATAAGCATTTCCAAATGACGCCTAAGCAGTTCTATGTCCGGCTACGCCTGAAAGAGGCGCAGCGGTTGTTGAAGGAAACCTCCGAACCGATTGCTGCGATCGCATTGCGCTGCGGTTTCGTCTCGGCTTCACATCTGGGCAGCGTCTATCGCCGGTCCTTCGGACACACCCCGGGGACGGAACGCCGCCGGGTGTCAGGAGGCTGACGACCCCTGATCGCGGGTCGGCGAGAGCACAAGATCAAGCAGGGTGGATAGCGCACCGCCCATTCCGAGCCCGTCGACCGCCGTCTCGATCGCTTGGCTGCGGGCGCTGCCAAGCACCGGGCCGGCATAGGCGCGATATTTCTCGCGAAGCTTTGCGTCAGGTGTCGGTGTTTCCGGGTCGCCTCCCGCCTCGGTTGGTCCCGACATCAGCCGGCGACCGTCCTGAAGCACCAATGTGACCTCGGCCAGGCGGCGCGCCGGGAAGGCGGCGTTGAACGCATCCGACTCCGCAAAGTCGATCCGGTCAGCGAGAGCGTTGATTTGCGGGTCGCTTAATGAGTCCTGCGCGACCTCGGCGGGTCCGAGGCCGTCGCGAGCCAACGCTGCGGCAACCGGGAAGGCGGTGGAGTATTGCGCCTCTTCGGTGCTGCGCGGATGGCGCACCGCAAGACGGATGGCCTCGTGGAAGGAGATGATCTCGATCCGCTCGATTTGATCTGGGGCGATCGCGTGCGCGGCCTTGAGATCAAGCGCCGCCTGCACCGAAGGTTGTGCCCAGCGGCACACAGGGAAATGCTTGAAATATTGCTCGAAAATCCGCCAGTGCGAGCCCAGATCACCCCAAAGCGCGGATTGCGCCTCGGCTTCGACAGTCAGGGCGGGGGCGCCGGTGAACCCAGCCCGCGCCAGATAGGCGGCAGAGACCCCGGCCATCGCCCCCCAGCCCGAGCCGTCTTTGAGCATCGTCGGATGGTCGATGCAGCGCATCATCTGGCTGCGCGGGCCGTGGAACTCGGCAATGCCGATCGCCTCGCGAGTATGTGCGGTGCTCAGCTCCAGCGTGCGGGCGCCCAGTGCGGCTGCGGCCACTGCAATCCATGCGCCCGAAGTGTGGTAATCGGGCACGGAGGCGTGCAGCGCGATACCAGCGCGCGTGCCGATCTCGTAGCCGATCACGAGCGCGGTCAGAAACTCCTCGGCCTCGTCGCGCCCTTCGGCTTCGCTCAGTGCAAGCAATGCAGGCAGAACGCCGCAGCCGACATGTCCCTTGGTGAGCTTGTGCCCGTCATGCGCATCAAGCGCGTCAATCGTCATTCCGCCCGCCAGAGCGGCCCCCGCGGGGCTGAGGGCGCGCCCGTCGAAGAGCATCCGCGCCGAAGACGTGCTGGCCCCGAATTGTTGCGCCGCATGATCGCGGATGATCCGCGAAAGCTGGGTCTCGGACCCACCGGCCGCGACGCCGATCAGATCGAGAAGCCAGCGCCGCGCGAAGTTTCGCACCTCGGGGGGCAGATCCTGCCAACGCAGGTCGTGGACGAAATCGGAAAAGCGTAGAGCCATGATCAGTGCCCGGGAACAGGAGATGAAAGAGTCAGTCTTCTCGCACGAAGTCCGGCACGCCCAGTTTCGTGATGAGCCGGTCCGTCTCGCGCAACACAAGGGAGATATTACTGTCGCGCACCGTGGGAAGCAGGTGGCGGGCGCGGCGCACTTCGTTGAAGTCTAACTCGGCGGTGATGAGCTCTTCCTCGCTACCCGCCACGGCCAGCTCGCGCCCGAACGGGTCGAGGATGCGCGAGCCGCCCCAAAAGGTCAGGTCGCGCTCAATCCCGGTCCGATTGACCATGATCGAGGGCGCGCCATACATCATTGAGTAAAAGCGCATCGTCAGCGCCCAGCCGGCGGGGTTATCGAAGTCGATGCCCACGGCCTCGACACCGGAACTGACCGGGCACATCAGTAATGTCGCACCATGCAGGAAGCTCAGATGGGCCAGCGCCGGGTTCCAGATATCGGCGCATATCAGAAGGCCCGCGCACCAGTCGTCGTCGAGATTGTAGGTTTCGACGAAGCGGCCCGAGGCATAGTATTTGCCCTCTTCGAGCTTGCCGTAGGTAGGCAGGTTTACCTTTCGATGCAGGTGACGCATTTTCCCGTTCTGCACCAGCGCCGAGGCGTTGTAGAATTGTGCCGCGGCGCCTTCCTCGATGAAGCCCAACACGACGGCCATGTCGCCTGCCGCATCGGCAAGACGCTTGAGGCGCGGATCGTTGCGACGCATCGCGACGTCGAGCAGCCGTTCGGGCCCGTAATGGCCGGTCAGGGACAGCTCGGGCATGACCAGCAGTTCAAGCCCCGCCTCGCGGCCCTGCCTGATCCAATCGAGATGTCGATCCATATTCGTATCGACATCTCCGATTTCGCTGGCGAATTGTGCGGCACCGACCCGCAATATGTGCTCGCTCATAGCCCGGCTCCCTAAATGGTAGTGGCGGGCCATCGCGCAGCCCGCCGATAGGTTCGTCAGATCAGGCCGTTTTCTTTGAGAAACTCAGCCGCCACATTTTCCACCGACACCTTGTCGACATCCACATTGGCGTGAGGCCGGCCATCACCTTGTCAGTCAGCTTCGCCGAGATGGCATCCATCAGATCGGCCAATTCGGGGTGCTTGTCGAGCACCTCTTTGCGGATCACCGGGGCCAGAGCGTAGGACGGGAAATATCCCTTGTCATCCTTGAGCGTGACGAAATTGAACGCCGGGATCCGGCCGTCTGTGGCAAAGACGACACCGACATCGACCTGACTGTCCTTGAGCGCTTGGTAGACGAGTCCTGTATCCATCCGCTTGATATTGGCGCGGCCGAAATCGAAGCCGTAATCCTTTTCGAGCGGCTTCAGGCCGTCGGGACGGGCGTAGAATTCAGCGTTCGAGGCGAGCGTCAATTTCGCGCCACCAATTTCCTTCATGGCCAGATCCGAGATCGTCTCGATCCCCATCTTTTGCGCCTCGTCGGCGCGCATTGCGAGCGCGTAAGTGTTGTTCGCCTTGGACGGCATGAGCCAGACGATGCCCTTCTTGGCATCCAATTCCTTGACCTTGTCATAGGTGTCTTGGGCGTTCAGCTTCTCGGTCACCTTGTTATAAGTGATCAACGAGGTGCCGGTATATTCCCAATAGATGTCAACCTGGCCGTTCTCCATTGCCTGACGCACCACAGCCGAGCCCATACCGGATCGGTCGGTGACGTCGTAGCCTTTGGCGCTCAGATATTGCTGGGTGATCGAGGCAAGGATTTGCTGCTCGGTGAAATTTTTGCCGCCAACAGCGATTTCCTCGGCTTGGACGCTACCGGCTAACCCGAACAGTGAGGCGCCTAGTAAAGCCGCCTTGAGAATGTGAAGCATCGTGTTTCCTCCATGTTGTCTTTGTTTTGCTTTTCTTGTGCCAGCCGCTTCAGCGCAGCGGGTTCACTCCTTTCGGGACAAGCCGCAACTGGGCTTGACCCATTGTGAAATCGACCATCACCGCAAGCGCAGCTGTCGGGATCGCACCTGCCAGCAGCATGCCAGTATCCATCAAGTCGATACCGGTGAAGATCAGCTCACCCAGACCCCCACCGCCGATCAAAAAGGCCAACGGCGCGGTGCCGACATTGATCGCAAGCGCAGTGCGCACGCCCGAAAAGATGACGTAAAGCGCGTTGGGCAGTTCTACTTGGAACAAAATCTGGCGCGGTGTCATACCCATGCCGGTTGCGGCCTCTTTCAGGTGCTGCGGCACGGCTAGTAAGCCGGTATAGGTGTTGCGCACGATCGGCAGGAGCGAGGCCACGAACAGCCCGAAGAAGGCAGGCGCGAAACCGATGCCGAGCACCGTCATCGACAGGGCGATCACCGCCAGTGTCGGGATCGTGCCGCCGATATTGAAGACCTGCATCACCGTTTCGGCGTAGCGTCCCATCGCCGGGCGCGAAAGCCAGATCCCGACCGGAATGCCAACAAGGATCGCCGCCCCGCCTGAGACCGTCACCAATATCATATGCTGTTTCGAGAGATAGACGATATCGTCCCAGTTATCCCCGATCTGACCAAGCAACCCTGAATTGCAGACCCAGATCCCCAGACCGAACATGACGAGCAATTGCACGTTCCGGCCGATTCCCGTTGCCTGTCGCACCATGCTCATGTCCTCAGTTCCTCTCGGAACGCTTGTAGGTCTCGCCCAACGCTGCCGTGACGGCGGGTTGGGTAACGATCCCAGCGAAACGGCCCTGATCGTCAGTGCAGGCCAGCCACATTATGTCATTGGCGAACATCTCCGAGACCACGGCGCGCAGATCGGCGCGCACTGGCACGGTCGCGGGCAAGGAATGGGCGAAATCGGCAACCGAACCGTCCGCACCTTCCAGCTCTTCGTTCGTGACATAGCCCACTGGGCGATGATCTGCGTCGATCAACACCACAATCCGGCCTGTGCCGTTGCGCGCTGCGTTGCGGGCTTCCTGCGGAGAGGCGAGGCGCGAGACGACGGGGCAATGCGCATCGGTGACTTCTTCGGCGGTGACCAACCGCAACCGCTTGAGCGTGCGGTCGGCGCCGACGAAATCGGCGACGAAAGCGTTGGCGGGATGGGCGAGGATATGGTCGGGCGCGTCGAATTGCTCGATCTTGCCCGCACGGAAGATCGCGACCTTGTCGCCCATCTTCACCGCCTCGTCGATATCGTGGCTGACGAACATGATCGTCTTTTTCAGCTCTGACTGCATCTTCAGGAACTCGTCCTGAATGATTTCGCGGTTGATCGGGTCAATCGCGCCGAAAGGCTCGTCCATCAGCATCACCGGCGGGTCTGCCGCCAGCGCACGGATCACGCCGATGCGCTGCTGCTGGCCACCCGAGAGTTCCTTGGGATAGCGGTGCAGGAATTGCCGCGGGTCAAGCCCCACAAGGTCAATCAGTTCGGTGGCCCGTGCCCGGGCACGCTTGATATCCCAGCCGAGCATCTTCGGAACGACGCAGATATTTTCCTCGATCGTCATGTTCGGGAACAGGCCGATCTGCTGAATTACGTAGCCGATCTGGCGGCGCAGCTCGATATCGTTGAGCCGCGCGGTATCCTCGCCATTGATCAGGATCCGCCCCGAGGTCGGCGGGATGAGCCGGTTGATCATCTTGAGCGCGGTGGTCTTGCCGCAGCCCGAAGGCCCAAGCAGGACGCAGATTTCTCCGCTTGGCACGGTCATGTTCACTTTGTCAGCGGCCACGATCGTCGTCGTCGACAGGGTGAAGGTCTTGGTCAGGTTCTCGAGCTCGATCATGTCTATAGTCCTTCAAAGCTTGGGCGGATCAGTGCTTGAGCCCGGGGGGCGTGAGGTGTTTTTGAAGCTGCAAAAGCGCCCAATCGGCAAGGATCGCGAGAAGAGAAACGGCGAGCGCCCCGGTAACGAGCTGACGCGGATCGGTTTGGCTAATCCCGCGCGAAATCAGCACCCCCAGACCGCCGGCGCCAATATAGGCGGCGATCGCGGCAACCCCGATATTCATCACCACGGCCGTGCGCACCCCGGCCATGATCACTGGCACAGCAATCGGGATCTCGACTTGCCAGAGACGTTGTGTGGCGGTCATACCCATCCCCTTCGCAGCCTCGCGTAAGGCGGGGTCGATATTGGTGATGGCGGTGTAGGTGTTGCGCACGATCGGTAACTGCGAATAGAGCAGAATCGCTATCACTGCGGGCAGCCAGCCGATCCCTTGACCGATATGTGACAGGATCGGGATCATCAGACCGAACAGCGCAATCGAGGGGATCGTGACGATGATCGACGCGATATAGAGCACAATATCGGCGGCACGTCGGTTCTGAGTAATCGCGATGCCGAGCGGCACGCCGGTGAAGATCGCGAGTCCGACCGCAGTGCCGACGATAGCGATATGCTGAAGCGCCATCCCGAGGATCGAGCTCCAGTTGTTAGCGATGAATTGGATGATGTCCATGCGTCCTCCGAAACCGCCAGATCGCGCATCTGATCGACACACGCTCAACTTATGAGGGACGATAGTGCAGGCGATGAGAGGCGGGCTGACAGGGTTCCGCCACTAAATAGCAATAATCCGCCATCTGTAGCCGCTTTACGTTAATTTTGAAGATGTGAATGTAGTTGTCGCGCCTGCTCTGCTCATCGCTGGATCGGTTCATTCTCGGCGCTTAATAGCTCAGCCGAAGAACAGGCTGACTCAATGATAGCTGCAGTTTGGTGGGGGCAGTTCATTCCGCTAGTTCAGACCGTTTGGTTCGCAGAGCGGTCGTCGACTTGGTTACAACGCTGCGCTAAGCACCAATGACCGGTTTCGGGGCACGCGACCAATGCGCTGAATGCCTGTATCGGGCCGATTTCGTCACGCCGTAGTGAGCCAGGGGGGCTCACATCCGCCGGGGTGTGCAATTGATGGCTGGGTCAGGCCCCGGACCTCGGAGTATTTCTGGCTAGATGAATGGGGATGTCGAGCGCTTCGCCGGGCGTGACTCGCTGCGCGATCCAGATCAGGTGGTCGCGGCGAAAGGCGAGGCAGCCCTCTGTGGGATAACCCGCGCGGCGACGTTGATGCAGGAAGATCGCAGAGCCTTTGCCGGGGCGTGCATTCGGATAGTTCCAGTCGGTGACCAGCACGATGTCATACAGTGGATCAGCGCGGCGCAGGGTCTCGTGACTGGCGGCGAAGGGCGCGCGCACATCGTGGTTGTAGTCCGGGTGCCCGGACGCGTCGCACCACAGATCGCGCGGCCCGATGGGCTCGGCCCAGTCTTGCGGCGCGGGCAGGCGATCAGCGCGGTAAAGCATGCGCAGGATCTGCAGCTTGCCGACCGGGGTTGCGCCGTCGCCCTCGTGTTTGTCCATGGTGATCCCGCCGCGCCCAATCTGAACGGGAAATCGGCGGCCGCGAAACAGCAGGCCCGAAGGCGTCAGCCGCATCACAGGATGTGACCCGATTTCGCCGCCTTGGTCGCGAGATAGCCCGCATTGTGGCGGCTCATCCCGACTTTGAGCGGCACGCGCTCGGTGACGTCAATGCCGTTGGCTTGCAGCATCTCGACCTTGGCGGGGTTATTGGTCAGCAGTCGCACCGCGCCAAAACCAAGCTTTTTCAGCAGCGCCGCACCGATGCGGAAATCGCGTTCGTCATCCTCAAAACCAAGGCGATGATTGGCCTCGACCGTGTCGAAGCCCTGATCCTGCAAGCTGTAGGCGCGCATCTTGTTGGCCAGCCCAATGCCGCGCCCCTCTTGGTTGAGATACAGCAGCACGCCCGCGCCCTCATGCCCCATCCGGGACAGCGCAGCGTCCAGTTGCGGTCCGCAATCGCATTTCAGCGAGCCCAGCACATCACCGGTGAAACAGGCGGAATGGAGCCGCGCCAGCACCGGCTTGCTACGGTCGGGCTGGCCGATCTCGATGGCGTAGTGTTCTTCGCTGCCATCATCGGGGCGGAAAATATGCAAGCGGCCTGCTTCGGCGGCGCGCAGAGGTACGCGGGCGGCTGACACGGGGGCAAAGGCCTGCGGGATATCGGCGGCTTGCAGCGCGTCCTGCACGGTGATCGTGGTCAGGTCTTGGGGGAGGAATTCGGGACCTGCGACGATCAACGCGGCGGGCAGAAGTTGCGCCGATTTCGTCAGCCGGATCGCAGCACGCGCGAAACCGGGGTCACCGCCGCGCACCGATTGCAGCGGCCCTTTCATCGGCGCGCGCAAATCATCCGCCGGATCGGCAAGCGCGCGCAGCCAGCCCAAATCGGCATCCTTGGGAACGGCAATGCGCGCGATATCCTCGTCATAGACCCGCGCCTTGAGCGTTTGCGCGCGTCGCGCTGTCAGCACCAGCGTAAGCGCCCCGATTGCGCCCAAGGCGGTTAGTCGTTCGGGGCTGAGGGTCTCGATTGCCACGGCAAGCCCGTGACCGGCCACCACAACGGGCACTCCCATGCGCAGATCTGCACGGGCGCGATTGAGTCGCTCGGTCGGGCTTGGGCCAAGGGTGGTTTCTGGTTTCATCCGTTCTGAGATAGCCTCGCCTGTAACAAATTGAAATAACCAAGCGTAAATCGACACGACCGCGTGAGATAGGTTTCACCACCCTTGCCATCGGTGTGAGGGGGCAACAGCTATGTTCAGAATGCAATCGGAGGTAAATATGATGGCATCGTTAAAGAAAATCCTTTTGGTCGATGATGATACCGACCTGCGTGAGGCGCTGGCTGAACAATTGATCGCTACCGATGATTTCGAAGTCTTTGAGGCCGAGAATGGCCACGATGCCGTCGATAAGACGAAAGCCGCACTTTATGATCTGGTCGTGCTGGATGTGGGATTGCCTGATACCGATGGCCGAGAGCTGTGCAAAAAGCTGCGCAAGCATGGGGTGAAATGCCCGATCATCATGCTGACCGGGCATGACACCGATTCCGACACGATCCTTGGCCTTGATTCGGGGGCCAATGATTACATCACCAAACCGTTCAAGTTCCCGGTGCTTTTGGCCCGTTTGCGCGCCCAGCTGCGCACGCATGAACAGTCAGAGGACGCTGTGTTCCAGCTTGGCCCATATACGTTCAAACCGGCGATGAAGATGTTGGTGGATGATCGCGACAAGAAGGTTCGTCTGACCGAGAAAGAGACCAATATCCTCAAGTTCCTCTATCGCGCCACCGACGGTGTTGTGCCGCGCGATGTGCTGTTGCACGAGGTTTGGGGTTACAATGCCGGGGTCACGACCCACACGCTGGAAACCCACATCTATCGTCTGCGCCAGAAGATTGAGCCCGACCCCTCGAATGCGCGCCTGTTGGTGACGGAATCGGGCGGCTATCGGCTCGTTGGCTAAACGGGGTTTCTGTCAGTACTCTCAGGTTACAAGTATCCTCAGCGGTCCCTTCGGGGACCGCTTTTTTTCGCGGTGCGCGGCGATCAGACAGCGAAAAAGCACTCAGACGGAGGGGTAAATGTCTTCCTCAGCCTCTTCCAGGCTGACTCCCAGCGCGCTCAGACCGTCTTCAAGGTAGTCCGCCAGCATCGGAATTCCCATCAGGTAATCTTCGGTGGGCGCTGTCGCCTCGGCCTTGGCCGTTGCGATCGCCTCGTCCAGTTCAGAGGCGTCGAACGTCTCGCGCCCGATCCACATCACTGCGGTAAGCGATGCCTGTTCGTCTTCGTTCATGGTGGCGATAAAGCTTCGCAACTCGCGGCCATGGCCCGATCCGGGTAGGCCTGCATCGAACTTGCGTGCGCGCAGAATGACAGTCGCAATTTTTGCCGGGCTGATGCTAAGCATGGTACCTCCGATTTGAGCCATTTTCACCCCGACGCAGATTTAACGCAAGCTGCAAAACTTAGTCTTCATGTGTGAAGGCGGGGGAGGACAATGTGCGGGGCTGGCTGTCGACCAGCGCGGGCGTTTCAAGCTGGCCCTCATCAGCGACCACACCCATCGCTTCGAATTTGCGCGCCGAGGGCAGCACGCGGCTTTCCAGCGAGCCGACCGCCTTGTTGTAGCTTTCGACAGACCGGGTCAGTGCCTTGCCCACCGAGTCGATATGGCCGCCAAAGGTCTTGATCCGTTCATACAAATCTTGCGCGGTCTTTTGCACTTCGACCGCGTTCTTCGCCATTTTCTCTTGCTGCCAGCCATAGGCTATCGCCTTGACCAGCGCCATCAGCGTCGTGGGGCTGGCGATCAAGACCTTGTTCTGGAACGCATATTCGATCAGACTCGGATCGGCCTCGGCAGCGGCGGCGACAAAGGTTTCGCCGGGGATGAACATCACCACGAAATCCGGGGTCTCGGGAATCTGCTGTTGATAGGCCTTCGAGGCGAGCATTTTCACATGCTGGCGCACCTGCTGGGCGTGGCGTGCGAGGGCCGCGTTTTGTAGCTCGGGCGTCGCGGCCTCAAGCGCGTCGAGATAGGCTTCAAGCGGGGTTTTCGCGTCCACCACAATGCTTTTGCCGCCGGGGATATGCACGATGGCATCGGGGCGGCGCGCGCCTTCGTCGGTGGCCATGTGATGTTCAAGGTGGAAATCGACATTCTCGGTCATGCCCGCCATCTCAAAGACCTGCCGCAATTGCATTTCACCCCAGCGTCCGCGCGTTTTGGGCGCGCGCAAAGCCTGCACCAGCTTGCGGGTTTCTTGGCCCAGCGAGGATTGCCCTTCGGCCAGCGCGCGCACCTGCTGATGGATCGCGCCATAGGCCTCGTTGCGGGCTTTCTCGATCGATTGGATCTGCTCGCCGAACTCGTTGAGCCGCAAATTCAGCGGCTTGACCAGATGTTCGATGGCGTCGCGGCGGCGGTCCAGCTCATCTTGGGCGGTCTTTTCATGCGCTTTGAAGCGCTCGCTGACCAAGCTGAGGAAGGTCTCAGAGTTCTTCTGCAACACGCCCGAAGCGACGGTCGAAAATCGGTCCTCGATTTCCTTCTTCATGCCGCGCAATTCATCCAGCCGCGCCTGATGTTCGCGTTGCAAACTGTCATAGGCTTCGGATTTAGCGATGCGCGCCCGGTATTCGGCGTTCAGCTGCGCGCGGGTGTCGATCAGTTCGGCCTCAAGATCAGACATCCGTTCGGCCACCGCTTCGGAAGCGGCCAGTGCCTCACGCAGGTTTTGCGCCTCTTCGCGATAGGGCGCGGCCTGTGCCAGATCGGCGTTTGCCTCGGTTAAATTGCGCCGCGCGGACAGCCAGAGCCACGCAAAGACCACCATCAGAACACAGGCCGCAAGCAGGCCCTGCACCAGCGGATCGTTCAGATCCAGTGTGATATCCCCGATCTGAATCATGTGCGGCCAAACAATCGTTCAATATCACTCAGTTTCAGTTCCACATAGGTGGGGCGACCGTGGTTGCACTGGCCGGAATGGGGCGTGGCCTCCATCTGGCGCAGCAGCGCGTTCATCTCATCGGCGCGCATCTGGCGACCCGAGCGGATTGAGCCATGACAGGCCATGCGCGACAGCACGGCTTCGATCTTGGCTTGCACAAGCTGCGTGTCGCCCAGATCGGACAGCTCGTCGAGCACATCGCGCAATAGCGCCTCGGCGTTGATCTCGCCCAGAACGGCGGGGGTTTCGCGCACTGCAATCGCCGCGCCGCCAAAGGGCTCGATGCCCAGACCAAGTTGGCTCAGCGCCTCGGCATGTTCCAGCAATAGCGCGGAATCCCCTGCGGAGAGTTCGACGATGTCGGGGATCAGCAGCGCCTGCGCGGGCACGCCGTTTTCGGCCATCTGGCGTTTCAGCTTTTCATAGACCAGTCGTTCATGGGCGGCGTGCTGATCGACGATCACGATCCCGCTTTCGGTTTGCGCGATGATGTAATTCTCATGGACCTGCGCGCGCGCGGCTCCCAGCGGTTTCTCGGTCAGCGCGGGTTCGGGTGGGGCGGGGGCCTCGGCACGTGCAGAGGGCGCATAGTCGAACACCGGGGCGCTTTCGGCGAAGGCGGGGGCTTGCCAGTCATAGGATGCGCGCGTCGCGCCTAGGCTGGGGCGGTCCATCTGGTAGATGCGCGGCGGCTGACCGCTGGGGGCCTCGGGGCGCATCGCACCAAGGGTCGCATCGGCCACGGTCGAGGACGCGCGATGGCCTGCCTGCGCAAGCGCGTGGCGCAGTCCCGTCACGATCAGCCCGCGCACCGTACCCGCCTCGCGAAAGCGCACCTCGGCCTTGGCGGGGTGCACGTTCACATCGACGCGCTCAGGATCACAGGTCAGGAACAGGCAAGCCGCGGGATGACGCTCGCGCGAGAGGAAATCCATATAGGCGGCGCGCAGGGCGCCGGTCAGTTGCTTGTCACGTACCGGGCGGCCATTGACGAACAGGAACTGTTCCACCGCCGCGCCGCGCGAATAGGTCGGCAGCGCAGCATACCCGGTCAGGCGCACGCCTTCGCGTTCGGCGTCGATCCGCACAGAATTGTCGGAAAACGCCCGCCCGATCACCCGCGACAGCCGCGCGGCGAGGGCGTCGAACAGCTCTCCCTGCTCGCCATCGACGCGGAAAATTTCGCGCGATTTGTCGCCGGAATTATCGGTAAGCGTGAAGCTGACATAGGGCTCGGCCATCGCGAGGCGTTTTATCGCATCCGCGATCGCCTGCGCTTCGGCGCGGTCGGTGCGCATGAATTTCAGACGCGCGGGCGTGGCGTAGAACAAATCGCGCAACTCAACCACGGTCCCCTGATTGAGCGCGGCGGGCTTGATCGGACCCATCGCCCCCCCGGCCACCGTGATCTGCGCCGCGTCATGGCCTTGCGCGCGCGAGGTAATCGTCAGACGCCCAACGGCGCCAAGCGAGGGCAGCGCCTCGCCGCGAAAACCGAAGGTGTGGATATTGAGCAGATCCGAGCCGTCGATTTTCGACGTCGCATGGCGCGACAGCGCAAGCGGCAGATCATCGCCCGTCATCCCGCAACCATCATCGCTGACGCGGATCAGCGTCTTGCCGCCATCGCAATAGGTGACGTCGATGCGCGAGGCCCCGGCATCCAGCGCATTTTCAACCAGTTCCTTGACGGCGCTGGCGGGACGTTCGACCACTTCGCCCGCCGCGATGCGGTTGGCGGCGGCATCGTCAAGCTGACGAATGACGGGGCGCTCATTCGCACCCATATTGCGGTTGTGCTGGTTCATGCCACTAGGGATAGCACAGCGCGCGGGTCACCCCAAGAGATTCGCGCAAGCTATCCCCAGCGAAATCAGTTCAGCCCGCTGGGACGCCCGACCACGACAAAGCGCAGCGCCGACGGGTCAAGGATGCGTTTGGCCACCCGTGCGATGTCTTCTTTGGTCACCGCGTTCACCTGATCATTGCGCGTCGTGATGTAGCTGATCGGCATCCCGTTGAGCTGCATCCCCGTCATGATTCCCGCAATCGTGCCATTGCCATCAAAGCGCAGCGGATAGGCGCCTGTCAGATAGGTCTTGGCGTCTTGCAGTTCCTTGTCGGTGACAGCGCCGGTCGCGGCCTTGGCCCATTGCTCTTTGACGACCGAGATCGCCTGCGCGACCTTTTCATTGGCCGAGGCAAAGCTGCCCTGCCAAGTCTTCGCCAGATCCTTGTCCACCAGATAGGAGGCAATGCCATAGGTCAGCCCGCGTTTTTCGCGCACCTCATCCATCAGTCGCGAGGAAAACCCGCCCGCGCCGAGGATCTGGTTGAGAACATAGGCGGCGAAGAAATCAGGATCGCTCATCGCGATGCCCTTTTGGGCGAACATCACCACTGATTGCGGACTGTCGAAATCGACCGTGGTCACGCCGCCGGTCAGATTGGGCGTGATCGCGGCGGGCATCGGCGCGCCTTTGGCGGGCAGATCGCCCAGCAGATGATCCAGCATCGGGCCCAGTTCAGCCGGGGTGATGTCACCCACCACCGAAACCACCATGTGATCGCGGCTCATCACGCGGGCCTTGGCATCAAACATATCTTCTTGCGTCAGCGCCTTGACGCTATCGATCGTGCCGTTCAGCGAGGTGCCATAGGGATGATCGCCAAAGGCAAGTTTGCGCATTGTCTTGGCGGCAATCGCGTTTGGGTCGGTTTTGTCAGAGGCAATGATCGACAGCACCTGCGCGCGCACCCGGTCAATCGCGGTTTGTTCAAAGCGCGGAGTAATCAGCGCGGCACGCAACAAATTAACGGATTTATCGCGGTTTTCGCTGAGCATCTGGGCGGAAACCTCGAGTGAATCATCGCCCACGTCAAAGCCGAATTGTGCCGCCAATGCCTCTTGCGCCTCGGCGAATTGCTGGCTGTCCATTTGACCCGCGCCCTCTTCAAGCGTCGCGGTCATCAAATTGATCGCGCCACGTTTGTCGGGCGCATCAAGGCTCGCGCCGCCCTTGAAGGCGATATCCAGCGCGATGAAGGGAATGTCGTGATTCTCCACCAGCCACGCCTTGATTCCGCCGGGCGAGGTGACTTGCTGGATTTCAATCGCGCGCGCCGGCAGGGCGAGGATCAGGGCGAACAGGCCCGCCAGCGCAAGCCGCGCGGGTAGGGTGAAAATGGCACGAATCATTGCGTGACCTCCTGCGTGGCGGGCGGAGCCATCGGCACAGAGACCGGGGTCGGGGCCGCAGTGGCGCGTTCGGCATAGCCGGTCACCGACTCGCGGGCCTGGAACAGGTCTTTGGCGGCGGCCATCACATCGGCCTCGGTGACCGAGGTCAGCACATCGGGCCAATTTTCGACGTCTTGCACGCTAAAGCCCGAGGCCAGCGCCTCGCCATAGCGGCGCGCCAGACCTTGGGTGTTGTCGCGTGAGTAAATCTCGGCGGCTTTCACCTGAGTTTTGATGCGGGCGAATTGATCGGGGTCGATCCCGTCCTTGAGGAATTGCGCCAGCGCACCATCCAACGCCTTTTCCGCCTCGGGCAGGGAGACGTCTTTGGCGGGCATGACCGATATGTTGAAAGTCGTGGGGTCAATCGACATTCCGTCATAATAGCTTGACGCGTAGATCGCCGTGCCATCGCCGTAAATCAACTTGCGCCCGAGAACCGAGGTCGCCTGATTGCCCCCCAAAATCTCGGAGAGAACGGTCAGCGCAGCGGCGGTTTTCTGATCGCCGGGATTGCGTTCGGGGGCCAGATACGAGCGCATCAGATAGGGTTGCGCGATCCGGTCATCCTTGAAGGTGACCTGACGCGCCGCGCGTTGCGGCGGCTCTTGCGGGCGGGCGCGTGGTTTGAGGCCTTCAGTTGGTTTGAGCGGCCCGTAATATTTCTCGGCCAGCGTCTTTACCTCGGCCGGGGTCACATCGCCCGCAACCACGAGGATCGCGTTATTGGGGGCGTAGAATTCGTGATACCAATCCAGCGCGTTTTGTCGCGTCAGACCTTCCATCTCTTTGCGCCAACCGATCACCGGGGTGCCATAGGGCGAATTCAGGAATTGCGCGGCGCGTTCCTGTTCGGAAAACAGCGCATTGGCGTTGGAATCGGTGCGCTGCGAGCGCTCTTCGAGAATCACCTGCAACTCGGTTTTGGCGTCATCGGGCGAGATCCGCAGATTGCGCATCCGATCGGCTTCCATTTTCATCACCAAAGGCAGGCGATCCGCCGCGATCCGCTGGAAATAGGCGGTGTAATCATAGCTGGTAAAGGCGTTGTCCGAGCCGCCATTGGCCGCCACGGTTTTTGACAATTCACCCGGCGCCATTGTGTCGGTGCCCTTGAACATAAGGTGCTCGAGGTAATGCGCGATGCCCGATTTGCCACGTTGCTCATCGGCTGAGCCAACCTTGTACCAGACCATATGCACGACGACCGGGGCGCGGTGATCTTCGATCACAACCGCCTTCAATCCGTTGGGCAATTCAAAGGTCGAGACATCTCCGGCCATTGCCGGGTTCAGTCCCAACAATAGCAGCAGGGCCACCAGAAAAGCACGCAATGCCCAACTCCTTACCAAATACAGTTGGCGCGAAGATAAGCATTCCCACCCGCCGATGAAAGGGCCTGACGTTGTCGTGATTACCGAAGGGATGTCACAGGTTTACTGGTGGCTTTCCTGTGCCGCGCCCGAGGGCGGTGCTGCGGGGGTTTGTGCCCCGGCACGGCGCCAACGCTCTAGCTCTGCGGTCTGATCCAATTCCATCGGCTTGTAGGCCTTGTAATAGGTCGAAACCGAGAACAGCCGCTCTAGTAGGCGCGCGTCACGCTTTTTGCGATAGGCAAGGTCTTCGCCCGCGAGGGTCTGACGAATGCCAGCCTGCGCGCCATAGCGCGAGACCGCCGAGACCAAAGCCTGATCCGACCCCGGCACTTTGCCCGTGATATCAAGCCTGCGCGGATTGCCACCAAGGGCGGCGACAGCATCTGCTTCGGGCGTCGGGTCCGTCAGATTCTTGCCACCCGGCGTCGGGGGCGGAAGCTGGGCAAGGTTTTCGGGCATTTGCAGCGGTTTGCTCGGCAAAATGCCAAATTCATCCGGCCCCTGGCCCGAAGAGCGCAGATTCATCAGGGTCGGCGTGCGGTCACCACCACAGGCCGCAAGCGTCAGGACCGCTACCATCGCGATGCCGAGCGTGCCGTATCGAACCTGCATGAACCACTCCCGTTGCCGTTTGCGTCCCCGTCTTAGCGCAACATTGCAGCGCCGTCACCTGCGAAAAACGCCTAGTCCTGCGCAGGATGTTTCTCTTTGCCGGTAAAGAGGACCAGCCCCAGCGCGCCCAGGAAAATGGCGACATCGGCAATGTTGAACGAAAAGGGATTGTTCCAACCGGGCAACGACATGTTGATGAAGTCGGCCACCGCGCCGTAAGCGATGCGGTCCACCACGTTGCCCAGCGCCCCGCCCACAAGCAGGCCAGCGGCCATATGGACACGCTTGCAATGGGGTTCGCGCGCGATCCAAAACCAAACCCAGCCCGAAATTGCCAACGCCAAGGCGATCAAAAGCCAGCGGCTGACATCGCCTTCGCCCGAAAACAGCCCGAAATTTACGCCCCGGTTCCATGCCATGCGGAAATTGAGCCAAGGCGGCAACACGTCAATCGCGCCGTGTCGATCCAGCTGCATCTGGTGCACCACGATGAATTTCGAAAGCTGATCAAGGACCAGCACGCTCGCCGCGGTTTTGCCTGCCAATTGCATCGGGATTTTTGCTTTCGCTTGGTATCGGGGACTCTGCCCCGCTCGATGGCTGAGCTAGGGGCAGAACCCGACAATTCAATGGCGGAAATGGCGCATTCCGGTGAAGACCATCGCGAGACCGCGTTCATTGGCCGCGTCGATCACCTCTTGGTCGCGCATCGAGCCGCCCGGTTGGATGATTGCGGTGGCGCCGGCCTCGGCGGCGGTGATCAGACCGTCCGCAAAGGGGAAGAACGCATCCGAAGCGACGACCGAGCCCTTGGTTGGCGTCTGATCCATCCCGCAGGCTTCCATCATGTCTTGTGCTTTGCGCGCGGCGATTCGGGTGCTGTCAACGCGGCTCATCTGGCCTGCGCCGACGCCGACCGTTGCGCCGTCTTTGACATAGATGATCGCGTTGGATTTGACGTGTTTGGCGACTTTCCACGCGAAAAGCAGGTCTTGGAGTTCGGCTTGCGTGGGTTGACGCTTGGTCACGACTTTCAGGTCGTCCGGCGTGATCGCGCCGTTATCCTTGCCCTGCACAAGGAAGCCGCCCGCGACCTGGCGATAGGTGGTGATCGCCGCCATCGGGTCGGGCAGGCCACCGGTTTCCAGCAGGCGCACGTTTTTCTTCTTGGCGATCACCTCTTTCGCGGCTTCTTCGACCGAAGGCGCGATGATGACTTCCGAGAAAATTTTCGTGATCTCTTCGGCGGTGGCCGCATCAAGCGGCTTGTTCAGCGCGATGATGCCGCCAAAGGCCGAGGTGCGGTCGCAGTCAAATGCGCGTTTGTAGGCCTCGATCACGGTGTCTCCGGTGGCGACCCCGCAAGGATTGGCGTGTTTGATGATCGCGACAGTGGGCTTGTCGGTGCCGAACTCTGCGACCAGCTCAAAGGCTGCGTCAGTATCGTTGATATTGTTGTAGGACAGCTCTTTGCCCTGCAATTGCTTGGCCGTGGCCACACCGGGGCGATCGGTGCCATCCAGATAAAATGCCGCCGATTGATGCGGGTTCTCGCCGTAGCGCAGGGTCTGCGCCAAGGTGCCGGCAAAGGCGCGCCGCCGTGGGGTCTCTTCGCCAATCGCGCCCGCCATCCACGTGGAAACGGCAGCGTCATAAGCAGCGGTGCGGGCATAGGCGATTTGCGCCAGCTTTTGGCGGAACGGATAGCCAATCGCGCCGTCGTTTTCGTCCATCTCGGCCAGAACTGCCGCGTAATCGTCAACATCCACCACGGTGGTCACAAAGGCGTGGTTCTTGGCCGCAGCGCGGATCATTGCGGGGCCGCCAATGTCGATATTCTCGATGCACTCGGCGTAATCGCCCCCTTTGGCCACGGTTTCTTCGAACGGGTAAAGGTTCACCACCAGCAGGTCGATCGCCTCGATCTGATGCGCCTTCATCGCGGCGAGATGTTCTTGATTATCGCGCAGCGCGAGCAAGCCGCCATGCACCGCCGGATGCAGCGTTTTCACGCGGCCATCCATCATCTCGGGAAAGCCGGTGACCTCGGCCACGTCGCGCACGCTCAGGCCCGCTTCGCGCAGGGTCTTGGCGGTGCCGCCAGTGGACAGCAATTCAACGCCGCGCGCGGCAAGCGCTTTGGCGAAATCAAGCAGGCCGGTCTTGTCAGAAACCGAAATCAGGGCACGGGTCAAAGGGATCGGGCGGGTCACGGGCAGCATCCTCGCATGGCGTTGGTCAGGAAAGCGCCCGAGGCCGGCCTTGGAATTTGCCCCAAGGTCAGGGCGCGTCGATCGCGGACGGGTTATCGCGTGCTTGCGAAAAGGTCCAGCCGATCTGACATGCGCGGTCCAGAACTCGGGCAGAAAGCACGATTTGCAGCGACGGGCGGGGCCGAATGCGCCCACGTTCCAGATAGACCGAGGGCTCCAGCGTCAATTCCGCCACCCCGTCATGGCGAAATACCCAAATTTCGCCCGAGCGCAGCGCCACCGAAACCGCATGCCCGCCCATATCCAGCGTGGCATCGCAATCGGGGTGCAGATGGAAACGGATATCAAAGGGAATGCCGCGCAGGCCTTCGCGTTCGAAAATCTGGTCAAACCGCGCGATATCATTGGGCGTCATCGCCCCCAGCGTGTCATGGCCGATCAGTTCGCGCCCATCCGCGCTGAGGTCGAGCTCGCGGATATGGGTCATGCCATGGGTCTCGACATAGCCGTCATGGCCAAACAGCATCCCAGTATCCGAGCGATCATCGCCGCGCGCCCAGACATTGTGCGGCACCTTGTCCAGAAAGGCACGCGGCGCGCGGCCAAACAGCCGCTCGGGGCCAAGGCGAGACGAGGAATAGCCGTAGATCGATAGCGTTGAATGGCTGGCCGTGGCCCGACCTGCGCGCGCCCAATCGCGCCCGAAATGCGTCCCCGAGCCACAATTGACGATCAACGGGCGGCGCCCGGAGGTCAGTTCGAACGCCAGCGTCGAGGCGTGCCCATTGGCCGAGGCCAGCCCTTGCGGCGGCGGCGCAGTGTCGATGATCAGCGAGCTGCGCCCGCCTTGCATGCGTGAAAATCCCATCGCCATCGGCTCGCGCCGCAGCCCGCGAATGCCCGTTGCCGACAGGGCCGCATCCAGCCGCCCCTCCAATCCGCGCCCGCCGCCATGAAACCGCGCCAAGCCGCCATCGGAATGGCGCAACGCGCGCAGGGTCGGGGCGATTCGCGAAATCGCATCAAGCACTTCACCCGGAGGGGAGCGTCCGGCGACATCCAGCGCCTCGCAGGCCCAGTTCAGCAGAGTCAGCACTTCCAGCAGCTCTTGCGGATTGCGCGTGGCGATTGCGCCCTCGGGGTTGATCCGCTTTCCGCATTCGCGTGCCAGCGCCTTGATCGCGGGATCGGCGTGATGCTCCATCCCGGTCAGGGCCAGTCCGGCATAGATCAGCCCGGTCAGCGCCTCAAAACGGGGCAGGCCGGGAGCGGTGGATTTCCAGCGGTTCGACAGAAAGATCGTTTGCTGGCCGAGCGCGCGAAAAAAATGATCGGAATCGGTGCTGGAGCGTCCGTTCAAGATCAAGATTGCGTGGTTGATCCAGCGGATCAGGCGGCAGCCCGTCAGATCCGGGGTCCAGCCAGCCCCTTTGCCGGTGCCAAATCGGGTGATCCAGCCAAAGACCCAATCCTGCGCCCGCATGCGGGCCTCGCGGTCACCCACAGCGGCCAGATCATCAAGCCATGAGAAGCCGTGCAAGGCCTCTTGAAAGCTTGGATCGGGCATTGTCAGGTCCCAGATATTGACGCCCGGTCCTTCAACCAAGAAGCCGGAAAACAGGAAATTCCCCTGAATAAGTTGACGTCCACGCGCAAACGAGCCGATCGTGCGCGGTTCGGGTTGGCTGACAAAACCGGTCGCCGGGCGTGATCGCCCTGCACGCGCCGCCGCCAGCCGGTTCAGCGCCGTGGCGAGTTTTGCCGATGATTGGGAGCTGTCCTTGCTCATGCCTGCTGCTCTAAAGCCCTTCTGCCGGGGATAGGCGTCACGTTACCGGGGCGGCGGCCCGCTGTCACCGGTCTGACGTGCAGATCAGGCCAAGCGTTGCAGTCGCGCCATGTAAAAGCCGTCCATGCCGCCGCGATCGGCCCAGAAATCGGGTCGCAGACGCAATCCGCCTTCGGGTGTGATCCAGTCGGGATCAATCCCAGCGAGGTCGGGCGGCGAAATGGATAGGTCTGCGTGGCGCTCCAGCGCGGCCTTGATTTGCGCCTCGCCTTCTTCAGGCAGCAGCGAGCAGGTTGCATAGACCAGAGTGCCGCCCGGTTTGAGCCAACCAATCGCGCGATCGAGCAAGTCGGCTTGCAGCGCAAAGAGCGGTTTGATCGTGGCGCTGTTCTTGACGAAGGGCAGATCGGGGTGACGGCGGATCGTGCCGGTGGCCGAACAGGGCGCATCCAGCAAGATCGCATCGAAGGGCGCATCGGGCTGCCAATTCAGCGCATCCGCAGCTACGATCTCTGCCGCCAGCCCGGTACGTTCGAGGTTTTCCACCAACCGCTCAAGGCGCGGGCCGGAAATATCCAGTGCGGTGACCTGCGCGCCCATCGCGGCCAGTTGCAGCGTTTTGCCCCCCGGTGCCGCGCACAGATCAAGGACGCGCGCCCCCGGTGCTGGCGCCAGCAGTTTCGCTGGCAGCGCCGCAGCGGCATCTTGCACCCACCAATCGCCGCTTTCGAACCCCGGCAGATCGGTGATCTTGCCTTGCGCGGGCAGGCGCAGAGAGCCGGTGGGCAGCAGTTCGGCGCCTAGCGTTTCGGCCCATTTTGCCGAGTCCGATTTCACGCTGAGATCTGTTGGTGCACCGGCCAAATGCGCGGTTTCGATCAACTGCGCCGTGCGCTTGCCATAAGCGGCCATCACGCGGCCCCGCAGCCAGCCGGGCATTTCCGGCGCAGGTTGTTTCGCCCAAGCCTCGGTTTCGACCGAGACCTTGCGCAGCACTGCATTGACCAGCCCGGAAAAGCTGCTGGTCTTGGGTCCGGCCGATTTCGCCAGCGTCACAGCCGCATCCACGACGCCATGCGGGGCCTGACCCTCTTGCAGCAACTCGACTGTCGCCAGCCGCAGGAGCGCCATGATATCGGCCGAAGGCTTGCGCCGCAGATGCGGTTTGAGCACGCCATCGGCCCGCGCGAGGTGGCGCAATGTCGTTGTTGCCAATCGTTGGGCGCGCGCGCGCTGGGCCGGTTCGAGCCCATCCAGCGCGTCTTGGCCAATTTGATCTGAGAGGCTCTCGTGATCTTCGGTCACGCCGATGATCAGGCCGAGGGCCGCAAAACGCGCTGGATCGGGACGTGCCATGGGATGCGGCCTTGTAGCTTGTTACGATTGGGTCAACGGCCTATATCATGCGCGCGCCCACTGACAAGGAACACCCTCCGATGTCCGAAGAATTTCGCGATAATCCGCAACAGCCACACGATTTGCCGCCCGCCGCTCAACGTGCCTTGGCGGAGGCTGAAGAACGCCGCCGCGCCGTGAAGGGGGCCGAACTGCCCACAGAACTGGGTGGACGTGATGGCCCCGAGCCGGTGCGCTACGGCGATTGGGAAAAAAAGGGTCTCGCGATCGATTTCTGAGCGCCGCGCCCTTGGTGCACGCCGGGGGTTTTGCACCCCCGGACCCCCGCAGGATATTTTCAGAATTTGGAGTGGGGGCGGCGGTTCAGAGGCCCAAGACGTCGAGCATGTCATATTCTCCGGGCGCTTTGTCTTGCCCCCAAAGCGCGGCCTTGAGTGCGCCGCGTGCAAAAATGGCGCGGTCGGTGGCAATATGGCGCAGTACGATACGCTCGCCTTGGCCTGCGAAAAGCACGTCATGCTCGCCCACGATATCGCCGCCGCGAATGGCAGAAAAGCCGATGGCCCCTTTCGCCCGCGCGCCGGTCATTCCGTCACGCCCCGATTCGCGGTGCTCGGCGAGCGTGATGCCCCGGCCTTCCGCGGCGGCCTCGCCCAGCATCAGCGCCGTTCCTGAAGGGGCGTCGACTTTTTTGTTGTGATGGGCCTCGATCACCTCAATATCCCAATCGGTATCCAGCGCGGCGGCGACCTTTTTCGTAAGCTGCGTGAGAAGATTGACCCCGAGACTCATGTTGCCCGCGCGCACGATCACCGCATGGCGCGCGCAGGGTTTGAGCGCGGCGATGTGATCTACGCCCATGCCGGTAGTGCCGATGACATGGGTGAGGCGGGCTTGGGCGGCGAGTTTGGCGAAGGCCACGGTGGCATCAGGGGCGGTGAAGTCGATCACGGCCTGCGCGCCCGAAAACGCCACGAGCGGGTCATCGGTCACGAGCACGCCATTGGCGGCTCCACCCATCGCCTCGCCAAGATCGCGCCCGACCCAGTCATGGCCCTCGCGTTCAATTGCGCCGACAAGACGCGCTTTGGCACTGTCTTGGATGAGGCGGATCAGCATCTGGCCCATGCGCCCCGAAGCCCCGGTCACGACGATACCCGGCAAATCGCTCATCTGACATCTCCTTCTCGCTTTGGCGCTATCTAGCCGCTTGCGCGCGCCCATGCAAAGCCCCCGTTGCGCGCGCAGGCCTGAAGCATTATGTGAGCGCCATGGCAAAGAACAGTTCCTCAGCGGCCCGCGGGCCGAAACTCCGTCAGCTTCGCATGGGCGAGCTGATCCGGCACACCCTGTCGGATCTGCTTTTGCGTGGCGATGTGCATGATCCCGATCTCAACCGGATTTCGGTGACAGTGGGGGAGGTGCGGTGTTCGCCCGATCTCAAAGTTGCCACCGCTTATGTCACGCCTTTGGGCGGTCAGGGCGGCAGTGACTTGATCGCGGCACTGGCGCGCAACAAGGGCGAGCTGCGCCATCTTCTGGGCAAAGAGATGACGGCGAAATACGTTCCCGATCTGCGGTTCCGTCTTGATGAGACCTATGACCAGATGGATGAGACGCGGCGCTTGTTTTCAGATGAAACGGTGCAGCGCGACATCGCGGCGCGCGATGAAGGCGATGATGACGACGCGCGTGACTAACGTGGCGTTCGCGGTGCTTGCGCTGCTCGCGGTGCCCGCTTGGGCGCAAACGGTGCCCTGTGAAGACATGCAGTTTGACGGGCTTGGCTATACCGTTTGCACCGCGCATGCGGGCGATGATTTGCGGCTTTACCTCAATGATTCCGATGGTCAGCTGATCGGCACGCCCGAGCGCCTTGCCGCGATCCTGCCCGCTGACAAGCAGGTGGTTTTTGCGATGAATGCGGGCATGTATCATCCTGATCGCAAGCCGGTTGGGCTGTTCGTCGAGGATGGCACCCAAGAGCATAAAATTGTGACCTCCGAGGGGCCGGGGAATTTCGGGTTGCTGCCCAACGGGGTGTTTTGTATTGCCGATACGCTATCGGTCATTGAATCGCGTGCCTTTGCAGCCGATCCGCCAAGCTGTCGCTATGCAACGCAATCCGGCCCGATGCTGGTGATCGACGGCGCGCTGCACCCCAAGTTTCTCGCCGATGGCACCTCGACCAATATTCGCAACGGTGTCGGGGTTTCGGCGGATGGTCAGACGGCATGGTTCGCGATTTCCAACCAGCCCGTGACATTTCATCAATTCGCGCGGTTTTTCCGCGACGATCTGGGCGCGAAAGATGCGCTTTATTTTGATGGCAAGGTCTCGCGGTTGACGGTTCCTGCGCAGGGGCGCGAGGATCTGGGGTTGCCTATGGGGCCAATCGTGGCGCTGATCGCAGCGAAACCTGCCGCCAATTGACGCGGTCTGCCCCCTGCGATAGCAGACGCGCTGCAAAGATAAGGGACGATTATGGCTCGCAAAAAAGGGCGCGATATTTCAGGTTGGCTGATCGTGGACAAACCTGCGGGTGTGACGTCGACCTCTGTGGTCAATAAGGTGCGCTGGGCCTTGGACGCAAAGAAGGCAGGCCATGCCGGCACGCTTGATCCTGCGGCGACCGGCGTTCTTGCCGTGGCGCTGGGCGAGGCCACCAAAACCGTGCCTTTCATCACCGATGCGCTGAAATGCTACCGTTTCGTAGTGCAATTGGGGGCATCGACCAAGACCGACGATGCCGAAGGCGAGGTGATCGCCACCTCCGACGCGCGCCCCTCTGATGACGAAATCCGCACCGCGCTACACGCCTTTGAAGGCGATATCGAGCAAGTCCCGCCGCAATTCTCTGCCGTAAAGGTGGATGGCGAACGCGCCTATGCTTTGGCGCGCGCAGGTGAGGAAATGGATCTCGTGGCGCGCCCGCTTTTTGTGGAAAGCTTGGTGATGATTGCGCGCCTCGATGCAGATCAGGTCGAGTTGGAAATGGTCTGCGGCAAGGGTGGCTATGTGCGCTCGATCGCGCGCGATCTGGGGCAAAACCTTGGCTGTCTTGGTCATGTTGCATGGCTGCGCCGCGAATGGTCGGGGCCATTCGAGGCCAGTGACGGGATCAGCCTCGATCAGATTGATGCGCTCGCCAAGACCCCCGAACTCGATGCCAAACTGCTGCCGTTGGAATTGGGGCTGGATGACCTGCCCCAGCTCAAAGCCACGCCAGAAGGCGCTGTGCGGCTGAAGAATGGCAATCCTGGCATGGTTATTCCCGGCGCGGATGCAGTGGAATGGGGCGATGAGGCCTGGGTCAGTTTTGAGGGCAAGCCGCTTGCTGTGGGTGTCTATAAATCGGGCGAATTGCACCCCTCGCGCGTCTTCAATCTTTGATCTTTCATCTAGCCCGAAATACTCCCGCCGGAGGCTTCCGCAGCTGGAGCTTGGCGCAATCGGGGCTGGCAGAAGGAAACGGAGCGATTGGTGATGATCTCACGTGAACATATCAAGGGCGATGCGCCCTCTGTCGCGCTCTATTCCGAATGCGAGGCGTATCGCTACGCGCTGACCCGTGTCTGGGACACGCGCAAACCGCGCGCGCTGTTCGTGATGCTCAACCCTTCCACCGCAACCGAGCGCCAGAATGACCCGACCGTCGAGCGTTGCGAGCGCCGCGCCCGCGCTCTGGGCTTTGGCGCGTTCCGGGTGACCAATATTTTTGCTTGGCGCGCCACCGATCCCAAGGTGATGCGCGCGCAAACCGATCCGGTTGGCCCGGACAATGACATGATGATCCGCGATAGTGTTGCATGGGCAAGCGGGCCTGACGACCGCATCATCTGTGCCTGGGGGGCGCATGGGGCGCATCTTGATCGCGGCGCTTCTGTCGAGCGCCTGCTGCGCGCGACCGGGCGTGATCTGCACCAGCTTGGGCTGACCAAGTCGGGGGCGCCCAAGCATCCGCTCTATATCGCCTATGACCGCCAACCGGCGCTTTGGCCCGGTCCACACAAGTGATTTCATGATCGCGTCATGCGGCCTGTGTTAACAAACGCTTAGTATTTTAACCTTTTCTCATTAGAGAACCCTCTGGAAATGGCGTATCAATCACGCGAATTCACAGAGGTGTGATCTATGCTTTTTCTGTCCAGCCTATTGGGGCTTCTCGTTGCCGGGACGTCTGCGGGCATGTTTGCGTTCAAATCGGATACGTCTGAAACCGATACGGACCCTGAGACTGAGGTTTCGGACGGGTCTGAAAATAGTGACGCGCCCGATCTGTTCGATTTGGCGACCGCGACTGAGATGCAGGTCACGCTAGAGGATGTCTCCGGGCCCAATGACGTGCCAGCCGAGGTCACCGCAGGCGAAGAACGTCTTGATCCGGTTGTTTCTCCAAGCGCGGGCGCGGGCGATGATATCGTCTGGGGGGCCGCGCAGGGCGACACGATTGAGGGCGGCGCGGGCGATGATCAGATCGCAGGCTATGAGGGCAACGACACGCTGCTGGGTGGCGATGGGCGCGATCATCTGTTTGGCGATGCGGGCGATGACATGCTGGCCGGGGGCGCGGGCGATGATGCGCTTAATGGTGGGGATGGCGATGATTTGCTGGTTGCCGAAGATGGCGATGACGCGTTGGTCGGTGCCTTTGGCGCGGACACGCTGATGGGTGGCGCGGGCAGCGACACGCTGTCGGGCGGGGCCGATGGCGACTTGCTGCGCGGGGGCAGCGGCGATGACACGCTGGAGGGCGATGCAGGCGATGACACCTTGTCTGGCGATCAGGGCCATGACGAGATGTCGGGCGGGGCTGGCGATGATGTTATCCTTGGGCTTGTTCCCAATGCTGGCTTCGATGACCGAGAGGATGGCGACCTGCTGAATGGCGGCGCTGGGGCGGACACGCTGGTGATGGGGTCAGGCGATTGGGCCAATGGCGGTGAGGATAGCGATCTGTTCACTTTGGGCGAATGGATTGATCCTGCCGCGCCGGCCACAATTGCCGATTACGCCCAGAGCGAAGATCAAATCGCGATCGTTTATGACCCCGAGGCGACGCCCGATCCGGTGGTGTCAGTTGAGCCATCGCAAGATCATGAGGCGGCGTCTTGGGTCTTGCTCAACGGGGTGCGGCTGGCCGAGGTGCTCAACGCGCGCGATCTAAGAAGCGAAGACGTGCTGCTGGCGACGCCGCAGCAATTTGCGTGGCTCTAGGGCGCAGACGCCGCGAAAAATCACTTTTCTTCGCGCCGATTCGCGCCTATACGCGCCCATCCGAACCGAACAGGCTCGGTATATATGGACCCTGCTGGACGACATCCCGGCTTGCGCCCGAACCCTCGATATAAGGAGATCCCGATGTCGATCACTGTTGAAGACAAGAATGCGCTGATCAAAGAATACGCCACCAAAGAAGGCGACACCGGTTCGCCCGAAGTTCAGGTCGCGATCCTGACCAAGCGTATCGCAAACCTCACCGAGCATTTCAAAGAGCATAAAAAAGACAACCACTCGCGTCGTGGTCTGCTGATGCTCGTCGCGCAGCGCCGCAAGCTGCTCGATTACACCAAAGCCAAAGATGTGGCCCGCTACCAGTCGCTGATCGAGCGTCTCGGCCTGCGCCGCTAACCGTCGTCAGTTTTCGAACTGCGCAAGCGCCCGCCTTCACAGGCGGGCGTTTTGCTTTGACACCTGCCTTTTTGGCGGAATTTCAAGAAGTCGAATGATCTGTATTCGGCTCTTTAGTGGCGATTTGACCTAAATATTCATTTTTTAAAGACGATTTGACCAAACCGTTTGCCGCGCAAGTCCAATGGCCTAATTTTCCTTCGATTTACAATTAAACTGTGTCACGAGTTCCCTGCGAACAGGACACATGAAACATTGCGACATGGAGGAGCAAATGGGAGTTGGCGTCTGGATCAGCCTGACCGCGTATTTCGTTTTGATGATTGGCATCGGCGTATACGCTTGGCGTAAATCCACATCGAATTCTGAGGAATACATGCTGGGCGGGCGCAATCTGCCCCCCGCCGTTGCCGCGCTGTCGGCTGGGGCATCTGATATGAGCGGTTGGCTGCTGCTGGGCCTACCCGGCGCGTTGTTTGTGTCTGGCCTGACGCAAAGCTGGATCGGGATCGGTCTGTTCGTGGGCGCGCTGGTGAACTGGATCGTCGTGGCCCCGCGCCTGCGCGAGCAGACCGAGCGTTATGACAACAGTCTCACCATTCCGGGGTTCTTGGGCAATCGCTTCCCCACCCAAGCCGCGCTGCTGCGCATGGTGTCGGCCGTGATCATCGTGGTGTTCTTCGCTGTGTATACCGCTTCGGGCTTGGTCGGCGGCGGCAAGCTGTTCGCCAGTGCCTTTGGTGGCAGCTACATGGCGGGTGTGATCCTGACGCTGGGGATCGTACTGGTTTACACCGTAATCGGCGGGTTTCTGGCCGTCAGTCTGACCGATTTCGTGCAGGGCTGCATCATGATGCTGGCGCTGGTGATCATGCCGATCGTAATCCTGACCACCGGGCAGGGCGATGGGGTGAGCGCTGCGGCGACCCGTCTGACCGCGATTGATCCGAACTACCTGTCGATGACGCACGGGTTGACCTTTGTGGGCTGGCTCTCGGCTGTGGCTTGGGGGCTGGGCTATTTCGGTCAGCCCCATATTATCGTGCGCTTTATGGCCGTGCGCTCGGTTGCCGATGTGCCAAAAGCACGCAATATCGGCATGGGCTGGATGGCGATTTCGCTGATCGGCGCGATTTCGGTCGGGATTTTCGGGCGCGCCTATGCTGAGCGTAACGGGCTGAACGTCACTGATCCCGAGACGATCTTTATCATCCTGTCGAACCTGCTGTTCCACCCGTTGATCACCGGGTTCCTCTATGCCGCGCTACTGGCGGCGATCATGTCGACGGTGTCGAGCCAGTTGTTGGTCTCGTCCTCGTCGCTGACCGAGGATTTCTACAAGATGGTCCTCAACCGGGATGCATCGGACCGCACCTTGGTCAATGTCGGGCGTCTGGCGGTGCTGGCGGTCGGGGTCGCGGCGATCATCATCGCGCGCAATCCTGACAGCAAAGTGTTGGGTCTTGTGTCAAACGCCTGGGCCGGTTTCGGCGCAGCCTTTGGCCCGCTGATCCTGCTGTCGCTGACATGGAAGCGAATGACCGGGCTCGGTGCAGTCGCTGGTTTGGTTGTCGGCGCGCTGACGGTGATCATCTGGATCGCTCTGGGGCTGAACAAGTCCTTCATGGGCGGCGCAGGGGTCTATGAGATCATCCCCGGTTTCATCGCCGCGTTCGTCGCGATTGTGGCGGTCAGCCTTGCGACCCGCGACACCGGAGAGTTCCGCGCGATCCCCGCGGAATAATCACCCCGTCCCATCACGGAAACGCCCGTCTCATGTGAGGCGGGCGTTTTTTCGTGGCTGCAACGGGCGGGGCGCGTGCAGCTTGTGCTTCCCAACTCCCTTGTTTTCCTGTATGGCGCTGCCATCTGTGACGTGACGCCCAAAGCCCCCGGGCACATGCGATTAGGATTGGGGGCGGCGGCAATGGGGCCGCCATGCAAATCGGGAGACACGGGATGGGCCCGTGGGTGCTCCCAGACAGGATACGCTGAATGTTCAATATCGTTAAAAAATCAATCCAGTGGGGCGAAGAAGAGCTCACGCTGGAAACCGGTAAAGTTGCGCGTCAGGCTGACGGCTCGGTTATCGCCACTTTGGGCGAAACCTCGGTCATGGCCAACGTGACTTTCGCCAAGGCGCCGAAGCCGGGTCAGGATTTCTTCCCGCTCACGGTGCATTACCAAGAGAAATATTACGCTGCGGGCAAAGTGCCGGGCGGCTTCTTCAAGCGCGAGGCGCGCCCGACCGAGAAAGAGACGCTGACCGCGCGTCTGATCGACCGTCCGTGCCGTCCGCTGTTCGTGCCGGGCTTCAAACATGAAGTGCTGGTGATGTGTACCGTGCTTTCGCACGATCTGGTCAACGAACCCGACGTCGTGGCGATGATCGCGGCCTCGGCTGCGCTGACCATTTCGGGCGTGCCCTTCATGGGGCCGATCGCGGCGGCGCGCGTGGGTTATGCGGATGGCGAATACATCCTCAACCCCGAAGTCGACGACATGCAGAAACTGCGCGAGAACCCCGAGCAGCGTCTCGATCTGGTTGTCGCAGGCACCAAAGACGCCGTGATGATGGTCGAATCCGAAGCTTACGAGCTGTCGGAAGCCGAGATGCTGGGCGCTGTGAAATTCGGTCACGAGGCGATGCAGCCCGTGCTGGACCTGATCATCGATCTGGCCGAAACGGCAGCCAAAGAGCCCTTCGACTTCCAGGCTCCGGATTATTCCGCGCTGTATGGCAAGGTCAAAGCCGCTGGCGAAGCGCAGATGCGCGCCGCCTTTGCCATCAAGGACAAGCAAGAGCGCACCAATGCGATCGCTGCTGCCCGTGATGCCATCAAAGCTGCATTGAGCGAAGATGATCTGGCCGACGTCAACCTCGGTTCGGCGTTCAAAAAGCTCGAATCCTCGATCCTGCGTGGCGACATCATCAGTGGTGGCGCGCGTATCGACGGGCGTGACAACACCACCGTGCGTCCGATCGTGTCCGAAGTCGGCATCCTGCCGCGCACCCATGGCTCCTCGCTGTTCACCCGTGGTGAAACGCAGGCGCTGGTCGTGACCACGCTGGGCACCGGCGATGATGAACAGATCATCGACGCGCTGCATGGCAACTCGCGCTCCAACTTCCTGCTGCATTACAACTTCCCGCCCTACTCGGTCGGTGAAGTGGGTCGTGTGATGGGTCCGGGGCGTCGTGAAATTGGTCACGGCAAGCTGGCATGGCGCGCGCTGCAAGCGGTGCTGCCGGCTGCGACCGACTTCCCCTACACCATTCGCGTGGTGTCCGAGATCACCGAATCCAACGGCTCGTCGTCGATGGCGTCGGTCTGCGGTGGTTCGCTGTCGATGATGGATGCGGGCGTTCCGCTGAAAGCTCCGGTGGCTGGTGTGGCGATGGGCCTGATCCTTGAAGAGGATGGCAAATACGCCGTGCTGACCGACATCCTGGGTGACGAAGATCACCTTGGCGACATGGACTTCAAAGTGGCGGGTACCGAGAACGGCATCACCTCGTTGCAGATGGACATCAAGGTTGCGGGCATCACGCCCGACATCATGGAGCAGGCGCTTGCGCAGGCGAAAGATGGCCGGATGCACATCCTTGGCGAGATGAACAAGGCGCTGTCGGCTGGCCGTCAGGAATTCTCCGCCCATGCTCCGCGCATCGAGACGATGCAGATCCCGACCGACAAGATCCGTGAAGTGATCGGCTCGGGCGGCAAGGTGATCCGCGAGATCGTCGAAGTGTCGGGTGCCAAGGTCGATATCAACGATGACGGTGTCATCAAGATCGCTTCGGCCAATGGTGAGGCTATCCAGAAGGCTTACGACATGATCCACGCGATCGTGGCCGAGCCCGAGGAAGGCCAGATCTACACCGGCAAAGTCGTGAAGCTCGTCGATTTCGGCGCCTTCGTGAACTTCTTCGGCAAGCGCGACGGCCTCGTCCATGTCAGCCAGATCGCCAACACCCGCCTGAACCACCCGAGCGATCTGCTCAAGGAAGGTCAGGAAGTGAAGGTGAAACTGCTCGGATTTGACGATCGCGGTAAAGTGCGCCTCGGCATGAAGATGGTCGATCAGGAAACCGGGCAAGAGATTGCTCCGGAAAAGGCAAAAGGCGAAGACGCGTAAGCTTTTCGCTTTCGATGAAAATTGCGCTGGCCCCTGCCCAATAGCAGGGGCCTTTGCTATTTGATGTAGCCAAGCAGGTCGCCGGAGATGTCATGAACCAGACAAGCCTACTCAAGCCTATCACAGCGCTGCGCAAGTCTGGCGCGCGTTTGACATGTGTCGCACTTACTCACAATGAAGGGCGGATTTTACCAGAGTTCCTTGCGCACTACCGTTTGCTTGGAGTTGATCATTTTCTGATAGTTGATGATCGTTCGAACGACGGCTCACGCGAACTGCTTGAAGCGCAACATGATGTGAGCCTTTTTTCGCCTGTCGATGGTTCAAGCTATTCGCGCGATAAGCGTTTCTGGCGTGCTCAACTGCTGGATGGGTATTGCGATTGTTCGTGGGTCGTTGTGCCCGATGTCGACGAACATCTAGTCTATCACCAAGTGGAAGATCGTGATTTGCATACGGTTATTTCCGGCTTCGAGTCGGAAGGGGCTGAAGCTGTGCAAGCAACGATGATCGACATGTATCAGGATGCGCCGCTTAGCGAACATCGGTATCAAGAGGGGCGTTTGATCGAAACATTCCCACTTTTTGATGGCCCCGATTCTTATATGCGAATTGCCAGTCCGCGCAAATTTCGCGCAAAGTATCCGACCCCCTATTTCCAGGTGATAGGTGGCATGCGGCAGCGGATTTTCGCTCCATTGGGGGTTTCACGAGATTCCGCCGAAGCGAGAATGATACACCGATTTGCTGACGTTGGTGGCAGTTACGAACCTGGATATGTCGAGAGATTGAGGGCGGCGTTGCTTAGGCACCGGCTAAGAGCCCGACTGCGTAATGTACCGCTATACAATTTGACCAAGATACCTTTGTTACGCTGGCAGTCCGGAATGTATTTCTACAATGGAGCGCATGCACTCTCGCGCAAGCTGCCATTGGCAAAATCACGTATGGCGCTTTTGCATTTCAAGTTTACGAATGGCGTCGACCAAATCCGCTACATCGCAGACCGGGGCGAACATGCTCAGGGAAGCGCGCATTACATGCATATTGTCGAACAGGAAGCATTGCTTGCCCGTTCTCCGACCTTCACAGGCACGCGGCCCTATCAAACTAGCAAGTCACTCGGGCGGCTCTTGGGATAAGCCGCGCGCAGCTTGCCTGCTCTGGAGCCGTCGTCTATTGGACTTGTAGGGCGATCACCAAAAAGAGAGGTGATCGGGAGGCGAACAGGGAGATACGAGTGACACGCAAAAAACCGATTTTTAGAAGTCTGCGCCTCTGGCTGCATCGTGTTACACGCAGGAAAGTTACTCGCCTCGACGGGCTATGTCTGATCTGTGCCGAGGATAAGGTCCCGCGTTCAGTTGCGGCAGGCATAATAAAGGGGGGCTACGAACTTGCAGAGAGGCAGCTTGCTCGCAAAGCGATCCGTTCAACTGATAGGGTGATCGAGATTGGCGCTGGGGTGGGCGTGGTTGGTCTTATCTGCACCAAAGCTGCGAGTGAAGGTCGCGTCACTTCCTATGAGGCAAATTCTACGCTAGAGACAATTATCCGTGAGAATTATGCTCTCAATGGTTTGTCTCCTAACCTGATACTCAAGGCGGTTACAGTCGATGGCAGCCCGATTACTTTCTTCCGCGATCCGGGTATCGTTTCTTCCTCGGTCATAGATCGCGGCCTCAAGAGTGATCAGGTAACCGTGGAAAGTGTTTCGATCAAGCAGGCTTTGGAGGAAACCAAGGCAAATGTATTGGTAATGGACGTCGAAGGTGGTGAAATTGCACTGCTAGAAGCGGCCGATTTGTCGAGCATACGCGAAATGATTATCGAAGTGCATCCCCATATCATGGGTGAAAAGGCGATTGATGGCATGCTGGCAAATCTAGTTGAACGTGGCTTTAACCTTCGTGAAAAGCGGCATAAAACAGTCTGGCTTAGTCGAGAGACAAGCTAACCCATGTGGCCTGCCTATGTCATAAACCTTGCCGATAATACTGTGCGGATGGATCAGGCGCGGGCGGTGCTTGAGGGGCAGGGGATTGCGTTTCAGCGGGTTGAGGCAGTGAATGGCTGGCAATTGCCGCAGGCCAAAATCGATGCCTGTTATGACGCTAAGCGCAATGCGCGTGCGGGCCGTCAGCCGCTCGTGCCTGCCGAGATTGGCTGTTACCTGTCGCATATCGACGCTTGGCGCCAGATTGCCGAGGGTCCGGCCGAAGGTGGCGTGATCTTTGAGGATGATTTCGAGGCCGACGACACGTTGCGCCCCGTGATTGAGGCCCTGTCCAACGACGGCGCGCGCGATTGGGACATGGTCAAGCTGTTCACGCTCGATCCTCAGGTTGATTTGGCGCAGGCGCGCGATCTGCTTCCCGGCATCCGTATTGGCGTTCCGTATCGGGTGCCGACCTGCCTGATCGGCTATGCGCTGACCCGCGCGGCGGCGCAGCGTTTGGTTGCGCGCGCCACGCCGTTTTTCCGCCCCGTGGATGAGGATCAAAAATTCGTCTGGGAAACCGGGCTGCGGGTGGCCTTGGTGCTGCCCGGGCCCGTGCGCATCGGCGATCAACAGGCGGTCACGGGCACCATTGGCAAGGCACGTCGCGCCGGGCGGCGCGGCGGCTTGGGCCAAGCGCTGCATTCGCTGATTTATGGGTTGCGCTATCGTCGCGCATTGGCGCGTCATCGGCGCAAGGAAGGTTGGTCGCACAATGACTAAGGCGATGCCCAAACGTGTGTTGCATTTCCATTTCGGCAAAGAGGGCGGGGCGGAGCGGTTTTTCGTGAACCTCGCAGGAGCTTTCGCCGAACGCGGACTGGAGCAGCGCTTTGTGATCCGCCCGAACCGGACTTGGGAGGGGGACATCACGCCGCTCGGCCCGGTGATGCGCAACAATTTCAGCCGGATTTCGCCGCTCAGCCTGCTGGCGCATTGGCGGGCAAATGCGTGGGTGCGCGACTGGAAGCCCGACGCGGTGATGGCGTGGATGCCGCGCGCGGGGCGGTTGTTGCATGACTGGCCCGGTGTCGTGAAACTTGCGCGGATGGGGGATTTTCCCGAGAATCTTAAACATTTCGGCAAATGCGATGTGCTGGTGGGAAATCTGCCGGGGATTGCCACGCGCTGTCGCGATCTGGGCTGGCAACGCCCGGTTCTGACGATCTCGAATTTCGCCCGCAAGGTAGATGCAAGCCCGATCAATCGCGCTGCAATGGGCACCCCGGAAGGGGCGTTTGTCGTGGTAGCCTCGGGCCGTTTCGTGCGGCGCAAAGGGTTTGATACGTTGATCCGGGCGGTTGCCCGCCTGCCCGACGCCTATTTATGGCTGCTGGGGGATGGAGAGCAACGCGGCGCGCTCACGGCTCTGGCGAAAGAGTTGGGCATGGCCGACCGGGTGCGTTTTGCAGGCTGGGTGAGCGAGCCGATGCATCATGTGGCGGCTGGCGATGCGTTCGTGATGCCCTCGCGCCATGAGCCCTTGGGCAATACCTTGCTTGAGGCGTGGCAGGCCGGTGTGCCGACGGTCGCGACACGCTCTGAGGGGCCGGACTGGTATATGCGCGATGGCGTCGACGGGATCGTCACCGAGATCGACGATGACTTTGCGATTGCCGCTGGTTTGGCGCGGTTGCGCGATGAGCCGGGTTTGGGTGAGATGTTCGTTGCCAATGCCCGCGAACGGCTTGACGCGTATTTCAGTCGTGATGCGGTGGTCGATGCCTATCTGCGCGTGTTTTCGGGCGATTTTACAGCCCAGACCAGACCCGATGCGGAATGAAAGCGCTGGTGATCAATCTTGACCGTGAAACGGCGCGATTGGCGTTTCAACAGGACCAAGCCGCCCGGTTGGGCTATGAGCTGACGCGGATCGCCGCTGTGACGGTCGACGCTATCGTGCCGCCCTTGGAGGCCCCGATCTGGGCGCGCTGGCAGCGCCCGTTGCGCGGCGTTGAGATCGCCACGCTGATGTCACATCGCATCGCATGGGAGCGCGTCGTTGCTGAAGGCTGCGCGATGCTTGTGCTTGAAGATGACGCTTGGCTTATGAACAGCGCGACGGCGTTTTTGGCGCAGCTGCAAGCGGCTCCGAATGTTGAGCTTGTGACCCTTGAGACGCGCGGGCGGCGCAAGATCATGGGGGGGCGTCACGCTGACCTGCCGGGTCTGCGGCGGCTGTATCTTGATCGCAGCGGGGCTGCGGCCTATGTGCTTTGGCCCGACGGCGCACGCAAGTTGTTGGCGCGGGCCGATGCGGTTCCCGCGCTGGCTGATGCGGTGCTGGTTGAGACGTCGGGGCTGAAGCGTTGGCAGGCCGATCCGGCGCAAGCGATCCAGATCGACATGGCTGACCGCTATGGGCTAAGCGCCCCGATCGCGGTTGCCAGCGCGATTTCTAGCGTGGCGCGGCCCGGGCGCGGTGGTTGGCGCTTTCGTGTCAGGCGCATCTATCGCCAAGCTGTGATGGGCTTGATAGGTTTGCGCACTCTATTTGGGGCGCAGCGGTGCGAAGTTCAGCCCGCATCACAACACGAGGGGCGTTGATGGCTGGTCTTCGTATGATCCGTAACTACCTGACTTGGCAGCTTGGTCACCCGACCCATTTGTTTCTGCACATCCCCAAGAATGCCGGGGTGAGTCTGCGCAAGCATCCCCAGTTGCAGGGGCGTATCTTGCCCGCCGATCCATATCTTCTCAAGGATCGCGCCTATCGCAAGGAACTGCTGGCAACGATGAACGCCAATGGAGAGCATCACGGCTATCAGCACGCGCGCTGGCGGGATTTGTCGCACAAAGCGCAGGCGCGCTTGCAGGCCTTTGCGGTGGTGCGCAACCCTTGGGCGCGCACGGTGTCGCGCTGGACCTTCGGCAAGCTGGCGATGGAAAAATCGACCCGCTCCAATGATTATACCGCCCAAAGCTTCGACGCGTTCCTTGAAGAGCGTCACGTCTGGGGCAACAAGCCGTTTTATTGGCATCGTGCGATCCGCGGGTGGTATCCGCAGCTTGACTACGTGACCAATGAGGCGGGTGAAATTCAGGCTGACATCTTGCGTCTTGAGCATTTGCGCGACGAACTGCCCGCCTATTTCAAGGTGGACCCCGCCCCACAACGCAACCGCTCTGCGAAGGCTGATTACCGCAGCTTCTACACCCCGCGCACGATCCAGATCGTTGCCGACTGGTATCACGCCGATATCGAGCGCTTCGGGTTTGATTTCGACACGCCTGCGCAGCGCAATTACTGGGCACAAGAGCGCGCATGAAAAAGCCCCGGCGCGGCGGCCGGGGCTTCATGCTATCGCAGGTGCTGTTCAGCCCTGACCTCAGATCTTGACGGTGCGCAGGTAGGGCAGTTTGACATCGACATCGCCGTATTTCGCCTTGGCTTCCTCGGTCGACAGCGACAGGCCCACGATCACGTCTTGACCGGGCACCCAGTTGGCGGGGGTTGCCAGCGGCTGGCCGTCGGTGGCTTGCACGGCATCAAGAGCGCGCAGGATCTCGGCGAAGTTGCGACCAACGGTCATCGGGTAGATGATCATCAGGCGGATTTTCTTGTCGGGGCCGATGATAAAGGTCGTACGCACCGAAGCCGAGTCAGCCGCCGTGCGCCCGTCGGGCATATAGGCCTCTGCGGGCAGCATGTCATAGAGCTTGGAGACATTGAGCGAGGTATCGTCGATGATCGGGAAATTCGCGGGCGCACCAGCGACTTTCTCGATGTCGGCTTTCCATTTCACGTGCTCTTCGACGGTGTCGACGGAGACGCCCATCACCTTGGTGTTGCGCTTTTCGAATTCGGAGGCGAGCTGAGCGACCGCGCTGAATTCGGTGGTGCAAACCGGGGTGAAGTCTTTGGGATGCGAGAAAAGGATCGCGTAACCGTCGCCGACCCAATCATGGAATTTGATCTCGCCAGCGGTCGAGTCAGCGGTGAAATCGGGAGCAATATCGTTGATGCGCAGGCCCATGAGGCACCTCCTGTCAGTGAAAATTCATCGTCAACCCGGATATAGGCCTTTCGCCGTCTCGCTTCCAGACGGTTGGTATTCTTTTTGGGTTGTGCCGCGTGACATCTTGTCCTTGCGCGGGCGGGGTGACAGATTTGCCCAGTATTCAGCCAAGGAGGCGGCGATGATCGAGAAGCGGGATTTTTATATCAACGGGGCATGGGTGGCACCGAAAGTAGCGCGCGATTACCAAGTGATCGACCCGGCCAGCGAAGAGCCCTGTGCGGTGATTTCTTTGGGGGATCAGGCCGATACCGATGCGGCGGTCGCGGCTGCCAAGGCGGCGCTTCCCGGTTGGAAAGCGGCCGACCCAGCGGTGCGTATCGCCGCTGTCGAACGGATCGCCGAGGTCTATGCCCGCCGCTCCGAGGAGATGGCGCAGGCGATGAGCCTTGAGATGGGCGCGCCGATTGATCTGGCGCGCAGGAACCAATGGGGCGCGGGTGCCTATCACATCGCCAATTTCATCACGGCCGCAAAGGCGTTCCCCTGGGTGCATCCGCTGGGGGATGGCACGCCCGGCGCGATGATCGCGCATGAGGCGGTGGGGGTTGTCGGGCTGATCACGCCGTGGAACTGGCCGATGAACCAAGTCACGCTCAAGGTGATTCCGGCGATTTTGGCGGGCTGCACGATGGTGCTGAAACCCTCCGAGGAATCGCCGCTATCCTCGCTACTCTTTGCCGAGATTCTGGACGAGGCGGGCTTGCCGCCGGGCGTGTTCAATCTGGTGAATGGCGACGGTATGGGTGTGGGCTCGCAGCTTTCGACGCATCCCGATATCGAGATGATCTCGTTCACCGGATCGACCCGCGCAGGCCGTGCAATTTCCAAGGCGGCGGCAGAGACGTTGAAACGCGTCACGCTGGAGCTGGGCGGCAAGGGGGCCAACCTCGTCTTTGCCGATGCGGATGACGAAGCGGTGGCACGCGGCGTGAAACACTGCTTCCAGAATTCGGGGCAAAGCTGCAACGCGCCAACCCGGATGCTGGTCGAACGCCCTGCCTACGACCGCGCCGTCGAGATCGCGCGCAAAACGGCGGAAGCGACCCGCGTGGCAAGCCCGCGCGAAGAGGGCGGACATATCGGCCCGGTGGTGAACAAATCGCAATTCGAAAAGATCCAAGGGTTGATCGAACAAGGCATCGCCGAGGGGGCCAAGCTGGTCGCAGGCGGTCCGGGGCGTCCGGAAAATCTGAACCGGGGGTTCTACGTCCGCCCCACGGTCTTTGCCGATTGCGACCCGTCGATGACGATCATGAACGAGGAAATCTTTGGCCCGGTTCTGTCGATCATGCCGTTTGACTCGGAAGATCAGGCGATCGAAGTGGCCAATGCCACGCCTTACGGTCTGACGAATTACGTCCAGTCCAGCGATGGAGCGCGTCGCAACCGTCTGGCACGGGCGTTGCGCTCGGGCATGGTCGAGATGAACGGCGCAGATCGCGGCGCGGGCGCGCCATTTGGCGGCGTTGGTGCTTCGGGGCGCGCGCGTGAAGGCGGTCGCTGGGGGATCGAGGAATTCTGCGACGTGAAGTCAATCTCGGGCTGGGCAGAATAAGGGGGCGCTGTCGCAAACTTTTGGGTGAGGCCATTGGCGCCCAACAGACCATTTCGGAACATGGGGGGGCGACTTCGATCCCCCCATGTCCGGTCCGACGTTCGAGCCACCCGTAAGTTTGCGACGAGTCCCTTGATCCTTACCCTGTCCGTTCAACTGCCGCTGCGGTGCGCGCCCCTTTGTTAAAGATCAGAGGTCTCGGCGGCACTGTCCGACTCCAACCCCTCCGCGATCCGCGAGAGACGGGGCACAAGCGGGAAAAGCGCCGCCTGAAGGGAATGGTAGATGTCGGGCTTGCCGAGGAACTGACGCTCGCAGGGCGCTCCCGCCTCATCGATTTCCGGAAACCAGCCGCCCCGTGACGCATCGATGAAATGGGCTGCGGCGTAATTCCAAAGGCGGCGATACCATTCCTCGTCCGAGGCGCGGGCTTCCAGCTTGATCAGGGCCGCCATTGCGCCGATCCCTTCGCTCACCGGCCACCAGTAGCGGTCGCGGATCGCAGGGCGGCCTTCGATATCCAACGTGTAGACAAAGCCGCCATCCTCACGCCAGGCATCGCTCAGCGCCTGCTCGATCAGGTGTCGGGCTCGGATTGGTGCTTCGGGCGTGGGGCGTCCGCTCAGGTCCCAATGTTGGATCAGCAGGCGTCCCAGTTCCAGCGAATGGCCGGGTGTCGTCCCGGCGGGGCGGAACATCGGATTGCCAGCGTAATGCGGGTCGACCTCCCACGCCTCGGTGTAATGTTCGGGCAGACGCCAGCCGTGATGCGACGCGATCCGGTTGATGAAGAAATCGAGAATCCGACCCGCGCGTTGCAGAAAGACGCTCTCGCCGGTCGCTTCGTAAGCCGTGAGCATCGCCTCAATCGCGTGCATGTTCGCGTTCATGCCGCGATAGCGCGAAATCGGCGTCCAGTCGCGAGCATACTCGTCGCGAAAGAGCCCGGCCTCCTCGTCCCAATAGCGGCTGTCTAGCACATCCCAGACATCTTCCAAAAGCCGGTCGGCATCTGGGTGGCCTACGCTTTTGGCCGAGGCTGCGGCGAGCATTACGAAGACGTGGCCATAGGCGAGCTTGATGTCATCCACGGGGCCGTCGGGCGAAACGGCCCAGAAATAGCCACCATGAAGATCGTCGCGGTGTCGGGTTCTTAGCCCCTGAATTCCGGCATCGATCAAGGGCGCGCCCGCAGTGTATCCGGCCTTTTCCCCCAGCGCGTAGGAATGCACCAGCCGGGTGATGGTATGCAGTTCTTGGGTCGTGTCGGGGCGCGGAGCGCCGGTCCAGTCAAGCGTCTTGATCCAGCCGTTAGGGCCAAGGCTCGCGCGGAAGAAGTTGAGCTGCGTGCGCGCTTCGTGTTGCAAAAAGCGGCGGTGCTGCGGGTCATTAAGCCAAGTGCCTTCGGCATCTGCCGGGCCGAGGGCAGGTTGGTCCAAATTGCTCATAGTGTCTCCAGTCTGGCGGTGTCGGTGTCAAATTTCTGGTGCCCCCGTGAGCGCGCCGATCGGGTCCATCTTGGGACAAAGCGCTGTGAGCTCTGTATTATCCGGGATGCGGTCAGGCTGCGGTGCCGGGGGGGGCGCCTGCGGCACAGTAGCAAATCAGTATCGTTTGGCCCACGGGAATCGAGCCGATGAATTGGGGCACCCACATGCGCGGAAAAAGGAGATCCGTATTGGCTGGCGGTCCGTGAATGCGGGCGCGGCGTTCGGTCATATCGAGGCTGCGAATGAGGCTGGTCGCGCTGGAGGCGACCTTGGTCAGCGCGTCCGCGCCAATCCGGCCTCTTGTCCGGCGGCGATCGCCACCCGCATCTCGCCCGCCGTTCCAAGCAGCAACCCCGCGCGGCCATCCTTCTGTCTCGCGCTCACATACTGTTCGTGGAAATCCTCGGTGGCATTGCAGTCACGGATGAAAGCTCTAAAAACTTTGCGACAAGACTTTATCTGTGTGCACTGAAATGAGGAGATGGCGATGGCCTTCACGCTGGCGACTTGGAATATCAACTCGGTGCGGCTGCGCGAAGGGCTTGTCTGCAAACTTTTGCAGGAAGAAGCGCCGGATGTGTTGTGCTTGCAGGAATGTAAAAGCCCGGTTGAGAAAATCCCGACCGAGGCGTTTCGCGATCTGGGTTACACCCATATGGTTGCGCGCGGGCAAAAAGGCTATAATGGCGTTGCGATCCTGTCCAAGCTGCCAATCACCGAAGTTGGGGCGCATGATTTCGCCGATCTTGGCCATGCGCGCCATGTCGCAGCACAGCTGGAAAACGGCGTCACGATCCATAATTTCTATGTGCCTGCGGGGGGCGATGTGCCTGACCGCGCAGTGAATGAGAAATTTGGTCAAAAGCTCGATTATCTGACGCAGATGCGCGATCATTTCCACGCTGAGTCGCCGAAAAAAGCAATCTTGGTGGGCGATTTGAACATCGCGCCGCGTGAAGATGATGTCTGGAGCCATAAGCAATTGCTCAAGATCGTGTCGCATACGCCCATCGAAGTGGAGCATCTGAGCGCCGCGATGGATGCCGGGGATTGGGTTGATGTGACGCGTCAGGATATTCCCGAGGGGCTGCTCTATTCATGGTGGAGCTACCGGGCGCGCGACTGGGACGCGGCGGATAAGGGGCGTCGCCTTGATCATGTCTGGGCGACCTCGGATATCGCGGCAGCTGCCCATTCAAGCCGCGTCTTGCGTGCGGCGCGCGGCTGGGAACAGCCCTCGGATCATGCGCCGGTTTTCGCCAGCTTTGATTTGTGACGGGCGGGCGCTGCAAACTGTCGCAGGGTAATCGGGGTTTGCGTTTTCAATCTTAAACGCCATATAGAAATCGAAACTCCGCAACCGGATGGAGAGAGACATGTTAGAACTTGGCACCACGCAAAACGCCGCCCCCGCGGGCGATCTGATCAAGGACGTATCCGAAGCCGACTTCATGGCCGAAGTGGTCGAGAAATCGCAGACCGTGCCGGTTATCGTCGATTTTTGGGCGCCGTGGTGTGGCCCATGCAAGCAGCTTGGCCCGGCGCTTGAGGCCGAGGTGATGGCCGCGAAGGGCGCGGTCGTGATGGCCAAGGTCAATGTCGATGAGAACCAGGGGATTGCCGGGCAGTTGCGGGTGCAGTCGATCCCCACAGTTTACGCGTTCTGGCAAGGCCAGCCGATTGACGGGTTCCAAGGCGCGCTTCCCGGTTCGGAGATCAAGAAATTCGTCGCCAAGGTGATTGAGGCCGCTGGTGGGGCCGATAACGGTCTTGCTGACGCGGTTGAGGCCGCCGAGGCGATGTTGAATGAGGGCGCGGCAGAAGATGCCGCCGAGACCTTCGTTGCGATCCTTGGCGAAGACCCGGAACTGGCCGAGGCGCATGGCGGTTTGATCCGCGCGCGCATCGCGCTGGGCGATCTCGACGCGGCGGGGGCTGCGCTTGCGGCTGTTCCGGCAAAGCTGACCGATGCGGCCCCGATTGACGCGGCGCGTGCCCAGCTTGATCTGGCCAAACAGGCGCAATCGGCGGGGCCGCTGGATGACCTCAAAGCCAAGGTCGAGGCCAATGCGGACGATCATCAAGCGCGCTTTGAATATGCGCAGGCGCTTTATGCGGCGGGCGACGCGGCGGGGGCGGTTGATCAATTGCTGGACCTATTCCGTCGCGACCGCGAGTGGGATGATGGCGCTGCGAAAACGCAGCTGTTCACGATTTTTGACGCGCTCAAGCCAAATGACCCGGTCGTGCAGTCGGGTCGTCGTCGCTTGTCGTCGATGATATTTGCCTGATCGGTCCGATGACCTACCTCGGTGGAATGATAAAGCAAGGCGATCTGCCAGACACTCTTCCACTTTTTCCATTGCCCGGAGCGCTCTTGCTGCCCAGGGCACGGCTGCCGTTGCATATTTTTGAACCCCGCTATCTTCAGATGATTGAGGATTGCATGAAAACCCCGCAGCGGCTGATCGGGATGATCCAGCCGCTGAAAGGGCCCTCGGGGCAAAATCACCTGAATGCGATTGGCTGTGCAGGCCGTTTGACCGGGTTCTCCGAGACCGAGGACGGGCGCTATATGATCACGCTTGCGGGGGTGTCGCGGTTCCGGTTCCTGCACGAGAAAGAGGGCTTCACGCCCTATCTATGTGCGGCCGTCAACTGGGAGCCATTCGCCCGCGATCTGGGCCCGACCGAGCAAGATCCAGAGTTCGATCGCACGGCGTTTTTCGAATTGCTCGAACGCTATTTCGTGACGCAGGGGCTCGATACCGACTGGGAGTCGTTGCAAGAGGCCGAAGAAGAATTGCTGATCAATTCGCTTGGGATGCTGTTGCCGCTTGAGTCGGAAGACAAGCAGGCGATGCTTGAGGCACCTTGCCTGTCCACGCGGCGTGAAACTTTGGTAACGCTGCTGGAATATGCGCTTTATGGTGGCAGCGAGGAGAAGCTGCAATGAGCGACGATATCGAACCGACAGAAAGCCCAGCCGAACCTGCGCGCGCGCGGCCGCTATTTGACCGCCACATGCTTGAGGCCTTGGTTTGCCCGCTCACCCACGCCGTGTTGCAGTATGACGCCGAGGCGCAGGAACTGATCTCCAAGCGCGCCAAACTGGCATTTCCGATCCGCGGCGGCATTCCAATTTTGCTCGAAGACGAAGCCCGCCGCCTCGACGACTAAAGCGGGCGTCCTTGCAGTAAGCGGGGCATGGGGCCTGACAGCCCCGCCGCCTGACGCATGAAGCCTTGGCGCAGGGCAGGCAGAGCTTGCACAAGCCCCATGCCAATGTCGCGCCCCGCGCGCAGAAGCGGATTGTTGTTTGAAAACAGCTTGTTGACGCTGTCCATACCCAGTGCAAGCGCGGTAGAATCGAACCGCCGCCAGCCCTGATAGCGTTCCAACACATCCAGCGCGCCAATGTCTTCGCCGCGTCGCATCGCCTCGACCAGCACCTCGGCGAGGGCGGCGACATCGCGCAGCCCAAGGTTCAACCCCTGACCCGCGATCGGGTGCACGCCATGGGCCGCGTCGCCCACTAACGCCACGCGCGGCGCGGCATAAGACTTGGCCAGCGTCAGGTTCAGCGGATAGCTAAAGCGCGGTCCGGCCAGTTTGATCTCGCCCAGGAAATCGCCGAAACGTGGGCGCAGAACGGCCAGAAAATCGGCGTCATCCAGTGCCGCGATGGCTTGGGCGGTTTCGTCTTTCTCGCTCCAGACGATCGACGAGCGGTTGCCCTTGAGCGGCAAGATCGCCAGCGGCCCTGAGGGCATGAAGAATTGATGCGCCACGCCATTATGGGGCAGCGCGTGTTCGATCGCGGCGACCAGTGCGGTCTGACCATAGCCCCAGCCTTCGCGCGTGATGCCCGCGCGTTGCGCCGCGCCCGAGCGCCGCCCATCTGCCCCCACAAGCAGCTTGGCGCGCAAGCTGCGCCCGTCTGACAGCGTCGCGGTGATCACGCCCGGCGTAACCGTTTGATCGGTGACTTGGGTGTCATGGATCAAGGTGATCGCGGGATTGGCCTCCATCGCGTCCAGAAAGGCGCGATACAGAAAGCGATCTTCCAGCATGTAACCGACCGGGGCCTGATCAAGCTCGCGCGCGTCGAAATGCAGGAAAAACGGGGATGCACCTTCGCCGGCATGGCCATCGCTTGCTTTGACTTCCATCATCGGTTGCGCGGTCTCGGCAATTGCGCCCCAAATTCCAAGCGTGGCCAGCAATTTCTGCGACGCAATCGCCAAAGCATAAGCGCGCCCGTCGAACGTATCGGTGGCGCGTTGGCGGGCGGGGGCGGCATCGACCAAGGTGACGCTGACACCAGCGGAGGCCAGTGCCAGAGCCAATGCAGGGCCGTTCAGCCCACCGCCGGCGATAAGGACATCGGAATCATATTTCATGGTGCTTACTATGGCGCGCCGTCCGGGATTGTCCATGCGCGCCGGTGTCGCTAGCGTGGCGTCAAATAAGTAAGGAGACGGGCATGGATTGGCGGCTGGCAGGTGCGGTGGAACAGGGGCGTGCGATTGCGGCTGGGCAGCTTGATCCGGTGGAGCAAACCGAAGCCTATTTGGAGGCTGCGCAACACAGCAATGACATCTATGCCCGCCTCACGCCGCAACGCGCCCGAGACGAGGCAATGGCGGCCCATCAACGCGCCAAATCGGGGCAGCGGCGCGGCGTGTTGGATGGCGTCGCGCTGAGTTGGAAAGACCTAGTTGATACCGCAGGTGTCGCGACCGAGTCGGGGTCGCGTCTGCTTGCAGGCCGGGTGCCCGATAGGGATGCGGAAGTGTTGGTTCAGGCGGGGCTTGGGGGCTCGGTCTGTCTGGGCAAGACCCATATGACCGAATTGGCGTTCTCAGGGCTTGGCGTGAACCCGATGACCGCCACGCCGGGAAATATCCATGATGTAAAGCGTGCGCCGGGTGGGTCGTCTTCGGGGGCGGCACTGTCGGTGGCGCGCGGGCTTGCGGCGGCGGCGGTCGGGTCTGACACTGGCGGATCGGTGCGTATTCCGGCGGCGTGGAACGATCTGGTGGGGCTGAAAACCACGCATGGACGGGTGTCTACGCGTGGGGTTGTGCCGCTGTGTCGTAGCTTTGATACGATCGGGCCACTGGCGCGCAATGTCGAGGATTGCGCCCATGTGCTTGCGCTGCTTGAGGGGCGCAATCCGCCGGATCTGCGCGACACAACGCTGCGTGGGGCGCGGCTGCTGGTGCTGGAAGGGCTGCCATTCGAGGGCACACGCGAAAAGCCCGTGCAAGGGTTTGAGACGGCGGTGGATCGCCTCGCCAAAGCAGGTGCGGTGATCGAGCGGCGTGGCTTGTCGATGGTGGCGCCTGCGATGGATCTGTCGGGCATTCTGTTTGCCCCCGAGGCGTATGGCGAGTGGAAGCACCTGATCGAAGCCGCGCCCGAGAAAATGTATCCGTTGATTTTGGAACGCTTCCGCAGTGGGCGCGATGTGCTGGCGTCAGATTATGTGGCGGGTTGGCATGCGCTCGTGGACTATCGCGCGGCCTATTTGGCAGCGACGGTGGAATATGACGCTGTGTTGGTGCCCACCGCTCCGATTGCCCCCCCAGATGCGCAACGTCTGCTCACGGATCGCGACTATTTCGAGACGGAAAATCTGCTGGCGCTGCGCAATACCCGGATCGGGAATATTCTGGGGCTCTGTGTGCTGACCTTGCCAACGGGGGTTGTGTCTTGCGGGATTTCGTTGATGGGCGCGCCGATGGGCGAAGATCGTCTGTTGCGCCTTGGCATGGCCGCCGAATCGGCGCTCGTCTGAAAAGTCACAGTCATGTCTGTCAAGCCTCTTGGAGCACTGTCTTTTTCTGGACGCAGGGGCTTGGGTTTTGTAACCTATCTCTCAATACGGGGCGACATAGACTCCGAAGCATGAGGCAATGATGGATTTTCCCGAGCGGTTTTCGAACCTGCCCGAATATGCGTTCCCGCGTTTGCGGGGGCTGCTTGATTCGCACGCGCCCGGCGGCGCACCGCTTGCCATGTCGATTGGTGAGCCGCGTCACCCCATGCCTTCGTTTGTGGGCGAGGTGATTGCGCAAAGCCTTGAAGAGTTTGGGAAATATCCGGCCAATGATGGCACGCCAGAGCTGCTGACTGCGATTTCCGCTTGGCTGAAGCGGCGCTATGATGTCGCGATTGGCCCCGAGCGGATCATGGCGCTCAATGGCACGCGCGAAGGGTTGTTCAACGCGGCTATGGCGCTGGCGCCCGAGCTGAAGAACGGCAAACAGCCTGCGATTTTGATCCCGAACCCATTTTATCAGGTCTATGCTGTGGCGGCAGCCGCAGTCGGCGCAGAGCCAATCTTCGTGCCTGCAGGCCCTGAAACTGATTTTCTGCCTGATTATGAGGCACTTGCGCCTGAGGTTCTGGATCGCGTGAGCGTGGCCTATCTGTGCTCACCATCGAACCCGCAAGGTGCAGTGGCATCGCGCGACTATCTGGCGAACCTGCTGGCGCTGGCCGAAAAGCACGATTTCCGGATCTTCGCGGATGAATGCTATTCCGAGATCTGGCGCGAAGCACCGCCCGTGGGTGCCGCCCAAGTCGCAGCAGAACAGGGCATCAACCCCGAGCGCGTGGTGATCTTCCATTCGCTCTCGAAACGCTCGAACTTGCCGGGGCTGCGCTCGGGCTTTTTGGCCGCTGGCCCGGAAAGCATCCGCCATATTCGCCGTTTGCGCGCCTATGCAGGTGCACCGTTGCCCCAGCCTTTGCAACGCGTCGCCGAACGTGTTTGGGCCGATGAGGCGCATGTGATCGAGAGCCGCCGTTTGTATGGCGAGAAATACGACATCGCGGGCGACGTGTTTTCGGGTGTTGACGGGTTCAGGCTGCCGCAGGGTGGGTTCTTTTTGTGGCTGCCCGTCAAGGATGGCGAAGCTGCGGCGCTGAAACTGTGGCAAGAGACCGGCATTCGGGTCTTGCCGGGCGCCTATCTGGCGCGCGACGTTAACGGAGAAAATCCCGGTAAGGGATTCATACGGGTGGCCTTGGTCGCCCCAAAAGAAGAAACGCAGCGCGGGCTTATTCAGCTACGCGACTGCCTATACGATTGAGGACGGTAGGTTATGGCATCTTATCAGGTACGACAGCGCGATCCGCTATTCGATCAGGACACGCAGGCAGTTCTTGAACGACGTGGCAAGGAGTTGGTGGGGGCCGTTCTGGTTCTGATCGGCGTGCTTGCGGCGATGATGCTGTTTTCCTACGCACCCGAAGATCCAAGCTGGATGGCAGCCTCTGATCAGCCTGTGCAGAACTGGCTGGGACGGATCGGTGCGGGCATTGCCTCGCCGCTGTTTGTCATCGTGGGTCATGGCGCGTGGTTGCTGCCCGCCGCTTTGCTGGTCTGGGGCGTGCGCTTGATCACCCATCGCGGCGAAGAGCGCGTGCTGTCGCGCATCATCTTCTTCCCGATCGCCGTTGCGATAGCCGCCGTTTACGCCGCGCTTCTGGTGCCGGGTGCGCAATGGGGGCAGGCCTTTGGTTTGGGCGGGCATTTCGGCGATATGATCGCAGGCTCGCTTTTGGGAATCGTGCCTGTGTCGGGGACCTTCGGGCTAAAGCTGTTGTCGCTGGTGCTGGCGGTGGCGATGCTGGCGATGGCGGCGTTTGTGCTGGGCTTCACCAAGCTGGAGCTGCGCGTGATCACGCGGTTCATGTGGCTTGGCACGGTGGCGGTGTATGTTGGCGTGATGAATCTGCTGGGCAAAGGCGCATCGGCCTCGGTGAACGGGGCGCGTCTGGCAGCCGAGCGTGCGCGCGAGCGCAGAGCGCAAGCCGCAGAACGTGCGGCAGAACAAGCCGCTTGGGAAGAGCAACAGGCCTTGGTCGCTGGCCATTGGGCCCCCGAGGTCGAGGCTGCGCGCCCCTCGCTTTTGTCGCGCATCCGGCGCCCCGCCGAGCCGGACTATGACGCCTATGATCCCACGCCCGAGCTTTTCGAGACCGAGCCGCATTGGGATCATCTGCCCCAAGAAACGCCCAGCGATGACCGCATTCGCGCGCGCATCACGCAAGCGGTGCAAAGCCGCAAAACGGCAGCGGTGGCACCAGATTTTGCGCCCGACTATGCTCCGAAATCCGCCCCCAATCTGGCTCATGATTTGCCCGAGGCGATGGTCCAGCCCGAGCCGCAAGCCCCCCCTGCTTCGGTGCTGGCTGCCGTGGCCAAGCGTCTGGCCCGCGCGCCGCGTCCGGCCCAACCGACGCCCGCGCAACCCGCGATGCGCGCCGAACCTGTGCTGCGCGCCGAGCCGCCTTTGCATGCAACCCCGCGCTACATGCCCAATTCCGCGCCGGCGGTGCGCGTGACGCGCGAAACGCCTGCCACTGACGGGCATGACTGGACGCATCCCGATTGGACTCCGCCTGAAGAGGTCGAGACCGATGCGATGGATCTACGCACCGATCATTTCTACACGGGCGACGAGGCCGACTTGAACGCGCTCAGCGGAGAATCCCAATGGGTGCAAGAGCCGAGCTATGACGCTTATGACGCCTATGAGACCGAGGTGCCCGACCTGCCGGTTGCTGCGCGCGGACTTGATCGCAAGGTCATCAAGCAGCCCGAAGCAAAACGCGTCGTGCAGCCCATCAGCAAACCCGCAGCACCCTCGCGCCGCGCCCTTGAAGAGGCGCAGCCGAAACTGGCATTCGAGGCCAAGCCGAGCGCGCCTTATGAAATGCCGCCGCTGTCCTTGCTGACCAACCCGGTTTCGATCCAGCGTCACCAGTTGTCCGATGAGGCGCTGGAGGAAAACGCGCGGATGCTGGAATCGGTGCTTGATGATTATGGCGTGAAGGGCGAGATCGTTTCGGTGCGTCCGGGTCCCGTGGTCACGATGTATGAACTTGAACCCGCGCCGGGTCTGAAAGCGAGCCGCGTGATCGGTCTGGCCGATGATATCGCGCGCTCGATGTCCGCACTTTCGGCGCGCGTTTCGACCGTGCCGGGGCGCTCTGTGATTGGTATCGAACTGCCCAATGAGCATCGCGAAAAGGTTGTGCTGCGCGAAATTCTTTCGGCGCGCGATTTCGAGGATAAGAATACCAAATTGCCCCTCGCGCTGGGCAAGACCATTGGCGGCGAGCCGATTGTCACCAACCTCGCCAAGATGCCCCACCTGCTGATCGCGGGCACCACGGGCTCGGGTAAATCGGTGGCGATCAACACGATGATCCTGTCGCTTCTGTATCGCCTGTCGCCCGAGGAATGCCGGTTGATCATGATCGACCCGAAGATGCTGGAACTGTCGGTTTATGACGGTATCCCGCATCTGCTGAGCCCGGTTGTGACCGATCCGAAAAAGGCGGTTGTTGCGTTGAAATGGGTGGTCTCCGAGATGGAGGACCGCTACCGCAAGATGTCCAAAATGGGCGTGCGCAACATTGAGGGCTATAACGGGCGCGTCAAAGAAAGCCTTGAGAAAGGCGAGATGTTCAAGCGCACTGTGCAGACCGGGTTCGACGAGGAAACCGGCGAGCCGATCTTTGAAACCGATGAATTCCAGCCCGCAACGCTGCCCTATATCGTCGTGATCGTTGACGAGATGGCAGACCTGATGATGGTCGCCGGTAAGGAAATCGAGGCCTGCATTCAGCGCCTTGCGCAGATGGCGCGTGCCTCGGGGATTCACCTGATCATGGCGACGCAGCGCCCCTCGGTCGATGTCATCACCGGCACGATCAAGGCCAACTTCCCGACCCGGATCTCTTTCCAGGTGACCTCGAAAATCGACTCGCGCACCATTCTGGGCGAGCAAGGGGCCGAACAGCTTCTGGGCATGGGCGACATGCTGTATATGGCGGGTGGCGGCAAGATCACGCGTTGTCACGGGCCGTTCGTGTCTGATGAAGAGGTTGAGGAAATCGTCAACCATCTCAAGAGCTTTGGTCCGCCGGAATACATGTCGGGCGTGGTCGATGGGCCTGATGATGGCACTGCATCTGAAATCGACGCGGTGCTCGGGCTGAACACTGGTGGCAATACTGGCGGCGAAGATGCACTTTACGATCAGGCGGTGGCGATCGTGATCAAGGATCGCAAATGCTCGACCTCGTATATCCAGCGCAAACTGGGGATCGGCTATAACAAGGCTGCGAAACTGGTTGAGCAGATGGAAGATCAAAGCGTTGTCAGCGCCGCCAACCATGTCGGCAAGCGTGAGATCCTCGTGCCCGAGCAGGGATAGGCCGGCGCAAAAACGCTCACATTCTCGAAAAGCCCCGGCGCGATGATGCACTGGGGCTTTCCCTTTGCGTAAGAGTGCCTAAATATCGTGACATGAAACAAATACGCATCCTTCTGGCCGCCGTGTTCACGCTGGCATTCGCGCTTCCGGCCATGGCCGAGAAGTTGTCGCTCAACGCCATTTCGGCCTATCTCAATGGCTTGAAGACGGCCTCGGCCGATTTCACGCAGGTCAATTCCGACGGCTCAATTGCCACCGGAAAGCTGTATCTCAAGCGGCCCGGTCAGGCGCGGTTTCAGTATAATTCGGACAAAACATTGGTCTTGGCCACGGCCAATCGGGTGGCGATATTCGATGCGAAATCGAACCAGCCACCGGAGCAATACCCGCTGGTGAAGACGCCACTGAACTTGATTTTGGCCCGCAACATTGACCTCAATCGCAACAAGATGGTGACTGGGTACAGCTCTGACGGGGCGAAAACGTTGGTGACGGCACAAGATCCGGAACATCCCGAGTATGGCTCGATCCAGCTTGTGTTTACCGCCAGTCCAGTCGAGCTGCGCCAATGGGTGATCACCGATCAGGCGGGCGCTAAGACCACGACGATCCTGAATAACCTGCAAAAAGGTGGTGACTACCCGTCGTCGCTGTTCTCGATTGATTTGCAGATGGCGCGCGAGAACTGAGCACTGCGCCTAGCGGCGGCAGCTTTCCAATTGAATCTGATACATCTGGGCGCGTGCGGCGACTCGATTGGCCACGGCCATTAGCCAAGTTTTGGACCGGTGACTGCCGCGCGAAAACCCGCCGCGCCCCTCGTGATAGGCGAGATACTGGTTGCGCGCGTCTGATTTCGAGATCCCAAGCTGTCGTGTCGTGCCATCCATATACCAGCCCATGAAATCGGTGGCATCGAAAATGCGATTGCGCTTGGCACCGTAGCGGCCGTTTTCTTTGCGATACTCTTCCCAGGTCGCATCCAGCGCTTGGCTATAGCCATAGGCGGAGCTTTGACGGCCCAGCGGGATCACTCCAAGCGCAAAGCGATAGGGCGTTTTGGCATTGCCGTCGAACTTGCTTTCCTGATGGATCGTGGCCATTTGCACTGCAACCGGCACGCCCCACCGAGCTTCGGCTCTGCGCATTGCAGAGTAGTATTTGGGTCGCTCGTGAATGATTGCGCAAGCGTCATCAAGGTTGCGCGGGGGTCTCGGCGCACCACCGCAGGCGGCAATCAACAGCACCAAACCAAGGGCGAGAATTTTCTTCATCACTGCTCTTCTTTGCTCTAACGGCTTATTTACAGCTATATTAGGCTGTTTTTCACGTTTCGGAAACCGCAAAGGCACATTGCTTCGGAAAGACTGTTCGTTTCGCTGGCACAGACTGTTTCCGGCAAAAATGCGGCACAAATGTGGACAGGGTGGGCCTTCACAAATTAGAAACAAAGAAAGAGGGGTCGCAATGCATAGTTCTCAGGCGAAATATCACATCGGTCAGATCGTGCGCCATCGCAAGCATCCCTTTCGGGGTGTCGTGTTTGATGTCGATGCGGTCTTCTCGAATTCGCAGGCTTGGTATGAGTCGATCCCCGAGGATGTGCGCCCCAGTAAAGATCAGCCTTTCTATCATCTGCTCGCGGAGAATGATGAAAGCTTTTACGTCGCCTATGTGTCTGAGCAGAACTTGATCGCGGATCGCACCGGAGAGCCGGTGAGCCACCCCGATCTTCCTGATCTGTTTGGGGATTTCGACAATGGCGCCTATCCCCTCCAGTTTCAGCTGAACTGATTGGCTTAGCCCGCGTTGCGGTCCAGCGTGGGCGCGAGTGGCAAGCGGAACGCCAGAAGATTGCGGTCCTGATCGCGTGAATACCCCAAATCGGTTGCCAGATCGCGGATCAGGAACCAGCCAAAGCCGCCTTCAGGCAGGCTTTCGGGGCTTGGTCTTGCGCTGTTATCCTCGGTTTTGGTCAAACAGGTCATCGGCAAAGGCACGCCATCGTCACTGACCGAACAGCTGAGCCCTTGCGAATCGCGCACCATCGACAGCGTGATCGTGCCCACCCCGCTATCTGCGTAGCTGTGTTCGACGATATTATTCAGCACCTCTGCCAAGATCAGTTCCAATGTGCCCGCCTCATCTGGTTCCATCAGCCGCATAAAACGTGCAAGCGCCGCGCGCAGGGCCGTACGCACGGAAAGCGCACTGGCTGGGAAGCTCATGCAAAAGATACGATGGGTATCCGCAGAGTCGCTATGGGGCCCGGGGCGCAGCCCCATTGACGTCTCAAGCATATTTCCGCCCTTCACTCAGCGCTGAGGCCAGATCGGTATGGATGCGAAACACCGTATCCATCCGGGTCAGACGAAACACCTTGTCGACATTGCCCGTCAAACCGCACAGTTCAAGCTGGCGATGTGGAGCAAGGGCTTTCATCACCGCAACCACGGCGCCAAGCCCGGAACTGTCAAGAAATTCGATTTTTGACATGTCGAGAATAACCCGGTGCGCGGGTTGCGCGGTCACTTCGCGCATCTGTTCTTTAAAGCGAATCGCAACCGCCGCATCAAGGCGCGGTTCGTCCACACGCACGACCAGCGCGCCATCGCAGGCTTCAGAAAAGAGGTTCATCTATGGCTCCTGCAGCAAGATTTCTGAATGCAGGCTAGACGCCAATGCTTACCATTCGGTATCCGTGGGGCAGAATTTAGGGAGATGAAGATGGAAAACGTGGTGATCTTGGGGGCGGCGCGTACCCCGATGGGCGGAATGCAGGGCGTTTTTTCCGATGTAAGCGCCTCAGAGCTGGGCGGTGTGGCGATTGCAGCGGCTCTTGCGGGGGCGGGTGTCGCACCTGCGCGGATCGAAGAACTCCTGATGGGCTGCGTGTTGCCAGCGGGTCAGGGGCAGGCCCCCGCGCGCCAAGCCGGTTTTGCGGCGGGGCTGGGCGAAGGCGTGCCCGCGACCACGCTTAACAAGATGTGTGGCTCGGGCATGAAAGCGGCGATGATTGCCTTTGATCAGGTCGCCTTGGGCCAGACCGGGGTGATGGTGGCGGGCGGCATGGAGAGCATGACGAACGCGCCCTATCTGCTGCCCAAGATGCGCGGCGGGGCGCGGCTGGGCCATGCGCAGGTGATCGACCACATGTTTCTCGACGGGCTGGAGGACGCCTATGACAAGGGCCGCCTGATGGGCACCTTTGCCGAGGATTGCGCGCAGGCGTTTCAATTCACCCGCGAGACACAGGATGACTACGCGCTGGCCTCGCTGTCACGCGCTTTGGAAGCCGAGGCATCCGGCGCTTTCGCAGATGAGATCGCGCCTGTCGCCGTCAAAAGCCGCAAGGGTGAAACGGTCGTAGGAACGGATGAGCAGCCCGCCAATGCCCGCCCCGACAAGATCCCGCAGCTCAAACCCGCCTTTCGCAAGGATGGGACGGTGACGGCGGCGAATTCGTCGTCGATCTCGGATGGGGCGGCGGCGCTGGTGCTGGCCTCGGAAAAGGTTGCGCAGGCCGAGGGGCTGACGATCCGCGCGCGCATCTTGGGCCATGCGAGCCATGCCCAAGCTCCGGCGGATTTCCCGACCGCACCGGTCCCCGCGATTGAGAAGCTGCTGCAAAAGCTGGGCTGGTCGGTCGAGGATGTCGATCTGTGGGAGGTGAACGAGGCCTTTGCTGTGGTCCCGATGGCCTTCATGCACAAGCTGGGCGTGCCGCATGACAAGGTGAACGTGAATGGCGGGGCCTGCGCGCTGGGCCATCCGATCGGGGCCTCGGGCGCGCGCATCATCGTGACGCTGCTCAATGCGCTGGAAAAGCGTGGGCTGAAACGCGGGATCGCTGCGATCTGCATCGGCGGGGGCGAGGGCACGGCCATCGCGATTGAACGTCCATGAGCGTCGATTATGCCGATCTGGCCAAGCGCATCGCGGCGCTAACGGCGGGTGAGAGCGATGAGGTCGCGCTGATGGCGACGCTGGCCTGCGAGATCCATCACAGCGATGACCGTTTCGACTGGACGGGGTTCTACCGGGTGACCGCGCCGGAGTTGCTGAAAATCGGCCCCTATCAGGGTGGGCATGGCTGCCTCGTGATCCCGTTCGCGCGCGGCGTCTGCGGGGCTGCGGCGCGCACCGGCGAGACGCAGCTGGTGCCCGATGTCGAGGCCTTCCCCGGTCATATCGCTTGCGCCAGCTCCACGCGCTCGGAATTGGTGATCCCGGTCTTCGCCAAGCGCGGGGTGATCGGGGTGCTCGATATCGACAGCAATCAGCCCGATGCGTTCACGCAAGCGGATGCAGATGCGCTGGAGGCGATCTTGCGCGATGTGTTTGCCCCGCTCTGACTTGACCGCGCGGGCGCTGCGGTGCATCCCCGCGCGATGAGCTATGTCTACGATCCGCCCAAAGAGGCCCCGCGCATTCTGCATGCCGATCACGAGGTTCTCGTGGTCGACAAGCAGGCGGGGCTGCTTTCGGTGCCCGGCAAGGGGCCGGACAAGGCGGATTGCCTGCTGAGCCGGCTGAAGGCGATCCATCCGCAGGTGTTGCTGGTGCATCGTCTGGATACCGACACCTCGGGCGTGATGGTCTATGCGCTGACCCCTCATGCGCAGCGCCATCTGGGTCTGCAATTTGAGAAACGTCAGACCAAGAAGGTCTATCAGGCGCGGCTTTGGGGCGAGATGGCGCAAAAGGAAGGCACGGTCGATCTGCCGCTTTGCGTCGATTGGCCCAACCGCCCGCGCCAGCATGTCGATTTTGAGAACGGCCGTGCGGCGCAGACCGATTGGCGGGTGATGCGCCACGAGGACGGCACGACGCGCATCCGTCTGATGCCGCTGACCGGGCGCAGTCACCAGCTGCGCGTGCATATGGCAGAGCTGGGCCACCCGATCTTGGGCGACCCGCTATATGCCGAAGGACCGGCGCGCGACTTCCCCCGCCTGATGCTGCACGCGGAATCCCTACGCTTTCGTCACCCAGATGGCGGCATGCATATGAGCTTCAACGCCCCCTGTCCGTTCTAAAATCGATACAATCGCGCTCTTTTCCCCGGTCGCGCGGACGGGCATACTCTGGCCAAGTAGAACGCGGAGACCTCCCATGCCCAATTCCCTGCGCCTTGGCGTAAATATCGATCATGTCGCGACGATCCGAAATGCGCGCGGCTCGGCCTATCCCGATCCGCTGCGCGCGGCGCTGATGGCGCAAGAGGCGGGGGCGGATGGCATCACTGCCCATCTGCGCGAAGACCGCCGTCACATTCGCGATGGCGACATTGACGCGCTGATGGCGGGCATCAAAGTGCCGCTGAATTTCGAGATGGCCGCCACCCCCGAAATGCAAACCATCGCGCTGCGCCATATCCCGCACGCCTGCTGCATCGTGCCCGAAAAGCGCGAGGAGGTTACGACCGAAGGCGGTCTGGACGTAGCGGGTGATCAGGCACGCCTGACCGATTATGTTGCACCGCTGGTCGAGGCGGGCATTCGCGTGTCGATGTTCATCGGCCACGATCCTGCGCAAATCGAGGCTTCGGCCAAGATCGGCGCGCAGGTGATCGAATTGCACACGGGTCATTACTGCGACCTGCATCATGCGGGCGATTTTGCAGCGCGCGATGTCGAGCTTGAGGCGCTGCGCGCAGGCGCGGCCTATGCCGACAGTCTGGGACTAGAGGTGCATGCGGGTCACGGGCTGACCTATGACACAGTGGCACCGATTGCCGCGATAAAGCAGATCCGCGAGTTGAATATCGGCCATTTCCTGATTGCCGAGGCGATCTTTTCCGGGCTCGGCCCAGCGATCACGCATATGCGCAAGCTGATGGACGCGGCGCGGGGATGAGTCGCACGCGATTTCTCTATCTGCGCTTTGGCTGGCACTGGTTCATGACCTCTGTTTTGATGGCGTTGTTATTCTCGCAACTCTTGAAGCATTTCGGGGTCGTGATGCCACGGCTTGTCTTTGGGGTCGTTCCGCCGGCGATAGCCTCGATGATTGCAGGCATACGGTTCGCGCGCACTCACGTTGCGATGCCGACATCGCGTGAGGCATGGCATTTTGCTGCGATCGGAACGCTGATCGTCGCCATTCTTTCGGTGCTCCGCAGTCTCGTTTTGAGCGGCTTCTCACCCGCCTTGCGCGCGCAATTTGCGCCCCTGTGGACCCAGCGAGACCCATATTATTTTGCGGTTTTGGGGGCAATTTTTCTGATCGTTCTGGGGGTGGTCCTCGTGATCAATCGCTTGTTCTTTCCGATTGGCGTGCGGATTCACCTAAAGTCGTTATCGGCGGCGGACGATCGGAGCGACTGACCCATGATCCTTGGAATCGGCACCGATTTGGCCAATATCGAGCGGATCGCGCGCACGCTAGAACGCTTTGGCGACCGCTTTCGCAATCGCGTCTTCACCGAGGTCGAACAGCGCAAGGCCGAGCGTCGCCGCGACGTTGCTGGCACCTACGCCAAGCGCTGGGCGGCGAAAGAGGCGTGTTCCAAAGCGTTGGGTACCGGGCTGCGTATGGGCATCTCGTGGAAAGATATGGCGGTCACAAATCTGCCAACGGGGCAGCCGGTAATGCACCTGACGGGTTGGGCGGCGGATCGGCTAAAGGCCATGACGCCAGAGGGTTACGAGGCCGTGGTGCATGTCACATTGACCGATGACCACCCTTGGGCGCAGGCCTTTGTGGTGATCGAGGCGCGCAAGCTTTCTTGACTCGGGCGTGAGGCTGGGTAAGGAGGGCGAGAATTCATGAGGGCAGGGCAGATGGCGAAAAAGAAAACCGAGGGCGGTGTCTGGGAAACCGTTAAGACGATCTTCTGGGCATTGCTGATCGCGGGCGTGTTCCGCACGCTGTTCTTTCAGCCGTTCTGGATCCCATCCGGCTCGATGAAAGACACGCTGCTGATCGGCGATTTCCTGTTCGTCAACAAGATGGCCTATGGTTATTCGAAATATTCCTGCCCGTTCTCGGCCTGCCCGATTCCGGGTCGCATCCTTGAGCGCGCGCCCACGCGCGGCGATGTTGTGGTGTTCCGCCATCCGACAAAGGATGTCGATTTCATCAAGCGTCTGATCGGGATGCCCGGCGACACGATTCAGGTCACCGATGGGCTGCTCTATATCAACGGCAAGCCAGTTCAGGAAAAACCCGACGGCGATTTCTCCGAGGTGATGGCCCCGCAAGGTCCGCAGCAGTTGATGCCGCGCTGTAGCAATGCTCCGGTGGGCGAGGGCGATACCTGCATCAAGCACCGCTATATCGAAACGCTGCCCAATGGCGTGAGCCACGAGATCCTCAAGATCACCGATGGTGGCTATGCCAATAACACCCCGGTCTTCACCGTGCCCGAGGGCGAGTATTTCTTCATGGGTGACAACCGCGACAACTCCGAAGATAGCCGGTTCTCGCAATCGGTGGGTGGTGTGGGCTATGTGCCTTTGGCCAATCTGGTCGGGCGCGCGGATCGCATCATGTTTTCCTCGGCGGGCCGCTCGTTGTTCTACTTCTGGACGTGGCGTTCGGATCGCTTCTTCAAGGCGATCAATTGAAGCTGAGCGCGGACATCAAGGCCTTTGAGGGCCGGTTGGGTTATCACTTTACCAAGCCCGAGATCTTGCTGCGCGCGCTTACGCATTCGTCGATTTCGACCGCGACCCGGCCCGACAATCAGCGCCTTGAGTTTCTGGGCGACCGGGTGCTGGGGCTGGTGATGTCCGAGGCGTTGTTCTTGGCCGATCGCGCGGCCTCGGAAGGACAGTTGGCGCCACGTTTTAACGCGCTCGTGCGCAAAGAGACCTGCGCCGATGTCGCGCGCCAGATTGATCTGGGGGCGGTGCTCAAACTGGGGCGCTCCGAGATGATGACCGGCGGGCGGCGCAAAGAGGCGCTGCTGGGCGATGCGATGGAGGCGGTGATTGCCGCCGTCTATCTGGATGCCGGGTTTGAAACGGCCCGTGCCTTTATCTTACGGCTTTGGGGGGCGCGTCTGGACTCTGTCGAAGAGGACGCGCGCGATCCCAAGACCTCGCTACAAGAATGGGCGCAGGCCCGCGGTCTGCCCCCCCCGAAATACGAGATCACTGGCCGCGATGGCCCCGATCATGCCCCGAAATTTACGATTGAAGTCCTGTTGGACAATGGCGCGCGCGAAACCGCGCAGGCCAAGTCCAAGCGTCAGGGCGAAATGGCTGCTGCCAAGGCTTTGCTGGCGCGGCTGAAGGAGAGCGAATGACCAACCCGACACGCGCCGGATTCGTGGCCCTCATCGGAGAGCCCAATGCCGGAAAATCCACCCTGCTGAATGCGATGGTGGGGGCCAAGGTCTCGATCGTGACGCATAAGGTGCAGACGACGCGCGCGCGCATCCGTGGCGTTGCGATGCAAGGGCAAAGCCAGATCGTGTTCGTCGACACACCCGGCATCTTCCGCCCGCGCCGCCGTCTGGACCGTGCAATGGTGCAGGCTGCTTGGGGCGGGGCGGCTGACGCCGATGTCGTGGTGCTGCTGATCGAGGCGCATCGCGGTCTGACTGAGGGCGGCAAGGCCATTCTGGAGTCGCTCAAAGAGCGCGAAGGTCTGCGCGTGGCACTTGCGATCAACAAGATCGACAAGGTGAAATCCGAGGCGCTGCTGGGTCTTGCGGCGCAACTCAACGAAAAATTCGAGTTCGCCAAGACCTTCATGATCTCTGCCGAGCGTGGTCATGGCGTGGCGGACCTCAAGGAATGGCTGGCAGGCGAGATGCCCGAGGGGCCGTGGCTGTACCCCGAAGATCAGATTGCCGATCTGCCGCTGCGCATGATCGCCTCGGAAATCACCCGCGAAAAGCTGACACTGCGGTTACATGAAGAACTGCCTTATCAACTCACCGTCGAGACCGAGAATTGGGAAGAACGCGAGGATGGCTCGGTGCGCATCGATCAGCTGATCTATGTCGCGCGCGATGGCCATAAGGGCATCATCCTTGGCCATAAGGGCGAGACGATCAAGTCGATCTCCAAGGCGGCGCGGATGGAGATGATCGAATTCCTCGACCGCCCCGTGCATCTGTTCTTGCAGATCAAAGTGCGCCCGAACTGGCTGGACGATGCCGAGCGCTATTCCGAGATGGGTCTCGATTTCAAGGACGGCAACTGAGATGGCGGCGCGGCTCACGACCGATCTGTGGGTGCACGCCTATCTCAAGCGGCTGGAGCTGGCCAATATCCCCGCCTATGTGACCGCGCATGGGCAGCAAAGCTCGGGCGCGGTTCTGGTGAAATGCGCGCGTCTTGACGGCACCGCCCAAAGCTATGAACGGCGGACCGATCTGATGACGGGGGCCAGCGCGTGGATGTTGCTGCACGATGGCCCCGAGGCCGAGGTCGACGCGAGCATCGCCAAACAGCGCGGCTTTGACCCCGACCTCTGGGTGATCGAGATCGAAAGCCGGGATGGGCGCACGTTGCTGGATGAAGACGGGCTTAACGCGTAAGGCGCAGCAACGCCATCGCACGCCCCACTGCGATTATCACGAGCCCGCCAATCCAGAACGCAATCACAAATTGCGCGCACCAGATCGCCAGCCCGTTCCAGCCAAGCTGCGTGAGATTGAGAAAGAAATACGGGTAAAACCCGGTCTCGAGCCCGCGGATTTCCGCATAGACCAGATAGATCAGCGGCCAAATCAGCCACAGCGCCGCGTCACGCCATTGCAACGCTCGCTTGGGCGCAAAGATCAGCCACCAGATCGGCAGCAAAATCGGCACTGCAGTGTGATACAGGAAATTCTCCAGCCAATCGAGGCCGTGCAAGGGTTCGTCTCCCGCGAGCAGCAGGTGATAGACCGCGCCCACGATGATCATCCACAGCGTGAGGGCCGCCAGTAATGCAGGCGAAAACAAACGTTTGCGCCAGAGCATCACGCCAAACAAAACCCCGACCAATGAGTTGGTCCAGATCGTGAAATAGCGCACCATCAGCCATAAAATCCCCAACGGCACCGAGGCATGGGGATGGGCGGCGAGATTGGTGCTGAAGCTTGCGGCGAAGGCGATGGCTTCACACAGGAAAATCAGCAATGCGAGAGAACGGGAAATACGTGTCATGGGCGCAAGTTAGGGCCAGCCAAGGCCGTTGCACAATTCACGAAGCCGCTTGCGCCGCAACGTCACCCATTCGATAGTCGCGCCATGGATTGGCAAGATCACGGCACCATTCTTTCTGCGCGCCCGCATGGTGAAAACTCGATGATCGTCGAGCTGTTCACTGCCGATCACGGCCGTCATGCGGGGGTGGTGCGCGGTGGTGCGTCGCGCAAGATGGTGGGGATATTGCAGCCGGGCAATCGCGTTTCGGCAACGTGGCGGGCGCGGCTTGAGGATCATATGGGCAGCTTCACCATCGAGCCGCTGCAAAGCCGCACCGTGATCTTGTCCGATCGCTTGGCGCTGGCGGGGCTGAATGCGACCTGCGCACTGCTACGCTTTACCCTGCCCGAGCGCGAGGCGCATATGCGTGTCTTCGCGGCGTCCGAGGCACTGTTTGATCTGTTCGTTGAGGGCGGCGATTGGGCGGCTGATTATCTGCGCTGGGAGATGGGGCTGCTTGAAGAGATGGGCTATGGCCTCGATCTAAGCCAATGCGCGGTGACTGGCACGCGCGATGATCTGGCCTATGTCAGCCCGCGCACCGGGCGCGCCGTTAGTCGTGAGGCGGCGGGCGAATGGGCGCCCAAGCTGCTGCATCTGCCGCTGTTTCTGCTGGGGCAGGGGCCGGCCTCGGGGGCCGAGATTGCACAGGGGTTGCGCCTGACCGGGTTTTTTCTGGGCGAGCGGATGGCCCCCGATCTGGGCAATCGCCCGCTGCCCGAGGCCCGTAACCGATTGGTCGATCTGCTGTCGCGTCAGGGCTGAGCGCGGTCGTCCAGCACCAGTTGCAACAGCGCCAGATCCAACCAGCGCCCGAATTTCTTGCCCACTTGCGGCAGCCGCCCGACATGGGCAAACCCAAGCCGCTCATGTAGGCGCACCGACCCGGCATTGGCTGCATCAACCGCCGCGATCATGACGTGGAAACCGCCCTCACGGGCGCGCGCAATCAGCGCCTCCATCATCTGCGCGCCCTTGCCGCCTGCGCGGTGATCGCGATGAACGTAAACCGAATGTTCCACGCTTAGACGATAGCCGTCATGGGGGCGAAACGGGCCGAAACTGACATAGCCCACGGCCTTGCCAGCTTCCTCCCAGACCAGCACCGGATAGCCTGCCGCCTGTCGATCCGCGATCCAGTCACGGCGGTTCTGCGCATCGATCTCGATATCGTTCCAGATCGCGGTCGTGTTGCGCACCGCGTCATTGTAGATTTCAGCGATGGCTTCGGCATCTTCGGATTTGGCGTCCCGGATCATCTGCGCTCTCCTTGTTCAGGCGCAGAATTGGCGCGCATCACGGCGGCGTGCAAGCCTCATTTCGCGGCGAGGAAACGCGCGGTGCGGATAACGGCCTTATCGGCAGGGGTGAATTTGACGCCCAGCTCATCGGTTGCCGCCGCATGGCTGAGATGCATCTTCTTGCCGATCATCGGCAAGATCAGCGCGATCTGGGCATCGAACAAGGCCAGCAGCTTCAGCACGAATTTCGGAGCCAGTCGCTGCGAGATTTTGCGATCGGGGAAATTCGCCTGAAGGGCAGCGGCAAGATCGCGGAAATTGGCGAAACTTTCGGCGCAGATATAGCGCTTGTTGATCGCTTCGGGCGTATCCAGCGCAGCGATATGACATGCTGAGACATCGGCGACATCCACAACTGGCATGTCGAGATCAGGTTGCATCGGGTCGCGCCCCGACAACAGGCGCGCAATCACCGCGACGGAAGATCCGGTGTGCTTATCCATCGGCGTGCCGCAGACGAGGCCGGGATTGATCACGCTCAACTGCATCTCGGGATGGGTTTTGACAAAGTCCCAAGCGGCCCGTTCGGCGAAGATTTTTGAGCGCGTATAGGCGCTGCAGGTCGGGGCCTCGGGGTTGGACCAATCGGCCTCGGTCATCGGGTTCGAGGTCACGCCATGCATCACCGCCTCCATCGAGGATGTCAGCACAACACGCGTCACGCCCGCTTTATGGGCCGCTTTGAGCACGCGCTTGGTGCCCTCAACCGCCGGGCCAATGATCTGGGATTCGTCCTTGGGCTTGCTGAGGGGAAAGGGCGAGGCCGTGTGCATCACGCCGTCCACGCCGCCCATCGCTTCGGCCCAACCGCGATCCGTCATCAGATCGGCCTCGACAAAACTGAGCCGCGCCAAGGCCTCGGGTGGCAAGCCCGCGAGCGCCGCGCGCACCTCTTGGCTGCGTCCGGATTTGCGCAAGGTGCCGCGCACTGTGTCGCCGCGCGCCAGCAGATCATAGGCGATCTTCTTGGCGATAAACCCGGTGATGCCGGTGACGAGGATCGTGCGGGGCATACGGCCCTCCTAATGTGAGCGGTTGTGTTCAAATTGGGGAGGGCAGGGGTGAAGTCAAGCTTGCCCCGACGCGCCGGGCATTCACTTGTGGCGCAGTTGCCACCGATGCAAAAGGCGGCGCCGCAGGGACGCCGCCTTGAGGATCTGGAACAAACCGCCTTAGCCGAGCAGACGTCGCGCGATGACCTGCGCCTGAATTTCTGCCGCGCCCTCGAAAATATTGAGGATGCGTGCGTCACACAGAATACGCGAGATCTGGTATTCCAGCGCGAACCCGTTGCCGCCGTGGATTTGCAGCGCGTTGTCGGCGGCCGCCCATGCGACACGCGCCCCCAGCAGTTTCGCCATGCCCGCCTCAAGATCGCAGCGATGGCCGTGATCCTTTTCCCATGCCGAGAAATAGGTCAACTGGCGCGCGATCATGGTTTCGACCGCCATCATCGCCAGTTTGGAGGCCACCCGCGGAAACTCGATCAGCGATTTGCCGAATTGCTTGCGATCAATCGCGTATTGCATGCCGATTTCCAGCGCTGATTGCGCCACGCCCACGGCGCGCGCGGCGGTCTGGATGCGCGCAGATTCAAACGTCTCCATGAGCTGCTTGAAACCCTTGCCCTCTTCGCCGCCCAGCAGGTTCTCGCCCTTCACGCGGAAGCCGTCAAAGGCCAGCTCGTATTCCTTCATGCCGCGATAGCCCAGCACCTCGATCTCGCCGCCGGTCATGCCGGGCGTGGGGAAGGGGGCGTCATCGGTGCCCGGCGTCTTCTCGGCCAGGAACATCGACAGGCCTTTATAATCGCTTGAATCGGGATTGGTGCGCGCCAGCAGAGTCATGACATGGGTGCGCGCGGCGTGGGTGATCCACGTCTTGTTGCCGGTCACGACCCAATCTTCACCATCCTTGACTGCACGGGTGCGCAACGATCCAAGATCCGATCCGGTATTGGGTTCGGTGAAGACAGCGGTGCTCAGGATCTCGCCGCTGGCCAGACCGGGCAGCCACTTTTCTTTCTGCTCTTGGGTGCCGCCGCAGATGATCAGCTCTGCCGCGATCTCGGAGCGCGTGCCAAGCGATCCCACCCCGATGTAGCCGCGCGAAAGTTCCTCGGTCACGACTGCCATCGTCGCTTTGGACAGGCCCAGCCCGCCATATTCTTCGGGGATGGTCAGGCCGAACACGCCCAGCTCCGCCAGTTCCTCGATCACCGACATCGGGATCAGTTCGTCCTTGAGGTGCCATTCATGGGCAAAGGGTTTCACCCGGTCCTCGGCGTAACGGTAGAATTGCTCGCGGATCATCTCCAGCTCGTCATCCAGACCGGATTGGCCAAAGATCGAGCGGCCTTGAACATCTTGCATCAGCTCGACCAGACGCAGGCGCGCGGCGTTGGAGTTGCCTGACGCGATCAGCGTGGCGGCGGCGTCGGATGGGGTCCAGCTGATGTCCATATCGGCAAGGCGCACCATCTCGCCTTGGTTCATCTGGATGCCGCCAGCGATCTGGGCGAGGTATTCGCCAAAGCCGATTTGCAGGATCAACTGTTCGATCTCGCCGAACTTGCCCTCATCGGCCAGTCGCTTGGCCCAGCCATGCAACTGTTTGAGCGATTGCTCATAGGTCGTCAGCCATGCCAGTCCGTGGGCCTGATACTGATGCGCTTCAAGCAACGCGCCAGAAATGCGCCCGTCCTTGCTGACTTTCGCGCGCAAAGCTTCGGTCGCCTGCGAGACCAGCGCCGCCAGTTCAGGCAAGGCCGCTTCGCTGCGTGTTAGAAGGTCATCCAGAATGATCGTCATCACTATATCGGCCCCGTCATGCGCCATGAATCGGCTCCCTATTCTGCAGTTGCATAGTGCATAGGTATTTTGCACTCGCAGCGCAATTAAAATACGCGAGACGCTGCGATCAAGACCTAAAATGTCGCGCCGAGTCTCGATATTTGGCTGGCACGCCCGATCTTTGCGCGATTTTGCCCGTGGGCTGGCTACGGCGACAAAACTCGCTAAAAGCAAGTCAAACGGGGGGAAAGAGATGGCAGGACTAGAGATTTGGCAAATCGCCATGGCGCTGGCGGTGACGCTGTTTGCGGGATTCGTCAAAGGTGCGGTCGGGTTCGCGATGCCGATGATCATGCTGTCGAGTTTTGCCTCGTTTCTGCCGCCCGAGATCGCGCTGGCGCTGCTGATCCTGCCCACTTTGGTGAGCAATCTTATTCAAGCGTTCCGACAAGGCGTGGGGGCGGCGTGGGGCTCGATCCGGCGCTATCAGATATTTATCGCGATGATTATCGTGTTCATTCCGATCAGTGCGGGCTTTGTGCGCATCATCCCGCAAAACACGATGTATCTGCTGCTGGGAGTGCCGATTGTTGCCTTTGCGATCTGGCAGCTGTCCGGGCGGCCCTTGGTGCTGCCGATGCATCATCGCAAGCTGACCGAGAGTATTTTGGGCATCATCGGCGGGCTATATGGCGGCATTTCAGGCATTTGGGGGCCGCCGCTGATCGTTTATTTGCTGTCTATTCATGCGCCCAAACGCGAAGCGGTGCGTATTCAGGGCGTCGTGTTCATGATCGGCTCGGTGATTTTGACCGGGTCGCATCTGGCGTCTGGCGTGCTGAATGCGCAGACCGTGCCGCTTTCGGCGCTGATGGTGGTGCCCGCTTTGATCGGGATGCGGTTGGGATTTGGCGCGCAGGACCGGCTGGATCCGGTGCTGTTTCGCCGCCTGACGCTGATCTTGCTGGGTCTCGCGGGCGCCAATCTGGTGCGTCGCGCCCTGATGGGCTAGGCGGCGATAGGATTTGCCGGCGATAGGATCAGGCGGCGACTGGGCCGCGCCCGTGACGGCGCGCTGCGGCCAAAGTCGTGGCCTCGTATCCGCTGGCGATCTTGAGCGCGGGTTTGCGATGCAGCGGCAAGCTGCCAGCACGCGCGAGATCGGCCAAAGCGGTTGTCGCGGCCAGCAGAGGTTGGCGCGCAAGCCGCCCGATATGCAGGCTTTCCACCTCGCACCCATCCGCGATCAGCAAATGATGCCCGCCCAGCAAGATCCCTTGCCAGCTAAGCAATCCGGGCCGATCCGGTTGTAGCGCAGTACAGGCATCGACGAGGTGATGTGCCTCGATCAGCACCTTTTCTTCGCCCAGAATATAGTCGACCGAGGGCCCACATAGCGCGATACGATGTTGCGGGAGCAGCCACAGATCCCGGGTTTTGCCAAAAACCGGGGCGCGCAACTGTACCGGGCGCAGATGGCCCAAGGCGGGTAGAGAGATGCGACCAGCCCAGACAACGTCTTGCGGCCCGGCATCGCTTGTCAGCACCTGATCGCCTGCTTTGATATGCGCTGCGGGGCGCGGTCCTTGCGGCGTCTCGATCGGGGTCGCGGGGGCAAAGCACGCGCCCGGTCCCAGCGGATGCAAATGATCGCCCAGCGCCAGCCAGGACACGCGCGGCCCGATCTTGGCGCGACCATCACCCGCAACCAGCGCCAGCGCCTCGGTGCGCGTCAGCGGCAGCGGCGCGCGCCCGGAATGTTGGCGCAACGTCCCGTGATCCAGCGCCTTGAGCGTCAGCAGGCTTTCCCGGCCCGGCCCATCCCAGCGCCAGCTCAACCGCATGCGCCCGCCGGTCATGATTTCCTGCTTGGCATCAAGCGAAATCGCATGCACCAGATCGCCGCGCCGCTGCGTCAGCGCGATGCGCCCCTGCGCGTCCAGCCCGAGCGAGAGAAATTCACGCCAGCCAGCAGCGCGGTTTTCCAGATGGATCAGCGGTAGGGGGCCGTTTTCGCCCCGCACCAGCGAGAATTCCAGCATCAACGTGCCTTGCGCCAGCATCGCCGGCAAAACGCGATCATCAAAGCGGTAAGGGCCGCGATGGGCCTCAAAGGCGGCAATCCAACCAGATGTGTGACTCATGCGGCGCGCCTTTGCAGCAAGCTGGCCTCGAAGCTGCGCAGCAGCGGGCGGGCGGGTGCGCCGTAGCCTATGCCGGTGAGCGGATCGAGTTCAGGAAAAAGCGTCAGGATTTCGGCGCTCGGATCGCGCACCAGCACGCGATGCTGTGGCGACACAATCTGATCGCGGGTTGCCCCAAACGTGCCTTTGCGAATGCCGGTCGGGGTAAGCTCGGTCTCCGCCGTACCGGTTTTGGAGCCGCGCCAGACCAGCGGTTGCGCGCCAGCATCCTGCGCCATCTCCATCGCAGTCGCGCTTAGATCATAGGTCAACTCAGCCATTTCTGCCCCCGAACCCCTCGAAGACAGCGCAACACATTTGCGGTCATTGCCGCATTTCGCGGGCCATTTGGCCTCGTTTATTTGGTGTGGGCTTTTGCCCTGCTCGTGTTGCCCTGCCTCGGGCCGTTTATATTTTTCTTTATACTGACAGGTTTTACGGCGATTACGAGACCCCGGTCTCGCAATGGCGAGCAGCGGTGGCGGTGTTGCAACAGCCATTGCCCGCACCGCGCCTGCGCTTTACTCCTGTGAGCGATATCGAAAGGAGCGCAAATGACCACCGATGCCGTTGCCCTAAGCGCCGATCTGATCCGCTGCCCCTCGGTCACCCCTGATGAGGGCGGGGCGCTGGTGTTGTTGCAATCCCTGCTTATTGGGGCTGGGTTTAGTTGCACGCGCGTGGATCGCAATGGCACACCCAATTTGTTTGCGCGCTGGGGGGCGAAGGGGGCGGCCAAGACCTTTGGCTTCAACGGCCATACCGATGTCGTGCCGGTTGGCGACGCGCGTGCCTGGAGCCATGACCCGTTTGGTGGCGAGATAAATTCGGGCGTTTTGTGGGGACGTGGGGCGCAAGACATGAAATCGGGCGTGGCCGCCTTTGCCGCCGCTGCGGTGGATTTCGTGCGCGCCACCCCGCCCGACGGCGCGGTGATCTTGGCGATCACCGGCGATGAAGAAGGGCCGGGGCGTGATGGCACCCGCGCATTGCTCGACTGGATGGCCGATCAGGGCGAGGCGATGTCAGTCTGTCTGGTGGGTGAGCCGACCTGCCCCGAGGTGATGGGGCAGATGATGAAAATCGGGCGGCGTGGCTCGATGACATTTTACATCGAGGCCGAGGGGGTGCAGGGCCATGCTGCCTATCCCCATCGCGCGAAAAACCCGCTGCATGCATTGGTCGCTTTGCTTGGGCAGATGGTGGCAGAGCCGCTTGATCCGGGCACGAAACATTTTCAGCCGACAAGTCTGCAGATCACCACGATCGACTGCGCCAACCCGGCCAATAACGTGATCCCGGCGCGGGCCAAGGCGACGGTGAATATCCGTTTCAACGATGCCCATACGGGCGCGTCTCTGATTGCGTGGGCGCATGAACTGGCCCAAGGCATCACGACGCAAACCGGCGTTGATTTCACTCTCAACCCCGATATTTCGGGCGAAAGTTTTGTCACCCCGCCCGGCCCGTTTGTCGATTTGGTTGCGGATGCGGTTCAGGCGGAAACCGGTATGGCGCCGGAACTCTCGACGTCTGGGGGCACTTCGGATGCGCGCTTTGTCAAAGATCATTGCCCGGTCGTGGAATTCGGGCTGGTCGGGGACCGGATGCATCAGGTCGATGAGCGCGTGCCAGTGGACCAAATCGAAACCCTCAAACGGGTCTATGCCCGCGCGCTAAAGGCCTATTTCGCATGATTATCGAGACGGTTGAAGATATCTCTCTGTGCCACGCATTGCGCCGGGCTGTGTTCATCGAGGAACAGGGCATCAGCGAACCCGATGAATGGGATGATCTGGATGGTGATGCGCTGCATTTGCTGGCGCGTGACGGGGAGACGCCCTTGGGCACCGCGCGGTTGCTGGTTGTCGGTGCAAAAGGCAAGATTGGCCGGCTTTGTGTGGCCAAGCCGATGCGCGGGACTGGCTTGGGCGCAGCTTTGGTGCGCGAGTCCTGTGCGCGGCTCAGCGCGCTGGGCTGCACGCGGGTCTATCTCTCGGCGCAGGTTTCTGCGATCGGGTTTTACGAAGGCTTGGGCTTTGTGGCCTATGGCGCGCCCTATGATGATGCAGGCATTCCCCATCGCGATATGGAAAAGCCGCTTTAAGCTGTGGTTTGGCGACCCCTGCGGGTGGGCGCGGCCGCCAGTTTGGCCGCTGTGATTTTCTCGTATGCGCGTTTTGTGCCAGCGCAGTGGTAGCACTGACGTCACAACCAAATCGCCACTATTGATGTGGGGTTTGGTGTTCAGGCGCGTTCGGGAATGATTTGCTGAACGATGCCGACAAGCAGCAAATAGAATGAGGTGATCACAAGCCCCCAATGCGCCCAGCTTGCCGGATCAAAATTGACCCACGCCGCCCAACCCGCGAAAAAGGTCCAGGCGAGTGCCACGGGCAGGGACACGACGCGCCAACGCTTGGTGCGCACGGGATGGATGAATTTCAACGGCAAGAACATTGCGACTGTCAGAGCCACGACGATGATCAAAATCGTCGTGGGGTGCGGCGAGAGCGCAAACATCACAAGCACCAGCATGTTCCACGCTCCGGGAAAGCCGGAGAAGGATTTATCCTTTGTTTTCATCCGCGTGTCCGAGAAATAGACGACACTGCCATAGGTGATCGCGATGATCGCAAGCCAGCCCGGCCAGCCCGGCAGTAAGCCCGATTTGAACAGGGCGAACGCCGGAATGAAAACATAGGTCAGATAGTCGACGATCAGATCCATCAGTTCGCCGTCATAAAGCGGGGAGTTGGACTTTACGTCGTAGCGACGCGCCAAAGGCCCATCGATGCCATCCACGAAAAAGGCGACGACGAGCCACAGGAACATCAGGCTCCATTTTTGGTCGGTTGCGGCCAGCAAAGCCAGCATCGACAGCACCGCGCCGGTGGCTGTGAGCAGGTGAACGCAGAGGGCTTTGATACGAATGTCCATATCTCTTCCTGCCCAAAACCTGCGTGCGACGCAAGCCACCGAACGAACGCCGCCGCCGTTCCCGGCTGGGATCAAGAAAATTCAGACAGAAGCGCGAGATATTGGTCGTTCGCATTCAACAATGTGCTGTCGGTGCTGTCATCCTCAATGCTGAGGGCGTTGAACTGCGATTCATAGAGCGTGCTGTCGCTATCACTGCTGTCACCAGAGGCCTGTTCGGGCGGAGGTCCCGGTGGCGGTATCGGCAGTGGGCCCCACGGGCGAGTTTGCATCTTGCTTTGCGTCTTTGTGGCAATGGCCAGCGGCATGCGCGCGGTTGATGTTGTGAGTGCAGACAGGGCACTAAGGGATGAAATCGTCATGTCCTTTCACGTTGAACATGCGGCCCCGGACCAGATCCAAGACATGACAGAAGATCTAAAGCCGTCGAAATAAGCACCCAAGGAAATAGCGGCGTTCAGGCGCGCGGATGGGCCTTGTCATAGACCTCCATCAGGCGCGCGGCATCGACGGCGGTGTAGATCTGCGTGGTTGCAAGGCTGGCATGGCCCAACAATTCCTGAATCGCGCGCAAATCGCCCCCGGCGGCCAGAAGATGGGTGGCAAAGCTGTGGCGCATGGCGTGCGGCGTGGCGGTCGCAGGCAGTCCCAGCGCCATCCGGGCCTGTTCCATCGCACGCGACACCAATCGCGGGTTCAGCGCTCCGCCGCGCTTGCCGCGAAACAGCGGCAGGCCGGGTTCGGCGGGATAGGGGCATAGGCGCACATATTCGGCCACCGCATCGCGTGCGGCCCCCAGTATCGGGACCAGTCGTTCCTTGTCGCCCTTGCCACGGATGCGCAGCACGTCGGGCAGGGGGTGCTGATCGCCGGTCAGCCCAAGCGCCTCGGATATCCGCAATCCGCCGCCGTAAAGCAGTGTCAGAACGGCCCCATCCCGGGCGGCGATCCACGGGTCCGAGGCTTGCGTATCGACCTGATCGATCATCGCGCGCGCACCGTCTTCAGATAAAGGGCGCGGCAATTTTCGCTGATATTTCGGTGCGCGAGCCAGCAAGACATGGCTGGCATCGAAACCTTCGCGATCTGCCAGCCAGCGGGTGAAACTTTTGACCGAAGATAAGGCTCGCGCCAGCGAGCGCGCCGACAAGCCGCGTCCGCGCTCATGCGCCATCCAAGACCGCATATCGGTCGGGCCAAGCGTGGCAAGTCGCGCCGTGCCAAACCCGTCGCCATGATGGTTTTGAACGAAGCCCAGAAAGCCTGCGACATCGGCGCGATAGGCCTCGATCGTATTGTCTGCGGCACCGTCGAGCGCGCGCAAATGCGATAGCCATTCGGCCAACGCCGCCCCAAGCCCGGGGGCCAGCATCATTCCAACCAGCGCCGCATCGCGCGCTCAAACACGCCTGCGAAAAACGCTAACAGATCGGTGCCCTGCGAGGGTTTGAACTGATGCGGGTCTTCTGCGCCCATCACCAGCATCCCCGGAAGCCGCCCCTCTCCCAGATCGAGACGCATCAGCGCCTCGGATCGGATCCAGTCGGCGGCCTCGCCATAGATCGCCTCTGATCCCGGAACGGTCTGGCGCAACACCACGCCGCGCGGGGCTCCGCCGCGTCCGGCGCGCAGATATTCCTGCACGAAGCCGGGCTCAGCGACGCAAAGCACCTCACCGAGAATTTGCAGCGCAGGGTCATCCTCGTTTTGTTTGCTTTCCAGCACGAGGCGCACGGAATCGACGCGCAAAATCTCGGCCACATCCGAGCGCAAATTCGTCAGGAAGGCCGGGAAATCGATGGGATCAAGCATGCGCAGCACCGCGCGATGCACCTGATTGGTCCCCGCAAGATTTTCGTACGCGGCTGCAATCACCGAGCGATGAGTGTCTTCAAGCCGGTCCAGCCGGGCCTCAAGGCGGGCCATCGCCATGCCGCGCAGATCGACGATATTGCCCCCCATCGCCGCCTCATTGGCAGCGACAAGCGCGCGCATCAGATCGCGGTCTTCCAAGATGACATCGGGGTCGGAAATGATTTGTTCGCGGAGGTGCTCCACGAGGGCCGTTTCGGTCATGCCTGTCTCACTGCTCGGGTCGTTGTTCTTTTTGTCAGCATACACGACGCGGCGCGAAATGCAGCGCATAAAATCCCGAGACCGACGCAAAAGGCCCGCCAGTGTGGCGGGCCTGCGCAGCAATGAGTTTGGCGATCAGACGATCTTTTGACCCGTCGCGTCCCAATCCTTGAGGAACTGCGCCAGACCCTTGTCGGTCAGCGGATGGCTCGCCATCGCCTTGATAACATTCGGCGGCGCGGTGATCACATCGGCGCCGATGCGGGCCGCGTCGGTGATATGGTTCACCGAGCGGATCGAAGCGGCAAGGATCTCGGTTTTGAAATCATAGTTGTCGTAGATGACGCGGATATCTTCGATCAGCTGCATGCCGTCGAGGTTGATATCGTCCAGACGTCCGATGAAGGGCGAGATGAACGTCGCACCCGCCTTTGCCGCGATCAGCGCTTGCGCAGCAGAGAAGCACAACGTGACATTGACCATGTGGCCTTCGGATGCGAAAGCCTTACAGGCGGTCAGGCCGTCCCAGGTCAGAGGCACCTTGATCGCGATATTGGGGGCGATCTTGGCGAGCTTATTCCCTTCTTCGATCATCTGCTTCGCCTCGGTGGCGACGACCTCGGCAGAGACCGGGCCTGAAACCATGTCGCAGATCTCTTTGGTGACTTCGAGAATATCACGTCCCGATTTGAGGATCAGCGACGGATTGGTGGTCACGCCATCAACCATGCCCAGATCGTTCAGTTCACGAATCGCGGCGGTGTCGGCGGTATCGACGAAAAATTTCATGGGGTTTCTCCTTGGCGGCAGTTGCGCGGGTGGTAGCGCAAAAGTCGCGCGCGGGAAAGAGTGGAAAGCGCGCGAGGAGAGGGGCGCTGCCCCTCGGCGCAGATGCGCCTCACCCCGGAGTATTTCTGGCCAGATGAAAGAAGGGGCGGTCCGTTATGTCTGATCCCGGTTGGTTTGAAGAGGGTGCGCGCGTTGCGGTGTTGACGGCTGAGCCAATTGGCAAACCGCTGGATTATCGCGCGCCCGAGGGGGGCTGTTTTTCGGGCGCGTTTGTCGAGGTGCCGCTGGGGCCACGCAAGGTTTTGGGTGTGGTTTGGGGGCGAGGTGCTGGCGATTTCGATATGGCGAAGCTGCGCTCGGTGATCCGGGTGTTCGATGTGGCACCGATGCGCGAGGAGTTGCGCGATTTTCTGCTGCGGATGGCGGATTATACGATGACGGCTTTGCCGCAGGTGTTGCGGCTGGCGACCCGCGCGCCGGGCTTGGGCGATCCGCCGGGGTTGCGCAGGATTTATCGGCTGGGCGGGGATGCGCCTGCGCGGATGACCGATGCGCGCACGCGTGTTCTTGAAGTGTTGCGCGATCATGGCGGGGCGGGGTTTCATTTGGGCGAGTTGGCGCATCTCGCCGAGGTCACTCCGCAGGTGGTCAAGGGGTTGGTCAAGACGGGCGCTGTGATCGAGGCCGAGGTGCCGCGCGATCTACCCTTCCCGCGGCTTGATCCCAACCTGCCCGGTAAGGCGCTGTCGCAGGCGCAGGCGCAAGCGGCCGATGCGTTGCGTGCCGGTGCGGGCGGGTATTCGACCACGCTGCTCAAAGGCGTGACGGGCTCGGGCAAAACCGAAGTGTATCTTGAGGCGGTGGCGCATTGTCTGGCGCAGGGGCGGCAGGCCTTGGTTCTGTTGCCTGAGATTGCGCTGTCATCCGAATTTCTGGCGCGGGTCGAGGCGCGCTTTGGGGCGTTGCCCGGCGAGTGGCATTCCGGTGTGACCCAATCCGAGCGGCGGCGATTGTGGAAGGCCTGTGGGTCGGGGGATGTGCAACTGGTTGTCGGGGCGCGTTCAGCCTTGTTCTTGCCGTTTCGCGATCTGGGGTTGATCGTGGTCGATGAAGAACATGACGGGTCGTATAAGCAAGAAGAGGGCGTGTTGTATAATGCCCGCGACATGGCCGTTTTGCGCGCCTCGCTGGCAAGCGCGCAGGTGGTGTTGGCCTCGGCCACGCCGTCTTTGGAAAGCTGGGTGAACGCGAGCGCGGGGAAATATGCCCGGCTGGATTTGGGTGCGCGCTTTGGCACCGCCGAGATGCCCGATATGGGCGCGATCGACATGCGCGAAGAGGCGCTTGAGGCAGGCAGCTGGATCGGTCCGACGCTGGTCTCCGAGGTCACGCGGCGCATCGCAGAGGGCCAGCAGTCGATGCTGTTTCTCAACCGTCGCGGCTATGCGCCCGTCACGATCTGCCGCGCGTGCGGACATCAGATTGCGTGCGATCACTGCGATGCGCGCATGGTCGAGCACCGCTTTCTCAAGCGGCTCGTGTGCCATCAATGCGGCGAGACCAAGCCGATCCCAACGAAATGCCCGAGCTGCGAGGTCGAGGGCAAACTGGCCCCGGTCGGTCCTGGTGTGGAGCGGCTTGCCGAAGAGGTCACGCGCCGCTTTCCTGATGCCCGGCTATCGGTGCTGAGTTCCGATCTGTTCGGCTCGGCGCGCGCGCTGAAAGAAACCATCGTCGAGATTGCGAATGGTGGGGCCGATATCATCATCGGCACGCAGATCGTGGCCAAGGGGCATAACTTTCCCAAGCTGACGCTTGTGGGGGTGATTGACGCCGATCTTGGGTTGCAGGGGTCTGATTTGCGCGCGGCGGAGAAGACCTTTCAGTTGATGCGGCAGGTCGCGGGGCGCGCGGGGCGGGCCGAGGATAAGGGCGTGGCGCTGTTGCAGACCTTTCAGCCCGAGCATCCGGTGATCCGCGCCATTCTGGGTGGTGACGAAGAGGCGTTCTGGGCGCAAGAGGCTGCTGCGCGACAGGCGCAGGGCGTGCCCCCTTATGGGCGGATGGCGGGGATCATCCTGTCGGGCCCAGACTTGCAGCCGCTGTTCGATATTGGCAGCCAGCTTGCGCGCAATGACGGGGCGTTGCGTCGCGTGGGGGCGCAGGTCTTTGGCCCGGCCCCAGCGCCGATTGCGCGGGTGCGGGGGCGGCATCGGGTGCGGATGTTGATCAAGGCCGACAAGGGCGCACCGCTACAGGCTGCGCTGAAAGGCTGGCTCAAGGGGCTGCGCCTGCCCAATAACGCACGCATTGCGGTCGATATCGACCCGCAAAGTTTTTTTTAACAGGCCTGTGCGGGAGTGAGACTGCGCTGATCGAGCAAGACATCGGTGACCATCGCGCCGATCCACATGCAAAACAGCGCCAGCCATGCCGTGCCGGCCAGCACCGAGGTGCCCGTCACGCCATTGCCGATCGCACAGCCACCCGCCAGCATCGCGCCAAAGCCCATCATCACCGCGCCGATCATCGAGCGGCGCATCACTGGCACGCTGTCAAACGCCTGCCAGGCAAATTGCCCTGCCACGAGCGAGGACAGGAACGCGCCGATCACCACGCCCGGCACTAGGCCTACATCAAATTCCAGCACCGCGTTGCGATCAAGGAAGAACATCAGTGTATTGGCCGAGGGCCCCGAGAAGGTGACCGAATTGACCGGAACCGGATCAAAAGCGACTTGTGACAGCATGAAGGTCAGAACCCACCCAACGGCCACCGCGAATCCGACGCCGGAGGCAAATATCCAGACCTTGATCCCGATCTGATTGCGGGCTGCCAGATAAACCCCGGCCAGCGCAAAGACGATGCCCACTGCCAGCCCCGTCCAATCGGGCAAATGCAGCGCGGTCAGCAGGTTGACGTTCTCGCCGCCCTGCGTGATCCACAGGCTTGCCAGCGTGTCACGATAGGGGGCAAGGATGCCTTTGAGGCTCATTTGTGCGGTCACGGCAAAGATCAGCCCCGCCACGACCGAGCGCAGATTGCCCGTCGCTGCCAGCACCAAAAGCCGCCCCGAGCAGCCGCGCGATAGCACCATGCCCACGCCAAAGATCAGCCCGCCGATAATCGCACCAGACCAACTGCCGGGCACGGACATCACCCGGCTATCGCCGGCGCGAAACAACCCGAGCAGCTGCGCGCTTTGCACCCAGATGAGGGCTGTGGAAAAGGTCAAGAACCACACCGCCACCTTGCCTCCAAGCTTGCCACGGGCGAATTCAATCGCCGCCGCGCGCAGGCAGAAATTCGAGCGCTGTGCGGCCACCCCGAAAATAAGCCCCGTGATCAGCCCGAAAAGCGCCGCTGTTGGCCCCTCGCCAATCCGCTCAATGATCTCGATGATATCCATGGCAAATCTCCCGTTCGCGAAAGCGTGATGCCAGATTCTGCATCAATGCACATTGATCTGAGTCAGAATACACAGTTTGTAGTCTTGCTCCTACGGGCCCCTTCCCGTCTAAGGTTTTCATGTTCAAGATCCGCGAAGTCCAACTTGATGAGGCCCACCACCTGCCGCGCTGGCGCAGGCCCGAGGCGCTGCTGTATGTGTTTGCCACGGCGATGCCGATCTCGTTTGCGACCTGGTCGGCGCTGCTGAACAACTTCGTCATCGACGTGGTCAAGTTCGACGGGGTCGATATCGGCTGGCTGCAATCGTTCCGCGAGGTGCCGGGCTTTCTGGCGATTGGCGTGATCGTCGTGCTTTGGGTGATGCGTGAGCAAGTGCTGGCGATTCTTGCGCTGCTGTTGCTGGGGGCGGCGACGGCAGTGACGGCGATGTTTCCCAGCTTTGGCGGGCTGATCATGGTGACGCTGCTGTCCTCGATCGGGTTTCACTATTTTCAGGCGGTGAACCAGTCGCTGCAATTGCAATGGATCGACCGCGCACAGGCTCCGCAAACGCTGGGCCGGATTGTTGCGGTGGGATCGGGCGCGTCACTGGTGGCCTATGCGTTGCTGGTGCTGACGTGGAAGGCCTTCGATCTGAGCTACGAATTCGTCTATGCGAGCGCCGGGATCACGACGATGGTGATGGTGGGGGCGGCCGCGCTGCTCTATCCGCAGTTTCACACCCGCGATCCGCAATCCAAACGCTTCGTGCTACGGCGTCGCTATTGGTTGTATTATGCAATCACCTTCATGGCCGGGGCGCGGCGTCAGATTTTCGTGGTCTTCGCGGCCTTTATGATGGTGCAACGTTTCGGGCTGCGGGTCGATGAAATCTCGGCGCTGTTCCTGATCAATTTCGCCGTCAATATGGCTGCCGCTCCCGCGATGGGCCGTTTCGTGGGTAAATTCGGCGAGCGGCGCGCGTTGATCGTGGAATATATCGGTTTGACGCTGCTCTTCCTGAGCTATGGCGGGATCTACTGGTTTGGTTGGGGGCTATGGATCGCCTGCGCGTTGTATGTGGTGGATCACCTGCTGTTCTCGCTGGCGTTCGCGCAAAAGACCTATTTCCAGAAAATCTGCGATCCGGCTGATATCGCGCCGACCGCTGCCGTCTCGTTCACGATCAACCATATCGCCGCCGTGTTCCTGCCCGCGAGCCTTGGCTATCTGTGGATGATCTCGCCCGGGTTCGTATTCGGGTTGGCCGCCGCGATGGCGCTTGTCTCGCTCGGGCTTGCGATGCTGGTGCCGCGTCATCCGTCAAAGGGCTATGAAACGGTGCTGCGCGGTCTCGCGCCGGCCGCGGCCTGATCTGGAATTCTGCCCGCCCGCGCCTATCTAAGAGGCTGCGATAGGGAGATTGATCATGTTGTTTGGAAAACTCGCCACCATTCCCACCAAATCCGAGGCTCTGCCCGGGCGCGATACAGAAATGCCGATCACCCAGCCGCATTTTCTCAGCGGTCTTGATCTGCGCAGTGCAATCCCAGAGGGGATGGAGCAGGCGATGTTTGGCATGGGCTGTTTTTGGGGTGTCGAGCGGATCTTCTGGAACACCCAAGGCGTCTGGCTAAGCATGGTTGGCTATGCGGGCGGTCACACCCCGAATCCGAGTTATCGCGAGGTGTGCACCGGCATGACCGGCCATAACGAGGTCGTGCGCGTGATCTATGATCCCAAAGTGATCAGCTACGACGATCTGCTGCGGGTGTTCTGGGAAAATCACGACCCGACCCAAGGCATGCGTCAAGGCAATGATCGGGGCACGCAATATCGCTCGGGGATCTATACCTATACCCCCGCGCAGAAAGCTGCGGCCGAGGCGTCGCGCGCAACCTATGCCAAGCGTCTGTCAGAGGCGGGCTATGGTGCGGTCACGACGGAAATCAGTGACGCCCCGCCGTTTTATTATGCCGAAGACGATCACCAGCAATATCTCGCCAAGAACCCGGCAGGCTATTGTGGGATCGGTGGCACCGGTGTGAGCTGCCCGATCGGGCTGTCGGCGTGATCGGGGTGCGACTTGACGTAACTTGCGCCCCGGCCTAAGCCCGGCGCAACACGCGCAAAGGAGCCGCCATGACCACCTTTACCGCCTTTACCACCTTGGCCGATCGCGAGGCAGCAGAGTCGCTTGAAGAGCGGTTTGAGGATCTGGACCCGGCACCCTACGGCACCGGCGTCTTCGAGATCGAGGATGGCAATGGACGCTATGAGGTGTCGGGCTATTTTCTGCAACAGCCCGATGATGTGACGCTTGATTTGCTGGCCATCGCCTATGGCGCGCAGCCTTTCGTAATTTCAGAGCTGCCCGAAACCGATTGGGTCGCGCATGTGCGCCGCGAACTTGCCCCGGTGCAGGCGGGTCGGTTTTTCCTCTATGGCAGCCATGACGCTGACAAGGTGCCCGACGGTTCGGTCGCGCTGCGTATTGATGCGGCGATGGCCTTTGGCACGGGCCATCACGGCACCACCTCGGGCTGTCTGACTGCGCTGGATGATCTGGCGCGCGCCGGGCGCAGCTTTCACAACGTGGCCGATATCGGTTGCGGCACGGCGGTGCTGGCGATTGCGGCAGCCAAGCTTTGGCCCGAGACGGTGCTGGCCTCTGACATCGACCCGGTCGCGGTGGAAACCGCGCGTGCCAATGTCGCGCTGAATGATCTTGAGGGGCGCGTGATCTGCCTTGAGGCGGCTGGTTTCGGCGATCCGAAACTGCAAGACGCCGCCCCCTATGACCTGATTTTCGCCAATATTCTAAAGGCTCCACTGATCGCATTGGCCCCGGATATGGCGCGCTATTGCGCCGAATCGGGCGTGGTTATCCTTAGCGGATTGCTAAATGAGCAGGCCGATGAGGTGATCGCCGCCTATGAGGGGCAAGGCTTTGTTTCCAGTGCGCGCAATGAATTTGGCGAATGGACGACATTGGTGATGAGCCGGGCATAGTCGGCCATGTTTCCGCTCAGTTTCAGCATCGTCTTGGTATAGAATGTCTTTACGGATCCTCCGTGGTGATTATCCGAGAGATGAGCAATGGCAAAAACTGATTTGGACGAATTCGAGAGACGCCTTCATCGGATCGACAAGATCCATGAGGCTGGTGGTGCGTTTGAGGCGGCGGGTTCGCTGGGGCGCAGCTATTTCGATGCAATGCGGCCGAAGTCGCGCCGTGGTTTGCCGTTGCGTGGGCTTGCCTTGCTGGCTGCGGGGATGCTGCTGTTCAAGGGCATGATGCTCGCGCAGGTCGGGTCGGACGAATATGCCAACCGCGTTGAACACCTTGCCAAGGGCAATATGGGCGAACAGATCGGCGCTTGGGTGCTGCATGCTGATCCGGCGACGCGTTACGTTGCAGGTCTGTTAAGCCCACTCATCCACTAAGATTTCGCAGAGCCATCTTACATTCAAAAGGGCTGCCCCATCGGGACAGCCCTTTTTCAATCGAGGGTCGGTGACTTAGCGCAGGCGCGCCACGTCAAGCCGGGTCAATCCGATATCGTCCAGCGCCCGGTCGGACAGCTTGGACAAAGATTTGCGAGTTTCGCGCAGATCGTTCCATTCCAGAAAGCTACCGATCAGCGACATGATCAGGCCGGGATGGCGCGAACGGTTCAGGCGGGTTGTCATTTCCATGACGGACATTGGGAGGCTCCTCAGTTCACAGACTGCTCAAGTTTCAGGCATCATTGCTTGCAGAGCGCACTTAGGCTGGGCGGAATATAAAAACAACAGCGCTTCCCGCAGGTCCGCCATGCAATTTTTGCAAGCCCCGGTCGGGTGCCCATCCGAACAGCAGGGCTAGGCGATGTTCTCTTTTCGTGCTAATTGGGAATTAACGATAACAAACAGGGGCAAAAGCGATGCGGGTGATCGGAATCGATCCGGGGTTGCGCAATATGGGCTGGGGCGTGATCGAGATGGAGGGCTCGCGCCTGCGTCATCTTGGCAATGGCACATTGCACTCGACTGGTACCGATTTGGCACAACGCCTGCTTGAGCTTCATGGCGGCCTCTGCGCCGTGATCGCGCAACACGCCCCCGAGGCGGCGGCGGTCGAGCAAACCTTCGTCAACAAAGATGCGGTGGCTACGCTGAAACTCGGCCAAGCGCGTGGCATTGCGCTGCTCGCGCCAGCGCAGGCGGGGCTTGCGGTCGGGGAATACGCGCCCAACGCCGTGAAGAAAACGGTCGTCGGCGTGGGTCATGCCGATAAGGTGCAGGTCCAGCATATGGTGCGCCACCAACTGCCCGGCGTGCAATTTGACAGCGCCGATGCCGCGGATGCCCTGGCAATCGCGATTTGCCACGCGTTCCATCTGCAATCGGCTGCCCGAATGGGGGCCGCGCAACTGTCGCGTACGCTCGCGGAACAGCCTCAAAAACGGAGACGCGCATGATCGGGCGTATCGCAGGCGTAATCGTGCATCGCGCCATGGATCACGTGATGATCGACGTGCGCGGTGTGGGCTATATCGTGCATGTCAGCGCGCGCACCGCGCAATCGCTGCCCCCGGTGGGTCAGGCCTGTGCGCTTTATACCGATCTGCTGGTGCGCGAAGATCTGCTGCAACTCTTCGGGTTTCCGAGCTTGCTGGAAAAGGAATGGCATAAGCTTCTGACATCGGTGCAGGGGATCGGTGCCAAGGCCTCGCTCGCCATTCTCGGAACGCTGGGCGCCGAAGGGCTGGGCCGCGCCATCGCGCTGGGCGATTGGGCGGCTGTCAAGGCCGCCCCCGGCGTCGGCCCGAAACTCGCCCAACGCGTGGTGCTGGAACTCAAGGAAAAGGCCCCCTCCGTCATGGCGATGGGCGCAGAATTGACCGTCGATATGGCAGAGGTGATCGAAGACGGCCAGCCTTCGAAACCAGCCCGCACCCCCGCCCCCGCCGCGACACCTAAAACCAACTTCACCGCCGAGGCGATCTCTGCCCTCACCAACCTCGGCTACGCCCCCTCTGACGCCGCTGGTGCGGTGGCGCAAGCCGGGGATGATCCTGCCAGTACCGACACCGCCAAACTCATCCGCGCCGCGCTGCGGTTGCTGGCACCCAAGGATTGAGGGCTTCCTCTTGATCAAAATATCCCGGGGTCCGGGGCAGAGCCCCGCTTGCCTCGGCCCACAACAGGCGCGACACTGAATGACGATGACCGACCCCGACCCAACCCTGCGCCCCGAGCGCCTGCCCGAAGACGCCGATCGCGCCCTGCGCCCGCAATCGCTTGAGGATTTCGTGGGTCAGGCAGAGGCGCGCGCGAATCTGCGCGTCTTCATCGAAAGCGCCAAGCTGCGCGGGCAGGCCATGGATCACACGCTGTTCCACGGCCCCCCCGGTCTGGGTAAGACCACACTGGCGCAGATCATGGCGCGCGAACTGGGCGTGAATTTCAAGATGACCTCGGGGCCGGTGCTGGCCAAGGCAGGCGATCTGGCAGCGATTCTCACCAATCTCGAGACGCGCGACGTGCTGTTTATCGACGAGATTCACCGCCTCAACCCGGCCGTCGAAGAGGTGCTTTATCCCGCGCTTGAGGATTTCGAACTCGATCTGGTGATTGGCGAGGGGCCTGCCGCGCGCACTGTGCGCATCGAGTTGCAGCCCTTCACGCTGGTCGGCGCGACCACGCGATTGGGACTGCTGACCACGCCGCTGCGCGACCGCTTCGGCATCCCGACGCGGTTGGAATTCTACACCGAGGACGAGCTGGATCAGATTGTCACCCGTGGCGCGCGGCTGCTGGGCATTTCCTCCGATCCCGAGGGCACTCGCGAGATCGCCAAACGCGCGCGCGGCACGCCGCGAATTGCCGGGCGGCTGCTGCGCCGGGTCGTCGATTTCGCCTTGATCGAGGGTGACGGGCGTTTGACCCGCGCCATCGCGGATCGCGCGCTGACCCGGCTGGGAGTCGATAATCTCGGTCTCGATGGGGCGGATCGGCGCTATATGATGCTGATGGCCGAGCATTACGGCGGTGGCCCGGTAGGTGTGGAAACGCTCTCGGCGGCACTCTCGGAGGCGCGCGATGCGATCGAAGAGGTGATCGAGCCCTACCTGCTGCAGCAGGGTCTGGTTCAGCGCACTCCGCGCGGGCGGATGTTGGGGGCGCGGGCTTGGCGGCATCTTGGGCTCGAGGCTCCGCGCCCCGCTCCGCCGAAACCCGATCTGTTCGGGGATGGCTGAGACGATCTGACCGCTTGATCGCGCCAGCGCGCAGGCCTATCTGCAATCCATGACACAGCCGCTCGCCCGTTTTGATATTTCCGCCGATGACATCGACCGTGTCGTTGCGCATTTCTATAAGCGCGTGCGCGGTCATGCCATGCTTGGTCCGGTTTTTGCTGTGCATGTCACGGATTGGCCCGCGCATGAGGCCAAGGTCGCCGCGTTCTGGAAAGGCGCGATCCTACGGGAACCAGGATATGACGGCTCGCCGATGACGGCCCATCGCAAGGCCAAGAATGTGCGTCCGGGGATGTTTTCGGGGTGGCTGGAGCTATTCGACACGGTATTGGGCGAGGAACTGGCCCCCGAGCAAGCAGCGCGCTGGTCTGCGCTGGCCCATAAGATCGGGACGAGCCTGCGCCAAGGCGTGGTGGATCGCGAAACGCTGGCGGGGGGAGTGCCGAAACTCAGGTGAGCAGGGGCGCTGCCCCGTCTCCTGCGGAGACTCCCCGGAGTATTTTCGGCTAGATGAAAGGCTTAGGCCTCTTTCTTGCCAAACACACCCGTAAGCGAGCGCCCTATCAGATTGGTGACGCGCGGTTTTTTCAGGCGACGAAACGGCATCGGGCGGCAGACCTCCAGCGCGGCGATGCCGACACGGGCCGTGAGCGCGCCGTTGATGACACCTTCGCCGAAGCGGCGCGAAATCTTGGTCATCAAATGCCCGCCGGTGACGGTTTCGATCAAATCATCGCCCGCTGCGACAGCGCCAGTTGCCACCAGATGCGTCATCACCGTGCGGGCCAGACGGATCGAGCCAAGCGCGCCCGAACGCCCGCCATAGATCTCTGCGATGCGGCGGATCATGCGCAGATTGGCGGTCAGCGCTGTGACCACATCCGCCAAAGCCAGCGGCACAAGTGCCGTGACGGTTGCGACGGTGCGCGCGGCGGCCTCGATCTCTAGCCGTGCGGCAGCATCCAGCGGGGCCATTAGCTCTGTCTCGGCCAGACCCATCAGCGTCTCGGTGTCGAGCACCTCATCGAAACGCTCTTTCAGCCTTGCGCGCGGCCATTCCATTTCGGCGCGCGCGGCATACAGCCCCGAGACATGGTTCACCACCTTGCGCGCGCGGTTGAGATCATCGGTGGCCAGCGCCTCGGAGACCTCTTTATGGACCTTGTCGAGCCGCGCCAGACGTGAGAACGCCGCGATCTCGCGCCCCGCGATCAGCAGCGCGCCAAGCGCGAAGGCCAGCACCAATGCCGAGCCGATCCAGCCAAGAATCGGATGCGTGGCAAACAGCCCGTCGATGAAGCGCCACAGTGCGACCGAAACGAGAAAGCCGACCAGCGCCACCAAGGCACGCCAGAAAAACCGGGTCACACCCGAACTGCGCCGCGCCCCGAGCCGGGTCGCGATCTGCATCGCGCGGCCCTCAAGGCGTTCTTCGGTGGCGGCGGGCATATCCTCGATCGGGGCGGCCTCGGCGGGCGAGGGGGCGGCGTCGATCTCGATCATCACCGGTTTTTTCATAGCTTGTCCCCGATCAGGAATTCAGCGGCGCGATCCAGCCGGATATGCGGCGGGCCTTCGCCGGGTTTCAGGATCACCGGGGCGGGAGCGAAATTCATGATCGCGTAATCCTCATCCAGCCACGCTTGCGCGCCCTGAGCCGCAGGGGCCAGCAGATGTGCGGGGTCTGAGGGCAGTTCACCGGGATAAAGCGCCACCGATTTGCCAGTCTCAAGGCGGCCGCGCACCGCCTTCAAGGTCGCGCTATCATGGGTGATCTCTTCTTCGGTGGTCGTGCGCAGCGCTGCCAGCGACAGAGCCAGCGTCTTGGCGCCTGAGAAATCTGCGCGATCCTTGGCCTCGCGCAGCAGCGCGCCGGTGATCGCGGTCAGGCGGGCATGTTGCGAATGGTGCAAATGATCGGCCTTGGTCGCGGCAAACAGGATGCGTTCGACGCGGCGCGCGCCCAGAAGCGAGGCGAGCCAACCCGCCGTACCGGGGCGAAATGCCGACAGGATGTCGGCCATCGAACCGCGCAGATCTTCGAGCGCCGCTGGCCCGGCATGGATCGCGCCCAGCACATCGACCAGCACCACCTGCCGGTCGATCTTGGCAAAATGATCGCGAAAGAACGGGCGCACGATTTCGCGTTTATAGGCCTCGTAGCGGCGCTCCATCTCGCGACGCAACGAGCCGCGTGGGGCCGCCCCTTCAGGCAAGGGCGCGAAGGTCAGTGCCGGTGATCCGGCCAACTCTCCGGGCAGCAGGAAGCGCCCGGGCGTGCAGTCAGAGAACCCCGCTTCGCGTGCAGCGTTCAGGTGATCGGTAAAGGCGAATGCCAGCGCCTTGGCGCTTGGTTCGTTAAGCTCGGTCGTGCCATCAACGGCCTCGGCTTGTTTTAGATATTCCGCACCCTTGGGGCGGTTGGGCAAGCGGGCGAGGGCCTGCGCGCTCCATTGCGTATAGCTCTTGTCCATCAGCCCGAGATCAAGCAGCCATTCGCCGGGATAATCCACGATATCAAGATGCACCACGCGCGGGCCGCGCAATGCGCCCAGCAAACCGCGCGGCTGGATACGAAAGGAGAGGCGCAGTTCGGACACCGCACGGGTGCCTTCGGGCCAATGCGGGTTTGGGCCGGTCAGCGCGGCGAGGTGGCTTTCATAGTCAAAACGCGGCACGGTATCGTCGGGCTGGGGTTGCAGGAAGGCGGCGGTGATGTCGTTGGCCGCGCTTAGCGCAGGCATGCGTCCGCGATCGAGCAGATTGGCCACCAGCGAGGTGATGAACACCGTCTTGCCCGCGCGCGACAGCCCCGTCACGCCGAGGCGCACAACCGGTTCGAACAGCGTTTGCGAGACCTGCGCGCCGATGCCTTCGAACCCGCGCGTGATCCCGTCCGCTATATCGGAAATGCCCAACTGCCGCCCCTCGCTACGATTTCTGGCCCCAAGATAAGCAGTGCCCGGCGCGGTTGAAAGGTGCAATGCGTCCCGTCTGCCAGTGCCGAGCACCCGCCTGCCCCTTTTCGAGCGCGCCGCAATCCCCTAGATTGGGGCAACCGCACAAGGAGTCAGGATGAGCGAACAGCGCCAGATCACCGAACAGACCATCGAGACGCTGTTCACACGGGGCTCGGGCGAATACCTGTTTGCGCGCTGGGGACGTCCGATCGTGCCCGTCGTATTTGGGGTCGAGGCCGGGACTTTGGCGACCGTGAAGGGCGCGGTTGAGGCCGTGGTCGCACTGGCAGGTCACAAGATGGCCGAGACCGACCCCGAGCTTGGCGCGAACCTGATGATCTTCTTCTTTCGCGACTGGCAGGAATTGCTTGAGGTGCCCAATCTCGATCACCTGATCGACGGTTTGCAAGATCTGGTCGTGCGGCTCGACGATCAGGGGGCAAGCCAGTATCGGGTGTTCCGGTTCGATCCAGACGGCGCGATCCGGGCCTGTTTCAGTTTCGTGCGTATGGATGCGGGGCTTGATGAGGTGCCCGCCGAGGTGATTGCCCTGCAACAAGCGGTGCAGATGATCGTGCTCTGGTCTGACACGGCTTTTGGCGAACGCTCGCCCCTTGCGGTGGTGCGCGGTGTCACCGTTTTGCGCCCCGAGATTGCGGCGGTGATCGCGGCGAGCTACGACCCGGTGATGCCTGCGGTGGCGCGCGATCCGGTGCATGCGCTGCGGCTGGCGGCGCGCGCAAGCCTGCGCCAAGACGCCGCCACACAAGCGGTGCGCGATCTCAATCGCGAAGTCGGAGAAGCAGATCAAGGGCCCCCTGATGACGCATGAATTTCCGATCCGAGTCTATTACGAGGACACCGATCTTGCGGGGATCGTCTATTACGCCAACTACCTGAAATTCATTGAACGCGGGCGGTCGGAATTTATCCGCTCGCTCGGGGTCGATCAGGTGGCGCTCAAGGCCAATCATGGCATCGTTTTTGCCGTGCGCCGGGTCGAGGCAGACTATCTGCGCCCCGCGAAATTCGATGATCAACTGGTGGTCGTAACGGCGTTGGTGGCCGATACCGGGGCGCGGCTTGTGATGGATCAGGCCGTGACGCGCGATGGCGAAATGCTGTTCACAGCCACTGTGACGATCGTGTGCTTGGGCGAGGGCGGTGCGCCTCAGCGACTTCCCGCCGATATACGCCGCAAACTGGCGCCCAAACTGCATTGAATGGGGCCATCCTAGGGCGCGATTACAACGTTGTTATGGCGTTCCCCTTACTGCTGGGGTAGAATCGCTGGTAATCAGAGCCACGACAACGTGGCCCCAAAAACGGCGAGCAGTATTCATGGACCAATCTTCGCTTGCGATGGCGCAGGAGATCGACTTCTCCCTGCTGGCACTTTTCGTGCGTGCATCGTTTACCGTCAAACTCGTAATGATCATCCTTGTGGTGGCCAGCTTTTGGTCATGGGCGATCATCGTGCGCAAATTCATCGCTTATCGCGCGGCCAAAGCCGAGGCAGAGGCCTTTGATCGCGCTTTCTGGTCGGGAGAGCCGCTTGATGAGCTGTTCGACCAGATCGGCCCGGCCCCCGATGGCGCGAGCCAGAAAATCTTTGCCGCTGGTATGATGGAGTGGCGACGCTCGCATCGACAAGACGGAGTATTGATCGCCGGGGCGCAGGCGCGCATCGAGCGCTCAATGGATGTGGCGATCCTCAAGGCGACCGAGGGGCTGAATTACGGCCTGAATTTCCTTGCAACGGTGGGCTCGATCTCGCCCTTCGTGGGGCTGTTCGGCACGGTTTGGGGAATCAAGGTCGCGTTCCAGGAAATCGCAATTTCGCAAAACACCTCGCTGGCCGTGGTTGCGCCGGGTATTTCCGAGGCGCTGGTGGCAACCGCGCTGGGTCTGCTCGCGGCGATCCCGGCGGTGATCTTCTATAACAAGCTGTCTTCGGATGCCGACCGGATTGCCTCTGGCTATGAGGCGTTTGCCGACGAATTCACCACCATCCTCTCGCGCCAGTTGGACGGTTGACATGGGCGCGGGGGTTGCAAAACGTAGTTCTGGCGGGTCGCGGCGCAGACGCGGGGGTGCTTCGCGCCATACCGCGATGAGCGAGATCAATGTCACACCGATGGTGGACGTGATGCTGGTGTTGTTGGTGATTTTCATGGTGGCTGCACCGATGATGACGGTGGGTGTGCCGCTGGAGCTGCCGAAAACGGCGGCCAAGGCGGTTCCGACCGAGGCAGAAGTGCCGCTGACAGTGTCGATCCAAGCCGATGGCAAGGTGGCGCTGATGAATTCCGAAGTGCCCGCCGATCAACTGGTGGCGCGTCTTCAGGCGATCGCGAAAGAGCGCGACAGCAACAAGATCTTCCTGCGTGCAGATGGCAAGATCGCCTATTCGAAAGTGGTCGAGGTGATGGGGGCGCTCAACGGGGCGGGTTTCTCGAATATCACATTGGTCACCGATGCCGGGGGGCCGCAGATGGCGGCACCTGCCGGGAATTGAGCCCAGGGGGCACATTTCAATGAACCGGGCGGACAAGATCGGCTATGGTGTTTCGGCGGCGCTCCATGCGGGGGTGATCCTTTGGGCTATCGTGGGCGGGGCTTTGTTTAAGCCCAAGCCCAACGAGCCCACGGTGATCAGTCAGGTCGCGGTGATGTCGCAGCAGGATTTCAACGCAATGATGGCGTCCGCGCCCAAGGATGCGCCCCAGCCCACGCCCGATCCGCAAGCGCCCATCGCGCCCAAAACGCCCGATGCCGCGACGCCGCCCGACACGCCCGCACCCGATGTGCAGGCGAAACCCGAACCCACGCCCAAACCCGTGCCCGCGCCCAAACCCGATGCGCAGCCCGATGTCAGCGCGCTGACCGAGCCGCCCGCGCCCACCGATGTTGCGCAGACGCCGCCGGTGATGGCGCCGCCTGTCGAGGTGCCGTCAGACACGCTCTCGCCCAAGATTTCGCCGCAGCCCAAGCCCAAGGACGTGCCGCGCGTGGCCCCCACACCGACGCCACCACCGCCGCCGGAAGCGAAGGTGGCCGAGACCGCGAAGCCTCAGGAAACGCCCGATCCCACGGCCAAGCCCGTGCCGGTTCCGCCCAAGCCTAAACAATCCGAGGCCCCGCCCGAGGCGACCACGGAAATCGTGACCGAAGCGACGAAAACCGACACCGCGCCCGAGACCTCGGCGCCGCTGTCGTCACCGCGTCCGGCCAGCAAACCCAAACCGCCCGCGCCGACACAAACGGCTGCGGCGGACACGCCAGCCAAGCCTGATACGCCCAGCAAACCGGAAGCAGCCAAACCGGCACCGGCCAAACCAGCGCCGGAAGCACCCCCGAAAAAGGCCGATTCAAACGCGGCGGTGACGGATGCGCTGGCAGCGGCACTGGGCGGTGAAGGCACGGGCGGAACCGGTCAGGCCCCGGTGGGTCCGCCGATTACGGCGGGCGAGAAAGACGCGCTGATCGTGGATGTGAAACAGTGCTGGAACGTCGGCGCGCTCAGTTCGGATGCGCTGCGCACAACGGTCACGCTGTCGGTCGAGATGCGCCCCGATGGCCACCCGATCATCAGCTCGATCAAGCTGGTGGATTCGGCGGGCGGCACGGGGGCCGCAGTCGATCAGGCGTTCGAGGCGGGCAAGCGCGCGATTGTGCGCTGTGGCTCGGATGGTTTCCCGCTCCCGTCTGACAAATATGCACAATGGAAGACGATCGAAATTGATTTCAATCCCGAGAAGATGAGGATGAAATGAGCGTTGATCGGCGAATTTCCGCGTGCTGTCATGGGCTTGTGATGCGGGATGAGGCAAATATCCGTTACAACTCGGGGCAAGCCTCGAGGAAAGGGAGTGTAAAATGATGCGTTTCGTTCTGGCCATGCTGGTGGCGCTGTTCGCAGGCTCGTTTGGTGCGCTCGCGCAAGACCAAGCGCCGCTGCATATCACGATCACCGATGGTGTGATCGAGCCGCTTCCCTTTGCGATTGCGGGGTTCATCCCGGAAACACCCGACGCCACGGATGTCGCAGCCCAGCTAACGCAGGTTGTGTCGAGTGATCTCACTGGCACAGGCCTGTTCCGCGAGATTGCGAAATCCGCCTATATTCAGAACATCACCAATTTCGACACGCCCGTGAACTACTCCGACTGGCAGGCGATCAATGCGCAGGCGCTGGTTGTTGGCTCGGTCGCGATGTCGGGCGGCAAGGTCGTGGTGAAGTTCCGCCTGTTTGATGTGTTCTCGGGCCAGCAGATGGGCGAGGGCCAGCAGCTTGCGGCCTCGCCGGGCAGCTGGCGCAGGCTCGCGCATAAGGTTTCCGATGTGATCTATTCGCGCATCACTGGCGAGGGGCCGTATTTCGACAGTCGCGTGGTATTCGTCTCGGAAACCGGGCCGAAAAATGCGCGCCAAAAGCGGCTTGCGGTGATGGATTACGATGGCGCGAATGTCACCTATCTGACCGATGCTTCGACGATCGTGCTGGCGCCGCGCTTTTCGCGCGATGGCACCCGGGTGCTTTACACCACGTTTGAAACAGGCTTCCCGCGTATCAAGATGCTCGATGTGGCGACGGCTAGCGCGCGGCTTTTGCCCGATGTGCCCGGCACGATGACCTTTGCGCCGCGCTTTTCGCCCGATGGCAATAAGGTGGTCTATTCGCTGGAGCAGAACGGCAATACCGACCTATGGATGATGGATATCGCCAGCGGTCAGACGCAGCGTCTGACCACGAGCCCCTCAATCGAGACCTCGCCGTCGTTTTCCCCCGATGGTTCGCGGATCGTATTTGAAAGCGACCGCTCGGGCACGCAGCAGTTGTATATCATGTCAGCCGGTGGTGGTGATGCGACCCGGATCAGCTTTGGCGATGGGCGCTATTCAACACCCGTGTGGTCACCGCGCGGCGATATGATTGCCTTCACCAAGCAAAATAGCGGGCGTTTCCACATTGGCGTGATGCGCACCGATGGCTCTGAGGAGCGTCTGCTGACCTCGAGTTTCCTTGACGAAGGCCCGACCTGGTCGCCTAATGGCCGTGTCATCATGTTCACCCGCGAAACGCCTGGCGCACAAGGCGAAGCGGCGCTCTATTCGGTCGATATTTCCGGTCGCAACCTCAAGAAAGTGCCCACTCCGGGGCCTGCATCTGACCCGGCTTGGTCGCCGCTGCTACCGTAAAGCGCGAATTCACAAACCAACAGTTAACTGATAAACTCGCCTCAAAAGGGCAGATCAACAAAAAGGCGGAGATCATGAATTTTGCAACGAAGGCGGCGCTGGCCGTCGCAATCCTTGGCCTCGCGGCCTGTTCGAACCCCGACAAATACGGCTCGGGCGCAACCGGACCGGGCGGCACGTTGGGGCCGGCCGGCGCAGGGATCACCCAAGGCGGCATCAATGACCCGAACTCGCCCGCGTATTTCAGCCAGACGATTGGTGACATGGTGCATTTCTCGGTCGACCAATCGACGCTGAGCGACACCGCACGCGGCATCCTCACCCAGCAGGCAAGCTGGCTGGTCAGCCATCCCAGCTATACCGCGATCATCGAAGGTCATGCTGACGAACAGGGCACGCGCGAATACAACCTTGCACTGGGCGCCCGCCGGGCCAATGCCGCGCAGGAATTTTTGGTCAGCCAAGGCGTTGCCGGCAATCGTTTGCGCACGGTGTCTTATGGTAAAGAACGCCCGCTCGCGATCTGCTCGACCGAAGAATGCTATGCCAAGAACCGGCGCGCGGTCACTGTGATCTCGCAATCGGCAGCGGGGAGCTAAGGCGCTATGCTGCGGGCTTTGACATTGAGTGCGGCGCTTTTGATAAGCGCCGCCATCCCGGGGTTCGCGCAAGATGCGAACCGTGCTCAGACATTGGCTGACATCAAGACGCAACTGGGCCAGTTGCAGAGCGAGATCGACGGTCTGCGCCAACAGCTCAAATCCTCGGGTGCGGCGGGTCTGCAACAAGCCGGGGGATCGTCCGCGCTAGAGCGGATGGATTCGATGGAGCTGTCGCTGAGCCATCTGACGGATCGTGTCGAAGAAACGGAAAACAAGATCAACCGCGTGGTGGCCGATGGCACGAACCGGGTGGGCGATCTGGAATACCGCGTCTGCGAAATGGAAGAGCGCTGCGATATCTCGACCTTGGGCAAGACCAAACCCCTCGGGGGCGGGTCTGGCGATAGCACTGCGGTCAATTCGGTAACCGCTCCTGCGCCCGATAGCGCGCCTGCGGGCCCTGATCTTGCGATCAACGAGAAATCGGATTTCGAGGCTGGGAAAAAGGCCTATGACGCGGGCGATTACGCCTCGGCTGCTGACCTGTTGGAGACGTTCAAGGAAACCTATCCCGGTTCACCCTTGATGGGCGATGCGCTGTATTATCGTGGGGATGCGCTCTCGAAAGAAGGCGATACCGCCAATGCGGCGCGGGCTTGGTTGGCCGGATTCTCGGCGGACCCCAGTGGCAAGCGCGCGGGCGATAACCTGTTGTCGCTGGGCAAGGCGCTGGGTAAATTGGGGCAGACTTCCGAGGCTTGCACGACGTTGGCTCAAGTCGGCGCACGCTTCTCCGGCTCGTCGGCCGCCATGGAGGCGCAAACCGCGCGGCAATCGCTGGGGTGCCAGTGACGAAACTCGCGACGCTTGCGACAACGGCATTTGACCCCGATGCGCCCCGGCGTGTCGGGGTTGCTGTTTCTGGCGGTTCGGATTCGATGGCCACATTGCATCTTTTGGCTCCGCTATATGACGTGCATGCAGTCACCGTCGATCATGGGCTGCGCCCCGAGGCCGCTGCTGAGGCAGAGTTTGTCGCGGCAGCCTGCGCGCGGCTGGGCGTGCCTCATGTAGTGCTGCACTGGGCCGGTGCAGAGGCCACGGGCAATCTAATGGATGCAGCGCGCCGGGCGCGAATGCGACTAATTGGTGCTTGGGCGCGCGAGCAGGGGTTGGACCATGTTGCGCTGGGCCATACGGCGGATGATCAGGCCGAGACATTTCTGATGCGACTGGCGCGCGAGGCCGGGCTTGAGGGGCTGTCGGGGATGCGGCGCAGCTATCTGGAAGAGGGCGTGCGCTGGCATCGCCCGCTTCTGGACGTAACGCGGGCCGAACTGCGTAGCTATCTGCGACAGGCGGGTGTGTCTTGGGTTGATGATCCTTCCAACAGCGATCCACGGTTTGAGCGCGTGCGGGCGCGCATGGCGCTGGCAGGGCTGTCTGATATCGGGATCACGCCCGACGGACTTGCGAGGGTCGTGGGCCATCTCGCGCAGGCGCGCGCGGCGCTTGATGCGGTCCTGGAGCCCTTCGTTGCCGAACATGTTGTGCAAGACCCCGGCGCGCTGCGCATCGACAAGGCGGCCTTTGCACAGGGATTGCCGCCGGAGTTGCAGCGGCGGTTCCTCAATGCTGCGCTGATCTGGGTTTCGGGGGCGCAATATCCGCCGCGCGCCGCCAAGCTGGAGCGGTTCTTGCACGATCTGGCGCCCTGCACGCTGCATGGCTGCCACATCACCCAAGATGAGCGTCAGTTAATTGTGTCGCGCGAACTCAAGGCGGTGGCAGATCTGCGCGTGCCGATTGATGAATCTTGGGACAACTGGCGGCTTGAGGGGCCGGGCGCGACATATGCGCCGGGTCTCGAAATTGCCGCTTTGGGGGCGCAAGGGCTATGTGATTGTGTGAATTGGCGCGCAACCGGTCTGCCGCGCGAGACAGTTTTGGCCTCTCCCGCCGTTTGGGCGCAAGAAAAGCTTGTGGCCGCCCCTATTGCGGGGTTTGAAAACGGCTGGAAAGCGCGTAAGGAAGCGGGCAGTTTCGCCACGACGATATTCAGGCGTTGAACCCTGCGCCACAATACCTATTTTCACAGGGTAGACGTGGCGGCCGAGGGTCAGCCGCCTTGGACGATTGGAGGATATCCCTTGGGTAATGCACGTAATCTGGCCTTCTGGGCAGTGCTGTTCCTGTTGATTTTGGCCTTGTTCAACCTCTTTGGGGATGGGCAATCGAGCATAAACTCAAGTCAGGCCACCTATTCCGAGTTTATCGACGCGGTTAACAAGGGTGAGGTGAAAACCGTTCAGCTCGATGGCGAGAATGTGCGCTATCAACTTGCGGATGGTTCGAATTTTTCGACCGTCAAGCCGATGACGGACCCGATCGCTGAAAAGCTGATCGAGAAAAACGTCTCGGTGCGTGTCATCAAACAACAGCAGTCGGGCTTTATGTCGCTGCTGGGTGTGTGGCTTCCCTTCCTCGTGCTGATCGGGATCTGGATTTTCTTCATGAACCGGATGCAGGGCGGCGGCAAAGGCGGCGCGATGGGCTTTGGCAAATCCAAGGCCAAGCTGCTGACCGAAAAGCAGGGCCGCGTGACCTTTGACGATGTCGCGGGCATCGACGAGGCCAAGGAAGAGCTTGAAGAAATCGTCGAATTCCTACGCAACCCGCAGAAATTCAGCCGCCTTGGCGGTAAAATTCCCAAAGGCGCGCTGCTGGTTGGCCCTCCGGGCACCGGTAAAACGCTGCTCGCACGTGCTATCGCAGGTGAGGCGGGTGTGCCCTTCTTCACCATCTCGGGCTCTGACTTCGTGGAAATGTTCGTCGGCGTTGGTGCAAGCCGTGTGCGCGACATGTTCGAGCAAGCCAAGAAAAATGCCCCCTGTATCGTCTTCATCGACGAAATCGACGCCGTGGGCCGGGCCCGTGGTGTCGGCATCGGCGGCGGCAATGACGAGCGCGAGCAGACGCTCAACCAGTTGCTGGTCGAGATGGACGGCTTTGAGGCCAATGAGGGCATCATCATCATCGCGGCGACCAACCGCAAAGACGTGCTTGACCCCGCGCTGCTGCGTCCGGGCCGCTTTGACCGTCAGATCCACGTCCCCAATCCCGACATCAAGGGCCGCGAAAAGATCCTTAGCGTGCACGCGCGCAAGGTTCCTGTTGGTCCCGATGTCGATCTGCGCACCATTGCGCGGGGCACGCCGGGCTTTTCCGGTGCCGATCTGATGAACCTCGTGAACGAGGCGGCGCTGATGGCGGCGCGCGTCGGGCGGCGGTTCGTGGCGATGGAAGATTTTGAGAACGCCAAAGACAAGGTGATGATGGGGGTCGAGCGCCGTTCGATGGTGCTGACGCCCGAGCAAAAGGAAATGACCGCCTATCACGAGGCTGGCCACGCCGTTGTCGGTATGAGCCTGCCGAAATGTGACCCTGTCTATAAGGCGACGATCATTCCGCGCGGTCAGGCCTTGGGCATGGTGGTGTCTCTGCCCGAGATCGACAAGCTCAACTACCACAAGGACGAAGCCAAGCAGAAGATCGCCATGACCATGGCGGGCAAGGCGGCTGAAATCCTGAAATGGGGCGAAGAGCATGTCTCGAACGGTCCCGCAGGCGATATCATGCAGGCCAGCGCGATTGCGCGGGCGATGGTGATGCGTTGGGGCATGTCGGATAAGGTCGGCAATATCGATTATGCCGAGGCGCATGAGGGCTATCAAGGCAACACCGCCGGGTTCTCGGTTTCGACCAAGACCAAGGAGCTGATCGAGGAAGAGGTCCGCGATCTGATCGAACAGGGCTATCTGGAAGCGCGCCGTATCCTGACCGAAAAGCAGGAAGACTGGGAGCGTTTGGCCCAAGGTCTGCTGGAATATGAAACACTGACCGGTGATGAGATCAAAAAGGTCATGTCCGGTGAGGCGCTGGGTGGCGACGACAATGACACGCCCTCGGGCAATCTTCCGTCGGTGACATCGCTGCCCAAGACCAAATCCAAAAAGGACGCGGGTAACAAAGAGGGCGACGCTTCGCCCGAGCCTTCGGCCTGATCCAGGAGCGGCATATGTGATGGCACGCCAACTAGGCGGTCCTGACTGGGATCCTGAAAGCTACAGTCGCTTTCGCAATATTCGACTACGGCCCGCGCTGGATCTTCTGGCGCGGGTTCCCGCATTGCCCGAGCGCGGCAAGGTCGTTGATCTTGGGTGCGGCAATGGCGCCGTTGCCGAGGCGCTGTCCAACCACTTTCCCAAGCACAAACTTGTCGGCGTCGATCGCTCGCAATCAATGTTGGAACACGCCGCGGCGACCGGGGCCTATCGGCGCTGCGATCAGGCCGATATCGCGGATTGGACGCCCAACAAACCGCCCGCGCTGATCTTTTCCAACGCCGCACTGCACTGGCTGCCCGATCACGCCACGCTGATGCCGCGATTGGCGCGCGCGTTGCGTCCCGGTGGTGTTTTGGCGGTGCAAATGCCCGCCCAGCACCGTGCGCCCTCGCATCGTATCCTGCGCGAACTGGCGCAAGAGATGTTCCCGGATCGGTTTGATTTCACGGGTTGGGTGGCTCCGGTTGCCGCGACGCTTGATTATGCCCGGATGCTGCGCGGCCTTGGCGCGATCGATTTGTGGAGCAGCGAATATCTGCACGAACTCGCGCCCGCCTCTGATGGGCATCCGGTACGGTTGTTCACGCAATCTACCGCGATGCGCCCCTTCCTGCAGCAGTTGAGTGACACTGAGCGTGCCGCGTTCATCGAGCGCTATGAAACGGCACTGGCTACGGTTTATCCTTTGCAAAACGATGGCTCGGTCTTCTTTCCGTTCCGTCGGTTGTTTCTTGTGCTGCAAAAGGACGCTTGATGGCCGCGCTCAAACCCACGAACTATCAGGGCGATGTCGTTTGGCTTGGCCGAGTGACGCAAGAGGGCGCCTTGCCATCCGCGCCCGTTGAAGCGTTGGAATTCACCTTTGACGGCCCGGTGGGCGAGGTGCATGGCGGGCGCACGCGCCCCTCGTGTTCGCGCGTGAGCGATCAGCACGCCAAAGGGACCGAGATCGCCAATGTGCGGCAAATGACGATCTTGTCGGCCGAGGAGCTGGCCGAAACCGCCTTTGCGATGGGCATCCCCGAGATCCTGCCGGAATGGATTGGTGCCAGCATTGTGCTGCGCGGCTTGCCCGATCTGACCCACATTCCGCCCTCGTCGCGGTTACAGTCCGAGACCGGGTTGACGCTGGTGGTGGATATGGAAAACCGCCCCTGCGTGCTGCCGGGCAAGGTGATTGAGCAGCATCACCCCGAAAAAGGGGCGCGCTATAAACCTGCGGCCCAAGGGCGGCGCGGTGTGACCGCTTGGGTGGAACGCCCCGGTCGTTTGGTGATTGGCGATACGTTGCGTTTGCATATTCCCGATCAGCGCCCATGGGAGCTGATCAAGGACGTGCGCGGCTAAATCGCGCAGGGCGGTTTCGCCCCCATCCGCGTCGATTTCTGGTCTTTCGCTTTGGATGCAGCGGGTTAGTCTGTGACTCAGGAGGAACCTCATGCCCACAGATATCGAGATTGCCCGCGCAGTCCCTTTGCGCCCGATGCCCGAGATTGCCGCAAAGCTGGAAATTCCCGAAGACGCGTTGATCCCCTATGGCTGTGATAAGGCCAAAATCGACGCGGCCTTTATCGCAGGTCTCAACGGTCGCGAGAATGGCCACCTGATCCTTGTCACCGCGATTTCCCCGACGCCGGCGGGTGAAGGTAAGACCACTACCACGGTGGGTTTGGGCGACGGGTTGTCGCGCCTCGGAAAACGCGCGGCGATCTGCATTCGCGAGGCCAGCTTGGGGCCGAATTTCGGGATGAAAGGCGGCGCTGCGGGCGGAGGCCATGCGCAAATCGTGCCGATGGAGGCGATGAACCTGCATTTCACCGGCGATTTCCACGCGATCACCTCGGCGCATAATCTGCTGGCGGCGATGATCGACAATCACATCTATTGGGGCAACAGCCTAGAGATCGACGAACGCCGGGTGACGTGGAAGCGCGTGGTCGACATGAATGACCGCGCCTTGCGCGATATCGTGGTCAGCCTTGGTGGCGTCAAGAACGGCTTTCCGCGCCAAAGCGGGTTTGACATCACGGTCGCCTCCGAGGTGATGGCTTGCCTGTGTCTCAGCCGCGATCTGACCGAGCTGGAGGACCGGCTGAGCCGCATCATTGTGGCCTATCGCCGCGACCGCAGCCCCGTCACCTGTGCCGATATCGGGGCGCAAGGCGCGATGGTGGTGCTGCTCAAGGACGCGCTGCAACCCAATCTTGTGCAGACGCTTGAGGGCACGCCCGCCTTTGTGCATGGCGGGCCGTTTGCCAATATCGCGCATGGCTGCAACTCGGTGATCGCCACGCAAACCGCGTTGAAGCTGGCCGATTATGTCGTGACTGAGGCCGGGTTTGGCGCCGATCTGGGGGCCGAGAAGTTCTTCGACATCAAATGCCGCAAGGCAGGGCTTGCGCCCTCAGCGGCGGTGCTTGTGGCGACGGTGCGCGCGCTCAAGATGAATGGCGGAGTCGCGAAATCTGATCTCGGGGCTGAAAACGTGGCGGCGGTGCAAAAGGGCTGCGCCAATCTTGACCGTCACATCGCCAATACCAAGGCGTTCGGCGTGCCGGTGGTCGTCGCGATTAACCATTTTACCACCGATACCGAAGCAGAGATCGAGGCAATTCGCCAAGCAGCGCGCGCGCAGGGCGTCGAGGCGGTGCTGTGTACCCATTGGGCCGAAGGTGGGGCGGGCACCCTGGAACTGGCGCAAAAGGTCGCCAATCTATGTGAGGGGCCATCCAGTTTCGCGCCGCTCTATCCCGACGAGATGGGGCTGTTTGACAAGATCGACACCATCGCGCGGCGGATCTATCACGCGGGCGAGGTGATCGCGGATAAAACCATCCGCGCCCAGCTGCGCGAATACGAGGCGGCGGGGTATGGCGATTTGCCGATCTGCATGGCCAAGACGCAATATTCCTTTAGCTCCGACCCCCAGCTTTTGGGCGCGCCCGAGGGCCACACCCTGCCGATCCGCGAAGTGCGACTGTCGGCGGGGGCGGGGTTTGTCGTGGTGATCTGCGGCGAGATCATGACGATGCCGGGCTTGCCACGACATCCGGCGGCGGAAAAGATCGGGCTGGACGGGGACGGCCAGATCACGGGCTTGTTCTGAGCAAGTCTTGAGCTTGCCTGCACAAACTGCGATAGGAAGGCGCAATTATCTGCGGGGGCCGTGCCGATGAAATCCGCTTCACAGCTGCATACGATGGAAGAGCTTCGCGTTGAAATCGACGCGCTGGATGGCGAGCTGGTCGCGATGCTAGCCGCGCGCAGCCGCCTGATCGACCGCGCCGCAGAGATCAAGCAGGGCAATGGCTGGCCCGCGCGAATCCCCGACCGGGTTGAGGATGTGGTGCAAAAAGTGCGCGCCAGGGCCGAAGCTGCCGGGCTGAATCCGGATCTGGCCGAGCGACTTTGGCGCGAAATGATGGAACATTTCATCGCACAGGAAGAACTGGTTCTGGGCAAAGGGGATCGCACATGAGCGCCAAGATTATCGACGGGAAAGCCTTTGCAGCCACGGTGCGCGAAAAGGTAGCGGGCCATGTCAGCCGCCTGCGCGAGGTGCATGGCATCGTGCCGGGGCTGGCCGTGGTGCTGGTGGGCGATGATCCGGCCTCGGAAGTTTATGTGCGCAACAAGGGCAAACAGACGCTGGAAGTCGGGATGAACTCCTATGAGCACAAGCTGCCCGAGGACACGCCCGAGGCCGATTTGCTGGCGCTAGTGGCGCGGCTTAACGCAGATCCGGCGGTGCATGGCATCCTGGTGCAGCTGCCTCTGCCCGATCATATCGACGAGGAAAAAGTGATCAATTCGGTCACGCCGAGCAAGGATGTGGACGGGTTTCATATCCTCAATGTCGGGTTGCTGGCGACGGGCCAGAAGGCGATGGTGCCCTGCACGCCGCTCGGTTGTCTGATGATGCTGCGCGACCATCACGGCAGCCTGTCGGGGCTGAATGCGGTTGTGGTTGGGCGCTCGAACATCGTGGGCAAGCCGATGGCGCAGCTACTGCTGCGCGATAGCTGCACCGTAACAATCGCCCATTCGCGCACCAAGGATCTGGCCGAGGTTTGCCGTGGCGCGGATATTCTGGTCGCTGCCGTCGGGCGGGCGCAGATGATCCCGGGCGATTGGGTGAAACCCGGCGCGACGGTGATCGACGTGGGGATCAATCGCATCCCGGCCCCCGAAAAGGGCGAGGGCAAAAGTCGTCTGGTGGGCGATGTCGATTTCGACAGCGCCGTGCAGGTCGCCGGTGCGATCACGCCGGTCCCCGGTGGCGTCGGACCAATGACCATCGCCTGCCTGCTGGCTAACACGATCACCGCCTGTTGTCGTGCGCATGATCTGCCAGAACCCTCTGGATTGACCGCGTAATCCCGAAGAAAGATTGCGCGCGCCAGATATTATGCGCTATCCGCTTGCCGCAAGGTAAGTGGGTGGGGTCGATCAATGTCGAAATTCCTAGCGCTCTATCGCCGTGTGATCTGGTTTCCCGCGCTTGGCGTGATTTGGGGCGTGGCCTCGCTGTTTGGCATCATCGCCGGGCCCTTCGGGTCTGCCATCGGGATGAGCTTGGGGGCGCGCGCCCTGTTTTGGCCGTTGGTGATTGGTGCGGGCATTTTGATCGGGACTGCGGTGCAGATACTCCTGCACCACAGGCTGGGGCAGCGCGCGCCTTGGCGTGAGGCATCGGTGCTTGCTGCGCTTGTCGCCTTGATCCTGTCTTGGCCGATCTACTGGCTGACGGTGAAGCTGGCGCATGATCCTGAACCACCCGGCGTCGGCGTTCCCCGCATGGCGGGCGCAATTTTTGGTCTGTCGATCGCGACTTCGGTTCTGCGCTATTGGATTGCCCCCAAGCGCGTGCGCCCGCCTTCGAAAACGCCAGCGATTGCGCGCCTCGTGATGCGGCTAGAGCCGGGGCTGCGCAGCCCCTTGGTTCGGCTGGCGGTGCGCGATCACTATGTGGATGTCGTCACGCAAACCGGTGCGGCGAGCGTTTTGATGCGCCTTGCCGATGCGATTGCCGAGACTGAGGGAACGCCCGGATTGCAAGTGCATCGCGCGCATTGGGTGGCGCTGGCGGCGGTGCGGGGGCAGTTGCGCGAAAACGGCAAGCTGTTCTTGAAAATGGCGGATGGCGCGCTGGTTCCGGTCTCGCGCACCTATCAGGGGGCGGTCGAGGCGGCAGGATTTCCCGCCGCCTGATACCTTAGTGAATGATGGCGCCGTCTTTGACGAACATGTTGTCCCACGCGCGATCAATCAGTTCGGGCGTCATCTGATTGGGGATGCCCTCAAACTCACAGATCGAGATCATCTGGTCGATCAGGAAGATCGGCTGATAGTTGGCGTAGATATTTTCGATGGTCGGGTATTTCACCTTGAGAAGGTGAACCAGCGCCTTCTCATCCAAGGGGACTTTACGTTTCTTCGCAACCAGTTGGAAGATTTTGAGGAAATCAGACTGGTTCGGCCCGTCAATCTTGATCTTGAAGAAGATCCGGCGCAGAGCCGCTTTATCGAAGATCTCGTTGGGGTGGAAGTTGGTCGAGAAAATCACCAGCGTATCGAAGGGGACCTCGAATTTTTCACCCGATTGCAGCGATAGGATGTCGCGGTTTTCTTCCAGCGGAACGATCCAACGGTTGACCAGTTTCTGCGGCGGCTCGGCTTGGCGCCCAAGGTCATCCACGATGAACACCCCGCCCGAAGCCTTAAGCTGTAGCGGCGCGGTATAGGTGCGCGCGGTGGCGTTGTATTTCAGATCCAGCATATCGAGCGACAATTCACCGCCGGTGATGACCGTCGGGCGCTCGCAATAGACGTAGCGGGTGTCAAACTGCATCCCACGCTTGCGCAATGCAGTCGGGTCGTCTTGGGGCAGGGCGGCTGCGGTGTGCACGATCGGGTCGAAGACCGTAATCACCTGCCCAGCATATTCGATCGCGCGCGGGATGTAGATCTGATCGCCGATCGCATCGCGAATACCGTTCGAGATAGAGGATTTACCGTTGCCGGGGGGACCATACATCAGCACCGAACGCCCTGACGATACCGCCGGGCCAAGCTGCCCGATCAGATCGGGCGGCAGCACCAGATGGCCCATCGCGCCGGTCAGCTGTTGGCGCGTGAGTTGGATGTTGCGGATCGACTGACGGCTCACTTGTTCACGGTACATCTCAAGCGGCACCGGTGCCGCGCCATAATATTCCGACTGCGACAGCGCATCGAGCGCGCGCGCCTTGCCGGTATCGGACAGCTGAAAATTCATCTCACCGGTCGAATTGGCGTGCAATGTGCCCATTGCCTCGACCAAAGCCTGTTTGCGGCAAATGTCGATCAGCTCCTGAACCAGCGTGATCGGCAGGCAGATTTGTTCCGACAGGCCGTTGGCCGAGCCCACATTGGTTCGAAACATCGTCTTGAGCAGCAGATCGCGCAACATCACGGTCTTGAGCCCGGTTTCCGCCAAGCTGCGCGGAGGGAGCGGTGCGATGCCACTTCCGGCCATCATATTCATCGGTTCGTTCCTTATTGCTGCGCGCTGCCGGTTTCGTGACCGGGCCTTGATTATTTTCCTGTGTGAGCGCCATTGGCGGGCCGCAATTGGCCACTATTGGGATTCACAGCTGCAGTATGCAGGGCTATTGTGGCCAAAAATGGGAAAAAACGCGGAAGAGGCGGATATGCGGGACGAAAAAGAAACAGGGGCGAAACCCGCCCGTTTGATTGCTGTGGCCGCGATACTCGCCTTTGTCATGGCGGCGGCGCCGTTTCTGAAGGGCGCGCTGATCATCGGCAAGCATGAAGGGGACACGCTCCATCTGGCCGATATCGTGTTGCGCATGGCCGATTATGGGCAATTGCCGCATCTGGATTTCATGACGCCGCTGGGGATTTTGTCGGTCTTGCCGATCGTGCTGTTCGTCAAGGCGGGTTTCGGGTTTGGCATGGCTTTCGCGGCGGCGCAGGCGCTTGTGGCTGTGCTGCTGTTCGGGCCGATCTTGCGCGTTGCACTGACGCGCTTTGCGGGTTGGACGGCTTGGGCCTATACGGGGTTCGTGATTTCGATGATCCTCGCGCTGGTGCACGGCGAGGCGATTTCTGCGCTGTCTATCTCAATGCATTACAATCGCTGGGCTTGGGCGCTGGCCTATATTGCGCTGCCGCTTGCGATGCTGGAGCCGCGGGGCGCGCGTCGCCCTTGGCTTGACGGGGCGCTGATTGGGCTGGCCTTTGCGATCATGCTGACGGTCAAGATCACCTATGCCGTGGCGTTTTTCCCAGCGGTCGTGTTGGCGCTTTTGCTGCGACGCGACTTCAAAGCGATTCTGGCGGCGCTGATCTTTGGTCTGGCGGTCATGGCCGTGATGACGGGGTGGCTGGGCGTGGCATATTGGCAGGCCTATTTGCGTGACCTTCTTGCGGTTGCCAATTCCAGCACACGCTCAGCGCCGGGGCTGCCGTTGCCGGATGTGATCGCCTCGCCCGCGTATCTGGGGGGATCTATGGCATTGCTGGCCACGGTGATCTTCTTGCGCCAATCGGGGCGCATGACCGAAGGTCTGGTGCTATTGCTTCTGGCGCCAGCCTTCGCTTACGTCACCTATCAGAACTTTGGCAATGATCCGAAATGGCTGGTTCTATCGGGCTTGGTGGCGCTTAGCCTTCGCCCGACCAATACCATCACCAACAGTTTTGGCTGGCCGCTGCGCCAAGCCTTGTTGATCTGTGGTGTGATCATGCTGGCTTTGAGCTTGCCATCCGTTCTCAATATGGCGTGGAGCCCGCTGCGCCTGTTAGCCGATAATCGGCCCGATCAGGTGCCGCTTTTGTCGCGATCCAAGCAGGGCAAAGACGTTCTGATCACGGCCGCGCGCATGTATCGCGTCGTGACCACGCAGCCTGCAGATGGCCCAGGTCAACCCTATGCTGCCTTTGCGGATCGTTACGACATGAGCAGTGACGAGAAGAAAGAGGGCGGAAATTCGGATTCGGAGCCGTTCAAACTGAATGGTGAGGCGCTGCCAATCTGCGAGATGACGACTGGCTACAACGCATTGTTCGAGACGATTGCGGACGATCTGATGCAGCAAGGTCTCAAGGGCAAAAGTGTGCTGGTGGCTGATCTGTTCTCGTCACTCTGGCTCTATGGCGATTTCAAACCCGTCGAGGGGGGCGCGCCTTGGTATTACTCGGGAACGCCGGGATTGGCGCATGCTGATTATGTGCTGGTGCCGCTCTGCCCAACAAATGACATTCGCCGCAATGATATTATGAAAGCAGCCCTGAAAGCGGGATGGCAATTCGACGAGGTGGCACGCAGCCCGATCTATCTGCTGTTCAAGCCAGTGCCACCCAAGTCGTAATCGCCGCGCTTAGCCTGAGATTGCGAGGATCAGCAAATAGGCCCAAAGCGTGCCAACCAAGGCCAAACCCATCGGAAAATCCTTGCGTGTCCAGCTCACCCAATCGGGGGCCATGGCGCGCAAGGCAGGGATGGAGCGCGCTATCCGATGGGCGGTGAACGCCGCCAGCAAGAAGGCGGTCAACAACATCACCATCAGCATGATGTGATCCGAGTTGGTCGAGAAATAGGGCGCAGCGGCGGCGGCGAATTTTGCATCCCCCGCGCCGAAATGCGCGATCTGGTTGAGGATATACCCCAGCGCAAAGATCGCCAGCGCGTTCACCCAGCGCCAAGCGTACAGGTCGAAAGGCATCAAAATCGGCCCTGCAACCGCGAAAACCGCCAAAAGCGCATAGACCGCATTGTTGCGAATCTTCATGTACTTCAAGTCGGTAAAGACCACCCATGCGCATATCGGGGTGATCAATACCAGAAACGCAAGCGCCGCTTGCGACTGAGCCAGATGGAGCATGCGCTTAGCCTCTGATCGTGCCCGGTGCGCCCTGATCAAGTGCCTTCAGCGCCCGGTCAGCTTCCGCAAAATATTGGGGATTGGTGTCAATGGCGTCTTGCAACAGCGTCTTGCCCATCGTCACATCGCCCCGCTTCACGGCGGCAAGCCCGGCGGTATACAGCAGATGCGCGCGCTCAGATTGCGTCATCTCGATCACGGGAAGCTCATATTTGCCTTGGCTGGCGCGCGCCAGAACCAAGTTGTTTTTGGTGGTGAAGCGATTGGGGTCGTAGGTCAGCGCCTCTTTGAACAGCTTTTCTGCCCCCTTGGCATCGCCCCGTGTCAGCTTGGAAAAGCCCCAGTTATTGTAGATGCCCGAGGGTTTTGTCGTTAGCCCAGCCGCGGTCTCATAAAAGCTGTCGGCTTTTTTCCATTGCTTTTCACTATCGGCCACCATCGCTTCAAGACGATAGCGATCAAAAGTTTCGACCGTCGGCGGGACCGTGTCGAGCGTCGTTTTCGCGCCCGACCAGTCATTGGCGCGGATCTGGGCATCGGCGAGCATCACTTTGTCTTCGTCCGTGGCGCCGGGCATCGTCAGAATATATTGCCAGACTTTCACCGCTTGATCGGGCTTGTCCGCACGCACCAGCGATTTCGCTAGCCCGCGACGAATGTCGATCCGATCGGGGCTTTCCTTGGCGGTGCGAGCAAAGTAGTTAACCGCCTCGTTGGGGTCTGCCACGGTCAGCATGATGTTTGAGAGGTTGGTCTCATCAACGGCGTTCACGCTTTTCATGGCGCGGGCGACTTCTGCATCGCTGCTATTGCCCATGCAGCCGGAAAGAGTCGTGATAGCGCAGCCCGCAAGGGCTGCCAGAAATACGGGATGGCGCATGTTTGTGCGTCCTTTTTGCTCGAGCCTCAGTGCTTCGTCAGCAAAAGATAATCACCTACCCCACGTCTGACGAGCTTGAACTGTTCATCCTGAGGCGGAGCGTAACTCGGTTTTTGAATTTTTGCGAGCGCGAGGCGCAGGTTTTGCCGGATCGCGTCCGATTGGCCACTGTCCAGCGCGTAGGCGGTGTGAAAGACCCGCGCGGCCTCGGCATATTTGCCCCGGTTCATCAGCACGACCCCGAGATTGTTCCAGGCGGGGACAAAGGTCTGGTCGCTTTCCGTGGCGCGGCGCAACATCTGTTCGGCCTGATTGAGCCGACCCAGTTTCAGATCTGCCGAGCCAATCGCGGAGAGCACATCGACCGTCGCCCCCTGTTCGGCGGCCGCGCGATAATAGGCGCGTAACGCGAGCTCATATTCGCCCGCCGCCATCAGGCGATGCCCAACCGTGAGACCGTCCACGGCCTCGGCCCCCGGTTTCGAACCTGGTGCGAAGGGGCCGTCTTTTTCACCCGAAAGGCCGCCCGTAGAACAGGCGGCCAGTGCGAGAACCAAGAATGCGGCAAAAGCGGCGCCGCGCGGCCTTAAAATCATGCGTTTACATGCCCATTTTCGCGAAGTTCTGCATCATACCATAGACCGATGGGCCGACAAGGATGATCAGAAGTGGCGGAACGGTGAACATCATGGTGCCCAGTGTCATTTTGGTGGGGATCTTGTTTGCCGCCTCTTCGGCGCGCATCACCCGCTTGTCGCGCATATCGGCCGAATAAAGCCGCAAAGCCTCGGCAATAGAGGTGCCAAATTGCTGCGACTGGATCATCACCGTAACAAAGCTCGCAATATCGGACACACCCGAACGCTCGCCAAAACGGCGCAAAACATCGGTTTTATCCAAGCCTGCTTTGATCTCATGGGCGACCATCGCGAATTCCTCGGCCATCGCCGGGTAGGATTTCTTCAGCTCTTTGGACACCCGAATGATCCCCTGATCAAGCGATTGCCCCGCTTCAACGCAGACCAAGAGCATATCAAGCGAATCCGGAAACCCGTTCTGGATTTCAGCGGTGCGGGCCTCCACGCGTTTATCCACCCAGTATTTGGGCGCGTAATAGCCCACGGCACCGGGCAGCAAAATCGCAACGATCGTCATGGTCGAGGTCAACCCTTGCTCGCTCGAGGAGTTGGCGATCACCACATAAAGCACGCCCAATGCGAGCAAAATCAGACCGGCAGCAAACTGCGCTGCGTGGAAATTTCGCACCGCGTCGGGGCCGCGATAGCCCGCGCGTTGCATCCATTTCTTCGACTCCGTCAATTCCTCGGCGTTTTGGGGCTCGAGGAACGACGCGTATTTGTCGAGCTTGTCCGAGCCCGTTTGGCGAAGCTTTTGATCCCCGCTTGCCGCGCCATTTCTCCCGGAACGAGCGCTCGCAGAGGTGCGGCTTGAACGCAGCTTTTCATAGGGGTCCTCGCGTTTTTTCAACAATGCGGGGAGGGCGGCCAGCACAAGCAATGCGGCAACGCCGACAAGGGCGATCATGGGCCCCATCGGGCCGAGCATGTTCACGAGTGAAGTGTTGATGGCAGCGAAATCCATGAGATGCCTCTCAGACCTTGATTGTGGTCATGATCTTCATAAAGAGCACATTTGCCCCCAGAAGAACGAAAACGATAATGGCGGTGGGGATGAAAGCTGATGTGTCTTTCACTTCATCGTAATAGTGCGGTGAGGCAACCTGAATGATCACCATGATCACGACAGGGAAGGCCGAAAGAAACACTCCGGACCAGCGCGGTTCCGCAGTAATCGCACTCACGCGGCGCATCAGTTTGAAACGCGAACGAATGACTTTGGACAGACCGTCAAGCACCTCGGCAAGGTTCCCCCCCGAGCTTTGCTGGATCGACACGGCCACCGCAAGAAAGCGCAAATCCTGCATATCCAGACGCTCGGCCATTTCCGAGATCGCCTCGGCAATGTTGCGCCCGTAAGCCGCCTCATCGGCGATGATGCCGAATTCGGTTCCCATCGGGTCAGGAATCTCGCGTGCGACGGCTTGGATCGCCGAGGCTAGCGGGTGCCCAACACGCAAGCTGCGCACCATCAGTTCGACCGCGTCGGGAAGCTGCTCTTCGCACAGCGCCATGCGTTTCTTGGCTTTTGAATGCACCCAGAAATAGACCCCGCCCACACCCATGCCAAAGGACAGGGCGACGCGGATATAGATGCCGGCATTCGAAGCAATGGACAGCGCACCAAAGGCAAGGAACGTCGCCCCGACCATGATCCCGATCAGCGCTTTGGGCGAGAACGCAATATTGGCCTTTTGCGCCTTGGTCGCGAGGATCGAATAGAATGGAATGGATTTCGCGCTGAGGTGTTGGGTCGCCTCCTTGCGCAGCCGCTCAAGCACTTCATCGCGCCGTTCGCCCTTTTCGAGCATCTCCAAGCGGCGGTTGACCCGATTGTTCAGCGAGATTGATTTGCCGAAGACCAGCAAATACAGACCTTCGACCAAAAGCAGCACAGCGACGAAGATCAGCAAATAGATGATAGGCGTGATGGAAATCATCGTGACACTCCTCAGTCCTGAACGGGTTCGTAGATCGAGGCAGGCAAGTCATAGCCCCACTGCTTGAAGCGGTCTGAGTAGTGCGAGCGCACGCCGGTCGGGGTGAACCGCCCGATGATTTTGCCATCCGGGGCGAGGCCGAGGCGCTCGTAGCGGAAGACTTCCTGCATCGAGATGACATCACCTTCCATGCCGGTCACTTCGGTGATCGAGACCATCCGACGCGAGCCGTCTTGCAGACGCGAGGCCTGTACGATCAGGTTTACAGCCGACGCGATCTGGCTGCGCATTGCCTTCATCGGCATCTCGATGCCCGACATTGCGATCATGTTTTCCAGACGGGACACGCCATCGCGCGCAGAGTTCGCGTGGATCGTGGTCATCGAACCGTCGTGGCCGGTGTTCATGGCCTGCAACATGTCGATGACTTCCTCGCCACGCGTTTCGCCCACGATGATCCGGTCCGGACGCATCCGCAGTGCGTTGCGCAGACAGTCACGCTGGGTGACCGCCCCTTTGCCCTCGACGTTGGGCGGACGGCTTTCCATCCGTCCCACATGGATCTGTTGCAGCTGAAGTTCCGCCGTGTCTTCGATTGTCAGAATGCGCTCAGAATTGTCGATGAAAGACGACAGCGCGTTCAGCGTCGTCGTTTTCCCCGAACCCGTACCACCTGAAACGATGACGTTCAGGCGCGTCGAGACGGCAGCCTGAAGATAGGCGGCCATTTCTTCGGTAAAGGCACCAAATTTCACCAGATCGTCGATCGCCAGCTTGTCTTTTTTGAACTTACGAATCGACACCAGCGAGCCGTCCACCGCAACCGGAGGCACCATCGCGTTGAAACGCGAGCCATCGGCAAGACGGGCGTCAACATACGGGTTGGATTCGTCCACACGCCGCCCCACCGCCGACACGATCTTGTCGATGATGCGCAGCAGATGCGTCTCGTCTTTGAAGGTGATCTCGCTGAGTTCTAGCTTACCGTTGCGTTCGACGAAGATTTGCTGGGGGCCATTGACCAGAATATCGTTGACCGTCTCGTCTTTCAAAAGTGGCTCAAGCGGACCAAGGCCCATCACCTCGTCATACAGCTCTTGATGGAGCAATTGGCGATCTTGCGAGTTCAGCGCGACCGACATTTCGATCATCGCCTCAGAGGTGATGTCTGCAATCTCAGCTTTGAGATCCATTTCGGAGGCGTGCTCAAGCGCGGCAAGGTTCAGGTTCTCAAGAAGACGCTTGTGCATCTCGACCTTGAGTTCCTGCATCCGCAGCTTGCGCTTTTTCTCTTTGTCCACGGTCGCTGCGGGTGCCGCGGCCTTGGCCACCGGCAGCGGCTTGCGCACCGAGGGTTTGACGGGCGCGGCATCGGCGCTCGCCATTGGCGGGGGCGTCATTGCCTTGGTCGCCGCATCTTTTTTGTAGCGTGAGAACATGTCACCCGCTCCTTTCTATCGAGCCGCGGCTTCTGCGGCTTCGCCAAGCGCGACGAGCGAGCCTGCGAGTTTCTGAATTTCTTTGCGCAGCGGGCATTTCGGCGCTGACAGCGCAAGCGGGAGGCCGTGGTCATTGGCCTGGGTAATCGCCTTGCCGCCGTCGGACAGTTGCAACTCGATCGAAATATCAAGGCTCTCGGCGAGGCGTTTCACGCGGGCCTTGCCGTTGAGATCGGTGAATTTCGGCGTCCGGTTCAGCACATAGCGCAGCTTTTCAGTGGGCAGCCCTTCGGCCTTGAGCGCGCGCAAAAGACGCAGCGCGTTTTGCGCCGAGCGCATGTCCAACTCGAGCAGAGCGAAATAAAGCTGTGCCTTGTTGATCACCGTCTCGGTCCAGCTGACGACGGTCGAGGGCATGTCGATAATGACAAAATCGAACTGCGCGCGCGCAGCTTCGATCAGGCGTTCGACATCCTCGCCATTGATCAAATCCAGCGGCAACATATCGGTCGGCGCGGTCAGCACATGGAGTTTGTCGTTATAGGCCAGCAATGCCTGACGGAAGCTGTCCGCATCCATATTGTCGGTATCGCTGAGCAATTCGTAAACCACTTCGCGCTGCGGCAAATCAAGATATGTCGCGGTTGCGCCGTATTGCAGGTCAAGATCCAGCAAGCAGACACGCGGTGATGGGTTGGTGGCCTTCTTGTTGCCGTCGTGGACCGTTGCCATTTCCCAGGCAAGGTTCACCGCAAACGTACTTGCACCGACGCCGCCGGACAGACCATGCACAGGCAGAACCACACCATCGCGGCCGCGACCACTTTGGTAGGCGGGGCTTGCGGCTTGGGGAGGAAGAGCGGGAATGTCGCTGTCGCCCAGGCGCTCGATCGCGTCATGCAGCGCGCCTTCGGGAAGCGGGTAGGGAACGAAATCATCTGCGCCAAGGCGCAACAACTGGTGCAGAGCGATCGGGCTGACTTCCTCGGCGATCAAGATCACGCGGATGCCATTCTCTTTCGCGGTGATGATGATCCCGGAAATCTTCGCCAGCTCATCTTCATCATCGCCATCAACAGCGATTGCGATGAATTCAAGATGCTCTGCATCGGGTTGACCCAAGAAAATCACCGCTTCGTCAAAGCTGAGATCCCCCCAGTTTTCGCCGAGCTCGGTTTCCATATCCTCGATCAGAAGATCGAAGTTCGCGACATCACGCGAAACCGTGCAGGCCTGAATCGGCGCTGGCTCCGGAGTCATCATAGCTGCTGCACTCATTGCCTCTGTCCTTTGCTCAGCGGGCTTACGATGTCGGGGTCGTTTCTGCCCCGTGCTTCATCGCCAAACCCGGCACGACTCGTGCCACGCCTTTTCTGCTGAGGACTAATCTGTTGCCCAATCTTGGCGAGATTGGGGCCAGACTGTTTCAATTGTGGGATTTTGCGCGACTATAATGAAGAAAGGCGAGCTTTGTTGCCAAGCTCGCCTCTCCAGTCATGTTGATTGTTCTCAAATTGCGATCAGCCGCCGCCGCCAGCGCCAGGAGATGCGGTATTAACCTTGGTGATCGGCACGACCGAGGCCGACCGGATGTATTCGCGATAGACCACTTCGGCATATTTGCCATCCATCGGGATCGGTTTGCCGCCACTGACAAATCCCGACACCTCGGTAACGGTGCGGCGATTTTGCTCGTTCGGGGCAGGGGTGTAGACCAACGGCTGTGTCTCGCCGAAGGACACCACAGCCTCAAGGCGGCGGCGCGAGATGCCCTGTGCCTCTAGGAAACTCACCACCGCACGCGCCCTGCGTAGGCCGAGCGCCTTGTTATATGCGTTCGAGCCGACGAGATCGGTATGCCCGTAGACGCGGAAGCGCACTTCGGGGAACTGTTTGATCCAATCGGCCTGTTGCAGCAGAATTTGGCGCGCCTGCGGTTCCAGCACGGAAGAGTTGAAAGCGAAATGCACCGTATTGGGCACATCAGCTGCAAATTTCCGCGTCAGATTGATCGCATAAGACTGATCGCCTGTCATCATCGCGAGGTTTTGGTTCGTCGCCGATCCAAAGCCGCCGCGCTTTGGATCAAGATCCGAGCCGGCCTCTGAGTTCAGGATTCGCGTTCCTTCCGAACAAGCGGCCAATGCCAGACCTGCCGTCAGAATGAGCGCCATGTTGCGCATCGTATGCCAGAGCCTGTTCATCACTTACTCCATCACATAACCATAGGAGCCGGAAAAGTCTTGCTTGGCAACTTCTGCCGCCGGCCCTTTGGTTGGCTTGCGGTTCTTGCCTTGCACCTTTCCGTAAAGGAACAGTTCCGATTCTGTCGGCGGCTTTACCCGATCGGTCGGCAAGGCAAGCGCCTGACCTTTGATGGGCGACACCAGATGCGGCGTCACGATGATCACAAGCTCGGATTGCTTGCGCTGATACTCGGCCGAGCGGAACAGCGCGCCCAAGATCGGAACATCGCCAAGCCATGGGATTTGCCCGTTGAGATCGGTGAAGTCGTCTTGCAGCAATCCGGCAATCGCGAAGCTTTCGCCATCGCGCATTTCAACCGTGGTCGACGTCGAGCGCTTTTTGAAGGCGTTGACGCTGAACCCGCCCTGAGTCATCGAAACCGAAGTATCGATGGCCGATACCGAAGCTGCAATCTCAAGGTTGATGATGTCGCCATCGACAACGCGCGGGGTGAAAGCCAGTTCAACGCCGAAGGGCTTATATTGCACCGAAACCGTATTGTCGTTCACGACCGGGATCGGATATTCGCCACCTGCGAGGAAATCGGCCTGTTGACCCGATAGCGCAGTCAGATTCGGCTCAGCCAAAGTGCGCACGACACCTTTGGATTCCAGCGCCTCTAGAAGCACTGCGAATTCCAGATTGCCAGCGGTAAAGCCCATCCCGATTGCCCCGGTTTTGTCGCTGGAGATCGGAAGGGTTCCGTTGTCAAACGCGTTGCCGATGGCGCCGCTTTGAGTGAAGTTGCCAGTGCCGCCAATCGTCCCAACAGCGCCGCTGCCACCGCCGACAATGCCGCGAACGGCAAGCGAAGAGGACAGGTTCTTGGCCACGGAGCGCTGCATTTCTGCAAAGCGAACCTTCAGCATGACCTGTTGCGTGCCTGAAACCGAAAGCAGATTCGACACCCGGTCCGGTGCATAGCGTTTTGCCAGATCCAGCGCCCGGTCAAGCTTTTGCGCCGAAGACACGGTGCCCGACAGGACGATCCCGTCATTGGCCGTGCGCACGTCGATATTCTCACCCGGCAAAATTTGTTTCAGGCGCTCTTTGAACTCTGCGATGTCCGGGGTGACCTGAACATCTACGTTTGAGATCAGTTTGCCACCCTCACCGAGGATCGTCATCGTCGTGCGCCCAGGCAGTTTTCCCAGCACATAAATCGATTTGTCTGAAAGCGTTTGGACATCTGCGATGCCGGGGTTGGCGATCGACAGCTCCGAGAAGGGGACATCGCTTTCGACGACCACCGCACGGTTCATCGGCACATTCAACGGTGCCTGAGTTGTTCCCGACATAATTTTCAGTGTATCCGCCTGCACGTACGGCACGACACTAAACCCAATAGCCGTAGCTAATAAGCAAGCCTTAATAAGCGTTCTCAATTCCATTGTGACCCTGCCTCTCCGATCACGCCACGTCACAGGTCTTAACGCCCGCTTTGGGACTGTTTTGTCCATTATTAATGGGAACAATGCCGCAATCCTGTTTTTATTGCAAGAATCAAAGCTTTGAGCGGCATTCTTGATGTGGGGAAACTGCCACATATACGAAGCGAGGCCGCAGTGGGCCTCGCTCAACCCTCTGAATTGAGGCATTTTGTCAGTTTGTGCAGGGGATCTCGGTTTCGACGACGTCACTCCCCTTACGGGTCTTGATCGTGCAAACCTTCTTGGCGACCACCTTCTCAACTTGCTTTTCCTGGATGCCCAAGAGTTGGTTGCGATCAATCTCGATCTTGCCGACTTGCTTGGTGTCCAGCGCGCCGACGAGCGACAGTGTCAGGCTTCCGGTGGACTGCGCCAAGGTCAGAGCGGCGACCTGCTCGGGGCTGACTTCTGCGGTGACGGTGCGCGCAATTTGCGTTTCTGCGGTGCGATCTGCATCCGCGCTTTGGTCGATGGCGATCAGTTTCAGTCTTGGCTGGATCAGCTTGGTGACGGGCTCGCCGTTGATATTGCCTGACCAGTAGACATCCACCCGGTCGCCCGGACGCAAGAACCCTGAAACACCAGTCGAGACATTCACCTGAATGGTGAAAGCGCGCTGGTTGGGGGCCAGATTGGCCATGATACCCGCGTCAACGCCCGGTTCTGTGACCTTTTTCGCCAACAAGGGTTCAAATGGCTCAATCGAGCGCAGCATGGCCCTTGGGCGGGTCTCTCCCTCAAGGAACACGGCAGTTTTCGCTTCGGGGGTTCCTTGCTTGGCAACGATGCGCTGAAAGGCGCCAGGCGGCACGGCATCGGCCTCCACCTTGACGACGGCCAGATCCTCTTGCGTGAAGCGCGCGCCGTATTTCAGTTCCCTCTTAGAAACCACGACATCCGCAAGGCGCGGGAATTTTTTCTGCAGCTCGGCGTAATGGTCACGCTCGGCCTGGAACTGTGCGATTTGGCCTTGCGCCATGTAAACCGCTACCACGGCAAGGCCGATGCCTGCGGCGAGGAACAGAGCGAAGATCATACGCATTGTTCTACCCTTTCGTATTCAAACCGGAGACAATCCCCGGCATTCATCCATTATTATGCACGCGATCATGGCGAGATCATGGCCGAGCCAAGACTGCGTCGTGGCGAACAGTCAAAATCCGTGCGGCGTTTAGAACGAGCTGGTATTGATGCTACGCTCGCCAATAAAGGTAGCGATGTTGCCTGCTGCGGTGCCGGTCTTGCTCCAAATCACCACGCCGACCAGCATTCCGAGGGAAACGATCGCGGCGGTTAAAACCACCCAATCCACCGTAACGGCACCATCTTCGCCGCGCAGGAAAACCCGGAATTTGCTCAAAAGGGTCTTGTTCATTTTTCTAGTCCTTCTCGTCGTTTCCGGCCGCTTTTCTGGCGCGTTCCACCCTTTTTGACCTAACGTCATGGCGAAAATTTGGCCGCTTCTGGCGCAATCTATGTTTTCTGCGATCCGCAACTTAAAAAGCCGCCCCAGAGGAGCGGCTTTGTTGCGCTGCAAGGCGTCGCCCTGGAAGCGCTGATTATTTCGCGAAGTCGGTCGAGATCGAAGCCGAGCCGAGATAGTCGCCGATGCTCGAAGTCAGAACGCCGGTCTT